>CBFHPQ010000085.1:0-1479 GCA_965657865.1 Coraliomargaritaceae bacterium | reverse complement strand
TACTGATCGTGAAGGTATAAAAAGCTTCTTCCACAAGATTGGTTTCGAGTCCGTAGTCACTGAGTGCTTCAAGCAAATCTACAATATATTGAAATTGTCGTGGATCGATAACGCCGAGACCATCGAGGTCCCAGTGGATGGGATCACTGATTTCAGTAATCCACCAGTTCATATCTTCGCCGAGGCGAGCTTTACACCATGTGAGTTTTGTTGAGGACTGTGACATATTTTTTAATCAAATAACGTATTTTTCATTGCGAATGATAGGAGCAAATAAAAAGCGTATAGCTTCCGTTTAAGAGTCGTTTAGCCACCTTGTAAAGCGCTTTGTATATAAATTATTAAAAGGCATTTTTCTTGTTTACAGTTGCTGATTCGGTAAGGTGGCTGCATCTTTATATGGCATAGATTATTTTACCTATGGGATTACTTTACGAAAAATTATTACGTCCAGTCTTTTTTAAGATGGATCCTGAGCTAGCTCACGAACGTGGGAGAAAAGCTCTAATGACTCTGGGGTCAGTGCCTATGGCGTGTCGCATGGTACGATTGGCGATGGAGGTGAAGGAAGATAAGCCTGTTGAGCTCTTTGGATTAAAATTTAAGAACCGTGTGGGGCTAGCTGCTGGGATGGATAAAGATGGGGAGTTTACCCGAGCGGTCGAGGCTTTGGGGTTTGGTCATACCGAAGTCGGGACGGTGACTCCAGAGGGACAAGCTGGTAACCCACAGCCACGATTATTTCGTTATCCCGAGTCCAATGCGCTTGTGAATCGGATGGGATTTAACAATAAAGGGGCGGTTGCGATGCGAGATCGGTTGGCTCGGTATTATCCAAAATCAAAACGCGGGATGCCGGTCGGAATTAATATTGGGAAAGCAAAGACGACTGAATTAGAAAAAGCGGTTGAGGATTACGTTGCATGTTTTCGCACACTCGCGGATCAGGCAGATTATTTTACGGTCAACATCAGTAGCCCAAACACCTCTGGTTTGCGAGATTTGCAAGGCGCGGATTATTTACGAGATTTGCTTACAACCCTACGCGATGAGAATCAAAACCACGCGCGAAAACTGGGACGTTCAGCGCACCCGATGTTACTTAAGATTGCGCCGGACTTAAGTTTTCCTGAGATTGATGGTATTTTAGAGGTTCTCCTTGATTTGGAATATGATGGCGTGATTGCAAGTAATACGACAATCGCACGACCTGAAAATTTCGCGGGTGAAACAACTGGTGGCTGGAGTGGTGGAGATTTTATTCGTCAACGCTCCAACAAAGTAATCAATTACATTTATCGCGCGACTGAAGGACGTTTGCCGATCGTGGGAGTGGGTGGAGTGGATTCACCTGAGAGTGCAGGGGAGAAGATGGACGCGGGAGCCTCGATGGTACAGCTTTACACAGGATGGGTGTATCGTGGCCCTACGCTTGCGCGATCGATCGCAAAAGCCTTAAAATCGCACGGTGAAGATTGG
>CBFHPQ010000084.1:0-1563 GCA_965657865.1 Coraliomargaritaceae bacterium | reverse complement strand
ACTAAACGCTAAGGTATAAAAATCATGCGCTAATGCTGCTTGATACGCTTCGTATTTTTTCGTGCTTTTTAAAAGAGGTGGAGTTTTTCCATTCTTAACCGCACTGTCTATTGAGTTTTTCCAAGTATTAAAACTGTCGTAATCAGCGAAGGTCTCACAACTCAAAATACTAATCTCCGAGAGGTGAATCGGCTTCCCGAAAAGTGAATAATTCTCAAGCGCGTCCCACAGTCGTTCCTCATTTAAGGTGTCCATTGCAGTGTGCATGTGTGTCTGGATACCAATTGCCTCGAAATCAGCCGCATTATCAAGGCAGTGTTGGATCTGTTCCTTAAATTCGACATCTAAGTCGGTGTAATGGTTTAAAATGTAATCGGCATCAGGACGGATTGCACGAGCTGTCTTTAACATGCGCTCACTAACTTTTGCTGCACCTCCAGTCGCTTCATGCCAACGGCGAATTCCCTCATCTTTGGGACGCCATTTTATACCCGGTGCCTCATTGTATACATCCCATTCATGGATTTCAGGAAAATCCTCAAGTAACCTTTTTACATGGCGAGCAATATCCGCATCCATCGCTTCGACCGATCTTTCAGAGTCGGTCATCCATAATGGCAAAACTTCATGCCACATCAACGGATGTCCTCGCAAACGCATGCCTAAACTATTCGCCCAGTCTAATTTTTCTCGAGAATCTTTGTTGTACTTCCATTGACCACGCTTTTTCTCATGCACTGCCCAGTAGAAGTCGATTGTAGCATAATTAAACAATCGAGCGAATTTTTCTTTAAAGCTTGGATACCACTCTCTTTCAGGGACTTTCCAGTCAGCCGCTAACGATCCACCGAAATTAAATGCGTGCTTTACTTGTGTAACCGAGCAAACCACTCCCTTGGGCAGAGGCTCTCCGTTAGGGAGCTCAATTTGAAATGTTTCAGCACCCATTCGATATTCGCGTATGCGTGCATCTGCACCCTCTAGCGACCAGGGCACATGGATTCTTTCGCTCGCAAAGCAATTCGTTACAAGCAAAAGACAAGTGAGTAGTTTACGCATAGTTAAGGACAATTGCACAGTGGCATGAAAACTTTGGAATATGAACAGACTTCTCATTACTAGAGTCCCCACCAATTATTGGAAGAATCTCATTATCGGGAATCAGCAGAGCCTCTTGGATCGGTTCTGGTAAATCAAAATTGAGCACGACATCATGAAGCGGGGGCAAATCTTCAATCACTTCACACTCTCCTCTTTGAATCGGTGGGGCGTATAATAGATGCGCGATATAGCGCTTATTTTCGGGTTGATGGAGCAGACTTAAGCGACCCGCGCTCGGAAGCTCTACCCTGACCATAGGTCTTTCATAAACCATCTTAAGAATGTTGCTCAAAAGATCACGGTGTAAGCGAGCACCGTGTTTCAAGTACATCCAATCAAGCTCATGCGCGATAAAGATAAGTGTTCCCTTGCGGAGAATTGCAGGATGACTCGCTGCCTCCAAGCGATTCGGAGTATTTTGATGCGAACAATACGCCCCGTAAGTCCGGCTAAAATACGGTT
>CBFHPQ010000083.1:0-1669 GCA_965657865.1 Coraliomargaritaceae bacterium | reverse complement strand
CCTGTAATTACAACGCGGTTTCTTTTCTGTTCATTTTCCATGATCATTCAATTAAGAGAATTCTAAGCTTTATAACAAGCACGAAGGTTCAACACTCGCGCGAATGGTTTATAAAACTAAGCCGCATAAAAATGCGGCTCAGTAGAAAGAATAATAAAATCGCTTATCCAGCTTTTTCTGTGATGTAACTGATCACTGCGCCCACGGTCATGAGTTTCTCAGCGTCTTCTTCAGGAATCTCTCCGTCGATCTCATCACTGAACTCTTCCTCAAAAGCCATGATTAATTCGACAGTGTCCAGTGAGTCCGCACCAAGGTCATCTAAAAAGGATGCTTCAGCAGTGACTTGTTCCGCATTAACGTTGAGTTGATCGACGATAATAGCTGTTACGCGTTGTTCAATAGTTTGATCTGACATAATTAGTTTATGGATTTGTTATATTACACCTATTTCAGCATCACATGACCATGCCACCGTCAACTGTAAAAACTTGACCCGTTATAAAGCCCGCGTCCTCCGATGCGAGGAATGAAGTCGCAGCAGAAATGTCTTCGGGACGACCCATGCGCTTCAAAGGAATCATTCCCACAATTGCTTTCTGTTGATCTTCGTTTAATTCCGCTGTCATGTCGGTCTCAATAAACCCAGGAGCGATTGCATTCACCGTTACATTACGGGCAGCAAATTCCTTCGCGAGGCTTTTGGTGAGTCCGTGAATCCCCGCCTTCGTGGCAGCATAATTCGCCTGTCCCGCATTGCCCATCAAACCAATCACCGATGAAATATTAATGATGCGCCCCCAACGTTTGCGAGTCATAGGACGCGCAAGGAATTTACACCAAGCAAAACAACTACTCAAATTCGTAGCGATGACATCATCCCAATCCGCGTCGGACATGCGGAAGAGTAAACCATCGCGCGTGATCCCCGCACAGTTCACTAAAATATCAATCGTCCCATGCGCTTCTAAAAATGCCGCGCTCGCGGTTTCAATCGCACTGCGATCGGAAACATCCACCGCGCACGATTCGGCCGAACCACCCTCTGCCTGAATGGCATCCGCCACTGCTCCGCACGAACCTTCGGAACGACTCACGCAAATTACGTGGTGTCCTTTTTTGGCGAGGTCTTCCGCGATTGCTTTACCAATCCCGCGTCCCGCTCCCGTTACAAGTGCTACTTTTTTTTCAGCTGTATCTGTCATATAATTTTATTCTGAGGTGTACTGCGCAAATCTGCGACCCCTACAGTTATTTTTCATTCAATGGTGGGGGCAAGCACGAATCGCATCCATCGCAACATTGACAGCAGACCTACTTCTAGACTGAAGTAGATAAATGTCCGATCCCGAACCACAACGCCTACAAAAAATTATCGCCAACGCGGGGCTGTGCTCACGTCGTGAAGCGGAGCGTTTCATCGAAGACGGCAGAGTGCGCATCAACGGAAAAATCGCAAACTTAGGCGACAAAGGGCTCCCCACCGACGACATCTTCGTTAACAAAAAACCCTTGCGCACGGAAGCTCCGCGCTCGGTCACTCTCGTCTTGAATAAACCGAAGGGGTTTCTCTGCACCAACTCAGATCCCCACGGAGGGCAAACCGTCTTTGAACTCCTCCCGCCCGATTTACAACGCCAACGCATGTTCTGCGCCGGGCGTCTCGATA
>CBFHPQ010000082.1:0-1798 GCA_965657865.1 Coraliomargaritaceae bacterium | reverse complement strand
ACTTGCAAATTCATATGCCTTAACACTTGCGATCGCAGCTTCGGAGGCTTGTGAAAAGGTAGGTTTGCCTGAGTGTGAGTATGCTTTAGCGCACGCGGTTCTTTACCTTGCTACTTCTCCAAAGAGTAATTCTACGACGAAGGCGATGGCAGCCGTGAAGCATGCATTGCGAAATGAGTCGAGCCAGGCCGTGCCTATTTGGTTACGCGATGGTCATAATAAAACGAGTCGGAGTTTAGGTAACGGGGAGGGTTACTTGTATAGTCATGATTTCCCCGAATGTATTTCTGGACAGGAATACATGGAGAACCCGCAAACATTTTATACTCCAGGAAAATTAGGAGCTGAGCTTGCGACTGCAATGCGAATGGATAAGCTCAAGAATCTTAAGAAACGAATCCAAGCAAAGGCGGATGATTAAAAAACTATCACAATGCAAATAAAGGAACTCATAGAGCGCTGGGTATTAACTGCGCTGGGTATTCTCATTGCCTCCTTTGTTTTTCCGGGGATTGGTTATCGTGACGTATATTCCTTAGTCATCGCGGTTATTTTACTCAGTGCATGTAGTATTTTTGTGAAGCCTTTATTGATGCAATTAGCGCTCCCTTTTATCGTAGTCTCGTTTGGTTTTGGACTTTGGGTAATCAATGCGTTTCTTTTTCTTTTGGTTGCTGAACTCGTTGAGGGCTTTTACGTGGATGGGTTTTTAAATGCGATGGCAGGCGCATTCTTTATCAGCCTGACGGCGCTTGTCGTACAGTTTGGGCGCTTGTTACGAGCTCAAAAAGCAATGATTAACGTTCATATGCAAAATCAGAAGCAAAACCAAGGGTTTGGTCAGTCACGTAGGAAAGATGTCAATACAGGCAAAAGCCGCATTGAAGAGGATGATGTCATCGATATCTGATGCGCATATGTGTTTGACTCAATTCGTGAACCGTCAAATTTAAGATTTAACTATTATGTCGAACCAAACTCAATACGATCTCGTTGTAATCGGTGGTGGACCCGCTGGTTATGCTGCTGCTATCCGTGCCGGTCAACTCGGTAAAAAAGTCGCCTGCGTTGAGCAGGAACGACCGGGCGGCACATGCCTGAACTGGGGCTGTATCCCCTCTAAAGCACTGCTTAAGAGTGCGGAGCTATTTAACAAAATCAATCATTGTGAGGATTTTGGAATTACTGTTAGTGGCGCGAAGTATGATTTTGGAAAGGTGATTCAACGTTCGCGAGGTGTCTCTGACAATATGGCTAAGGGGATTGAATTTCTGTTCAAGAAAAACAAGGTCGAGTACGTGAAAGGCGTGGGGCAAATAAATGTTCCTGGATTAGTTGAAGTAGTAGACGGCCCAGATAAGGGCAAACTCCTTGCATCTGAGAAGATTTTGATAACAACAGGCTGTAAACCTCGGCAGTTGCCAGACATTGAAGTGGACGGCGAACGCGTAATGACTTCCCGTCAAGCACTTGAGATGAAGGAACAGCCAAAATCAATCGTGATCGTAGGGGCGGGTGCGATTGGAGCAGAGTTTGCTTATTTCTTAAATGCTTTCGGCACCAAGGTGACTTTAGTAGAAATGCAGGATCACATTCTTCCAGTTGAAGATGATGAGGCGGCGGCAGTAGTTGCGAGTGAATTTAAAAAACAGGGCATCGATTGCCGAGTTTCAACTGCGGTTGAAAATATAAAGGTGAATGCAAAATCTGTTAAAATGGATTTGGTAAAGGATACGAAGAGTGAGAGCATTACCGCAGACAGCATTTTGGTGGCCATAGGGGTCGTTGCTAATACCCA
>CBFHPQ010000081.1:0-1846 GCA_965657865.1 Coraliomargaritaceae bacterium | reverse complement strand
GAGGCCCTCGAATCCATGCGCTGCCTCATCGAACCCGTCCGCCAAAAGAGCCCGCAAGCCGCCGAGGATTTAGAAAAAATCATAAATGGCGAGCTCCCCCTTGCAAAATCACTCCCCCGTATGCTAAATTGTCTCCGCTATGTACAACCCAATACCGCAGAAGCCTTTCAATGCGAAGTCCTTGAAACCAAGACCGGTTGGGACATCACCCTCGAAGGAAAGGAGGAGGTTTAATTATGGCTAAATCTAAATCCTGTCGTTGTTGCGGCTCAAAAAAGAAGTGCGGTAGTGCTCATGTGTACGCTATTGAACTAAAGCCGGAAGTTATTGCTGATAAAAAATTTAGAATCGATACAGGCATCAACGAAGAATTCACGGGACGCTGCTTTTATGTTGGGCAGACGCGTCAACACAGCGTCGAATGCCGCTTTAAACAACACCGGGCAAAAAAACGAACCCGTAGTCAGCCTAGCGCATCCTTTGATTGTACTTGCAAAACAGGTCTCGCACAACCGGTAAAATTTGGCGCCTATAATCGAGGCAATCGTTATGTTCGCAAATACGCAAAGGGATTGGCCTATGAATTATTTGCCCACCTAAATCCTCTACCTAAAAAGACTAAACCGATGGCTGCCGAAGTAGCACTCGCCCAATCACTGCGCGATCAAGGTTTTGCTGTACACTACAATTAAATAACCCATTCGATACTTCACATCCTTATGACTACCTACAGAGAGACAACCCTCACCTGCCCCGCTTGCGGAAATACCGATGCCTACACCGCTTTGATGAGCACCAATGCCTTCGGATCAGCGGATTTGGATCTAAGGCCTCCCCCTATGGAACGCAATACCATGCACGCCTGGATCCGGTGTTGTCAAAAATGCAGTTGTTGCTTCCAAGACCACACGACTAAAGAAGACCTCAACCTCGAAAACATGCAATCCGAAGTCTTTATCCAAACTAGAAAAGACGAATCGCTTCCCGATCTCGCAAAGTGTTTTGCATGCTTTGCAATTTTAACAAAGGAATACGACCGCGAAAGCATCGCTTGGCTTCAAGCAGCTTGGGTCTGTGATGATACCGAGCAAGAAACGCATGCTCGAGAATTTCGAAAAAAAGCATATCAAATAGTTGCTCAGAATTATCAATACGGATCCCAACCGAGGCATCCTGCCAACTATCAAAGTAATCCAGAAAAAGGCTTAATGGCACTCGATCTCTTGCGACGAAGTCAGGACTACGAACGCGCCAAAGAAATTATAGATACAGTCGCAAAAGCCGTTGATAATTCCAATGACCCTAACAAAAAGATCATGGCGTCTGTAGTCCGATTTCAATCAGAAAAAATTAACGCACTGGACGCCCGCACTTACACCATCCAGGACGCTATTGAAAACTGATACATTTATTACGTAACGACTTACAAGAAAAGAATAGTCCAAAATAATAGCTATATGCGCAGGTTTATTAAAAAATAATAAAATTTGTACTTGATCAAAAGGCATGATTTTAAAAATTTTTAATTATGCGTATTCTATTATTAAGTTTTGTTTGCCTAACAGGTTCAGGTAAAGCACTGGATACAGCTGATTCAGGGTTTGGATTTTACAAAGAACCCTGCGTAAATAAGACCCAAATTAAAATGTTCGGCAAATGGATGACTGACTGGCATCCTAACGTGGTAGCTTTTGATCTCGAAGAAGCAGAGAAGAGCGTCCGGATCGCAAACGGCAAAGCCTTTGAAATTATATCAAGTGAAGTACCCAGAATCGCGCCTTTGGTGAAACTAAGTAAAACTCAAGGGCACAGTACATCCACTTATTTCAAAAACCGTGCCGTAAAG
>CBFHPQ010000080.1:0-1857 GCA_965657865.1 Coraliomargaritaceae bacterium | reverse complement strand
TACTTGGCACCCCGATTTTAAACCCGACTCCATCCATCGCCTCGAACCCAAAGCCATTGCTGAAAAAGCAGCTGCTTCCAAGGCTGAATTTACCGTCATTACAGGCGGTGAGCCATCCATTCATAACTTACAACCCTTGACCGATGCCCTCCATGCCGTTGGCCAAGCGGTGCACCTCGAGACCAGCGGAGCCTTCCGCTTGCAGGGCGACTTTGACTGGATCACCCTCAGTCCCAAACGCTGGCATCCGCCCCGTCAGGAAAATTGCGCCCGTGCAAACGAATTTAAAATCATTGTCGATACCGAAGACGCTATTGAGGAGTACTGTAAATTAATCCAAACAAACACCCTCAGTAAACGAATTCCCATCTGGCTCAACCCAGAGTGGTCACACCATCAAAACCCAATCATCCTCACTGCCATCACCCAATGGATTAAAACACACGGCGCACCCTATCGTGCCGGCTGGCAACTCCATAAAAATTTTGCTGCCGATGCGCTTGATTCTGGGAGCGCCCCGCCTGCCCCACTTGGCGGTGATCCTGCGCAAGGGTTTTAGGATTTTTATTGCTACTAGCTAAAAACAAAAAACCCGTGCTCTATACCGAACACGGGCTTTGAAAATAAAATCCTCGGACGAGGAACTCTGGAATGGCTTAGCTCTCTGGATTGACTTCAATCAACTCACACTCAAAGACAAGGGTATCGCCTGGTTGAATTGCGCCGCCAGGACGTGGAGTGTTTCCGTAACCCAACTCACTTGGAATATAGAGAATGATTTTTCCACCTGCACCGATTTTTGTGAGTCCTTCACCGAAACCAGGCACCACTCCGTTGAGCGGGAAAGTTGCAGGTTCACCACGATCATAGGAACTATCAAATTGCGTGCCATCAATGCGTGTGCCTTTGTAATGCACCAAGACCGTGTCGGTCATTGCAGGCTTCGAATCAGCACCGGCCTCAATCACTTTAAAGTGTAAGCCTGATTCAGTTGATTGCACCGCTTCGTCCGCTTTCAACGCTTCAATAAATGCTTTACCCGCCTCGATGTTACCCGATGCCGCTTGTGCAGATTCTTCTTCTGCGGCCGCTTGTGCAGTGTCCATGCGTGCTTGCATGAATTGTTGAAACTCGGGGCTCTGTACGATCGCCATCATTGCAGCTGCAGGCTCTGCGTCACCAAGCGCTTGAGTCATTCCCTTTGAAATCGCGGCCGCTTCATCGCTACCAAATCCCAACTGCTTGAAACCCATTTGAAAGACGCTGAAATAACCAAAAGCTTCGACTAATTGCTCATCTGTGGGAGCTGCAACAGCTTCCGCTTCAGATTGAGCCGATACAGGTGCGAAGCTCAATACGGACACTAGAGCCAGTACGCTTGCGAGTGAAATACTTTTTTTGATCATTTTTAATTATAATTTTTTGGGTGTATGAAATTTAAATCACGCCCAACGGCGTAAAAGAGTAGGTTCTCAGAATTCAACTCTAGGTCAAGTGCGGAGGCTCAAAATCATTTATTTTAAAATACCTTTGTGTCACCGCAATAGATGCAAACAAAAAAATACCCCAACTTCCATCAGGGTATTGTATAAAAAAACTATTAAAATTTTACTTCCGACGTCGGATGCACACATATCCTAAAACCGTCAACCCACCTATTAAGGCATATGTCGATGGCTCGGGGATAGGTTCTAATGTAAGTACACCACTAGTATAAGTACCTACATGAGTAGCTACAACACTGTTCATAGAAAACTGCTGATCAATTCCATTTGGTAATACGCCATTTGCTAAATTAGGTAATTCAGCAAGACCATATTCTGTTGCTTGAGTGGAAACTGGAGCGTTAAAAGCAAA
>CBFHPQ010000079.1:0-1948 GCA_965657865.1 Coraliomargaritaceae bacterium | reverse complement strand
AAGAATCTTAGCTAACCCTTCATCATGCTCAGCATCAAAGCTGCGCCAGAACCCTAAACGAGACGTCGGTTGACCACCCACTCCGTAGGACTCAATTGATTCAACATACTCAAATGCCTCCCCAATATTTTTGTAGGTTGAAAGATCCATTTTCCCAGATGGATGTAATTGATCTCCAAAATTACAATTTGCGCCATATGCAATCATTGAAGCTGCCTCATAGCGTAATGCATTGGGATGCTTGAAACCACCAAACTCGCCCCATGCAGTGTGAAACTTTCCGCTCATCGCGCTGATCGCATAACCTGCCTGCAAAAAATATTTAGACTGCAAAGGCAACTTATCGTAGCCTCCCCAAACAGTCGGCAAATCTTCCAAATCTTGCACCGCATTATTTTCAAACATTGAGTGCCTAAAATTCGATCCGTGGTCGATTGCAGTCGTTCCATTAAAAAAGACCGAAGCATTTGGATGATAGCGCTCGATGACATTTCGTAACGCTTTGCAATGTCGTTTGATGATTGTTGCGTTAAATGCTTCAACCGCTGCTTCGTCATTGATGTCGATTTGTGCCGCCGTCATTTCAGCTCGGCATTGCTCGCAGTAACACAGTCGGTAAACTTGATAAATATCAAACCAGAATCCATCTGGAGTGTATCGCTGACATAATTCCTCTACCTGCATTCGAATGTGATCGTGATAACCCGTATTGGCGCAAAGAAATTTCCAAGTGAAGCCTGGGCGACTCGCATCTTTACTGGCAGCAGGATCGTAACCACCGTTCGTGACTATTTCACCCTCTCGATCTCGAACACACCATTCAGGATGCGCTTCAGCATCATTAGCAGACCAACCAAAAGTATAATAAATATGCGCTGCTATATCAATTTCCTTACAGGCTTTTAATTGAGCTCCCAGTAGATCAAACTCCAAATTTGGATGCTGCGCGCCCACTTTAGTAGGATAATAACTCCAGCTATGATGACACTTAGCGAATAGATTTATTGAATCCAGACGGCCACATTTCAAAGCATCTTTAAACTGTTCGGCATCAAAGTTAGAACCAATGCCTTTGAGTAATTCAGAATTGTGGAAATCAAGGTGTACTTGGCGTTTACCAATTCTTGGTGGCATAGGTAAGCATGTCGAAAGTAAGAGAGTGAAGGTATTTGAAAATCTTGTATTTAATTTCTGAGGTAATCAAAATCTTAAAACAAAAATATTCAAAAATTTCACAGCTTACAAGAAGTAAAGCGAGCACGTATAAGCGCAGTCAACAAAACGATTAAACCAAATAGCGTTGCATAACTTGAAGGCTCGGGAATTACATCAATACCCATGGAATCAACGTAGACTGTCGACCCTGTGGCCCAGCTATTATTTGTGAAAAACTTAAATTCGGTAAAAGCCGCTCCGTTGAAATCATTTATTTCTCTAACGGGCAAACCATTCACTAAAAATTTAGCAGCTGAGGAATCATAATCGAGCTCAACAGCCAAAGAAATTCCCACATTATCCACCAATAAAGCTTCCCGGTTTTGATAAGCTAGATTACCTGTTTGCGTGCTACTTGTCGAATGCGACGCAAATTGAATTTTTGCTTTAGAAGAATCATTTCCATCAACCCCTATTGTAATGCCTGCAATTTTATTATTACTAGGATCAACGAGCTCGATCCCTAAATTACCATTGCTGGAATCATCTAAATTCCATGAAGTTAGCTTGAGATCTAGCCGATATACACCTGACGCGTAAGTAGTTGGATCGTAGGTAGGCGAGATCTTACGGTAAGTCTGACCCGCGTGGCCTGAAATCTCAAAGTTTCCAGAGCCGTCGGTACGCATAGTAGTCCCAGGTCCTCCAAAATTCCAATAGGAACCCACGCTACCACTGTTTTCTATCCCACCTGCAGTCGAGTTAAAGGATTTGCCAGAAACATCTTCAAAAT
>CBFHPQ010000078.1:0-1997 GCA_965657865.1 Coraliomargaritaceae bacterium | reverse complement strand
TGTATGATGGCGCTTGCCATGCGTCCGGCTCCGAGGAATGCGATTTGTATGGGCATGGGATTAGCTTTGTTCGGTGGGCGCGATTTTCAAATGTTTTTCGTCGATGACGGCGGAACGGGCGAGGAGGTCGTGCCCGAGTTGACGACGTTTATTGAAGAAGAGGGCGCCGAGGTTGAGTGCGATTGTAATGGGGAAGAAAAAGAAGAGGGCGAGGGTTTTGATGCCTCCGCGAAGGATGCCACCGAAGAAGGAGATGGGCCCGAGATTGATGGTGTTGATGGTGCGGAGTCGACAGGCGCGTTTCCCGAGGGATCCTGCGAGGAAGGCTTCCCCGAGGGCGAAGTATGCCCAGAAAGTGAGGAGTTGAATTTCGGATGCGTAGCGGAGGGCTTCGAGGAGCGCGTCGTTTGGTTTGGGAAGGGTTTCGGAGGTCGCGTTTCCGCTATCCATCCAAACGGTGAGTTGCTCAACCCATGCGTTGAATTCGAGGTAGCTTCCGGGGTGTGATTGCGGAAGGGCAAATTTCCAAATGATGAGGGCGGCGATCGCGCTACAGAGGACGAAGTCGAGCAGGAAAGCGAGGGCGCGAATGCCGAGCCGCGCGGAGGGCACGGAACCCCCTTCGCCTAAAATTGAATCGAGGAGGTTGGAGGGATTGGTTGGTGGTTCGCTCATTAATTTTTTAGAACTAGATGCTTTCGGATGCGTTCGCTTTTTTGAAAGCGCGGAGGGTGTTTTGCATGAGCATGGCAACGGTCATGGGACCGACGCCACCCGGAACGGGCGTGATGTGACTGGAGCGCGGCGCGATGGCATCGTAATCAACGTCCCCGACGAGGCGGTATCCGCGCTTGGCTTCGGAGTCTTCAACGCGGTTGATCCCGACGTCGATAATGGCGACTCCGTCTTTGACCATGTCGGCCGTCACGAAGTGGGGACGCCCGATGGCGGCGATGAGGAGATCGGCTTGGCGGGTGATGGCAGGGAGGTCTTGAGTGCGCGAATGGCAGACGGTGACGGTGGCGTTGCCGGGAAGGGCTTTGCGCATCATGAGCAAGGCGGCAGGTTTGCCGACGATTTGGCTGCGCCCGAGCACGACTACGTGTTTGCCTTCGGTCTCGATGCCGCTGCGGTCGATGAGTTCTACGATTCCTGCGGGGGTGCAGGCGACAAATCCGTCGGGGTCTTCTTGGCAGAGTTTCCCGATGTTGACGGTGTTGAATCCGTCGACGTCTTTGTCGGGGGAGACTCGGTTAAAAGTTTTGGTTTCGTCGAGGTGTTTGGGAAGGGGGGCTTGAATGAGGATGCCGTTGACCTTGGGGTCAGCATTGAGGGAATCAATGGTTTCAAAGAGCGCGGCTTCGGTGACGTCTTCGGGCAGGAGATGGAGTTGGCTATCGATTCCGATGCGGGCGGCGGTCTTTTCTTTTTTGCGCACGTAAGAAACGGAGGCAGGGTCATCGCCCACGCGAATGAAAGCGGCGGTGGGTTTGAGCGGGCTGTTTAGGGAACCCACTTCGGCGGTGAGTTCTTCAATGATGGATTCTGCGATGGCGTTGCCGTCTATGCGTTGCATGGTGGGTGAGTGTGGATGAAACGGTTGAGTTGAAAATCAGGTTTAACGAAAGAGGCGTTCAATATCTTTTTTGCCCAGTATTTTAATGCCACCTTTTGCCATTCCTTTCAAGACCATCTGTCCAATTTGTACGCGGACTAGTTTTTTAACGAAATAGCGGTGGGATTCAAAGAGGCGGCGGACTTCGCGTTTTTTTCCGTGATGGAGGTGGACTTCAAGACGGCGTTGATGACCTTCGCCCACGTCGGGCGCGGGGATGACTTTTTCTGCTTTAAGAAAATCGCCGTCGTCGTCGATCCCGGCGAGGAGCTTGGGGATATCGGCTTTATTAAAATCGCGGTGCAGAACTACGCGGTAACGTTTAACGATCTGATTACTGGGATGGGTGAGGCGGTGCGCGAGGTCGCCATCATTGGTGATG
>CBFHPQ010000077.1:0-2118 GCA_965657865.1 Coraliomargaritaceae bacterium | reverse complement strand
CACTGAGATGTTAAGTTTACCTAACTGGCAGTACTCAGAAATGCCCTTCATAATAATACGCCCAGGGCTGTCATAGTCCTTCCGGTAATACTCTTCCTCGTCGGTACAAATTAGCACTCCAATGGATCGATTTACATTCTTTTTACGATTCTTTGGTGTCCGAGTGGACATATGATGATATCCGAGGCGAGACGCTAATTCAAAGACACGCGCACGCGTTCTAGGATTAATGCCAGGATGATTCGTAAAACATCGAGATACTGTTGCTTTGGACAAATTAAGCTCTTTCGCAATGACCTCTTGATTAATCTGCTTCATGGTTAAACTTCAAATATTTGAAATGCATATTCCGTAATGTTATAATGAAACCTAAACAGTAATCATAAACAAACAGTCTTGACATATCCCCCTGTAATTATATGCAATTATCTGAATGTCAACCCTTCGATATTCTGCACTATTATGTTGCACAGTAATTTTTGCAACAGTTAAAGCTGAAAAAGTTGAAATTGCTGAAATTCAAGACCGCGTTTTCCAACTGATTGTGAACGGAGAACCTTTTGAAGCTAAAGGTGTTGGAGGTACAAATAATTTAGATATCCTAAAAGACTTAGGAGGTAATTGCATCCGCACTTGGGGAGTTGATGATCTTGAAAAAGAGATTAACGGGCGACCCCTTCTCGATTATGCACACATTTTAGATCTCAAAGTTGCATTAGGCATTTGGATTGAGCATGAGCGCCATGGATTTGACTACAAGAACCCTCAGAACATAAAGACTCAACGTGAACACGTTCGCGAAACCGTTCGCAAGTATCGCGACCATCCAGCGCTTCTCGCTTGGGGACTCGGTAATGAGATGGAAGGGCCTGCCTCAGATGGAAGCAACGTTTACATATGGGAAGAATTAAACGAACTGGCTAAGATTGTTAAGGAAGAAGATACCGATCATCCGGTCATGACAGTTATCGCGGGCATCGGTGGAAAAAAAGTCGAAAATATAAAAGCTTATTATCCCGAAATAGATATTCTGGGAGTAAACGCTTATGGTGGGGCATCGAGTGTGAGTGCTGGGCTTCGTGCCGCAGGTTGGAATAAACCCTACATGCTCACCGAATTTGGGCCGCTCGGTCACTGGGAAGTCGCCAAAGCGCCTTGGGGGGCACCCATCGAACCACACAGTCAAAATAAAGCTGCAGATTATTATGTCACCCACCAACGAACCATGAAAGAGGCCGAAGGAATTTGCTTAGGCACTTTTGCTTTTTACTGGGACTTCAAACAGGAAATGACCGAAACATGGTACGGCATGTTTCTCAAAACAGGTGAACGACTCGGAAGTGTCGACGCGATGAGTTATGCGTGGACAGGCAGTTTCCCAAAAAATCGTGCGCCTAAAATGCGCGCTCTCGAATCCCCTGCCTATTTAAAGTATGTCAAGCCAGGCTCAAAACACTTAGCTACCGTAAAAGTCATAGACCCCGACGGCGATCCATTACAATACCGATGGATAGTAATCGCAGAAACCTCTGATAGTAAAATTGGAGGCGATCCCGAAAAAGCTCCAACTGAATATCCTGAACTCACCAAGGATTGCTCAGGTCCTGAAATTACATTTACCGCTCCGAACCAAAGTGGTCCCTACCGTTTATTTGTCTTTGTTAAAGATACCGCTAACGGTGCTGCTACCGCAAATTTTCCCTTCTATGTGAGATAGCTCAACAAACTCCTCAACTCAATTACTCGCTACTAAATAATTTTAAGATCCTACAGCATGCAACCGACCGAATTTAATAATGAGCCTGTCTCTCAAAGCCTCTCAAAATCAGACGCCGTTCTTCAAGAAGCGCTAACACCGAACGATTCAAATTTTACTATAATTGAAAGCGAGCGGTTCGTGAGTATTGATCGCCTTGAGACGATGCCCACGTTCTTTCTCAGTATGATTAGCGCAAGTGATCATTGGCTTTTCACAGGGTCTAATGGTGCTCTAAGCGCAGGTCGGGGATCCCCTGATTCAGCCCTCTTCCCCTATTACACCGTCGATAAAATTTTAGATAATTGGAATTGTAGTGGCCCTCAAACAATCGTCTTAAAAGATGGACAACGCTGGGATCC
>CBFHPQ010000076.1:0-2162 GCA_965657865.1 Coraliomargaritaceae bacterium | reverse complement strand
GCGATTGCGTACTACGCATATGAAGCGTCTTCGGACTTAGCGGCTGAGCACGGCACTTACAGCTCGTACAAGGGCTCGAAATGGGACCGTGGTTTGATGCCTCAAGACAGCCTCGATCTCCTGCAAGAGGAACGAGGGGTAGAGGTCAAAGTACCGCGTGCTGGTAAGATGGACTGGAAGCCACTACGCGAGAAAATTGCGAAGCATGGAATGCGGAATTCCAATGTTTTGGCGATTGCTCCGACTGCGACCATTTCAAACATCATGGGCACCTCTCCATGTATTGAGCCGACCTACAAGAATCTCTTTGTTAAGAGTAATCTTTCTGGTGACTTCATTGTTCTCAATGGGCACTTAGTTCGCGACCTCAAGGCACGGGGCTTGTGGAATGATGACATGATTGATCAATTAAAGTATTTCGATGGTGAACTTGCATCCATTGAAGGCATTCCTGAAGACTTACTCGAAAAGTACAAGACTGCCTTTACTATTGATTATCAGTACTTTATCGATGCGGCTGCGCGTCGCCAGAAGTGGATTGACCAAGCCCAATCAGTCAACCTATTCCTTGCAGAGCCCGATATTAAGACCTTGTCTCACATGTATCGTGAAGCGTGGCACAAAGGACTTAAGACCACTTATTACCTGCGTACGCTGGGTGCATCCAACATTGAAAAAGCGACTGTCAGTGTGAAAAAAGATGTCCGTGGACGCGCAGGAGCGACTCCAAATGATAAGCCTGAGAAGGAATATACCGAAGCTCAGGCCGGTGCATGCGCGCTTGACGCCATGATGAATGGTGGTGAATGTGAGGCGTGTCAATAAAGCGGATATTCGCTTACCCTAATTACACATCTACTCAGAGCCGTCTCTTGTTTTCAAGAGGCGGCTTTCTTTTTGTATCAACAAATCCCAAAATCAATTTGGAAAACGGGGTTCTGAGGTTGCCTCTTAAACGGGCTTTGAGTTAGCTAGCAGGGTGTTTGAATACCAGTCAGTCTATAACGGCTACACCGCGCTCTTAGCGGGGCTAGTGACGAGTGTGCATTGCGTAGCGATGTGTGGACCCTTGTCCTGCGCATTTATGCCAGTGCGTGAAACCAATGTGTCTCCGCATCTAGTGCTGACGGTATATCATGTTTCAAAATTGGTAGGCTATTTAATAGTGGGGGTTTTGGCAGGTGCTTTTGGAGGTGTCATTGTGTCGACGCTTGAGGACTCGTGGCTCAATTACCTGCCCTGGCTTTTAGTATTCTTTTTTCTCTTAGTCGGATTTCGCTTAGATCGGTATTTCCCTAAGCCCAAATGGCTGACCCAATTCTACGGACGCTTGACGCAACGATTTCGTTTTTTCAGTAAACCAGTCGCGGCTGGTTTAATTGGAATTGCGAGTCCGCTCTTACCTTGTGGGCCACTCTACATGATTTTTGGGCTGTGTCTTTTTTCGGGCTCGGCGCTCAAGGGTGCGGAGTTTGCAGTCGGGTTTGGAGTGGGGACTTTGCCGCTTTTATGGCTCGCGCAATCTCAGTTCATGCGAGTGCGCCTCTTGCGTGACCCGCTTGTACTCGCGCGGGTGCAACGGATTGCTGCATTGGTGGCTGCTACGGTGCTGCTCTGGCGCTTGCGCGGTATGTTGGGCATCGAGACTGCGGTTGAGTGGATTTGCTCCTAATTGATAGGTCCGCGCAACAAAAAGAAAAGCCGTCATCACATGGATACGGCTTGGTGTGCTTAAAAGCTATTGCTGGCTCGACAGAGTCGAAGCATCTATCTGTGTGTACGAACTAATCTTCGTCTGGCGGGGAAGTGGGCGCTTCGTATTCCGTAATTTCTTCTTTTTCTTCTTCGTCCCATTTCATGGTGTCGTCCGCCTCGATTTTTTCATCGGTGTCTGCGTTGACGTCTGAAAGTTCTTCTTCCAATTCTTCGTCTTCTGATTTCTTTTGCGTGGCTTCCTCGCCTTCGAGCTCAAAGCCTGCGGGTACATATTCTAGGATGGAAGTAATTTCTTTAAAGAAATGCGATGCACGGCCTTCCATGTAATCTTCGTTTTGCGCTTCACGAATTTCTTCTTCGAGTTCCTCGACGGTAAGATTTTCCGCAAAGTCGATTAAGTCATTGAGCATCTTAATACGTAAGCGCGTGATGTGATCGATGAAGTC
>CBFHPQ010000075.1:0-2505 GCA_965657865.1 Coraliomargaritaceae bacterium | reverse complement strand
AACACAGACAAATTTCCGGCAAAGACTAAGGGCGTTGAGCGTGTTTTTAAAGCCTTCATAAATTCCATCAATGGTTTACGAGCAGCGCTTCGCCACGAACAAGCGTTTCAGCAAGAAGTAGTCCTTGGAGTACTGTGCATAATTGCAATTCCATTCCTGCAGACTTCCGCCCTTGAATCTGCAATTCTTATCTTTGCCGTAGTTTTGGTTTGGATTACCGAACTCCTAAATTCAGGTCTTGAGTGGACTATTGATTATATTTCAGAAGAACAACATCCCTATGCAAAAATAGCTAAAGATATGGGAAGCGCGGCGGTCATGATTTCACTAATAGCAGCCGTATCAATTTGGCTCATCATCCTAACTCCTTACCTAGATTAACAAACTTATGGCTAAGAAACTCGAATGCAAAACGTTGATTCTCTCCGATGTACATCTCGGTACACGCGACTGCAGAATCGCAGAGGTAAACCATTTTATCTCTAACATTAAGTGTGATAAACTCATCCTAAATGGTGATATCATCGATGGGTGGAGCTTATCGCGCAAAGGTGGGTGGACGAAGGAGCATACCTATTTCATCCGTCGAGTCCTGAAGTTAGCAGAAAAGAAAGATACTGAGGTTATCTATCTTGCTGGTAATCATGATGATATGATCCGGAATTTTCTTCCCGTCTTTTTTGATAAGTTCAGCATCCAAGAGCAGCATGTGCACACAACTTCTAAGGGAAATTATCTGTGCCTTCATGGCGATGTCTTTGATGCGATTACCACCCACAGCAAATTTATTGCAGTAATTGGGGATATTGGGTATCAAAACCTACTCCGCTTGAATCGTATCTACGCAAAATACCGACAGTGGCGCGGTAAAAAGTATTTCTCTTTGAGTAAAGCGATTAAGTCTAAAGTTAAGCGAGCAGTGAATCACTTAAGTAAATTTGAAAGCCATCTTAAAAAGATTGCCGAACAACATAATTGCGTGGGGGTGATCTGTGGTCACATTCATACGCCTGAAAATAAAAAAATTGATGCTATCCATTATTTAAACTCTGGTGATTGGGTAGAATCTTTGTCCGCAATTGTAGAAGACTTTGATGGGAATTTTGAAATTATTGAATACAGTGACTTTACTAAAGAACATCCTCCTGAAATAAAGGAAGACATAAAAACTAATAAGAAAGACAAAGTCGCGTGAAAGTCCTCTTAATCTCTCAAGGTTCAACGGGAGACATCTATCCCTTAATTGCCTTGGGTAAAGCACTCCAAAATGCGGGCCACTCAGTTGCTTACGCGACCGCACCTCTATATAAAGAGGAGATCGAAAAAGCAGGTATTCAATATCAGTACACCCCTCCTAATTGGGAAAAACCTGTGTTTGTTGATTGCATGCGCGCGCTCGACCGCCAACCGAACCCAATTGCACTACTTAAACAAATTTATCGGAGTGGACTCTCATTTATGGGAGAACTCATTGATACGATTGAAGACTTAATTCAGGAGAGCGATTTAGTCGTCTGTTCCTATATATTCCCGCACTTTAAAGTACTGTGCGATCGGTATAAAGTACCCTTTGCTACCATCACTTTTTGTCACAGCGTGATTCCTGCTAAAGATGTTACTCCCGACCTGGTCCCAAAGCTTCATGGATTCCCTGCTCCAATCCAATACTTATGGAACTCCTTTTGGTGGCGCCTAATCAACAAAGTTGTTGATCACTCTGTGAACTCGATATCAGGGCCGATTTTTGAATCGCGACAGATCCCTCCCATTAAGAATTTTATTACCGCGCCTGCGGATTTATCAATTGTCTGTGTCTCCAAATCACTGATGCAACAAAGTCGTTTTCTGGATAGTCGTTTTGCCTATACTGGTTACTTGCGTTGGCAATCTGATACCAACGACGCCCTAGAGGAAGAATTAATACAATTCTGCGAGGGTGATCCCGTGCCAATCATAACCTTTGGAAGCGTTTCCTTTGATCATATTCAAGACATCATGAGTCGGTTTGAAAAAAACTGGCCGAAAGGTCAAAAAATTATCCTACAATCAGGTTGGGCAGGATTATCTATTCAAATTAATCGACCCGAGATAAAAATTATTGATCAGGTTTCGCACGATCAACTTTTCAAACATGCTGCCTGCGTTATTCATCATGGTGGCGCTGGCACAACTGCTTCAGTATTGCATGCGGGTATTCCCCATATCGTAGTCCCGCACTTGGGTGATCAAGATTTCTGGGCAAAAGAAATCAAACGCCTGGGTACCGGCATCCGACTCTCCAAAAAACACTGGCCCGAACGCTTGAATAAGGCAGTTCAGAAAGTTACAGACGATCTCCAGTACGCTGAGCGAGCACGATTCTGCGCGGATCAATTGAACGAAGAATCTGGAAGCACGCATGCTGTTTCTATCTTGGAATCCTTTGTGAAGGGCAAATAATCCCTCCCTTCTAAGCACTTTTGCCTCGTTTATATTTCTAAGACGGCAAAAAAAGATCCGTCACTC
>CBFHPQ010000074.1:0-2704 GCA_965657865.1 Coraliomargaritaceae bacterium | reverse complement strand
TGGCAGCAGGCCACAAGACCCTTTTACCTGCGCTTATCAAAGCTTTAAAAGAATTAGGGCGCCCGGATATCATGGTTATTTGCGGAGGTGTTATCCCGCAGCAAGACTATGATTTTCTTTATTCAAAAGGAGCGAAGGCAATCTTTGGGCCAGGAACTATAATTCCAGACTCTGCGATCAAAATCTTAGATTTACTGATCGAGGCGCAGAAAAAGAACCGTTAAATTAGATAAAAGGACCTTTTACTTTGTAAAAGAAACAGAACTCTATTTTGTAATAGTATGTCTATTGCAACTCAAACTGGCGACGATGGAACCACTGCCCTTCTCTTTGGAAAACGGGTCTCGAAAACGCACCCTCGCATAATGACTAACGGTCAGATTGATGCACTGGGAGCAGCTTTAGGTCTTTGCCGAGCCCACACTCAAAGCAAAGAAGCGAAAGCAGGTCTATTAATTATTCAAAAAGAACTCGTCCATTTCATGGGAGAGCTTGCATGCGAAAATAGTCAGCAAGAACGCTACCTCACCAAATATGCAGAACACGCCATTAATACATCGATGGTCGAGCGCCTATCCTCTGAGATTCATGCCATTGAGAGCCAATTTAATTCGTTTGAAGGTTGGAAGTACCCTGGTGAAAATCCTGCCGAAGCTTTTTTTGACCAAGCCCGGACTCTATGTCGAAGTGCCGAACGAGCGGTCATTACCCTCCGAGAGAACGAGGCCATTGTGCGGGATGTGCTGATACACTACCTAAATCGATTGAGTGACCTCCTTTGGCTTTGGGGACGTTGCGAGAATTCATAACGTAAATTGCTCAGGAAATCATTCAGATTTTCACAGAAGCCTTTAAAAATGTTTGTCAGCGCCTCATTTAGAGGCTTAGTTAATAGTTTTTTAACTCAAACAATCTAAACGATTAAGCAAAACAAAATATGCCAGTAGCAACACCTAAGCAATACGAAGCAATGATAGATGCCGCCCAAAAAGGCAATTACGCCTATCCAGCGGTCAACATCACTTCGGTCACAACCATTAACGCAGCACTGAAAGCCTTTGCAGACGCGAAGTCTGATGGAATCATCCAAGTTTCAACTGGTGGCGGGCAATTCGCGTCTGGCTTAAATGTGAGCGACGCTGCATTTGGTGCAATTGTTCTCGCAGAAGCAACTCACATCCTTGCAGAAAAGTACGACGTCTTAGTCGCGCTCCATACCGACCACTGTCATCCAGAAAAAGTAGATAGCTTTTTAAAGCCGCTCCTCGAAGCATCACGCAAACGTATTGCTGAGGGTAAAGGACCTCTTTTCCAATCACACATGTTTGATGGTTCAGTTGTTGCCCTTGAAGAAAATCTGGCCCTGTCAAAAGACCTTCTTAAAGAATGCGCTGAGCTAGACATCATCCTTGAAGTTGAAGCCGGTTGCGTCGGTGGTGAGGAAGATGGTCACGACACTTCCGGTCTACCCGCTGAAAAATTATACACGACACCAGAAGATATGCTTCAAGTTTACGAAGCGCTTCAGCCCATTGGACGCTTCATTTTTGCGGCAACCTTCGGTAACGTTCACGGTGCTTACAAACCCGGCTCCGTTAAACTCGAGCCCACTATTCTTCGTGATGGACAGAAAGCAGTGACCGATAAGCACGGAGACGGAGCAAAAATGGATCTTGTTTTCCATGGAGGTTCCGGCTCTGAACTCAGTGACATTCGAGAAACTCTCGACTACGGTGTCATCAAAATGAATATCGACACCGACACTCAATATGCTTTCACACGCCCAGTTGTTACCCACATTTGCGAGAACATCGAAGGTGTACTCAAGATTGACGGTGAAGTTGGAAATAAGAAAACATATGATCCACGTAGTTATCTTAAAAAAGCAGAGGCCAACATGGCGGCACGCCTAGTACAGGCTGCTGAAGATCTTTGCTCCGACGGCAAAACTATTTTTGGTACTGTTTAAAACCTTATTTTAAAGCGCCGACTTCTTCACTTCGAGGAAGTCGGCTTTTTTGTGCCTGCTTAAAAGAAACTACTTCTCAGTCCACGCCTCGAGACGCGCTAAGAACTTTTCAGAACTCCAGTTAGGACCATTCTGCCGGAGTGCAATACGACCCTCCGTATCCACCAAGTACGTTGCCGAGGTATGATTTATAGTTCCATTTTCTTCACGCGTTAAAATACCGAAAAGATAAAGCAAACTGTCAATAAACTCAGGACGATGGTAAGTCAGAAACCAATGTCGATCTTCAGAAGCTCCAAAAGCTTTAGCGTAATTACGTAAAATCTCAGGCGTATCAAAAACTGGATCAAAACTAATAGTAACAAATTGAACTGATTCTAAACCCAGCTCTGAAGCGCGCTTTTCCATCGCCACCATTCGTTGAGTAGAAGCAGGACACATCTCTGCAACTCCACAACGCGTAAAAATAAAATTCAGGACAAAAGGCTGCCCTCGAAAATCACTTATTTTAACTATCTGCTCATTTTGACTGACGAGCGCAAACTCTGGAATCAAATCTCCTTCCCGAATGGCAACAGCTCGACCCTCTTTTAATAATGTTGCTTCGAGTTTAAGATTCCCTGCTTCAAGCGCCTGCGCAATTTGCGTACTTGCGGTACAAAGATGAACGCCGATAAAGCCAAAAATTAAAACTGAAAAAATACGAAATAAAAGCTGCATTATAGATACCTGAAG
>CBFHPQ010000073.1:0-2863 GCA_965657865.1 Coraliomargaritaceae bacterium | reverse complement strand
TGGAAGGTCAAGTAGCCGTGCTCAGTTCAAAAGCAATCGCCCCCAAACAAGCTTTAAAAACATTAAAAGCCCTCAGAAACAGCGATCTGTATTGCCCGAAACGTAACAGTTACATCCTGTACGCCGATAAAGCACTCCCTACTTTTCTACAATTTAATCGAATTGAGAAATCAAATGCATTAGCAATTCCATTACTCGCACATCTTATCGAAAAGGAAAATAACGAATTAATTGAATTCTCCTCGGATGATTGCCTGCGCTTCAATCGCTCGATTCGCAATCGCTTTGAACTGGATGATTCCCTAAATGCTCTCGCCCAAAAAAGTGACTTTAAAAATTTAGTTGAAGCCAATCGGTCATCGATTCATGCGCTCTATGAAGCTACATTTAATCACCATAGCTTCACGGGACGCAGTGGCTCTATGTTCTCATACGAAGGTCTAGGATGCATTTATTGGCATATGGTTTCAAAACTCATGCTAGCGATTCAAGAAATCACTTTAGACGCATCGAACACAGAGGCCTTTAAGACCCTCTCTAGCCATTACTATGATGTGCAAGATGGTCTAGGATTCAGACGCACAGCCGCCCAGTATGGCGCGTTTACTCCAGATGCTTACTCCCACACACCCGCACATGCTGGCGCTCAACAACCCGGACTAACTGGAATGGTTAAAGAAGGCTTACTCTGTCGCTTTGGAGAGCTTGGCGTAGAAATAAGCAAACAAAGAATCCGCTTCAACCCATCCCTCCTGAGAGAAGCAGAATTACTTAAAGAAAATACTGAGTGTACAATCATTCGAACCGATGGCTTAGAAAAAACTTACTCTTTGCTCACTGATTCACTTCTCTTTACCCTCATTCAAGTGCCTGTCATTTACAAACGGACCTCCAATCCATCACCTATTATTAAAGTCTATTTTAATGACGAAACCCATCAAGTCATCAACTCGGATACACTCCCCGTAGAACTCTCCCAGTTAATACTTAATCGAGATTCAAACGTTAATTACATCCAAGTGGAACAACCCTCCGAGCGTTTCTTAAGCGACATACACTAGGAAATATTCGGGCTAACCACTGGAGTTATCAAATTCTTCTCCCTAACTTTACTTCCTATCGAGTGCCTAACAATCGTAGAAAATAAGCTTATATTAGAATTGCAGAATAATTAAGGATTTGTTCTGTAAAAGTGTGTTTAATTTTCAGATCCGCAATACGGTACGCCTTGCATCCTTACTCAATCCTTTAAATGCGAGTACATGTACTAAAAATGCGTTAAGGATTTTAATCCTAGTTACTTTTGCGATTGGATTAACCGCAGCCGACGAAGACGCTTCCCTCAAGAGAGCCCAAAAGGAAGATTCAACCCTCCTTAAACCAATGGACACTGAGGGTATCCCATCTAGGCTGAAAAATATTTTAAATGGTTATTATAATAATAGCCTAGGGGGCCAAGAAAATTGGAGCCGAATCCAAAGCCTCAGCATAAAAGGCGAAATAATTTCAAATGATGGAAAAAGCTTTGAATTTGCAAACTATCGCAAAAAACCAAATTTCAATAAATTCATCATCTTCCTCTCTAATAAATATAAACTCGTAAGTTCTTATAATGGGAAAGAGGCATGGATGCAACTCGAGCATGATTCAACAGACCCTGTACAAAAAGAATTCGAGAATTTAGAAGAATTCATTCGTGACTCCAGGTTTAGGAGCCCGCTCCTTTATCCCTCAGAAAAAAACAAGACTATCGAGATAATTGGAAACTCTGAGATTGATGGAGTATTATGCGTACAAATCGAAGTCATCCAGAGCGATGGCTACTGCTATCACGTATTCCTTGATTCAAAACGCTATCAGAGAGCCGAGCACATTACAGACAAATCCGGTAAAAAAGTAAGAAGTACAATCCAATCCGATTTTCGAAATATCTCAGGGTTGATTGTGCCATTCGAAATCAGAAATTATATAGATGGCAAGTTAGCCGAAAAAATCATTCTTAAAAGCGCAGAAATAAATGAAGGCCTTGTTCCTTGGTTTTTCGAACAATCAAAATAATAAAATTTATCATTTGATTTTTAATGGCTTGAATCACAAAAACTTAAAAGTTAGTTGTTAATTTATATTTATTACCGTGAATGAACGCTTTAGCTTCATGCCGAAATAGCTCAGTTGGTAGAGCAACGCATTCGTAATGCGTAGGTCGTCGGTTCGACTCCGATTTTCGGCTCCAGCCCTAGCACTGGAAATAAGTTATAACAACCCTACAAGTTTAGATCGCATTAAAAGCTGATAAGCAAATTTAGCTCTTTGATCACCACTAAATTGTAATAGATCGATTGCTTTGAAAAATTAATAAGCGATTCGTTCAATAGCCCTCACTTTAAATACATCAACTCTTGCAGAGAATTATCGAATCATTTCGTTCGACCTGCTAAATTCTTTTATTTGTTATTCGTTAGAATATCGCCTATCAAAAACCCCATGCAGACAAACATAACAACTACAGACGGTCGCCCTGTACAAAATTTTATTCTCAAAAATGACTCCGGTATGGAAGTCGAAATTTCGAGCTACGGTGGCATTATCAAGCGGCTCCTGGTTCCAGATCGTAACGGCAATAGCGACGATGTTGTCCTTGGCTACAACTCTATCGGCGAATATGAAAAAGACTCTGCCTATTTTGGCGCCTTGATTGGTCGTTACGGTAATCGCATTGCAGACGGTCGCTTTGAGTTAAATGGCACACGCTATAAACTCGCAACAAACAGCAGCACCAATGACATCGCTTGCCATCTTCACGGAGGAGACAAAGGATTTGATCAAAAAGTTTGGGACGCTGAGTCCTTAACCGAAGGCAGTT
>CBFHPQ010000072.1:0-3620 GCA_965657865.1 Coraliomargaritaceae bacterium | reverse complement strand
AGTGCGCTAAGATGCGCTCAACTTCTCTAATGCTTAGTTTGAATTCGCAGTGGTTGCTTCATCGGCAGCAGCTTGTGCTTCGAGCATTTTAAAGCGACGGTTGCGCACATCGAATTTACTCGATTGCTCATCCGCGTGATAGGAGGAACGAACCATGGGCCCGGATTCACAGACATCAAAACCGACTTCCAAGGCGTAGTCTTTCCAGCGATCAAATTCTTCAGGCGTTACCCACCGATCCACGGGTTGATGTTCTTTGGTCGGTTGAAGGTATTGCCCAATGGTCAAAATATTCACTCCGATTGCCGCCATGTCTCCTAAGACTTTTTTAATTTCGTCTTCTTGTTCGCCAATCCCAAGCATGATGCCCGACTTCGTGATGAAGCCGCGCGACTTCGCATGTTCTAAGACCCAGAGCGAGCGATCGTAGCGCGCAGTTTTCCGGATGGGGCGTTGAAGGCGTTCAACGGTCTCTAAATTGTGGTTAAAAATATCTGGGCAGGCATCGAGTACGAGATCGAGATATTCTTGTTGCCCGCGAAAATCAGCAGTTAATACCTCAACTGCACATTCAGGAATACGGTTATGTATCGCTCGAATGGTGGCAGCCCAAACCGATGCGCCTCCATCTTTTAAATCATCACGGGCGACTGAAGTGACCACGGTGTGCTTTAAATCCATCTTGGCAATTGATTCAGCAACACGAGCGGGTTCGCCAAGATCTAGTTCAGTCGGGCGACCTGTTTGCACCGCGCAGAAACGACAGGAACGGGTACAGATGTTTCCGAGAATCATTACGGTAGCGGTGCCTCGCGACCAACATTCACCCATATTTGGGCACTGTGCGGATTTACAGACTGTGTGTAAGTCGTGGGTGTCCACGATTTCACGAGTCTTTTTATACTCTGGGCTGCTCGGGAGCTTGGCTCGTAGCCAGTCTGGTTTCCGTAAATCCATAATTGTCGTTAACTGTGTTCGAAAATTCTTTTAAATTCAATCGCTAAACGTGCTTTTAGTTCTTCTGCGCTTGGTGGCGTCTCTATTTCTTTTGCGAATGAGGTAACCGTTCCGTCGGTAATTCCGCAGGGAACAATCCCAGAAAAATGCTCGAGCTTTGGATTGAGGTTGAGGGCAAATCCATGATACGTGACCCAAGATTTGACCGCTACTCCGATCGCACAGATTTTCCGCGTCTCGATCCAGATACCAGTTTTATCTGCGCGTCGCCCAGCTTCGAGTCCGTAGTATGCTAGGGTTTCAATGATGACGGTTTCGAGGTCTCGTAAATAGGCGTGCAAATCTCGGCGTTTTTGGAGTGAGACGATTGGATAGCCCACGATTTGACCCGGCCCGTGGTAAGTGATGTCACCTCCGCGATTTGATTGGTGGAATTCAATCCCGTGCGCTTTCAATTGCGAATCGTCCCACAGGAGATGTGCTTCAGAGCCTTTGCGTAACCCAACGGTATAGACGGGATCGTGCTCGGTAAAAATCAAAGTATCGTCAGCCTCGGATTGAACGCGTTTAGAAACGTATTCTTTTTGCCTCGTTAATGCCTTCGCATAGGAGGTGCGTCCCCAGTCCAAGACCTCAATCATAAGTTTATTTCCTTGGAAGGATTACGCGACGACGAGTCGTGTTTCGGTTGGTAGTCGTTGTCTTTGGAGGCCCCGTGTTTTTAAGAAGATTTTGAATACTGGTGGGGTTCTTGTTTGAAGTATTTTGGGGCGGAACGTTGGGTTTAGATGCACCTGTTGAAATAACGGGACCACTGGACTTCACAGGGATGGGGCTGTCATTTGAGCTCATGAGCGAGAGTTGTTCAGTATGACCGCCTCGGCTGACTGACAGCGTCAATTTCTTAGGATCAAATTGGCTGACTGAGATTCCGTTGTTTGTCTGATCTTCTTGAATCCAATAGCCTTTACCTTCTTTTTTATTGAACAAACTAAAGCGATATTTGCCTGCAATTTGTACAATTCCACGAAACTCAATTTCGCGTCCAAGCATTACGTGCTTAATGGGTGTGGAAGGCATCGCTTTGGGAGCTGTTGCCCCGTACCCTTTCGGTAGAAATGGATTTTTAGTTTCGATTGAGGCATTTAGGCAAAGAGTAACGAACCAGCACCCACCCACGACACAGCTCAAAGCTTGGGGCTTTAAGGAGAGCCTGAGTCGTCTCAATGAAAATGCGTGCAACATGCTTGTTAAATTTACTTTGTACGGAAGCGGTTAAGAGGGTTTTTCTTTTGACGCGGTTCTTTTTCTTCAAACGCACTGCCGTCCATGTAAGTATCACCGGTCGTCCCACTTTCAATATAGTCCTTCACGGCTTCACTTTCTTCAAGGTTATCAATCGCTTTCTGGCTCATGGTATTCGCCTCACTTGGAGTTTTCAAAATAGTGGGACGAATAAAGATAATCAATTCAGTTCGGGTGTATTCAACGGTCTCTCCGCTAAAAAGTTGTTTAATAACGGGTAAGCGCCCAATAATTGGGAAGTAGGTATTTGAAACATCCTTTTTATTTTCCTGCAATCCACCCAGGATGATGACGTCGCCATCGTTCACCGTGATTGTTGAGTTTGCCTCACGTTTGCCAATGATGGGCGATTTATCAACGGTGCCTGACGTTGCGCTGTCGGTACTTTGTACCGTATCGATAGTCTGTTCGATTTGAAGTTGCACCGAACCATCCGCGCCAATGAGCGGGGTCGCGGTGAGTTTTATGCCCACGTCGCGGTATTCAATCTGAGTCCGTACGTTTCCATTTCCATCACTTGCCGGATAAGCAGTTGAACCAGTCTCGAAGGGTCGCGATTGACTGACGTTGATCACCCCTTCTTCGTTGTGGCTGACTACAATCGAAGGTGTTGAGAGGATTTTAATTTTGTTGTCGCTTTCAGCGAGGTCAAGAATGGCATCAAGCGCAAATTTATTATTACCCCAAGTAGTAAAGTTGTTGGTATCGCCAAGCGTTTTGGCAGTTGTGATCTTACCTAGACTGCCTGTTAACTGCGTGAGTCCATTGCTGTACTGTAAATCAAATCTATCTAGTCCACTGCCTTGATTTTCATCAAGGGACACTTCAGTGATGATTGCTTCGATACGAACTTGGGGAAGGGGGATATCAATTTTATCAATTAACTCTGCGATGGACTTCAAGTCCGAGGCGGTTCCATACGCCACGATGGAGTTCGTGCGATCATCTGCGGAGAGACCGACAAAGTTTGAAAATTGGAGTGCGCTGTTGGCTTCAGTGGTACCGCTATTCTGCGCATTTGGATTCGGGACAGGCATGTTGTTAGGCAGAGCTGGATTTTGAGCATTTGGGTTGGCGCCTTCTGCACCTGAGTTACCGTCTTTACGGGCAACTTTTGCGTCTTCTTCGCGTCCTTCTTCTTGACCCGAGATAATGTTTTCAATGATCGAGACCACGTCTTCCGCTTTTGCCTGACGCAACTGGAACACTTCGCTACTGGTAAGGGGCGCGGCATCGACATCGATACTCTCAACAACTTCAAGCAAGGTTTCTAAATTCTTAGGATGGGTAACAATAATCAGTTGATTGCTGCGTTCATCGGCAGTGATGTTTGTGTTGCCCTCGAGGTAGCGTTGAAG
>CBFHPQ010000071.1:0-3626 GCA_965657865.1 Coraliomargaritaceae bacterium | reverse complement strand
AGTGTACGCAGGCCCAGAAAAGGTTTTATACACTAATACATGGAGTCAAAACATGACCGTTCAAGTGAAGCGTGGTTTTGGATCCTTAGGCGGAGAAACTATTTTACCTGCAGGTGGTAGTATGGTTTTAAGGTTTGTCTACCCTCCTTCAGGAGTTCGTGGGACTGGATTGGGACAGCAACAGCTTGATAATATTCTTATCACCGTCGATGGTCCAGACCTAGATTCCACGCTCACGAACACGGGTACAGTGCTCGGTCTTAATTCTACCCTACCGGGTACTAATGGCGTAAGTTTTGCTGAGCAATATGCCGATAACAGCGGCGATGGAAGCGGCGGTGGAAGCGGCGGAACCGATTCCACTACCTACACACTAGCGGAGATTATGGACCTCCGTGCAGGTTCATCTGCTATCCAAGTAGCGAATGGTTCTGCGACGGTTGAGTTAGTGATCGAGCAAAGCTCTGATGGTTTACAGTCATGGAGCGACGCGGGTACCGCAACTGTAACTATTAACGCAGATACAGCCGTTAAGTTCTTTCGCTTCAAGATGGCTGACTAGGAGCGAAAAGCACCCAAGTAATTTATCAAGCCACGAGTTTTCTAAGACTCGTGGCTTTTTTGCGTGCACCGATAAGCCCATTTGAGACTTAAGCGGTGTTTCTTTCAGTACTCTAAGGACGACCCGATGGTGGACGGTTCGAACCACGCCGTTCCCCGCGAAGTTTTAAGGGCTTGGCTTTGAAATAGCGTGGAATGACAGGCCAATCCTCTGTTAAAAAATATGCGTACGTGCCTTGTGGAAAATCCTTTGTGATTGTGAAGCGACCGTTACACGCATCCAGATCGCCCGAACCCGCTATGTATTCATAATCCTTACTAAAGGTGCCGTCATAACGCCCGCCGGGTTCATTCTTAGAATTAGGGCGCTCGCCGTCCTTCAGTTGCCAACTACTACGCAATTTAATCACTGGCGAATTCGGGTCTTTGGCATCACGATAACCATACAAGGCATAAATCGGATACCCATCCATCGCAAAGCCTACTAAGGGCGAGTGCGTCCCTGCTTGCACCTTTAATTCCTTGAGCAAGCCCGTAGGTAAACCGTGATAATGATACGAGCCATTTGGTTGCACGTGCGCGTGGTTTCCATCCAACCCTAAATTAATAGCACCCCCTAAAGCTTCGTAATTCCAATCCGCTTCACGATCGCCTTGAAAAAATTCCGCCGTTCCCGGATCAAACAAAACTCCGTTCGCCGCGATGCCGAATGGAGTATTCGGAGCCCCGCGTCCACTCGTATTGCGCATTGAAATCTCCTCCTTCGCAGGAGAGGGATTTAAGGGTAGGGCAAAAGATAAATTTTGCGCTTGGATCGAATGGGGATTCCCGCGATTCGGAAAACGTCCCACTGCATGCTCTGGAATTGCATTCGCCCGAACCACTAATGCATCCCCAGTACGCTTAAAAACATGCTCCGAATCGATGCGGAGGGATTCACTTGCGGGTACTGTGCGCAGCGGATGGCTTTGAGTCGCGGTGTGTGAACGCATCTGGCGCGGGCCATTATTAGAAGGCGGACCCTGTGGCTGTGCGTCCAAGTAACTCAGTGCCAAGAGGAGTTGCACACTTATAACCAACTTCAAAGTAACGAGGAGAGAGGAGCGAAATGGTTTCATTGGGACTTATTAAAAATAAAAGATACGGTTATTAAAGAACTCGCCCACAGGGAAGAATTGTTACAGAGCCCCCATCACAGCAATAAAAAACTTAAATCTCAGTCCATACGAACCCATTCCGAAAAAGTCGCCGCCTGTCCCACTGTCGCTCCCGCCGCGTCTAGTAACATCCAAATCTTTGCCCCCGTAATCCGAAACCGTCGCCCCGAAGCACTGATCCGAACACCGCCATACGCATCGGTGTAACCTTGTTCCGCAACCGCCTTCAAAAGCGCAGCCCGTTCTTCGCGATGCAAAGGCTCCGCCGAACACCGCGACGGCAAAGCGGTTAAGGCATCCCAATCCATTTCAAACAAAGCCTGCGCTCGTTCGTTCCCGTAATTAAAAACTGGATCCGGCTCTGTCCCATGCGAGACCACCACAAATGCAGCCGACATCAAGGCGTCTGCTTCACCCAAACCCCGCGCGACCAAATCCACCGCAAAACATCGACGGTAATTATCCAATAACAACTGCGTGTGCGCGACTAAATCCATTTTCCAACTCTAACAAGCACGCCCGTTACGGAAAGGATTTTGTGTCAGGTATTCGCATTCAACTCGAATAGATATCGCTACATCTTGCTGAATTGCAGCGTTTTACTACTTACGAAGACGGACGTATGCTTACTTGCATACTGGAAAATATACGCTAAATTACAGTATGTTTACTAAATTACAGTTTCTAGGCAGGATCACAGGCTGGATTCATAGAAAGACGCTTTCGGATGCATCGCGAGCGCAGACAGAAAAATGGATCGTATCAGTAGCGCTACTGAGTTTTTTCGCACATTTGTTCCTGATCTGCTTAGCGCACCTTGGTATATTTGGAGAAAATCCGCCCGAGTTGTTAGCCGATCCAATTGCGGCGATTTACACGCCCTTTTCCTTTATTCTGATCTACGAAGTGTATCTTCTGATTTTCTTCCTGCCGGCTTCGATAACGCAGTACATCGCCAAGCAATATGAAATCATCACTCTGATTGTCATACGGCGATTATTCAAAGACATCGCCGACCTCGAGTTAACTGCAAATTGGTTTCAAAATAAGGCGGATCTGCAGTTCACCTACGACATTATCACTACCCTGATCCTGTTCGCCCTGTTGTATCTTTTTTATTCACTTATTTCGGGAAGAAAATCGTTGGGAATGATCGAGGAAGGTCAACCCTTGCAGCGTTTTATTCGTATCAAGGAATACCTCAGCGCAATTTTAGTCCCAGTATTTCTAATTCTGGCCTTATTTAGTTTTGGCACTTGGATAGCGGATGTGTTCTTCTTTGCGCCCGGTTTAGAAAGTAGTAACCAAAATCTGAACAGTATTTTCTTCGATGACTTCTTTACGGTTCTCATCCTCACGGATGTTATGCTGCTCATTGTTTCCTTCATCCATACCCAAGACTTTGCAAAGGTAATCCGAAACTCTGGGTTCATCATTTCCACCGTTATGTTGAAGCTTTCCTTCAGCGCTACTGGACTGGTTAACATCGCACTCGTCATCGGTGCGGTACTCTTCGGAGTCGGAATACTATACATCTACAACCTGCATGAGCGCCTGCCAAAGGGGAGTCGTCTCTAGGCTGAATAGGACCCATATGGAGTGGGATTTACTTCCCAATCTCCAATTGGTCTACTCCTTTATTTTGACGCGGTAAAAGCGTGCGGCTTGACCTTCAGGGATGTCGACTTGAAGAACCGATTCGGAGGTAGAGGCACCAGACCAGTCCGCAAGATCGTTGGTTTCCTCAATGTTAAGTGTGATATTCGCTTTTCCGTTTGTGACTTCAAACATTTTTGACCCTGCTCTGAGATCCCTCACTTCATCGATAGTGAGTTTTGCATCTCGTTCAATGCATACCTTTTGGTATTCTGTCTGAGTAGGGCGCGCGTCACGCTGTGCAACAACGGC
>CBFHPQ010000070.1:0-4145 GCA_965657865.1 Coraliomargaritaceae bacterium | reverse complement strand
CCGTCACGGCAACGCCAAAAGCCGTCTTCAAGAATGGACTCAAAAAAAATATAACGGACAAACTCCCATCTACCTTGAGCAAGCCAGCGAAGGACCCGACCACGCCCGACAGTACGCCTGCATCGTTACAATCGATCAAAAGGAATTAGGTCGTGGCACCGGCAGTTCCAAAAAATCTGCTGAAACTGCCGCCGCCCAAGCGGCTCTCCATACCCTACAGCTCTAAAGCTACATTCAATGGCGCTCGTTTCTCTAACAAAGGCTAAGGCCGAATCCACTCTCATTCACGGAGCGACCGAACTCGGGCGCCCTGCCCTCTATACTGCCCTCATTAATCATAAACCTGGGCTCTACATCTTGCTCGTCGCCCATCCAAAACGCGCCGAAGCCCTCACCGCTGAGTGCGCTCAATTCTTCGAGTGGGCAGATCCCAAACAACCCCTCGAAATTCAATACTTCCCCGAAGCACCCCCGCCCAACATCGACAACGCGCGACGTACTGACCGTATCGGTGACCGCCTTCAAGTCCTCGCCTCCCTCCTTCGTAATTCTAACTCAAAAAACAGCCGCCTCCTGATAACAACACCCGAAGCACTCCTCGGGCCCTGTCCCCCAAAAGCAGACTTCGATAAATCACGCCTTCAATTGCGCACCGGCGATCGCTACGAATTCACCGCCCTCGTCAATACCCTCGCTCAAGATCTCAATTACGATTCCGAAGCCCTCTGCGAGCACCCCGGCCAATTTTCAATTCGCGGAGGACTCCTCGACATCTACCCCCTTGACGCCATGCATCCATACCGCCTCGATTTCTTTGGCGATGAACTCGAGAGCATTCGCGGTTATGACCCCACCTCCCAACGAACCGCAGAGTCCACTTCCGCCATTACCGTTCCTTCAGGCACAGGCACTCAAGCGGTCGATACCGCTCAAGACGGAGCCCTACTCGATTACCTCCCCCCTAAAAACTTAACTTGGATTCTTGAAGAACCCGCCCTCCTCAATCGCGAACACGCCTTTCGTTTTGATCCCGCGCCCGCACCTTCAGGTGCAATCCGTTCCTTCCCACAAGCCCTCATCCATCGCGCCCAACAAAAAACCAAGGACAAACGCATCGCGGTTTGCGAAATCGACAGCAATCCCGCTCTCTTCGAAGACGCCACCCGCTCCGAAATCGCTATCGAAGCCACCGCACCCTATGGGTTTCAAAGCCCCTCGCTCAGTGAAGCAATCAATCAAGCGAGCCAACACAACCCCGCCCTCGAAAATAAACTCTCATTCGAAGAACAACTCCAACAATGGGTCGAAGCAGAAAAACTCACCCCCGTCGCGGTAACCAGTAATCCAGAAAACGCGCAACGTCTTCAAGAACGCCTCGCTGAAGATCCCGAAACCGACGCCATTCAAATCCTTCCGCTCCAAGGCACCCTTCCAGAAGGATTTATCATCCGCGATAACGGCAAAACTTGGCTCCCCTTAAAACGCCCAACCAAATCAACCCAAACTAACGGTTTCATTTTTTTTGGAGAAACCGCCCTCAGCGGACAACAAAACGTTAAAAAACCGAGCCGCCCTGAACGCGCCCGCCCGTCCATTTCCCAAGTCGATCAAATGCTCGACTTTACCGAACTCGCCGACGGTGACCCCCTCGTTCACCTCCAACACGGCATCTGCCTCTTTCGCGGACACGTCACGATCGAAACCGCCAACGGTACGCGCGAAGTTCTTTCCGTCGAGTTTGCGAACTCCATGACCCTCCACGTCACCCTCGCGGAATCCCACCTCCTCACCCGTTACGTGGGGCTCACCAAATCCGCGCCCAAGCTGAGTAAAATCGGCGGCAAATCATGGGAGAAAACTCGCCGCAATGCCGAAGTTGCCACCCTCGATTACGCATCCCAACTCCTCAAGCTCCACGCCGAGCGCAAAGAAAGCGACGGCTACGCCTTTCCCTCCGACCACCTCTGGCAAACTGAATTCGAAAACGCCTTCCCCTTTACCGAAACCCCCGACCAACTCAGCGCCATCCAAGCCACTAAAGACGAGATGGAACAAAAACGACCGATGGATCGCTTGATCTGCGGTGACGTCGGATTCGGAAAAACTGAAGTCGCTCTCCGCGCTGTTCTTAAAGCTGTCCTCGCCGGCAAACAAGCCGCCGTCCTTGTCCCAACCACCGTCCTTTGCCAGCAACACCTCAACACCTTCAAAGAACGCTTCGCTCCCTATCCCATTGTCGTTGAGCAAATCAGTCGCTTTCGGAGCACTAAAGAAATCAAACACACCCTCTCCGAACTCGCCGCCGGGCGCATCGACCTCATCATCGGCACCCACCGCCTCCTCAGCAAAGACGTTCATTTTAAAGATCTAGGGCTCCTCGTCGTCGACGAAGAACAACGCTTCGGAGTCCGTCAAAAAGAACGCATCAAAGAACTCCGCACCGACGTCGATATTCTCACTCTCTCTGCAACCCCCATTCCCCGTACCCTCTACATGGCTCTCGCAGGCGCGCGCTCCATGAGCGTCATCGAAACCCCGCCCGCCCAAAGACGCCCCATCGAAACCGTTGTCCGAAGCTATGATCCCACCCTCGTTAAAAGCGCGATCCAATCCGAAATCGAGCGCGGTGGACAAGTTTTCTACCTCCATAATCGCGTCACCACCATCGAAGCAGTTGCCGATACCATCCGCGAAATGCACCCCTCGCTGAAAGTCGCGGTTGGACACGGAAAAATGGATCCCCTCACCCTCGAAAAGATCATGACCCGATTTGTAGCGGGCGAATTCGATGTCCTTGTTTGTACCACAATTATCGAATCCGGCATCGATATTCCCAATTGCAATACCCTCATCATTGAAGGCGCCGACCGCTTCGGGCTCTCTCAACTCTACCAAATCCGCGGACGCGTGGGACGCTTCAAGCGCCAAGCCTACGCCTACCTCCTTTTACACCGCCACGCCGCCCTCGTCGACCAAGCCCACAAACGCCTCAACGCCCTCAAACAACACAACCAACTCGGCGCTGGATTCCGCATTGCCATGCGCGACCTCGAACTTCGGGGCGCAGGCAACCTCCTCGGCGCTCAACAAAGCGGACACATCGCAGGCATCGGATTCGAACTCTATTGCCAACTCCTCAAACAAAGCGTGTCACGACTCAAAGGCGAACCCGGCGCCGATCGCATCCGTGCCGAAGTTCAACTCGAAGGCATTCAGAACAAAGCTGAACTCGCCCCCGAATATATTGCCGAACCTCGACTCCGCATCGATCTCTATCGACGCCTTGCTCAAGCGAGCGAACTCGAGCAAGTCCAAGAACTCCGCGAAGAAATTCGCGACCGTTTTGGAAAAATTCCTCCCCCCGCCCAGATGCTCCTGCACGCTACCGAGATTCGCGTCCTCGCTGAAAAAGCCAATCTTCGCCGCGTGGCCACTGAAGGCGACCGCCTCATTTGCGAACGTGCTCAAGGCGGAGCCAATCCATTTTTAAAAATCGGAAGCCGTTTTCCCCGCTTGACCGCTCGAAATCCTCTGCCAAGAATGAAAGAAATTCAAAACTTCTTAAAACGCCACGCGCGTTCTTCATGACCATGCGAATTCCGTTAAACAAATTCTTCAAAACAAGCCTCAGTCTTTTCGCCCTTTTAATCGGCGCTTTCCAAACACAGGCGCAAGAATCCGACCGCACCATTAACCGCCTCGGCAACGGCATCGTCGCCATCGCGGAAGGACAAATCATCACCACCGAAGAACTCCGCAAAGAACTCGAGCCCGCTATCCCACGCATCCGCCTCGAGTCCAAAACCAACGAAGAATTTAATAAAAATATCGAGACCACCAGTCGACAAATCCTCCAAAACCTCATCGACCGCATTCTCATCGTTGGAGCCGCCAAAGAAAAAGGGCTCATGATTCCCCAGTCCTACCTCGATCAAGAATATGACGACGTCATCGCCCGCGACTTCGGAGGCAATCGAGGCAAATTTCTTAACTATTTGAAATCGCAAGGCGAGACCCCGCGCGACTACCGCAGAGACATCTATCAACGCGTAGCCGTCAACGTCATGCGCCAACAAAACCGCGCTGCTGAATCCGAAATCAGCCCCGAACGTATCGAAGCCTTCTACACTAAAAACAAGCTGCGC
>CBFHPQ010000069.1:0-4400 GCA_965657865.1 Coraliomargaritaceae bacterium | reverse complement strand
AAACTTAGCCCATTTATAATGTTTTATTACGTAATTGTAAAAAATAGTGTAATAATAAAAAACCTAGCTAAACCCAAAAGACTATCTGAGTTTCACCAAGCCCATTTGATCGATCACGACTTGACCCGACTTCGTCCATTTACCGTCAGTGAAAAATTTCAACTGACCAATATTTGTACCCGTAAAATCCGTGATTGTTTTGAGCGCAGCTCCATCCACAAAGTAAGTCACTGTTTTGACATCCAAATCAAACTCAATTGCCACGTTCAATCCTATCGAAGTATTCAAACTGCCCATATGAGAGGCATAATCCACTCCCTTGTCCTGCCATCCGCTCGCGCACACTGCTGAAAAACGAATTTTAGATTCTGTACCTTTTTCGGTGAAGAGATTCCATCCAACGATACGTTTACCGCCAGAGTCCGTGACTTCAAACGCTAGCGAACCTAAATTTGAAGGATCTAATTTCCAAGAAGCAAACTTCATTTCGAGACGATATTTGCCCGTAGTATACGCACCCATTGGAAAACCATTTGCAGGAAATTTTCTATATTTTCCACTCTCCGCATTTGCTACTATAAATTGCCCCGCACCGTTTGCCGAAAAACCTGCCGACTTACCATGATTCCAAATACCAGTTACCATTCCACTATTTTGAATTCCCCCTGTTCCGTTATCAAAGGAAGCACCTGCAGTGTCGGCATCAAAAGTCCAATAACTTAACTGAGTTTGCGCGCTGAGAAAAGATATCGAGAATAAAAGACTTAATAGAGAATATTGAAATTTCATGGTTTTAAATATAGCAGCATTTGCTGAGATTTGAATACAAAAAACGCGACCTAAGTCGCGTAGTTTAAAAATGTTTTTTAATATTTTAGCTTTTACGGCGACGAAATGCAACAAATCCAAATGCTGTAGTAGCTAGAATTAAAGCATAGGTGCTAGCTTCTGGAACAGCTGTTGCCGTAATTGTCATGTAGTCTATTAATGCAAAGTCGCCTTGAGAGACAGCTGGATCCGCAGCGCCACCCCATGAACCCGTACTGGGTGATCGGGAAGTCAGTCTAAATTTATCGATTGAGGTTAGTCCTGTACCGTCGGTAATTACATCAACCCAAGCATCCCCAACACCATTGCTTTTCGCGCGCGAACTCCAAAGGCCAGTAGAAAGGTCACCGTTTATTTGAAGCGTAACTCCAGTTGTCGATGAGCGTTCAAGTTGAGTTGCAAAAGCACCTCCGTATTTTTGCGTAAAAGCACCAGTTATATTACCACTACCAGAACTGCTAGATACTACTCTAATGTTATCCCCAGTGCCTTGAGTCTCGAGATAAATCGATGCCGTATCATTGCCACCATCCTCAATTAAAGAAAATTGAACTCCTTTACCTTGTGCAGAACCAGAATTGGTATCCCAAGTGCGAAGAAAATCGTACGATGCAATTTTAACCTCCATTGTGAAAGAAGTATAGTCGTCAGAAGTTATCGCGTTGGTAAAATCATACGCTCTATGAGAAGTTGGAACTGCATTTGCAGCATCAACGCCTGTCCATTTAAAGGCTGAGGTGTAGCCAACGTTCAAGTTACCATTTTGGACTCTTGGACCATAATTCGTAGACCAAGTACCGCCTATGCTACCAGAGTCAGCTGCGAAAGTGGTTTGAGTTGGATGACTGAGATAAAGACCATTGTTGTCATTATCAAAATCATAATTCATTATTGTGGTGCCAGCAGTGAAAGAAATGCTAAGAACCAGTGAAAATAGAATAAGGGATACTTTTTTCATAACAGATAGTAAAATTTGGGGAAATAAGGTAATAATATGTTACCATAGTTTGATAATAGTTGTATTAATTATTTTGACTTAAAAATTAAAAAAAATGAAATTATTAAATTGAAATATTTCCATACTCAGCATATCTGTTTCGTTATCTTGGATATTTTAACAAATAATGCATAAAAGAAAACACATCATGCTTCTTCTTGAGTGGTACGACTACCGAATCCATCGAGGAGTCGCAAAAATAGCACGCCAATGTGGGTGGCAATTAAATTGCCCTAAAAACTTAGCAGCTGATGACGGAATTCTTAAAAATTGGAAAGGTGATGGTTGTATTGCCCTCCTTGAAAATGATACAACCCTCGAGCATTTTAGAAATCTCAACATTTCTCTCATTGATTTAGGGCTCAGGAATCATTTGTTGAAGATTCCCCGAATCATTACCGATAATCATGAAATCGGAAGACTCGCAGCTGAACACTTCAGAGATTTTGGATACCGAGAAATCTTTGTAGTCGATCATGGAGGGAACGCGATGTATCGAGAACGTCTAGATGGATTAACCAAAAATATTGAACAAGAAGGTGGTACCGTAACCACCCTGAAAAGCTCCACTAATATTCAGCACGAGCTAATTGATGAATTAATGCAAATTGCAAAGGATCGCGGCCATGAACTGCATGAAATGTCGATCGGATTTTTTGCCTATCAAGACACCATGGCTTCAGAAATGATTTCTCTATGCCTGCGTCATGAGCTACGAGTTCCAGAAAACGTGGCTGTTCTTGGAGTGGATAACGACGATTTAATTAATAGCGGCCTATCAATGGGGATGAGCAGCGTTGATAGCGATCAAGAAGGACTGGGTTCGGCAGCTGCCCTGCTCCTTCAAGAAATTTTAGAAGATCCAAGTAAATCCTCTTCAAAGAAAATTTACCGCCATGCTCCCAAAGGAGTTGTCGCTCGAAGAAGCACCGATTGCTATGCCGTAAGAAATCCTTTGGTTGCGAACGCATTACATTGGATACAGAAAAATTATTATAAAGGCATCCAAGCTACTGATGTAGCCGATGCAATGGGAGTCACTCAGCAAGGATTACAAAAAGCCTTCGCAAGCTCGTACACTCGCTCCCCCGGTCAAGAAATACGACATCAACGCGTGCAAGCGGTTGCCCATTTGTTGAGCACAACCAATGCAAAACTCGAAGAAATCGCAAAAAACTGCGGCTACTATTCAGTAAACTCTTTAATCAATAGCTTTCGGAGTAACTATAAAACTACCCCAGGAAAGTTTCGAAAATTAAAACAATCCCAGCATTCTTAAATTGCAGACTGGCAGTAAATTAGAATTACGATCGGGATGCTGCCTTACGCGTCTCTAGTTCTACAAGGATTTGATTAAAGCGTTCACCGTCTAACTTATAGAACATAAGTGCGACCAAGCAGCCCAAGGAAAAGCCAGCTGGTACTAAGTTGAAGAGCCAGATAATTGCGGTGCGTGATGCCTCATTGAGTTCAGTATTTGCGACGTAACCAGTCATCGACAAAACAATCGCCGCAAAACTGCCTCCTAAGGCCATGCCAGCCTTGAAAGTAAACGAGAAGAAGGCAAAGGGAATTCCCTCTGAACGAATCCCATTTTTCCATTCTCCGTATTCAACTGTGTCTGGCACCATTCCCCACTGACAGACCGAACAAAACATCATTGCACTCGAAGCGACCATTGAAATGGCGGTAAAGAAAACAAATGAATCGTCGGCAATAAAATGACGCGTTAAATTGGCAACAACAACAATCGCGCTTCCGACCATGAAGATATTTCGTTTACCGAATTTTTGAGTGAGAAACGGCGTAAGCACGACCCCCAGAATATTGGCAGGCAGCATCCATTGAAAGAAAATCGACTGCAAATCCGAATTACCTAACACATATTTAAAGTAGTACAAACTCACCGCATTCGCAATGACCCAAATACAAGTGTTCAAGAACATCGCTATGGATAGGATCAAGAGCACATCATTTTTGAAAATAATGGGTATGATATCTTTTAAGTGATATTTCTCCTGGGTAATTTCAATGCGTTCTTTTGATTTTAATCCCGCAAAGATAAGGATCAAACTAGAAGCAATCGCATACACAACCGCGAGCGCGAAGAACCCATCGGCTTCCGATTCAAACTGCTTTACAAAAGGTCGCGTTCCAATACTCACGCAACTCATCGCAATGATAACTGCGAAAAACATTCTTTGGGTAGAAATAATTGCACGCTCCTGCTGATCCTGCGTCATTACCGCCGAGATTGAAGAATACGGTAACCCAACCGCAGTAAATACCATTCCGTGCAATATGTAAGTGACATAGGCGTAGACTACCTTCATTGAGGGCGAAATATCCGGCACATAGAAACACGCTAGTAAGACTAAATTTAAAGGAATCGCACCAAAGAAAACATAAGGGCGGAAACGACCCCATCGAGAGCGCGTGTGGTCGGCAATATATCCCATGACTGGGTCATTCACCGCATCCCATATACGAGCGACTAGAAATAAACCTGCAACGTGTGCAGGAGAAATCCCAAACACATCCGTGTAGAAATAAGCTAGAAAAAATCCAATTAATT
>CBFHPQ010000068.1:0-4624 GCA_965657865.1 Coraliomargaritaceae bacterium | reverse complement strand
GCAGTTGCCTGCGGAGGACGTCATAATATACCCGACGGTGAGGTCTTTTCGTGCCCAATTCGCGATTCAGTAGAAGGTTCGATTACATTTAATGCACCCACAGTATATCAAGGCGTATCCTTTGATTCCATTCACTTGGAATTTGAGCATGGTAAAATAGTGAATGCAACGGGTAACAATACCGAGCGCCTGAATGCGATTTTAGATTCCGATGTAGGTGCTCGATATATTGGGGAATTCGCGATTGCGTTCAATCCACACATCTTAGAACCCATGCGTGATATTCTTTTTGATGAAAAGATTGCGGGTTCGTTTCATTTCACCCCAGGTCAAGCATATGAAGACGCTGACAATGGAAATCGCTCGCAAGTACATTGGGACATGGTGCAGATTCAACGTCCTGAATACGGCGGAGGAGAGATTCGATTTGATGGCGAATTGATTCGCAAAGAGGGTCTCTTCGTTCCTGACGATTTAAAAAAATTAAACCCTGACTATTTATTAAACGGATGAGTATGAGCGCAGATCCCGACATCATTACATTGCAAACTCAACTGACTCAGCTTGAGCGCCATGTAGAGGCGCAAGATGCTGAGTGCTTTAAATTGAATCAGAAAATTGAAAAACTTTCATTGATCGTGTCTCAACAAGCGGAAAAAATTAAATCTCTTTCGGACAGTGATGGATTCAGCCCACCTGCAGATGAAAAACCACCGCATTACTAGTATCTCGAGAGCGAGCCAACTCAGTCAAACCTCAGAAAAATGAAAATTATTAGCGCCGACTTTATCGCAAGTTGTCTCGAATTAGAGGAGTGTCCTGCCTCAAATTTGCCTGAGTTTGCGTTCGTGGGTCGTTCGAATGTAGGTAAATCCTCACTCATTAATATGCTCACGGGACGAAAGGAATTGGCACACACTTCTAGGAAGCCCGGTAAGACCCAGTGTATCAACTATTTCAGTATCAACAAAAAGTGGCATTTAGTGGATTTGCCAGGTTATGGGTATGCGAAACTCTCTAAGAGTAAACAGATAGATTTCAACCGTTACGTCAGCGCTTATTTGACTGAGCGTTCTCAGTTGAAGCAGGTTTTTCTTTTGGTGGATTCACAACTGGAACCTCAAGAGGGTGATTTAGAATTTGCAGCATGGTTGCAAAATTGTTCAGTGCCGTATTCGATTATCCTAACAAAGACCGACCGAAGTTCTGTAAATCTAGTCAAAAATCATGCAGGTAAGTTTGAGTCCAAAATAAAAGAATGGGAACTTATTCCAAACGCGCTCTTAAAATGTTCCTCAAAGTCAGGCAAAGGGCGCACCGAGATCTTGAACTGGATTGAAAATAAATTGCCAAAATCTAGTAAGAAGCAAAAAGGGACTCGAATTAATCTGAATTGGATGGATAAATAATACTCATACTTTGATTGGAAAAATTTAACGTTTCGTTTACCTATACTCTTGTGGACAACCCAAATCCAAAATCCTCTGCTACTGATCGCATCTATTCGGTCTTAGGCGCTGTCATTCCAAATTGCGAAGATGCATTGCGACTCGTTGAACTCGGTCAGGAACGACCGCTCAAGCTCCATGAACGCGCAGTCTTGGTTTATAATTCTCCGTTGTGCTTACATTGTAACTGCAAGCGTGAGAAATTTGACAAAGAACGTGCTAAGTACCAAGCGATTGAGACTGAGCGAAAGTCTTAGCTTTAACTGCATCCAAGACTCGTGCCGCAGTTCATACAACATGCACAGGTTCCAGTAACTTTCACTTTTCCGCTACCACATTCGGGGCAGGTCAAATTGCCTTCACTTTGTGTTAAAAATTCAATCTGGGCAGCATCAATTTTTGGATCTTCTTGCGCAGTGATTGAGGAACTTCCAGGATTTTGATCCTCAAAAGCATCATCATCTTGCGCAAGGGGTGACATCTTTTCTTTATAGCCAGTTATAAATTCCATTCCTAAGTGGCGAGCTACGTAATCAATGACGCTCTTGGCAAAGGGGATGTGAGGATTTTTAGTCAATCCTTCAGGCTCAAATCGAACGTGAGAGAATTTTTTCACTAAGGTGTCGAGCGGAACGCCGTATTGTAAACAAAGCGAGACAAGCGTGCCAACACAGTCCATCAACCCATTAATAGTGGAACCTGCTTTGGACATCTGAATAAAGACTTCGCCCGGTTTTCCGTCTTCAAATTTACCAACCGTTAGATAGCCTTTTGTACCACCAATAGAAAATTTATGGGTAATTGAAGATCGGGTGTCTGGCAATTTTCGACGGTACGGCTCGGTCACCACTTGAACCTCAGGTTTTCTCTTTTTAGCTTCCTTTTCTTTTTGAGTACGAATCGGAGCAGAGCGTTTCGAACCATCTCGATAAATTGCAATCCCCTTGAGCCCCATTTGCCACGCCTCGATATAGGTATTTCGAATATCCGAAACACTGACTTCTTTAGGCATGTTAACCGTTTTCGAAATTGCTCCCGAGAGAAAGGGTTGAACTGCTGCCATCATTTTTAAATGACCTGTATAGGGCAAACAACGTTCACCGAGGCCTGAGCGAAATGCGGAATCAAATACAGGTAGATGTGATTCATTGAGACCGCTTTCGACACGTTCGTTGCCGACAGTAACCGTCTCAACCGTTCCATATTCTTGAATATGTCCACAGATCGCTTCGATCGCATCGTCTTTATAACCTAAAGTTTTTAGAGCTAACGGGATCGTTTTAATTGGAAGAGTCATTGTCCCTCCACCTGCGAGCGTTTTATAGGCAACAAGACCAATAGCAGGCTCAACGCCTGTGGTATCACAATCCATCAAAAACCCAATCGTTCCAGTAGGGGCGAGTACCGTCACTTGAGCATTCCGAAAACCATGCTCCTTTCCTGCATCAATAACTTTTGACCAAGTCTTCTGAGCATACTTTACTAAAGATGCTGGTGCAGTACTGTCTAATTTTTGCACCGCGTCATTATGTAATTGTATGACTGCCTGCATTGATTCGACGTTGTCTTCGGCAGGAGGATTTTCAACCCCATGATGCCGTGCATCTTTATAACCCGAAAAAGGTCCGATCTTAGAAGCGATTTCAGTTGAGGTTAAATATGCAACACCTGTAAGCGCAGCAGTTATGGCCTTTGCCAAGCCTAGACCGCTGTCTGAAGCATATGCGTGTCCGTGTGACATGAGAAGTGCACCTAAATTTGCATAGCCAAGACCGAGTGTTCTAAACCAATGCGAATTGTAAGTGATTCCTTCAGTAGGGTAAGAAGAACGATCTACAATAATATCTTGAGCGATGATAAAGATACGGGCGGCGGCGGCAAAACGTTTGACATCAATTCCATCCTTAGTGCGGAATTGCATCAAATTCAAAGAAGCTAGATTGCATGCAGAGTTATCTAAAAACAGATACTCGCTACAAGGATTTGTACAATTTTGCCGCCCAGAACCCTTGCAGGTGTGCCATTTATTAATGGTGTCATCAAACTGCATACCTGGGTCACCGCAAATGTGTGTGCCCTCAGAAATCTTATCGAGCAAGAAAGACGCATCCTTTTCTTCACAAGGTTTATCGTCGATCACCCGTCGCGTCCAAAATTTAGTTTGGTTAATTGCTGCCTCCATAAAGGCGTCGCTCGTTCGAACTGAGAGGTTTTCATTCTGATATTTGATTGAGGCATATGCTTCCCCATTAAACGAGGGATCGTAACCTTCCTCAATGAGCGCCCAAGCCTTCTTTTCTTCGAGCTGTTTGGCATGAATAAATTCTTCGATATCTGGGTGATGGTCACGAAGGGTATTCATTTTGGCAGCTCGTCTTGTTTTGCCACCGCTTTTCACGACTCCTGCAACTGAATCATAGACCGATAAAAAACTCAGGGGACCACTCGGCCTGCCACCACCACTCAGCTTTTCGCGGGAAGAGCGAATAGTGGAAAGATCAGTGCCGCTTCCGCTGCCAAATTTGAAGAGCATCGCCTCCGAACGAGCAAGATCCATGATTGATTCCATGTTATCTTCAACATGTTGAATAAAACAAGCCGAGCATTGAGGGTATTCGTACTGACTATTCGCACGCATCACGACTTCATGCTCTTTATCCCAGTAGTAATTTCCTTTGCACGAATTTTTTCCCACTCCGTAGGCTTGATAAAGCCCTAAGTTAAACCAAACAGGTGAGTTAAATGCACCGTGTTGATGTATGAGTAACCAGATCAATTCATTCTTAAAATTCTTTGCATTGGAAGCATTGAAATAGCCATCTTCGAGTCCCCAATTCGCTATTGTATCTGCGATGCGTTCGACAACTTGCTTAAAAGAATGCTCACGTCCGTCCTTTCTTGGGTCGTTTCCATTTTCTAAGTCACCGTAGAAATATTTTGAAGCGAGAATCTTAGTAGCGAGTTCTGAAAATGCCTTTGGGACTTCGATTTGCGTTTGCTTAAAGATACTATTGCCCGATTCATCATTAATTTCTGCCGTGCGATACTCCCACTCCAATGATTCAAAGGGTGGTGTGTTCGGATCTGCGAAAATCGTTTCAATTTCTAGGCTATCTCTTGATTTTTTTGCTGATGTGCTTGGATCTGTTTTCATAGTTTTTTAAGTTTAAGCTACT
>CBFHPQ010000067.1:0-4717 GCA_965657865.1 Coraliomargaritaceae bacterium | reverse complement strand
AGAAGCGTTCCGCTATTACACAGGGTTGAGTCTGAAACGGCGCTAAAATAAGCGCCTGCTTGCCTATAAATACTGTATTATCCTTAAAATTTAAGGAGCGGCAATTAGGTCTAAGAGAAAGAATTCTTTGTCGCTAGAGCTCATTGGAAGTAGGGAACGCTCAACTACGTTTTCAATGTCAGTTAAGCTTCCATCATCGGAAATTGAAATAGTCTCGGTGGCGCCGAGTTCCCAGTTAGGATTGTTTAAATCAGTCGCGCGCCAGACTCGGAGTGCGGTATAAGGGTTAGCACTTTTACGCCGACTGTAGCGCACTTCCATATATTGGTTGCCGTTATTTTGAACAATTTGAGCCGCAAGGTTATTTGCAGAATTTCCATCAGAGGGATCAGACCCAAGGGCATATTCAAGACCATTTGGAAGTCGGTCATTGTCATCATCGCCACTCAGTCCGCCGCTGAGTGAGTATTCTTCAACAAATTCTTCGAAACCACCTGCGCTTGGACTTGTGATAGCGAGTTTAACATTATCGATTTGCATCACATCGAGGGTGGTTCCATCGCCATTGGGACCTCCCGTTGTGAAATTATTAGCAATCCCTTCAATCGGAATCCACATAAAGAGATCGCTAGCGGAGGCGATTGCTGCATCGACCTCGGTAGTCCAAGAGACGGAAACGGTATCGCCAACCGATGCATTGGTAAATTCTGTGAAAGTACGGGAAATGTTATTAGCACCTGTCATCCGCAGTTGAATATTTACACTATTTGTAGTGGCAGGCACTGCCTGTACAAGCATATCAAATGAAAGATTTATTTGATCGCCTACATTCAAGCTCACGGGGAAGGGGTTATTAAGAGCGGAAAGAGCCCCAAAACCAAGAGCGCCTGTACCCGTACGAAGTTGTAAAACGTTCCCGTTTCCAAATGCATTATTCGTAGTGATCTCAGCAACTGCATCATTACTTACACGGAGCTTGGTATTATAATTTCCGTCATTGATTTGTTGGTTTGTGTTCGTGAAATCACCGTTCGCAATATTTGTGAAGTCTTCGTCTAAAAGCATAGTGGTCGCTGTGCTGCCTGGAGAGACTCCGTACAGTGGTGCGCTGCGAGCACTCGAGTTGCGAATTTCCCAATAGCGGTTGTACATGGAGGTCACTCGGCTTGCATAGGTGGCGTCGTTAATTAGATTAGACGATTCAACCTCTTGCGGATTATCATCGAGGTTAAATAGGGCGATCGCCGAGGTGTCTGCTTGTACCAAATTGTTGTGAATTACGCTGGATTGAATAATTAATTTCCAAGGGCCCTCGCGGAACATCAATTTACTGTTTGAACCTTCTTGTTGTACCATCTCTGTCCGTGGTTCGTGTTGGGTGTCTCCAAGGAAGATAGGAAAGAGGCTGTGCGAATCCTTGGCTTGGTCGCTCGTAAAGCTTGCTCCCACTACTTCCGCAAGCGTCGCTAAGATATCACTTCCATTGATCATTGCATCGACCGAAGTATTTGCTGGGATAACTGAAGGCCAAGTTGCAATAAACGGAACGCGTTGACCGCCCTCGTAAGGGCTGTTTTTATTGCCACGGAAACCACCATTCGAGCGGTGGCCTTGAGCCTCTGCGACTGAATCGTAAAGTCCGCCGTTATCAGAGGTAAAAATAATAAGCGTGTTATCGTAAATTCCAGCCGCTTTTAAAGCATCCACCATCCGTGTTACTTCTAGATCCAACACGCGATTCATATCCAAATGACTCGAAGGGGTCGAATTCGCGATCGGAATGCCGTCGATTGTAGCTGGAGGCGTATGCGGTTTGTGTACTGCCGGGCTGCAGTAATATAAGAAAAATGGTGCCTCAGCATTTGCATTGTTTGCAATGAATGTAGCCGCTTTATCGGCAAGGAGCATATTTAAATCAGTTGAATCCCAGTTCGAGTCACCGATGCCAGGTCCTTTGCTTGCTGTGAACGCTTCATTGTCGTAATAGATCAGTTGCGAGTCTGTATCCCATTGGTACCAATTCCCGTTTTCATGAATGACATAGGTCGGTCCCTGCACTCCGCAAGCAGCAGTGAAATCATAATCAAAACCCAAGTTTTGCGGTCCTCGACCAATCCATGTCGTCATATCTGTAGTTGCAGGCGTGGATCCGTCATCGACTGCTCGTTGAATAGTAGTGGTCCCTGTTTTATAGAAATCACCACCCAGATGCCATTTACCAACAAATCCAGTAGTATATCCACCTGCTTGCGCTATCGTGCCCAAAGTCGTATCCGTCTCTGAAATCGCATTGAGATCAAAAGTGCCCCAAACCCCTCCAGGTTTGTAGGAGCGAAAATTATAGTTGCCTGTCATTACAGAATAACGACTCGGCGCACAGAGCGCAGCGGGTGAGTGCGCGTCAGTAAACCAAATCCCTTCGTTCCAAAGCGCATCAATTGCAGGTGTCGGAGCAAGGGGTGCGTTTCCTGTCCGTTCTAAGTGGTGTCGTCCTACATCTCCAAGACCAAAGTCATCGGCAAGAATGACAACAATGTTTGGCTTTCCAAGACCTGCAACTGAGCTAGTCCACAGCAAGAAGCAAGTAATGAAGACTATGAAATGAGAAACTTTGTGTCGGGGCATTTGTAGTTTAGGTTTTGAGGTAAGTAGTATTTAAGGATAAATTAGCTCAAAACTATTCACGTGTAAAGCTCGCTTTGTGAAACCTGTCTCAAGTGGTTACCTCCTTCGCGCAGCGAACAGCGAACAGCAAACAGATGTGCTAGGCTAATCATGGAGGTGTAACTTCAGCGTGCGCACGCTAAACTCGCGTTTGTACCCACTTGTGTCTCGCTTAGCGCCTGTCAAATCGCCCGACCCCTTAATGTTTTTTAACCCGTAGGGTTAGTTGCTATTAAAAAAATTAGGCACAAAAAAGCCCCTTAGCGTTTGGCTAAAGGGCTTTAAAGTGGAGCCACCTGTCGGGATCGAACCGACGTCCTGATGATTACAAATAATAAAGTAATACCGACATAAAATATTTATAAAGCGTTGTATATGAGTATTATGAATTCGATTCATAAATTCGTAGGAATCTAGCTGTGCCCATAAAGTGCCCTTTTTTGAATGAATTCTGGGCAGGTATCTGCCTTTGCGATTCTTTGCGTATTGCACTCTTAACGCGTATTTTTTCTGAGGTCTTTTAATTCTAACACTTCACCGTCTTCAGCCAAGCCCACGCAAATGAGCGGACCAAGAGCAGGTGATTTATGCACCTCAATAATTTCTTCTTCAACATGCACCACAACTCTGTTGGCTTCGAAATCTTCACGAAGAATATGTCCAAATGGAATATCTAGCCTAAGGGCACCATCCACGTAAACTTTTAAGTAACTCCATGAAAGTGCACCACCATAGCCATTGATTGTTGGATAGTTGATCTCAATCTCTGTTCGAATTTCATGCCCATCCATTTGAGTTACTTTTTTAATCAGTTTACTGCCGAACTTCCCATAGATATGTGTGTGATAAATACCTAATTCCTCATAGGCATCTGAGTTTGCAGATATCTGTTCGACGGCACGCTCGCCTCGCAAAACCTCGTGACTGATTATGATTCTTGAAAATTCGGGTTCCGGCTTGTAGCGAATAAAATAAGTATACATATCAGCCGAAACGCTGAGGCTAGAAACTAAAAATAGGATAATAAGCTTATTTGAGGTCATATACAGGGTAGGGGGATCTTTAAATTAAGATTTCCTTTCACAATGGCTTGCCTCGCTCATGACTTCAAGGATGCTCTTGGTATGCCTGCCATTATTTTTGCTATCCTCCTAATTTTTGCCCCCTTTATTGCCTTTGCGTATGATTCGAAAGAGACTGAAGAACAGGCATTTGTGACGGCGCGCATCGCCTGGTGCATTAAAGCGGAGCATATGGATGGCGGAGTATGGCGCCCGCACCGCAAGCAGGATTGTGACTACAAAGTCAAATTTGAGTGGGACCTCATTCGTGATATTTGTAAACTGCGCACCGAGCAGGGTTGGCCTACCGCGGATGACTGGACTTTGTTTATTTCGGGACCCGATATAAATGAGGAGGTTGAATGGCCGCCGGGGGATTATTTCTTCTATCTCAATAAAGGGCAGATGAACGGCAAGGACTGGTATTCCATCAGTTGGAACGCCGACATGGAAGGTGAGCCTACTTATTCCAGCGCGCAATGGATGCTAGGGGAAGATTATACCTATTCCAAACATCCCACCAAGGACATCCACACCATAGAGGGACATGGGAGCAAGATCGTCATTAATTTTGAATGCACCCTCAAGCAGTACCCCGAACCTGAGCTCATGGATCTGGGCGCCTACTACGGAGCAGGTCGCAACAACATTGAAATGCATGAAAAAGCCAATGAATTACTCATTCTTCATAAAGCCCGTCTGCGGCAATTGATGGATCAAAAACTAAAAGATGCTGAAGCCGATTGGGGTGACCCCTATGCGAAGCATCGTCAACAGGAGATCCTCGATTCCATCCGCGCCACCCATGCCGCCTGGGAAGCCTACGCCTCCACGCAATACGAAGAAGTCCGCCTTTCCTATGCGGGTGGTAGCGGTTCCGGACTCGGCGCAACCTTGGAATACATCGAACTGCAGCGCCAGCGCATCAAAAGCCTCAAACCGGTTTTGAAATAGTTTTTTAACCCGTAGGGTTAGTTTGTATTAAAAAAATA
>CBFHPQ010000066.1:0-5211 GCA_965657865.1 Coraliomargaritaceae bacterium | reverse complement strand
TATTTCCCTCTTAGGAAATCTCGGGAAGCCCGTTTGAGTTGTTTGATACGGGTTTCATTTTTTTTGAGGTCGCGCTTATCCATGGCATCAATGAATAGGATTCCATTAAGATGGTCGACTTCATGTAAAATACAACGACCCAAAATACCATTGGCCTCCAGAATATGGGGTTGGCCGTCGAGGTCTTTAAATTTGCAGCGTACGCCAGAGGGACGGGTTACCTTACCATTCACTGAGGGAAAAGAAAGACAGCCTTCTTCAAAAATTTCGGCGGACGAATCGATAATTTCGATTTCAGGATTTACTATGGCAAGCGGCATGAAGCAATCGAGCGGGACTTCTTTGCCGTCGTAGCGATACTCAAAGGTCAAATTCGCGCTTTCAGGGGGACGCACATCTAATACGCAAATTTGTAGCGCCTTCCCAACTTGTTGTGCAGCAAGGCCAATTCCATCGGCTTCATACATGGTCTCAAGCATGGATTCAGCAAACTCTTTTAGGGCAGAGTTAAAGGTTTCAACGAGCGCGCCTTTCTCACGAAGAACGGGTTCGCCATATTTTGTGACACGTAAGCGCATGCCTCAAATTGTGCTTAGACTTTAGGAGTGTAAAGATTAAGAACCTAGAAATTAGCTAACTTTCTCAATCGGAATATGTACTTCAGAATTCTTTAAGAATCCAGGCGTGAAGGGCCCGTTCCAGTAGATTGCTCGGGCTGGCCCAGTTGCCGCATAGTCTGTTTGTTGCTCTAGCCATTTTAAGAGCTGAGCCTTTGCAGATTCGAAGTTGGATTCACTATAGTTTCCTTTGATTCCAATACTCACCACGAGTCTTTCGGGTAATTCTTTTACGGTAACGGTTTCGGTTGATTTGAGGTCGCGTAGAGCAGCCTCACACCCGATGTAGAAATACATCGCTCCTGGATTTATTTCTGCCTCCACTGGAGTGGTCATGGCGATATCATTTGATTGGATGTACTGAAAGAGCGGGCTAAATAAATTATTACTACGCTCAAAGTAGTCACCTTCAGCTTTTGAAATAATGACTTTTGATGCGGGAATTGTTTTAACTTCGATAGTTTCTGGAGAAGTCTTTGGAAAGGCACTTTCGTAGGCATTTAAGAAGCTCATTGTTGCGATTAGGGCTAGCGGAGTATATAATTTCATAATAATCAATCGGTTCGCTTTACCAGACCTTACGCTTATTTTATCCTATACGGAACCATTGAGACTGCTTAGGTTACTAATCATAGAAATTTGTTCATGGCTATTTTTTCTTCGGTTGTCTCATTTTTAATTTTGCTAAATGCCTTTCTTTGGGGGGTAACTTCGGGGCAAGCTCAAACAGATGCTACGCAGGCATCGGTGTCAGTTGATTTAATTTCAGAGTTTGAGGGGTATTCAGGTGGTACGTCTTCCTATGTAGGCATTCGTTTCGCGCTCGAGCCGCAGTGGCATGTGTATTGGAAAAACCCAGGAAGCAGCGGGTATGGAATTTCGGTTGAATGGGATCTGCCAGAGGGAGTTGCCGTAGGCGCGCTTGAGTGGCCCACGCCCAAGCAGTTTACTTTCGATGGGTTCACTAATTATGGTTACAGCGATGAAGTTACCTTACTGGCTCCGTTAACAATCGACGAGGGAGTGAACACAGAATTGCTTGAAATTAGAGCCACGGTGAGCTGGCTCGCATGTAAAACGGCGTGCGTGCCGGGCTCGGCTTCGCTCTCGTTATCGCTACCCCGCGCGTCAGAAAGTCCTTTAAATGCACGCAGTGTTGCCGCTTTTCAAAAAGCTAGGGCATCGCTTCCCGTTATGCTTCTTCCTTGGATCCTTGGAGTGTTTGAAACAGAAGGGGGCATGCGCATTGAGATTCCAGAGGTAGGTTTAGAAAGTCCTTATTTTTTCGCCAATGAGGCTTGGGTGGTGGATGCAGATGCGCCCCAAGTGATTGAAGAGGTGGGGGCGGCAACGTTTCTTGAGGTGCAGCTATTAGAGCCTTTGAGCAAAGATGGGATCAAAGGAGTATTAAAAATGGGTGCACGCGCCTGGGAGGTAGAGCTGATGCCTCAAGTTAAGGCGAGTGTTACAGAAGCGGGGAACTTGCAGGTTGAAACAGTAGAGGGGTGGGAAGCACGACTCTTGAATACGGGACTAGGCGGGTGGCTTGTTTTGGCATTTTTGGGCGGATTGATATTAAACATTATGCCCTGTGTGTTGCCCGTTTTATCCTTAAAAGTTTTTTCTTTGCTCAAGCATGCGGGGCAAACTCGGAAGGATTCGATTGCTTATGGCTTTGCTTACACGCTTGGAGTGGTGATGAGTTTTGTGGCCCTTGCTGCAATCTTATTTATTCTGCGCGGGTTGGGTGAGCGAGTCGGATGGGGCTTTCAATTACAGAACCCGGGCTTTGTCGTGGGGTTAACTTTATTACTTTTTCTTTTCGGGCTGAACTTGGTCGGGGTCTTTGAAATGGGCTTAGGGCTTGTTGGGGCGGATTCAAAAGTTGCGCGTCGCAATGACTTGTTGGGCTCTTTTGGAACTGGAATTTTAGCGGCGGTTGTGGGTGCGCCTTGCGTGGGACCGTTAGTCGGTGGTGCGAGTGGAGTCGCATTACAGGCGGAACCTTGGGTGGGGATTTCAGTCTTTGGAATGATGGGATTTGGAATGGCGACGCCATTTTTGTTGCTGGCAATTTTTCCTAAGTTAGCAAGTTATCTACCCAAGCCGGGGCCTTGGATGGAAACGTTTAAGCATGCAATGGGCTTCATCTTATTTGCGGTGGTTCTTTTTCTGCTTTGGGTCGTCGGGCAATCTGGCGGAACGGATGGGATGTTGGCGTTGGCGATTGCGCTCTTAATTGCAAGTGTGGGGGCGTGGCTTTATGGGCGCTGGGGTGCGGTATCGAAGCCGAAAAAAGTTAGGCGTATTGCAACCTTAGTGACTTTGGTTGTTATAGGACTTTCTTTTTGGCAAGGCGCTCGCTCGGTTTCACTGGCGTATGAATCTATTCGAGTTTCGTCAACGAGTGGAACTGCTGAGAACGAGTGGCAAGCTTGGTCAAAGGATGTAGTTGCAGAACACCTCGCGGCAGGGCGACCAGTGTTTGTCGATTTCACCGCAAGTTGGTGTTTAATCTGTCAGGTGAATAAGCGCACTGTTTTGCGAACAGCCTCGATTGAGACGCTTTTTAAGGAATACGACGTTGCGGCTCTGCAAGCCGATTGGACTACACAAGACGCCACCATTACCGATGCTCTTGAATCGTACGGACGTTCGGGAGTCCCGCTCTACTTGCTGCATCTCCCTAACGGCGAAACGGACATTCTCCCCCAAAACCTCACTAAGGCTACAGTGCGAGAGGCGGTAGAATCAAAGCTTACGAGAGGGCGTTAATAATGAGACGCTATGCCTCGATTTGTGGGCGGTCTTTGTGCGGCCAATCAATGTGGTAAAATTTGCCTCGTGCCTGATCGGTACGTTCGTAGGTGTGAGCTCCAAAATAGTCACGCTGAGCTTGCAAGAGATTTTGAGGCAGGCGCGCGGTACGATATCCATCGTAATAAGCGAGCGCAGAACTAAAGGTAGGAATGGCGACTCCGTGTTCTGCGGCGAGTGCCACAACGCGCCTCCAGTTGTCTTGGGCCGCATCAATTGCCCCTTTGAAATAGGGATCTAGCAAGAGGTTTGCGAGTCCGGGGTCGCGACCAAAAGCTTCAGTGATTTTTTGTAAGAAGGCGGCGCGAATGATACACCCTCCGCGGAAGATTTGCGCGATTTCTCCAAAATTAAGAGACCAGTTATATTCTTTTTGAGCCTCACGCATGAGTTGGAATCCTTGCGCGTAGGAACAGATTTTGGAGGCGTAAAGTGCTTGGCGAATAGCTTCGACCATCTCAGCAGTATCACCCGTGAAGGGTTTTGCAGAGGGGCCACTGAGGACTTTTGAGGCGGCAACGCGCTCCTCTTTAACTGCAGAGATACAACGAGCAAAGACCGCCTCAGCAACTGTTGGAGCAGGCGTTCCCATGTCGAGGGCATTCACAGAAGTCCATTTGCCAGTTCCTTTTTGCCCAGCGGTGTCTAAAACAATATCAACAAAGGCTTCGCCTGATACGGGATCTTTTTGTTTAAGGATGTCGGCAGTGATTTCGATGAGGAAGGAATCGAGTTCACCCGTGTTCCACTCTTGAAAGATATCGCCCATTTCCGCAGGGCTTAATCCGAGAACGTTTTGCATGAGATCGTAAGCCTCGCAAATCATTTGCATATCCCCGTATTCAATTCCGTTATGAACCATTTTCACATAGTGCCCCGCGCCGTCAGGTCCGATATAAGCGGTGCAACTAAATCCCCCTTCAACGGGTTTTCCGGGAGCGGCTCCTTCGAGGGGCTTTCCGGTATCAGGATCCACTTTTGCCGCGATTGCTTTCCAGATAGGCTCTAAATGTTCCCATGCTTCAGGAGAGCCTCCGGGCATAAGAGAAGGGCCAAAGCGCGCACCTTCTTCGCCGCCTGAAACGCCCGAACCAATGAAGCGCAAATTTTTAGCGGTCAGTTCTTTTTCGCGACGAATGGTATCGTCCCATTTCGCATTGCCTCCGTCGATAATGATGTCGCCTTCTTCAAGGAGTGGAACGAGCCCTTCAATTACTTTATCGGTCGCCCAACCTGCTTGCACAAGTATGATGATCTTGCGTGGTCGTTTAAGGGATGCCACAAAATCCTCGAGGCTTTCGCAACCGACAAGACCGCCGGGAGTGTCTGAATTCGTCTCAACAAAAGATTCCATCTTTGAAGTCGTACGATTGTAGACGGAAATTTTAAAACCGTGGTCGGCAATATTAAGCGCCAAGTTTTGACCCATGACAGCAAGCCCAATGAGCCCGATTTCTGAAACTGCTTCTGACATATTGTATTTTTATTTTTTGTTAAAGAGGCCGATACAGAAGGGCCGCTTCAGCTTAGTAAACGTTAGTTGCTTCTTGGCTAATGACGGGTTCGTTTAGGAAATCTGCAGTAAAGTTTAGCACCGCGCGCCCAGGACCAATACGAGCACCTTGGGCGGTGACGCTGAGATTAATATCTTTGCCAGGTTCGAGTGTAGTCCTCGGGAAGGTAACGGTTTGCCCTTCGATGAGGCCTTGGGCGTCTCCTTTTGTGGCAATGGGTTTGATGGTGTCTCTAAATTGCAAAATGACGGTTCCACTGACGG
>CBFHPQ010000065.1:0-5486 GCA_965657865.1 Coraliomargaritaceae bacterium | reverse complement strand
GTTGCAGCGACTGAAGCTGATGAGGGATTCGAGCGACTCGATGAGTTCGCGGAGGTTTTTCGGCATGAGCATGATTTTCCTTTTGTTGGATTGAAGCCGGGCAGGGTGCCTCGGTTGGGATACCGCTGAAAAAGGAAATTTTAGAGTCTGTCAAATCGCCCGACCCCTTAATGTTTTTTAACCCGTAGGGTTAGTTGCTATTAAAAAATTTAGGCACAAAAAAGCCCCTTAGCGTTTTGGCTAAAGGGCTTTAAAGTGGAGCCACCTGTCGGGATCGAACCGACGACCTGATGATTACAAATCAACTGCTCTACCAGCTGAGCTAAGGTGGCGTCCTAAAGTATGTAAGTAAACCTACTGGATCGGGGACTCGAACCCCGAACCAATTGATTAAGAGTCAACTGCTCTACCAATTGAGCTAATCCAGCAGGGAGATCGTGAAGTACGATCGAAAAAGTGAGAGTGTTGTCTAAGGCGTATCTGTCAAGCCTCTGGTCAATCAATTTTTGGGGAGGGATTCGGGGTTTTATTGTGGTGTAGTTTTCGCGTTTGTAGTGCGAGGAGTTAGGGCATCGTCCATTGATTCTGGGGATTTGTTTTTAGTTTTTTCTCGGTGTTTCATTCGATTGTTATGTCCTGGTAAAAACTTGTGTGTTTTATAAAGTTCGATGCGTTGTTGGGGGGTAAGGGTACTCATCTTTTCGCGCCAGAGTATGCGTTCGGCATCGGTCATAGCACTCCAGCGTTGACGCATGGCGAGGCGTTGTTCGGGCGGGATAGATGCGTAGCCACGGCGCAGATCTTCGAGTGTCTTGGTGGGCATGTCGTGGAGTCGTTGAATCCGCTGAGCCAAGGCTTGTTTTTCCTCGGGTTGCATTGTTTCGATGCGCTGAATTGTTTCGCGAATTTCTTGAATTTGGTTCGCGTCCATATTTAGCAAATGGAGCAGAAGACGGCTTTCCTGCGGGAGTGGGTTGGCTTGTTTCGGGTCGGTAGGTGCTTCGCCATTAGTGTGTATGTTTATGGACAGTGAAAGGGTCGCAAAAACTAAGATTTTGACTGCGTGCGAACGAAGACCATTCAGGTGTAATTGTTTGTTCATAATCGTTTAAAGTGAGAAAGCGGCGGTTTCGAGAATCGCAAGCATACCGTCGGTTTTGAATGGATTGTTATCTTGCGCGTCGGAGAGATGACGAAGGCTTGCTTCGAGGAGGAAAATTTCTTCGGTTTCGGCGGCAGTAAGGGTGGTGGAATCGAGCGTTGAATTTAAAGTGTAGGCGTTCCAAAGGAGGACGGAAAGGAGGACGGCTGCGGCGAGGGGTAGGGTAAAGCGTAGGATCGGAGCTATCCGCTTGGGAGGCGCTTGTCTTGTCTCCGCATGGATGGCATCCATGACCTTAGCAGTGAATGGTTCGCTCGCAGCAAGGGGTTGATTGGCCAGAAGGCTATCAATTTCTTGATCCAAGGGATCGTTGGGCGGTGTTTGTTTCATGATTAATAAATGGGAACGTGTGAGTTTAAATTCTTAGTTTAGGATTGGTGGTAGTCCTTAAGGGCTTCACGTAAGTGTGTCCGGGCTCGAAAAATCCATGTTTTGACGGAACTGACACTGGTATCTAGGGCGTGGGCGATTTCTTCGTAGCTTAAGTTTTGTTGTTGGAGGAGAAGGATCGCGGCTCGCTGTTTATCGGGAAGGGCGTGTAGTGCTTGATGGAATGCGTGCTCAACTTCGCGGCGGTTGTCTTGGGGCGCTTGGTTTTGCTGTAGCGGCCAATCGGTAGGATCCATAAAATCGAGCGGCCTGCGTATGGATTTGCGTTGGTGGTCGATCATTCGTCTGCGAGCGAGGGTGAAGAGAAAGGCTTTAAAGGTGTTGCGGGCTTCGTAACGTGGGGCAGCTCGGAACAGATTGAGGAAGGTTTCTTGGGCGAGATCTTCGGCATCGGAGCGGTTGCCCACGGAGCGGTAGAAGAAATTAATCAAATGTGCCTGCCAACGGGTCACGATTTTTGCAAATGCTTGAGTATCGCCGGTAGCTGTGGCCGCCATATCTGCATTATCTGCCGACTCTTGAGGGTCTATTTCAGCTGTGGGGCGCAATTTTTCGGTCATTTGGTGAGGGGGAGCCGAATATTTTATAATTTTCTGACGTGGGATTGCTAATAAACTGTTTGCGGGTGCATACATCAATAACATGGGTATCGCATTGAGGTAAAGAAAGTTACGAATGATTGCATGTTTTTGAATAAATACATTAAATATACGTTAAAACTTATTCACCGTTGATTGTGAATAACTTGTGGATTATTACTATATGTAGTACTTTTTTGAAAAAAATATACAATATATTGTGTTCGTTAGTTGACAGACCGCAAAGTCTTCTTCTTTTTCTTGTATCAGTAAAACCATTACTGATGAAATTATACGTGTGCTCTAACAATTCTCTGATCGCTTCAAACAAGCGTCTAAGGGGGCTGTCTGGGCGCACTTCTTGTTCATCAAATTAATAATTCTGCTCACACTATAATGGATAAATCATATAAAATCGGGGATCGCACATTCGTGTTGAACCAAGCCAAGGCCGAAGAAGCCTTTGCCGCAAAGAAAATCATTAACGGAAAAGACACGATGTTCTTCAACATCCTGCCGTTAAAGTACCAATGGGCCTATGATCTTTACAAGGTCATGAAAAATAATCACTGGGAGCCTGAAGATATTCCCATGCAAAAAGACGTTGAGTTGTGGCGCAGTAGTGACCTCTCAGACGTCGAGCGCTGGATCATCAAAATGGCGGTGGGTTATTTCTCCGCAGCGGAGGGCATTGTAGGGGACAACATCCAACACGTAACTCGTGAAAAGGTTACCGCTCCAGAGCTCAAGCTTGTTTTGGGTCGCCATGCGCACGAGGAAAACATCCATGCGGATTCATTAGTTTATATGATTAGCTCGCTGGGCATCAATCCACATGAATGTGAAGCGATGTTTGAAGATATTCCTACAATCGAGCGGAAAACCAATTTTGTGGTGAGCAACTCACGTGCGTTGCGCCGTGATATGGATCTGACAACAACTAAGGACAAGCAAGCGTTTGCGAAGAATATGTTCTTGTTTGGTCAGTGCATGGAAGGCACCCAGTTCTATGGTCTCTTTGGAATGGTGCTCTCGCTCTACCGCCAGAATAAATTCCCTGGCATTGGTCAGATGTTCCGCTACACCCTGCGCGATGAATCCAATCACATTGAGGTTTTCCGCAATCTCTTCATGGATCTAATTGAAGAAAATGAGGATGTCTGGACTCCTGAATTCCGCACGGAATTGATCGAGTTGATGCAAGAAGCAGTTGATCTTGAAAAAGAGTTCATCCGTGATTGTTTACCAGTCAATGCGCTGGGACTCAGCGCAGATGAATTCTGCCAGTATATTGATTACATCGCAGACCGTCGCCTTGAAGGCGTTGGGTTGCCACCTCTCAATCAAGGCGTGGAGAATCCATTCCCGTGGTTGGCGGAGATGATGGACATCAAGAAGGAGCAGAACTTCTTCGAAGGTCGTGTGACAGAATACCAAAAAGCATCTGCTTTAGGTTCGGTAGACGACGACGAGCTGTAGTACGCTCAAATTTTTCAAGTCCGGCGCTTCGGCGCCGGACTTTTCCAACTGCAAAACTATATACTACCCCAAGATTTAAACCAACTATTCAACGCAACGGAAAACTATGATTCACAAATTGGCATTTGATGCAGACCTCGAACTAAAGCGCCTAACCGCTACCCCTAAAGACCAGAAACCTCGTTACGATTGGCGTGGTGTACTTGGTGAAGACCGCATCAATCGCCCCGAAATAAAAATCGAAGCTGCCGGTGAGGAGCGAGAATTTGATTTGGCCGAGATTGCAGACACGATTGGAAGTGCGCTCACGGATCTTCTTTTATCGCGCCAGGAGCAGGATATTTTTAATGATATAAATCGTCAATTTGTTGCAAAGGTAGCAGAAAATGTGGGACAGGTTTTAGCGGCTCAAATCGAGCAAGGAAAGGAGCTTAAGCTTTCAACGCATGACATTAATCTGCTGATCGAAAAAGCGCTCATCGAGAACGATGCCTATGATGTGGCAAAGAGTTTAGTGCTTTCACGGCAAGATCGGGACACGAAAGAGGAGCGTCCGCCGGTCTCTATTCGTTTGATTCGCAGAAATAAAAAAGTCGTTCCTTGGAATGAAGCAAAGATTGAGATCGCAGTCCGTAAATCCTTTCTTTCCTTAGAGCTTGATTCTTCGCCTGCGTTGACAATCGCTGAGGCAGTGACTGACCGTCTCAATCGCTCAGGACAGGCCTTCATCAACATCGAGGACGTGCAGGACGCAGTTCAGGAAGAAATGATGCGCCAAGGACACTTCAAGGTTGCAGAGTCTTATATTTTATTTCGCGCCCATCGTGCTCGTCTTCGTGAAGAATTAGACGTAGCGGTTGAAGATCAGTCGAAGCAGGACTCGATGATCGTTGTTACGGAAGCGAATGGTGACAGTAATTTTTGGGACGGGTTGGACCTTAAGCTTCGCATTGAGTATGCGATGATTGATCTGGAACTGGACATGAGTCCAGATGCGATTGATGCGGAGTTGCGTCGTTCGTTGTATCCAGAAATGACGCGCAGTGATCTTAAGAAAACGATTATTCTAAATTCGAAAACGCTGATCGAGCGAGACGCAGATTTTGCCCGTTTTGCAGCGCGTATTCTTCTGACTTATATTTACGAGGAAGTCCTTGAATGGGATATTGTTCGTGATGGCGTAAACCAACTTAAAGATGCGCACCGTCGCGGGCTCAAGAGCTACATCAAGCGCGCAATTGAAATCGATCGCCTCAATCCAAAGCTTGAAGAATATGATTTGGACTGTCTTGGAGATGCGATCGACCCATCTGCGGATTTGAATTTTGATTACCTCGGAATCCAGACGCTGTACGACCGTTACCTCATCGTCGATAAAACGAGCAAAACGCATCGCCGTCTCGAAGTTCCACAATTTTTCTGGATGCGAGTTTCAATGGGTCTTTTCCATGCTGAAAAAGAAGATCGTGAAGACTACGTTGTCCGTCTTTATAACCTCTACAAAAGCCGTCGCTTCTGTTCTTCAACTCCAACGCTTTTCAATTCAGGAACTCTGCACTCGCAACTATCTTCCTGCTACCTCTACAAGGTGGACGACAGCATTGAATCGATCATGCACCGCGGGATTGCAGACAACGCTTTCTTATCAAAGTGGGCTGGGGGACTCGGTGGTTCTTGGACTGCGGTTCGCGGAACTGGAGGCTTCATTAAAGGGACCAATGGTGAGAGTCAGGGTGTGATTCCATTCCTCAAGCTCCACAATGACCAACTGGTTGCGGTTAACCAAGGCGGCAAGCGACGTGGTTCAGGCTGTGCGTACCTTGAAACTTGGCACAACGACATTCTCGACTTCATGGAGCTTCGTAAGAACACGGGTG
>CBFHPQ010000064.1:0-5591 GCA_965657865.1 Coraliomargaritaceae bacterium | reverse complement strand
CTGAATATATCCTTCTTGTATTAAAAACGGTTCGTGTACTTCTTCCAAGGTATGCGATTCTTCTCCGACTGCAACTGCGATAGTACCAAGGCCGACGGGACCGCCTCGGTAATTTTGGGCCATGAGGCGCATGATTTGTTTGTCCATTTCGTCGAGGCCATGATGATCAATTTCAAGAAGTTCCAGCGCGGCGGCGGCGGTTGCTTGAGTGATCACACCATCTGCGCGTTGTTGGGCATAATCGCGACAGAAGTTTACGAGGTTGTTTGCAATGCGGGGCGTTCCCCGTGCGCGCCGGGCGATTTCGGCTGCTCCGTCCGATTGGATTGCTACTTTAAGCAAGTCGCAACTACGCTCTACAATTCCTTTTAAGGTGGGATGATCGTAATAATTCAAGCGAGACTGTAGGGTAAAACGACTGCGAAGGGGGGCGGTTAAAAGACCCATGCGCGTAGTGGCACCTAGTAAAGTGAAGCGCGGGAGATTGAGGCGCACGCTGCGAGCGTTGGGGCCTTGATCGATCATAATGTCGATGCGAAAATCTTCCATAGCGGAGTAGAGATATTCTTCGACTGTTTTGGGAAGGCGGTGAATTTCATCAATGAAGAGGATGTCGCCTTCGTTGAGGTTGGTGAGTAAACCTGCGAGGTCAGCGGGTTTATCAATGACGGGTCCAGAAGTAATGCTTACTTGTTTCTCCATCTCATTCCCCAGAATTAAGGAAAGTGTAGTTTTCCCGAGGCCTGGAGGGCCGCTGAGAAGGATATGATTGAGGGGTTCATCTCGATCGCGAGCGGCACCAACCATGACTTTCAGGCGCTCTAAAGTTTTTTCCTGCCCTGAAAAATCATCAAATGAAAGGGGTCGCAAGGTGGCTTCTTGGGGGTCATTGCGATCGGCAAGACTTTGCTCGATAAATTCGGTTCCGGTTGGAGGATCTTCAGGTGAAAAGGGCATTTACTAGTTAAGTGTGATCAAAATACTCAATTTTTCCACGCTCGAATTGAAATTTATTGATCTATTAATTCTCTAGGCATTTTGCTATCACACAGGCGCTCTATGTGTGCACCTAAGGACGCAAGTTTATCTTCAAATCGTTCGTAACCACGATCGAGGTGGTAAATGCGCTGGATCCAGGTTTCGCCTTTGGCGGCCATTGCCGCGAGAATAAGAGCGGCGGAGGCGCGCAAGTCTGAAGCCATCACAGGCGCGCCAGAGAAATTGCAGGCGCCTTTGACAATTGCGCTGGGACCTTCGATTGCAATGTCTGCTCCCATGCGTTGCAGCTCTGGCACATGCATGAAACGATTTGGGTAAATGCGTTCGGTCATGATGGAAATCCCATTTGTAATTGCCATCAAGGTACAGAATTGAGCCTGCAGATCGGTTGGGAATCCTGGGTAGGGAAGGGTAATACAGTCCACGGGTTTCAGTGCCCCATTGTGTGGACGCACTCGAACCCCGTTCTCAAGTTGCTCAATGGGTACGCCGGCTTCCTCCATCTTATCGATGAAAGCTCCTAAGAGACTTGGGTTAATTTTATTCACGGTGACGTCGCCATTAGTAATAGCGGCAGCGGCAATGAACGTGCCTGCCTCGATTCGATCCGCAATGACATCGTGTTCACAACCATGCAGTTCTTTGACGCCTGTTATGGTGAGCTCAGGACTTCCGATGCCTTTGATCTGGGCTCCCATATTCGTGAGGAGTTTACAGAGGTCGACAATCTCGGGCTCGCAGGCTGCGCAATCAATGCGGGTTGTGCCGGGAGCGAGGGTTGCAGCCATCAGAATGTTGGCGGTACCAGTTACGGTGCTCCCGCTGCGTCCACCTAGAAAAATTGGATTTCCTTGAATTTGAGCTGCGTCTACATGCACGTAACCATTTTCAATTTGAACTTTGCAATTGAGTTTTGTCAGCCCCTTGAGGTGCAGATCAATTGGGCGTGGTCCAATGACGCACCCTCCCGGAATGGAAACTTCCGCTTTCCGCAGACGCGCGACTAACGGTCCTAGGAGGCAAACCGAGGCACGCATTTTACGCACTAACTCGTAGGGTGCAATATGGGTGAGTTCAGCGCTGGTTATTTCCCAAGTGCCAGGTTCTGGATTTTCAATTTTTGCTCCGACATGGCTGAGGATTTCAACCATGAATCGTATATCACTGAGGTCGGGAACATTCGTTAAGCGAACGGTTTCTTTTGTTAAAAGACATGCCGCTAGTAGAGGAAGGGCGGCGTTTTTAGCGCCCCCAACCTCGATAGAGCCATGTAAAGGACCATTCCCAACAACTCTAAAAACATCCATAGTCAGCGATGTAGAATTTTTTAACGACGGCGATTTCCACCTTGTGGATTGCGGCGACGCCCGCCTCCGTTTCCACCGCGATTGCCGCCTCTGCGACGTCCACCGCGATTACCGCTTCTCTTAGCGGGTGGCTTGGGGCCAAGTCCAAACAATTTTAGAATGCCTGCAAAAAACCCGCCGCCTTGCTTAGCTTTGGCTGCAGGTTTTCTTTTATCACGACTTGCATTCTTTTTATTTGGTGACTGATCGCGCTCTTTTTTACGCGCCTCGTAACGGGCATCTCGTCCTGCTTTGCGCTCAAGAAGTCTGGCCTCGACACGTTTGAGAGCCGCTAAAGTAGCTTCGCTTGGTTCAGGGTTCTTTCTAACGTAATCTTCTTCCCGAGTAGCGCGAGTATGCTCGCTGGATTCACTGGAAGTGGGTTGAGTGCTCTCTGCGTGACTGGGCTTTGGAGCCTCAGCTTTTTGCTTGGGAGCGGGTTTTTCGGGGGCGGATTCGCCTCCGCTTAATCGCTCTCCTTTAAGAGCGACGCTTGGATCGACCTCTCCGATGTTGCCTTTAGGGGCACTGGTCTGCTCCTTTTTAAAACCACCGCTACGGCGGCGGCTACGTGGTTTAGCATCGGTGCTAGGTGTATAACTCTCGGCATTTTGCGAGGGGTTTGCATCTTCGAATTCTGGCATCTTATTTCTATATTCTATGTGTTTGTGTGGCGATCGTCTTACTCGAACAGTCAGAGTGTTTCAATCGGGGGCAAGGATTTGTAAGAATTACATCGTTGATTTCTGATTGGGTCACAAAAGGGATTCATCAGGACTAAACTGGCTGCCCCACAACGCAATTTAGAGGATATCGTCTTTGAGAGAAGGGGTTCAGGGGTTAGAGGCAAGCACATTGTGCTCAATCTAGGAAGGGAATTACTGGAATATTAAATTGGAAGGCAAAAATCTCCCTTAGTGCTTGCGGAAAAACTTCAGCTCATTTATCAAACTCAAGCATGGATAAACTCGAAGAAATTTTTAAATTACAGGATGCTTTAAATAAGCGTATAGGTGTTGATTTGGACGGTTTGTCCGACGAAGAAAAAGCCAATTGGGTGTTGCAGTACTCGCGCGCGATGCAGCAAGAAATGGCGGAGTTGATTGATTCAGTGCCGTGGAAATGGTGGGCAAAGTATCAGGAATTTGATGAGCAAAATGCAAAAGTTGAGGTGGTCGATTTATTTCATTTCCTTGTTTCTTTGGCTCAAGTACTAGGAATGAGTGCCGATGACATCTATGATGCCTACAATAAAAAGAATAAGGTGAATCACCAGCGCCAGGACAGTGGATATTCAGAAAAAGACGAATCAGACTCGCGTCATATTTAGTTTTAGATCTACACTCTAAGGATGGACGCTTTAAATGAAAATCCTCTGATGATTCTGGCATACCTCGGTATAGCGGGTTATGTTTTACACATGTATTTGGGCGATTATCGCCTTGATAAAATTGGGACGCCGAACCCAAAGGCGATGCCTGGAGCCACTCTTTTTACGGGCGGTCTCGTCGCGCCGGGGGTTATCGGTGCATTAATCGTGCTTGGAATTGAGACGGGCGGCGAATTGTCATTAGGAATTGCTTCTGAGCAAAGCGAGATGGTTTGGTATTTTGTTTTTGCGACGCTTGGGGCAGGGATTGTTGAAGAAGTTATTTTTCGAGGGTTTCTTGTTGTGGATAATAAAGGTCGAGGTGCTTTAATCGGGAGTTGTGTGGGCTTCTCGCTTATTTTTGCGCTTATTCACGGACATTTTTGGACATCTGAACCAGAGACAGGCTTCGCGCTTACATTTACAGCAAAAGCTTGGTTTTCTACTTCGATTTTATTCCTGAACTCGCTTTGGCTGTATGCGATTCGCTTTGGCCCTTGGAATCCCAAGCATTCAATTTTCCCCTGCATGATTGCGCATGCAGCGAGTAATTTGGGGGTCTTCTTTATAAAATGGTCGCAAGGCTACGTGATTTTTTAGGGCTTATTTAAGATTAAGCAATTAACCCATCGCGTCGCAGGAGTGCATCTGGGTCAGGGTCGCGATGCATAAAGTTTTTGAAGAGTACGGCTGGGTTGACTGAATTTCCTTTAGCGAGAACTTCGTCTCGGAAGCTTTTGCCAGTTTCAGGGTTTAGGATGCCTTCTTTTTGAAAGCGAGTGAAGGCGTCTGCATCCAAGACTTCTGCCCATTTATAACTGTAATAACCTGCAGCATATCCAGTGGGACTACTGAAGAGGTGGCTGAAGTTAAATATGTTGGATTTTGGCTCGGTCTTATATTCTGGGCTATATCCTTGGAGACTTTTTTTGATGTAGGCGTCTAGATCCGCTTCGTCAGATTTTTGCCAGTTTATATGGAGTTCTAGATCCATTTTTCCAAAGGAAAGTTGGCGTACATTGCCGCTGGCTTTCATGTAGTTGCGAGCGGCGGTCATTTTTTGAAAGAGGGACTCGGGGATGGGGTCTCCTGTATCATGATGGCGGGCGAATAAATCGAGGCTTTCACGGTTCCAACACCAGTTTTCTAAAATCTGAGAGGGAAGCTCAACAAAATCCCAAGGGACGTTCACTCCGTTCAGGGCTTTGACTTCGACCTCTCCGCAAAGGTGATGCAACAGGTGGCCGAATTCATGGAAGATAGTTTCTACTTCGCGATGGGTCAGTAAGGCTGGGCTATCGCCGACAGCGGGGGTTAAGTTTCCGCAGATGAGCCCTAGATGCGGCGTGCGCGGACCAGTGGATTCGTCGCGGTTTCCAGTGATGAGATAATTCATCCATGCTCCGCCTCGTTTAGATTCGCGGGGGTGCCAATCTGCATAAAAGCCTCCAAGTAATTCGTTTGAGTTGTTATCATAAAGATCGTAGTAGGCGACTTCTTCATGCCATGTTTCAACTTCAGAAGCGGAGCGAGCTTCAATGCGAAGACCGAAAAGTTTTTGCGCAATATGGAACAAACCTTCGATCACACGGTTGATGGGAAAATACGGGCGAAGGGCTTCTTCATCAAAATCGTAATTAGCGAGGCGTTGCTTTTCTGCCCAGTAAGCCGTTTCCCATGGTTGGAGCGGTTCGGGTTTGTTTCCTGTGGCGTGTGCTTTAAATTCTCTAAGTGACTTCGCCTCTTCTTGGAATGCGGTCTCGACTTTTTCAAAGAGCGTGTTTCCAAATTCAAGGGCGTTCTCGCCGGATCCTGCCATGCGTCGGGCAGTGACGTGGTCAGCAAAATTTTCTTTGCCCATCAATTGAGCGAGTTCA
>CBFHPQ010000063.1:0-5695 GCA_965657865.1 Coraliomargaritaceae bacterium | reverse complement strand
ATTAAAGCTTTAGATCGATTGCACATTATGCCAACACGAAAAAAATTTGCCTTCGAGCGTTTCTTCTCGCTAAAACAACATCGAAGGAAGCATGGAGCCAAAAAAGCGCTTGAGGCAATACAGGATTTTAAAAGCATGAAACAAACAGTTATCGATGCTGAATCTAAGATGTACACGTACGGTTCTGAGAATGACCTTAGTCAACACTTAGAAAATCTACGCAAAGAATTTCATGGCGCTTCTGAATTAGAGTTTTACCACGCAAAATTAAACGTCCTCCTTCGGAGAAAATTTGAAACCGCTAAAACTTTTCAAAAACTCTGCGATCTATGGGAAAAGGAATATGAATTCCTTATTCAGCATCTCAATACTCGTTGGCTTATCTCAGCAGTAGATAGTTTTATCGATCACCACCCTGATCCAATAATAAAGGCTTATGCGTTTGCCGCCAGCGCAATTGTAAACACATGCAAAATCTACGAAACGGAACGCTATGCAAACAACACTACATCTACGCCTGATGTTGCCAAACACGTCGAAGAACTTCAAACTAAACGCGTTGCATTTTTTGACGGGACTTCGGCTTTTGCGATCGGAACGGATGACACCCTTCGCAACATGCGCTGGCGTCTCGATAGTCTACAAGAATCACCTCCAACCTCTCTTATTCTTAAGGAAGTCTTCAATCGTATTAATACGCATGAAACCGCCTACAAGCGCTTGAAAGAGAAACACACCCGCAAAAATACAGTCTGGTGGTAAGAGCAATGCGAGCCCTCGTTATAAATTTAGCACGCTCTCGTGAACGTATGCATTTTCAATCTAGTCAACTTGAAGGCCTTGGAATCGAGTTTGAGCGCCTTGAGGCAATAGATGCCAAGCAACTTGATCGCGAAACCTATGAAAAAAACGCGTATTATTGGGAACGTCCGTTACGTGATACCGAAGTTGCCTGTTGCCTGAGTCATGCCACAGCATGGAAGCACGTCCAACAACTCAAAGAACCCTGCCTCATTCTGGAAGACGACGCACTCCTTTGCAGTCAAACGAAAGAGATTTTAGAAGCACTGGAAAAACAAACCCAATACGACTGCATAAGTCTTGAAACTCGTGGGCGCAAAAAAGTGGTCAGCAAAGAAAAAGAACCACTCACTGATGTCTTTAAAATCTCCAAACTCATTCAAGATAAATCAGGCGCCGCAGCCTACGTCCTTTTTCCAAGCGGTGCCGAAATTCTATTAGAAAAACTACGCACACAGGGAGCCGGCCTTGCAGATGCACTCATTACAACTACCTATCACTGGAAACACGGGCAAATTGAACCTGCCGCAGCTATTCAACTCGACTGCTGTCACCTGTACGGCATCGAATGCCCCCTAGAAACTCAGACTCACATTCACCACAAAGATAAACCCAAAGCGAAGGATCCCTTGCGCTTTTACTGGCGCAGATTCGTATCACAACTATCCATAGCCTTTCGCAAGCTAAGCTTTCTAAAAACCACTGAGAGTATTCAAATCAAACCGTATCACATAAAAAATTTCGAAGCTCGCAAAACAATTGCCCTTGTGATCAATGACTTAAAAGGCAACGGTGCTGAACGAGTAGTTATAACACTCGCAAGCGGCTTTCGTAAATCTGGGCATCAAGCGCATATCGTTTGTTTCAAAAGAGTGATAGAACTAGAAATTCCTGAGACTGTTCCCGTACATATTTTTTCCGCCAAACGCTTTCGATGGATCCCTCGCGCGATTCGCGGCATTATTATTGCACCCTGGTTTGACTATTTTGTGAAACAAAAAATCGGCACCCCTGATCTCGTACTCTCAAACTTAATGCCGTCCGACCGACTCTTAGCACATAGTAAATTACCAAACGTGCACTTTGTGATCCACAACAATACCCGAGACGAAATTTCAAAATACTTTCCAGAAAAAAAACAATCGGAGTTAGCTATTAGGAAGAAACTTTACTCCAAGAAACCTTGCGTATGTGTCTCGCAGGGAGTCGAAAACGATTTACGCTTATTGCTAGAAAGAGACTCCAATAAACCAATTACAACCATTTATAACCCAGTAGACGTCAAACAGATTACTCAAGCTGCTGAAGAATCCGTCGATGACATCGTACCCAATGCAATTCTTCATGTTGGAAAATTTAATGTAGCGAAGCGACAAGACCGCCTAATACGAGCCTACGCTGCGATCGATTGTAATTATCCGCTCGTTTTCCTTGGCATTGGTCCCCTCCTTCAAAAAACTAAAGACCTTGTAGCCGAGCTAGGTCTAAATGACCGTATTCATTTTCTAGGGTTTCGAAAGAATTCTTATCCTTATATTAAAGCGGCTCGTCTTTTGGTGCTTTGCTCTGACTTTGAGGGTTTAGGCATGGTTCTCTTAGAGGCTCTAGTTTTGAAGACTGCAGCAATTAGTACAGATTGCAAAAGTGGCCCTAATGAGATATTACATCCTAAGAGCCTATGTAAAATTGGTGCCCCAAAGGCATTCGAGGTATTGCTTGATAACTCTTCAAAGCACCCTGAACTTTATAAATTTCAGCTAAATGACAAATTCATGCTGGAGCATGCACTGATAGGCTATTTAGGTCTTCTGGAAAACCCAAATCTAAATAAAACCAATGGACATATTTGTAATTAATCTTGACCACGCAACCGAACGTCTTGCCAAGGTTAAAGAACAACTGGATGCGCTAGAATTACCTTTTAAGCGGATTAATGCAATTGATGGACAAACCCTTGATTTAGATAACTCCAGGCTTGAGAAGAAGAATTTTAAACTCACGCAGTTGCGAGAGTGCACACTTGGCGAGCTCGGATGCGCAGAATCTCATCGCAAGGCATGGACAAAAATCTTAAAAGATGAAAAGCCCTACTCTTTAATTCTAGAAGATGATGTACTACTTCCAGAAAATTTACCTCAAGTCCTAAGCTTAATCGAAGCCTCAAAAAGTTTGGATATTATAAACCTATCCTCAACAGGGACATACCCAATAACATCAGGTAAAATTGACATCCTTAATTCAATTAAACTCAAAAAAAGACCCTACTTTAAAAATAAAAAGGAATGGAAAGCAATAGAAGCAAAGAGTTGGAAAATATTTAAGCTTTTAAAAGTTGGGAACTTGACTTTATGCGAATGCAGTATGCTTCCGCCTTTAATGAGTGCCTACGTAGTAACTCCCCGTGCATGCGAGGCTCTCTTAGAAGCCACTGCAAAAATCTCTTTTCCGGTAGACTATGCTTTTCGCCACACGAAAGGAAACATTGTCCAAAGTTTTAGTTTTCCAGCCTACATTCATCAAAACAAAAAAATAAATAGCACAATTGGGTACAGAGATAATAAAATCAATCTGAGCAAAAGAGAATTTATCTTGCGGTTTCTTTTTAAAAAAAGGTCTTTAAAAAGGAGATTAAGTTTATTAGAAATGTATGGGTTTAAAGTTCTATTTTAAGCTATCCAGTTATGCTAATATCACTTTCATATCTAGTAAAAAAATACAACTTATCCGTCCGAAATATTTTGCATGTAGGGGCACATGCTTGCCAAGAGCTATCGGACTACATGGAGCATGGCGCCGAACGCATCCATTGGATTGAGGCTGATAGAAAAATGTACTGGAAGCAAAAATGGCGTCTTAATAAAAAGGTTAATCAAATTACTTGCGCAGTTGTCTCCGACAACAATGGATCCAAGGTAAACTTTAATATAACTAGTAGCTCCCAAGCATCTTCGATACTTAATTTAAAAGAACACTTAAAAGCCCACCCAGATATAAAGAAGATTAAAAGTCAAATAAGGACTACGACAACAATTGATGCCTTAATGGAGAAAAGTAATTTAGCGGGTAAAGACATTGATTTTTTAAACTTAGATATTCAGGGGGCAGAATTACTCGCTCTAAAGGGAGCAAAAAATACTTTGCCGCGAATTAAAACTATATTTACGGAGGTTAATGAAGCAGAGCTTTATGAAAATTGTGCTCGCTTAAATGAAATGGACAGTTTCTTAGAATCCTCAGGCTTTCAACGCGTCGAAAAGAAAATGTTTAAAGATGCCGGTTGGGGTGATGCTTTTTATATAAGATGATTTCAGTTACAACACCACTAAGAGGAAGATTAGGAAATCATTTATTCCAAATTGGTGCAATTTGTAGTTACGCCAAAGCGCATAATTACAAAGCTGTATTCTGCTGGGAATCTTCAGGTAATGAAGCTCGAAATAAATCTCTACTTCTTCAAAACATTGAATTCATTCGTAATGAAGAAATAGAAAAATTTTCTTGCCTAGAACACAATTTTTTTGATTACAAAGAATTACCTGCTTTAGTTAATTCTAGTTATATCAGTGGCAAATACTGTTTTTTCCAAGACCTAAACTATCTCAATAGAAATCTACTGCTAGAACTTTTTTTAATACCGAGCCTACAAAATGAAGTACGCCTAAAGTACCCAGACATTGAAAATCGTACATCCGTTCACATTCGAAGGGGTGATTACGTTCGCAGAGAAAAAATTGGAAGCAATCAGTTTGTAATACCTAGTATTAAATACTACAAAAATGCCTTAAAAATTTGCCAATCAGATAAAGTAATAATTTTTAGCGATGATGTAGAGTGGTGTCGTAGGAAATTTAAATGCGAAAATGTTATTTTTTCGAAAGATAGTGAAGACCTAAGTCTTACCGCTATGACAATGTGTCGGAACAATATCTTATCGGCCTCAACTTTCGGTTGGTGGGGCGCTTACTTAAATACACACAAGGACAAAAAAGTAATTGCCCCTAAAACATGGTTTAAGGCAGACAGTACAGAAGTAAAAAGTAGGCTTACTACCATTGAATCCTCATTGATTCCTAAATCATGGATACGAATTGAATCCCATCAAAACCGAAGCCCTAGAATCGGTCTCCGTCTGAAAAAATTTCGAAGATCATTGTTTAAAAAATAAACTCGTAACGTTTTTATACCTGTAGGTAAATTAACAAGTTGCTTCTCACATCTTGCTACAGATTTTAATTTCTATGAAATGCTAACAAGCGTAATAATAAGCACCTATAACGCCCCGGAATGGTTGGCCCTGACCCTCCACGGTTACTGCAATCAAACGGACAAAGACTTCGAAATCATCATTGCGGATGATGGTTCTGGCGAAGGAACCCGCCTGCTCATTGAGCAATTCAAAAAAACGACGGATCTAACGATCCAGCACGTCTGGCATGCCGATGTTGGCTTTCAAAAATGCACCATCCTAAACAAAGCGATCAAAGCGGCGAAGGGAGATTACCTCATCCTATCGGATGGCGACTGTGTTCCCCGAAGTGACTTTGTAGCGGTACATAAAGCACATGCCGAGAAAGGCTACTACCTTTCGGGCGGTTATTTTAAGCTACCGATGGAAACCAGTCACAAAATAACCCCCGAAATCATCCAGAGTCAGGAATGCTTTTCCCCCGCGTGGCTAATAGCAAACGGAGTCCCTAAAAACCACAAGTTACTAAAATTAACTCAAACTAAAGTACTGCGTGCCCTGTGTAACGCAACTACCCCAACCAAACGCACTTGGAACGGACACAATGCTTCCTGCTTCAAATCCGATGCCATTAGAGTTAACGGATTTGACGAGCGGATGCGTTATGGCGGAGAAGATGTAGAATTTGGGTTTCGCTTAAAGAACTCG
>CBFHPQ010000062.1:0-5762 GCA_965657865.1 Coraliomargaritaceae bacterium | reverse complement strand
AGAGAATTTCATCCGTGGGCGTAATGGGTCGATTATCAGTTTCAATCTCTAAGCTAGGATTTTCACTTGCACAAAGAGCAACGGCGGCAACTACTGCGGCTAAAGTTAATGAGAAAAATAAACGCATAAATAATTTCATTTGAGTTATCGACAAACCATTAAGCGGCAAGTTCCACAACGAAAACAAAGAAAATTTAAAATCCTTTTACGTCAAACAACCCCGTCACACTAGAATTATTATGAATTCTATTAATTCCCTCTCCAAGAAGTTCCGCTACGCTTAAAACCGTAATCGGTAATCCCTCTTGTTTCTGAACTGGAGTGGTGTCAGTAGTGATCAACTGGTTGAGAATTCCTGAACTCAAACGCTCGTAACCACGACTGTTCAATACGCCGTGACTCACCGCAGCCATAACGCTTCGAGCCCCGTTTTTCTTTAAAAGCTCGGCGGCTGCACACAATGTACCTGCCGTCTCTGTCATGTCATCAATTAACAAAATGTCACGTCCTTCAGTCTCACCCACTAATGAAACCGCCTCGACTGTTTCCGCGTCAGTCCGACGTTTAGCGATAAACCCAAGCGGTACCTTCAGAAGGCCGGCATAAGCTGAAGCCATTTTCATCCCTCCTACATCTGGCGAGAAAAGTGTTAAATTATCACGATCGATCTCTTTAAGGTGTTCAATTAAAACAGGTGAGGCATATAAGTGATCCACTGGAATATCAAAGAAGCCCTGAATTTGCTGCGCATGCAAATCCACAGTAAGCACTCGATTCGCTCCTGAAGAAACCAACAAATTCGCAACCAATTTTGAGGTAATCGGGACACGTGGCTGATCTTTGCGATCTTGTCGCGCGTACCCGTAGAAAGGAATAACTGCAGTAATGCGTTTAGCTGATGCGCGACGGGCAGCATCGATCATAATGAATAATTCCATCAAATGCTGATTTGCTGGATTACACGTTGATTGAATAATAAAGACGTCCGCGCCGCGGATATTTTCATCAATACGCACGAAAGTTTCCCCATCTGGGAAACTCTTCACGGTGGCCTCGCTTAAACTTGTTCCCAGATAATCACAAATTTTATGGGCGAGGACTGGATTCGAGTTTCCAGAAAATATTTTAAGGGAATTCATATGTATAATTAAGAATTGTTGTCGTTTTTTAGAGACTCAACATATTTCTCGAGGAGTTCAAACCTTTTGAAAAGTTCAGGCAATTTTCGCTGCAAAACATAGATTCGATTCATTAAATACGCTTCTTGTCCATGAGTGCCCGAAATTTTATCATTGGGTTTCGTAGAGCTCATAGCGCCAGATTTAGCATATAGTAGAGTTCCATCGGCTATTTTTACGTGACCTGTAACTCCAGATTGTCCAGCCAAGATCACATTATTTCCAATTTCTGTGCTTCCACTCACACCACATTGAGCAACAAGTAATGCATGTTTTCCGATCTGCACGTTGTGCGCAACTTGTACCAGATTATCTATTTTAGTACCTCGCCCAATGCGTGTAGAACCAAAGCGAGCGCGGTCAATTGTCGAATTAGCTCCAACATCTACATCCGCCTCAGTTACCACATTGCCAATTTGAGGCACTCTCTGATGCACCCCGTCCATTTGCTCATACCCGTAGCCATCTGCTCCGATAATTGAGCCTTGAAGAAGCCGATTTCTATCACCGATTATACAGCACGGCGCTACCACGACCTGCGGGAATAAATGGGAGTCATTACCGATAACAGCATCTTTACCAATCGAAACATGACTCTCTAAAACAACATTCGCTCCTAGAGTAGCGCCTGCACCCACATAGCAAAAGGGACCGACAGCCGCACTCGCATCTACCTGTGCATCTGGCTCAACACACGCGGTTGGGTGGATACCTGCCGGAGGTCTGGGTGATAAGCTGAATTCAATGTCGCGGCAAATTAAAGCAAGCGCCAGGGACGGATTCTCGACTTTAAGAAATAACTGTTTCGGTTGCGGAGAACCCAAATAGTCGAGGGGTACCAGAATTATTGAAGCCCGACATTCTGAAACCTGATTTGTGTACTTACTATTTCCAAGAAAGGATAAATCGCCTGCCTCAGCTTCTTTCAAAGATGCAATGCCCGTTATCGGTCGGTCAGACGCACCAACGCATTCAGCGGACTCACCAACTATCTTAAGAATGGATTCTAGGGAATAATCTAAAGACATAACTGCTTATAAAATAAAAAACCCTGTTCTGGCGAGAACAGGGTTTGATAAAAACTACAATAATTATTCAGCGTTTAAAACTGCAATCACCGAATCAGTAATCTCTATAGAATCCGAAGCATAAAGAGTGTTTCCAGTAAATACTGAATAATCTTCAGTCTTACCATCATCTAAAGGAATAGAGATTTTCTGAGGAATGATTGGAACGATCAAATCGTAGTCTTTGTCCTTAGCAACCTCGATGATTGCTTCACGAATCTTTAACTGAAATGGATTAAGAATCTTGTTTCTGTTTTGTTGATTCTGCTCCTGCATTTGATTTCCAAATGCATTGAGCTGGGCAATTTTTGCCTGATTGTCAGAAAGCAATTTTCTTGCTTCATCTTCAGCAGCTTGGCGAGCAATGTCAGAAGTTGCAGGATTTTGAGCTGTTTGTTGCAGCTCTTGAACTTTTTCCTCAACAGAGTCCAGCCCGAGCTTAGCTTTGAATGCATCAATTTCTTCTTGGGCAGTCGTTGCGGCACCCTCGACTTTCTTAAGTGCATCTTGGTAAGCAACATAATCTGCGGCAACACGGTCCATATTAACAGAACCAATCTCGGTAGCTCCAAGCGAAATACAGAGACTCATGGATGCAATTGACAGTAATAAATGTATGAATGATTTTTTCATGATTTTTTAATTATAAGTTATAGTATTTATTTTAAAGATTAAGTTTACACTAAAAGCGAGTCCCAAATGAGAAGTTAAACTGAGTGCCGCTTGAATCGCCATAAGGGTCATTAATCGGAAAACCTAAATCCAATTTCAGAGGCGAGCCCATAAGCATTATGCGCGCGCCCACACCCCAGTTAGAAGCGTAATCTGAAAGATCGAAATCAAATTTATCTTTGTTCACAAAACCCATATCATAGAAACCAACAATTCCAAAAGGTTCCGCAATGCGGAAAAGGTACTCAAAAGAAAGCAAGCCATAGGTATTTCCGCCAACTGGCTCCGTATTGTCATCTAAGTCTCGAGGACTTGCATCACGGTATTCAAAGCCACGCAAGGTTTCGGGCCCTCCTAAATAAAAACGATCATAAAAAGGCACTTCATCGCTGCTTCCATAGGGCATCGCTAAACCAAAACGAGCTAAAATAGAAAGCGTTTGCTCGTATGCATCAAAAGTCGGAATGAAGTGCCCAGTTCGACCTTCAAACTTCAAATAATTAACATTACCCCCGACACCTGCTAATTCAGTCTCCAGTGTGGTGCGATTGCCGCGTCGGGTAAAAATAATGCTGTCTCTAGAGTCACGCAGCAGCGTTAAACTGAATTTTGATACTGTCGATTTACCTTCGGCTTCCTCAAAGACATCTGCGACACCCGCGTCATTCACGCCGGCTGTACCTGCCACGTCAAAAATATCAACCAACTCTAAGCGATATGAAAAACGTCCTTCAACAAGCTCAAAGAGGCGACGACGTAAGTAGAGTTCAAAACCTGTTCTCAATTCATTATAATTAGAACTTTGGTAGTCCGACTCCGTACGAAAAAGCTCCGTACCAAAAGCTAATCGTTGTTCAAATAACCAAGGTTCTTCAAAAGATAACAACGCTTGGTTACTTTGTGTACCGATTGAAAATCTTAAGCGAAACTTTTGTCCATCTCCCTGAAAGCCTCCTTTTGGATTAAAGATGTCAAAGTTTCCCTGCCGAGTCTCAAAAAATACCTTTGCGCTTTCCACTGAACCAAAGCCCATACCGAAACTTAAATTACCGGTATGAGTTTCCTGAACCGTCACACTTAAATCACGGCGACCCGGAATATTAGTTACCTCGGGACTCAAACGCGTTTCTCCAAAAAATTGAGTATTCCGTAAGCGACGTTCACTTGTATTCATACGAGTCATGTCAAATACATCCCCAGGACGTAGAGCCAATTCACGAATAATTACATTTGTCTTAGTTTTGGTATTTCCCTCAACTTTGATTTTTTCAACGTAATATTTTTCACTTTCAGAAATTTTAAATATGATGTCGATAGCTCGCGTATCTAAGTTCGACTTACGTTGTGCGCGCACGTTCGACTCAAGATAGCCTCGAGAGGTGTAATACTCTCTTAGTGATTGAGCAGCTGCATCTACGCGAGAAGGAGAAAATGGTTCTCCGCTAGAAAGCTCAACCACACGCATTAACTCAGTTTCGGTAAAGATTGTCATCCCTTCGACCTTGAAATCACCCAGTGAATATTGATTCCCCTCCTCAACCGAGATAATCACATTCATATCTTTCCCTTTGGGATATTCTAAAGACACCTGCTCTGGATCCACTACAATATCGAGGTAACCCATGTCCTGATAGAACTGTTTAAGTAGGTTCAAATCTTCTTTAAAATCGTCCTCAATATACTTTCCTGAACCCGTTATCCATGAAAGCCAATTATGGCGCTTGGTCTCCATTTCTTTTGTCAAATCTTTAGTGCTGAATGCTTCATTTCCAACAAAATCGATTCGATTGATATGAAGCTTGCGAGCTTCCTGAATTTGAAAAATTACTTTCGCAAATCCAGTCGCAGGGTCTTTATCAATTTCATACTGAACCTGAACATCTGGATAACTCTTTTCGATAAAGTAATCCGTTATTTTGCGTGCAGCAGCAGCAATCGAGTATTCGTCTAAGGGACTTCCAGTTGAAATCTCAGCTTTTTCAAGCAAACGGTCTTCCGAAAAACGATCCGTACCCTCAAACAAAATTGCACCAATGGAGTATTTTGGGATGAGTTCAAGAATCACTTTGACGGCATCGCCCTCTGCTTCTTCCACCTTTACCTCCACAAACTCAAATCGGTTAGTCGCGTAGAGTGAATGAATAGTTTGGTCCGCAAGCACAGAGCTGTAAGGCAAGCCTTCTCGCAGTTGAACGTGTCCCATTACGAACCCTTTGCTGACCGATACAACTCCCTTAAAATTAACATCGATTGTATCGATGAGCGGCATTTTGCTTTGAGCTTGTGTCATCGAAAACGAAGACAGAAAAACGAGACTTATAAATAAGGCTTTAAAAAGGTTTTTTGATATTAAATGGCGCATAAATTTCTATTATTGATCAAGTCCAACTAACGCTGAAAATTTTCATAGCGTGTGAAGCGACGCATAAAGGTGAGGTCTACTTCACCGATAGGACCGTTACGTTGCTTAGCGATGATCAGCTTAATGTGCTCAACATCACCCGCGACACCCCCATCCTGGATACCTTCGTCATCGTCTCGTTTTTTAGGACGGTGTAATATCATGACGACATCAGCATCTTGTTCGATGGAACCAGATTCCCGCAAATCCGACAAACGAGGATCACGATTTTCACGTTCTGATTCACGATTCAACTGACTCAGCACCACGACCGGGACATTCAGTTCCTTTGCCATTCCTTTAATGCCACGAGAAATTTCAGCGATTTGTTGCTCACGAGGCATTCTAGGATCCGAACCGCGAATTAATTGCAAATAGTCAATTATCACTAACCCTAAGCGGTGTTTAGTGTCGATGCGGCGAGCCTTTGCACGCAGGTCTAAA
>CBFHPQ010000061.1:0-6411 GCA_965657865.1 Coraliomargaritaceae bacterium | reverse complement strand
GGACTCCAACCCGAAGGCGGACAACAAAACGAGTTATTATAAATTTAAAATATTATGGGTCGAAATTCAGTTCATAAAATCAAACGCGCTCCGCGTTATTCGCAGACAGCCTCTGTCGTGCATCTAGAAAATGAAGACGATCTCTTTGATTTAATTGAACGCACCGAAAATCCGCTCATTTTAGTCCTCGAAGGCGTCCAAGATCCTCATAATTTAGGCGCGTGCTTGCGCACTGCATCGGGCGCCGGAGTAACCGCGATTTTAGCACCCGTCAAAGGTTCCTGCGGCATCACCCATACCGTGCGCGATGTCTCTTGTGGAGGCGCCGACGAAGTCCCTTTTTTAAAGATCAAAAACATCGGGATGCTCCTCAGGAAATTTCAAGATAAGCGTATCCAAATCGTGGGAACTTCCGACCGCGGCAATCAATCGCTCTACGAGGTCGACTTAAATCAACCCACTGTAATCGTCTTAGGGAGCGAGGGATGGGGTATCCGCAAAGTAACTGGAGATCGGTGCGATCATCTAGTAGGGATTCCGATGGCAGGTAAAGTAGATTGCCTCAATGTCTCGGTTTCCGCCGGGGTCTGTCTCTATGAAGCTGTCCGGCAGCGTTTATAAATTAGTTTTTCCTTTACCCATTACCTTCCTCAAGACAAATTACTTAGCTTAAAATCGCATGAGCCTTAAAGACATAATTCGCAGCAACACCGAAGCTATTATCGGAGAAGCTGAACTCGAAGATCGCCTGCATGGCAATCGTCCGCTTCGAATTAAATTGGGCGTTGATCCTACACGTCCCGACCTAACGTTTGGGCATTTAGTTGTTTTTAATAAACTGCGCCAGTTTCAAAATCTTGGACATGAGGCTATTCTGATCATTGGAGATTTTACTACCCTGATTGGCGACCCATCTGGACGTTCCTCTTCGCGTCCTCAACTCACCCGCGATGAGATTGTGGCAAATGCGGAGACCTACCTCGAACAAGCTTTTAAAGTTTTAGACCGAGACAAAACCATCGTTCGGTTCAACAGCGAATGGTTTGATGAAATGAATTTTGAGGACTGCCTCAAACTTGCGCGCAAGATGACCGTCGCTAGAATGCTAGAGCGCGATGATTTTGCTAAGCGGTATGCCGGCAATGCTCCCATTTCAATTATTGAGTTCCTATACCCCCTGATTCAGGGCTACGATTCACTTATTTTAAACGCAGATGTTGAAATCGGCGGAACGGACCAACTCTTTAATATGCTTGTGGGGCGCGCGCTTCAAAAAGATGCGGGCAAACAAGAACAAGCCGTCATTACCATGCCGCTCCTCATCGGACTCGATGGAACCAAAAAAATGTCCAAAAGCGCTGATAACTACATCGCGTTTACGGATTCTTCCAAAGAAATGTTTGGTAAAATCATGTCGATCAGCGATGAGACGATGTGGGACTACTATCGCTTGCTGATGGAGTTTGAAGACGAGCGAATCGAAAAGCTCAAAGAGAAGCACCCGATGGACGTTAAAAAGAGCTTAGCATCCAGTCTTGTAGGGCGCTTTCACTCGATGGAAATTGCGCGACATGAATTGCACCAATTCGAGCAAGTATTTTCAAAAAATAAAATTCCCGACGACATACCTACATTTTCGTGGAGCGACCTTGTCCCAGGGAAAGAGTCCGATCTCTTAGTCAATGTCATGGCAGCAAGTAAATTATTTGAGAGCAAGGGCGCGACTCGTAGACTCATCCAGCAAGGAGCTGTCAAAGTAGACTCCGAAAAACATACCGACCCCAATCAAGAAATCACACGCCCCAATGCGGAGTATATTTTTCAAGCAGGAAAACGCATCTTCTTTAAAGTAGTTGGATAAAATATTTTCACTGATAATGTAAGAAAACAAACGCTTCACCACCACTCTAAGAAACAATAAATGGCACTTTTAATAAACACACCTGCTCCTGATTTTAATTTGCAATCAAAAAACCCAGAGGGTCCGCAAGAAATTCGCCTTTCCGACAATTACGGAAAAAACAAAACTGTGCTCTTTTTCTTTCCGTTTGCTTTTTCAAGTATTTGCGAACCACAAACCTGCTCGATCAACGACGATTTAAAAAGTTATGCAGACTTGAATGCCGCAATTTACGGCATTTCCGTGGATAGCCCTTACGCCCTTGAAAAAATGCGCGCATCCAACGGTTTGAAATTTCCATTACTGAGCGATTTTAACAAAGATGTAAGCACGGCATACGATGTGCTTTATGAAGACTTTAACGGTTACAAAGGCGTAGCAAAACGCTCCGCATACGTGATCGATGAAAATGGAGTCATTTTATACGCACAAGTTTCAGACGACCCCACTCAATTACCAGATTACGAGCAGATTAAATCCATTCTCCAAAAGTAATTTTAAAATTTATATCACTTAGCTAACTCAACGAACCCACACGCATTGCACTAATGAACGATCCTTTTAACGTCCTTAAGGAACTCAACGGAAATAAATATTTCAGCCTGTCCGCCCTCCAAGACCAAGACGGCTTTGAAGCTATTTCAAAACTTCCCGTCAGTATTCGCATTGTTTTAGAATCCGTACTTCGCAACTGCGACGGCAAACGAATCGTCGAAGAAGACGTCAAAGCACTCGCAAACTGGAACTCACAAGATGTGGGCAACAAAGAAATTCCCTTTGTCGTTTCTCGAGTCGTCTTACAAGACTTCACTGGGGTTCCTCTGCTCGTGGACCTCGCCGCCATGCGCGACGCCGTTGAAGCAATCGGGTCCGATCCAGATAAAATCGAACCTCTTGTTCCAGTTGACCTCGTAGTTGACCACTCCGTTCAAGTCGATCGCTCGGGTTCCGCAAATGCGTTCCTTGAAAATTTAAAAATTGAATTTTCTCGCAATAAAGAACGCTACCAATTCCTGAAATGGGGTCAGCAAGCTTTTGAAACCTTCAGTGTTGTGCCGCCTGCAATCGGGATTGTTCACCAAGTAAACCTCGAGTACCTTGCTCGAGTTGTCTTTGAGAAAGATGGCATTTTATATCCCGACACTCTTGTTGGCACCGATTCCCACACCACTATGATAAACGGTCTCGGCATTGTTGGCTGGGGCGTTGGTGGAATCGAAGCTGAGTCTGGAATGCTCGGGCAGCCTATCTATTTTAAAACCCCTGAAGTCATCGGGGTAAATCTCACGGGTGAATTACCTGAAGGCGCAACCGCGACCGACCTCACCCTTCGCATTACTGAAATGCTTCGCGCAGAGAAAGTGGTTGGTAAATTTGTTGAATTTTATGGTGAAGGCGCCGCTCGTTTGAGCCTCGCTGACCGTGCCACTGTTGCTAATATGGCACCCGAATACGGCGCAACTATGGGCTTCTTCCCAGTTGATGAAAAATCACTCGATTATCTTCGCTTAACGGGACGCAGCGAAAGCGATATCCAGCGCGTGAAAGACTACTACACCGCCCAAGGAATGTTTGGTATCCCAAGCAAAGGCGAAATCGAATACACTAAATCAATCGACCTCGACATCAGTCAGATTGTTCCCTGCGTAGCGGGACCCAAACGTCCGCAAGATCGCATTGAAGTGCCCGCTCTCAAAGAGCGTTTCCAACAACTCATGCAAATGCCAATCGCAGAAGGCGGATTTGGCGTGCCTGAAGAAGCGCGCACCAGAAAAGTTCGTGTGGCGGCACCCGTTGCCGCCGGCGGACGCGACTCCGACGCGCCCGTAGCGGTTGTTGAAGAAGCGGAGCTTCCCGAAATCGCACAGGGGCAAGTCTTGATTGCCGCTATTACAAGTTGCACCAACACTTCGAATCCATCGGTAATGATTGCCGCTGGATTGGTTGCACGGAAAGCCCGCGCTAAAGGACTTAAAATTAATCCACTCGTCAAAACTTCACTGGGGCCCGGATCGCGAGTCGTTACCGATTACCTAGAGGCCACTAATCTCCAAGCTGATCTAGATGCCCTCGGTTTTAATTTGGTCGGCTATGGTTGCACCACCTGTATTGGTAATTCAGGGCCTCTCGATCCTGCAATCGAAGCGGCTCTCAAGGAAGGCGAGCTGGTCGGCGCATCCGTTCTTTCAGGCAACCGCAACTTTGAAGCCCGCGTCCACGGTGCGATCAAATCCAACTTTCTAATGTCTCCCCCACTCGTAGTCGCCTACGCTTTGGCAGGCACGGTGGATATCGATCTCCAAAATGATGCCCTGGGCACCGACAGTGAGGGGCAACCCGTTTACCTAAAAGATATTTGGCCCTCTAATGATGAAATTGAGTCGCTTGTGCTTTCAGGCCTTACACCCGAAATGTTCTTAAGTAAATATGGTGACCTGACTGCTGCTAATCCTGAGTGGAATGCCGTGGAATCTAGTACAGGAGCAACCTACCAATGGGACACGGATTCAACTTATATACAAAGCCCACCTTTCTTTGAAAGCTTCGGAATGGAAGCGGGAAAGATTGTTGATCTTGAAAATATGCGAGCACTCGCAATTGCGGGTGATTCCATTACGACCGACCACATCTCGCCTGCTGGGGCAATTAAAGAAGAAGGTCCTGCGGGTCGCTTCCTCAAAGAAAGAGGAGTCGAAACAAAAGATTTTAACAGCTTTGGTTCTCGACGTGGCAACGACCGTATTATGACTCGAGGTACTTTTGCCAACGTGCGCTTCAAAAACAAAATGGCAGACGGAAAAGAAGGTGGTTATACCAAGCTCATGCCCGAGGGAACTCCCATGGATTTGTACGATGCCTGCCAAGTCTATAAAGAGCGCGGCGAAGGATTGATCGTCATTGCGGGGGAAGACTATGGCATGGGAAGCTCTCGAGACTGGGCCGCCAAAGGAACTTCTTTATTGGGTGTTCAAGCGGTAGTCGCAAAGAGCTTTGAGCGCATCCATCGCAGCAACTTGATTGGAATGGGCGTACTTCCGCTCCAGTTCCCAGAGGGAGTGAATGACGAAACGCTTGGGCTTAAAGGTGATGAGCTTTTCTCAATCACAGGACTCAGTGACGCGATCACGCCGGGACAAAAATTACCACTCACCATTAAACGCGCAGACGGAACTACCGAGACGGTGGACCTGACGCTTCGCATTGATACTAATATCGAGATTGATTATTATCGGCACGGCGGGATTTTGCCGTATGTTTTAAGAGATATTGTTGCACAATCCTAATTCTAAGCTGTCTCTCGCATGAGCGAATCGCAAAAGCCTATCTTTCAAGTAAGCGGTTTTACTGACCCCGTTGCAATTCGCGTGACGGGCAAAGCAAACTATCTCAATTGTGGAAGCTTGAGAGATTTCATCGACGCGATGGTGCTGAAGGGGTATAAACGATTCGCGCTTGATCTTAAAAATTGCACTGGGATGGACAGTACTTTCATGGGCATTCTTGCGGGGTTAGCGATAAAGCTCAACGAGCAGTCCCCTTCGGGCACCGTGCTCCTTTGCAACCTGAACGAGCACAATGACCAATTGATACACAACTTGGGACTCAACAAATTACTGATCCTAGATAGCGAACTTTGTAAACAGTGTGAACCCAATCAACCGTTTACTCAATTAGACAACGCCGAGATATCCGATGCAGAAAAAATGCTCGAAGCGCATGAAAGCCTAATCAAAGCAAACAAAGAGAACTCCGCAGAATTTGAGGACGTCATCGCTTTCCTTCGCAACCAAATCAATCATTAACATGCTTGAAATCTAGCTGAAAGCGGAGCCACTCACTTTAAATTTTGCTCAAAGGCGCTTGACGAGTGTGTCGTAAAAATTTGACTTTAGGTGACTTAAGTAGAAAAACTAATGAATCACTTCATTAAACGACCTTAAATTTAATTTTATAAAATTGTGCTAGGACTCCTCTCAAACGATATCGGCATCGACCTCGGAACCGCAAACACACTTGTTTTTGCGAAGGACAAAGGGATTGTATTGAGTGAGCCAAGCGTTGTGGCGGTTTACACCTCTACAAAAAAAGTTTGCGCGGTCGGCTCCGAAGCCAAGAAGATGCTTGGGCGGACCCCTGGCAACATTACCGCTATCCGTCCAATGAAGGACGGGGTGATCGCAGACTTTGAAATTACTGAGGCGATGCTTCGCTATTTCATTAATAAAGTGAACCGCAAGAAAACTTTTATTGCTCCGCGAATTGTAGTGGCAGTTCCCTCTGGAATTACCGAGGTAGAACGCCGTGCTGTTAAAGATTCTGCGATTCGTGCGGGCGCCCGTGATGTCATCTTAATCGAAGAACCGATGGCGGCCGCAATTGGAGTCGGCCTGCCGATCGATGAGCCTGCTGCAAATATGATCGTCGATATTGGTGGCGGGACGACCGAGGTTGCTATCATTTCACTCGCTGGGGTGGTCTACACCAAGAGCATTCGCGTTGGAGGTGATGAA
>CBFHPQ010000060.1:0-6659 GCA_965657865.1 Coraliomargaritaceae bacterium | reverse complement strand
AAATAATCCAAACTGGCTCATGGGTAATTTGAGCTTTGGGGGATTCAACATGAGTTTCACGCGATTGTTTGTATTATTTTTGGCGCTGGTGGTCGTTTTGCTAACGTGGTTACTCTTACGAAAGACGAATTTGGGATTACACATTCGGGCGGTGATGCAAAATCGTGACATGGCGAGTAGTCTGGGTATTCCAGTAGCGCGCGTGAACTCGCTTACTTTTGCGCTTGGATGTGGTCTTGCCGCGCTTGGGGGAGCGGCGTTATCGCAAATCGGAAACGTCGGGCCTTTGATGGGGCAGGCGTATATTGTCGATAGCTTCATGGTGGTGGTCATCGGAAGCGTGGGGAATCTAGTCGGTGCGGGAATTTCTGCAATGGGCATTGGGCTTGTAGATCAGTTGTTGCAACCTTCGCTTGGCCCCGTGATGGGAAAAATCACAGTCTTTGTTATTATCATCCTCTTCTTACAGTGGCGTCCTGGGGGACTGTTCCCCACACGTTCACGTAGCCTAGAAGATTAAATTTAAGCATTAGGAAGCGACACGCATGCAGCCATCTACGAACAAGAAAGAATTTAGCATTCTCGGGATCATTATTGCATTAATGATGCTCGTGCCCGTGCTCAATGCAGTCGGGCCTGATTCGGGTTTATTTGCAGTGAGTTCCTTTCAAGTATCATTGTATGGAAAGTATTTAACCTATGCAGTGCTTGCGATGAGTTTGAATTTGTTGTGGGGCTACACGGGTTTACTGTGTTTGTGTCAGAGCTTGTTCTTTGCCTTGGGCGCGTATGCGATGGGGATGTACTTAATGCTCATGATCGGTGAGCGCGGCGCATATCAAAGTGTACTCCCTGACTTTATGGTTTTTTTGGGTTACCAAGATTTGCCGATCCATTGGAAGCCCTTTTATAGCTTTTGGTTTACCACGGGTGCGGTGTTATGGGTTCCAGGGTTGCTTGCCTTAATCTTTGGGTTCTTGGCGTTTCGCTCTCGGATTAAAGGAGTCTATTTTTCAATTCTTACGCAGGCGCTAACCTATGCGGCAGCCCTGATGTTTTTCCGCAATGATTTTACCTTTGGAGGCAATAACGGCTTTACTGATTTTAAGGATATTCTTGGCTGTAATATAAATTCAGAAGGCACGATTCGAGGACTCTTTATTGCGACTGTTGGTTTATTAGTAATTACTTATCTTAGCACCTCCTTCCTCTTGAAGTCGAAGTTTGGAAAAATCCAGCAGGCAATTCGTGATTCCGAAAATCGGGTTCGATTCTCGGGGTATTCCACGACCAGTTTTAAGCTCATGGTCTTTGTTTTTTCTGCAATGCTTGCGGGTGCGGCGGGTGCGCTGTACGTGCCGCAGGTGGGAGGCGTAAACCCGAGTTTGATGGAAGCGGCGAAATCACTGGAAGTAGTGGTATGGGTTGCGGTAGGGGGACGTGCAACCTTATGGGGTCCTGTCATTGGAGCGGTCTTAGTAAATTTTTTAAAGAGTTATACCACGCAGGCATTCCCAGATTATTGGCTCATCATCATGGGAGCTTTATTTGTGGTGGTGGTTCTTTTCATTCCCGACGGCGTTGTGGGACTCTATTATAAAGCACAAACTGCAATCAAATCGATGCGCTCAAAACAAATGAAGGAGGCCGAAAATGTCTAACCCCGCAGCACCCTTATATCGCGACACTCCCTTGATCCTCTCGGTCTCAGGCGTCACGAAATCATTTGATGGATTCAAAGCGATTGATGATTTAAATTTCTATCTTGAAGAAGGGGAGTTACGGACAGTGATCGGTCCGAATGGGGCTGGGAAGAGTACCTTCATGGATATTTTGACGGGTCGTACGCGACCTGACGCAGGCAGTGTGGTGCTGCATGAAAAAAACGGTCAAGACCGGAACTTGGCAAAGTTGCGCGAGTTTGAGATCAACCGTTTAGGAATGGGGCGCAAATTCCAAACACCGAGTATTTATAAATCACACACGGTCTACGATAATTTAGTATTATCGCTCAATCAGCCGCGCGGAGTGTGGGCTGCGCTCACCTATAGAGAATCAAAAGAAGATCAGGAGCGAATCATGGAGGTGCTAAAAACCATTCGGCTCGATGATAAAAAGGATGGGCTTGCGGGTTCGCTTTCGCACGGACAAAAGCAGTGGTTGGAAATTGGGATGCTTCTGACGCAGAACCCTCGGATTTTGCTGATCGATGAACCTGCCGCTGGAATGAGCGACGAGGAAACCGATCGCACGGGCGAATTACTTCTGAGTTTAGAGAAGAAACACAGTTTAATCGTGATTGAACACGACATGGAGTTTATTCGTCAAATCGCCCGCAAAGTGACGGTCTTGCATCAAGGGCATGTTCTTAAGGATGGCTCCTTTGAAAGCGTCAAATCTGACCCGAAAGTGATAGAAGTGTATCTTGGTCGTCAAGGTCAGCGAGGGGATCAAAACTAAAGTTATTATGATTTCAGAAGCCAACAGTCCGATTCCGAGTGAAACTGCAACTGCTGCGCCAATCCTTACGATGGATTCAATCGAAGCCAGTTACGATGAGTCTTCAATTCTCCGTGGGATTTCTATGGAAGTGCCTCAAAATTCGGTCGTCGCACTTTTAGGACGCAATGGGGTTGGAAAGACCACACTGCTCAGAAGCATCATGGGATTAGTGCCGCGCGTTGAGGGAACGATTCATTTTGAAGGGAAACCAATTCATAGTATGCGTGCAGATCAACGTGCCCGTCTTGGCTTAGGATACGTACCTCAAGGGCGGGATATTTTTCCAAACCTTACCGTGGAAGAAAATTTAAAGGTGAGTCTGAGTATATCGGGCGAGGCGGGTGCATCTCGATTGGAACAGGTCTACGAGCTTTTTCCAGTTATCAAAGATATGTTGGCACGTAAGGGCGGCGTGCTTTCGGGAGGCCAACAACAGCAACTTGCAATTGGACGGGCGCTTTTAACAAACCCACGTTTGCTTATTTTAGATGAACCCACCGAAGGAATTCAGCCTTCTATCATTGATCAAATTGAAGATGCGATCCACGCCTTAAAAAATGAGGGCAATTTAAGTATTATTTTAGTCGAGCAGTATTTGGATTTTGCAAAAGCTGCGAGTGATACCTTTTATATCCTTGATCGCGGAAGCGTCGTTCAAGCGGGTGTTTCCGATGATCTAAGTACTTCTATTATTGAAAAATATTTAACCGTTTAAACCCTTATGCATCTAACGCCTCGAGAGCAGGAAAAACTTATGGTCGTAGTCGCGGCTGATTTAGCGCGCCGCCGCCTCAACCGCGGAGTGAAATTAAATTATCCAGAATCTATTGCTTTGATTACCTACGAAATTTTAGAGGGTATTCGCGATGGAAAAACAGTCGCTGAATTAATGAGCTTTGGAACCACTATTTTAAAACGCGATTCCGTAATGGAAGGCGTTCCTGAAATGATTCACGAAGTTCAAGTGGAAGGTACTTTTCCCGACGGCACAAAATTAGTCACAGTTCACAACCCAATCCGATGATCCCTGGAGAATACAAACACGCAGATCCCGACGCGCTTTTAAGTGGCAATGAAGGCTTAGAAACAAAATGCATTGAGGTGTCCAATACGGGCGATCGTCCTATCCAAGTGGGGAGCCATTTCCATTTTTTTGAAGTCAACGATGCGCTGGAATTTTCGCGCGCAGAAGCAAGGGGATTTCGTCTTAACATTGCGGCTGGCACGGCGGTTCGTTTCGAACCCGGTGATCAACGAGAGGTTGAACTCGTCGCGCTGGCAGGATCGCGCGATGTCTATGGATTGAATAATAAAGTCGATGCAAATTTAGATGCTTAAAACAACGAAACCCTTATTACTATGAGCCTTGAATTCACTCGCCGTCAATATGCTGAAATGTTTGGTCCGACAGTGGGCGACCAAGTTCGTTTAGCGGATACCGAGCTTTTTATTGAGATTGAACGTGACTACATCGCTGAGTCAGGAGGTTACGGTAATGAAGTTAAGTTTGGAGGCGGTAAGGTTATCCGTGATGGGATGGGGCAGTCTCCGCTGGCAACTGATGCGGAGTGCTTGGATTTAGTTCTAACAAATGCCACGATCATTGATCCTGCTCTAGGAATTATTAAAGCGGATATCGGGGTTAAAGACGGACGCATAGCGGGCATCGGACACGCTGGTAATCCTTTGATACAATCTGGAATTAATGAAGCGATGGTGATTGGTGCAGGCACCGAAGTCATTGCGGCAGAAGGGCATATCGTGACTGCGGGTGGATTTGATTCACACATTCATTTTATTTGTCCGCAGCAAATTGAGGAAGCGCTTGCAAGTGGAGTGACCACAATGACGGGCGGGGGCACAGGCCCTGCGACGGGTACAAATGCGACCACCTGTACTCCGGGGGCATGGAATATTTCTAAAATGCTCGAAGCAGCGGAGGCGTTTCCCATGAACTTAGGGTTCATGGGCAAGGGGAATGCTTCCAATCACCAAGCGTTGCGTGAGCAGGTTGAAGCAGGTGCAATGGGACTTAAGCTACACGAAGACTGGGGGACTACTCCGAGCGCAATTGACCACTGTTTGACAGTAGCGGATGAAATGGATGTGCAAGTGGCGATTCACACCGATACCCTCAATGAGTCTGGGTTTGTGGAGACTACCATTGGTGCTTTTAAGGACCGAGTCATTCACACCTTCCACTCAGAAGGTGCGGGTGGGGGTCACGCGCCCGACATCATGAAGGTGTGTAGCCTGCCAAATGTGTTACCTTCTTCAACGAATCCTACGCGGCCTTTTACCGTCAACACCATTGATGAGCACTTAGACATGCTGATGGTGTGTCATCACCTTGACTCTAAGATCCCTGAAGACGTGGCCTTTGCGGAATCGCGTATTCGTCCGCAAACAATCGCGGCGGAAGATATTTTGCATGATCGCGGGGCGATTTCGATAATGTCGAGTGACAGTCAAGCGATGGGTCGAGTGGGTGAAGTCATTATCCGGACTTGGCAGACGGCAGACAAAATGAAGCGTCAATTTGGAAAGCTGGAATCCGAATCGCATGCAGCGGCGGACAATTTTCGGGTTTTGCGGTATGTCTCAAAATACACGCTTAATCCTGCGATTGCATGTGGATGTGCGAGCGAAGTTGGAAGCTTAGAGGTGGGTAAATTAGCGGATATAGTTCTCTTTAAACCTGCTTTATTTGGAGTGAAACCAGAGATGGTTTTAAAGGGTGGCTTTATTGCCCTTGCTAATATGGGTGATCCCAATGCTTCGATTCCGACTCCGCAGCCGATGTACTATCGTCCACAGTTTGGTTCATTTGGTTCAGCGCTTTCCAAAACTTCCATTACATTTATGAGTCAAGCAGCACTTGATGCTGGAGTTGCGGAGCAACTGGGTCTTAAGAAAATGATTCGAGCTGTTAGCGGAACTCGGAGTATTTCAAAGCACGATATGGTTTTGAATGATGCCTTGCCCGAGATTGAAATTGATCCTGAGACTTATACGGTAACTGCAGATGGGGAATTATTGACCTGCGAACCCGCCACCGAACTCCCTATGGCGCAACGGTATTTCCTCTTTTAGATTTTATTACCCCCTCAAAATTAGATGACTCTATGCACACTGTAACCGAGGCTCTGGAAGCGTTTCCAGAAGGATTGGAGCGTGTTTCCGTAGTTGTCGATCGTCATAAATTAGCGCGCCGTCGATGGCGTGGACTGGCGTCCGATGGAACGGATTTTGGCATGGATGTATCTGAGGCGCTTTCGCATGGAGCCTGTATCTATGCCACCGATTCAAAAGCCTACTTTATCGAACAGACTCCCGAGTCTTGTTTATTAGTTCCGATTGATGCGGCAACGCGAGCGGCGCATATGGGATGGATGATCGGGAATTTGCATTTCAAGGCGGCGTTTTCTGAGGAAGGTATTTTAGTAATGGATGATCTCGCAGTACGACAGATGCTGGAGCGTGAACATATTGCATTTGAGACGGTCGAGCGTATATTTGAGCCCGCGCGACAGGGGGGTCATTCGCATGATCACGACCATGATCATGAGCACTCCCATAGCCATTAGTCTTTAATAGGATGTCATCAACTGCACAAAACTCCGATTGGGTGCCTGCACTTTTGCAGATTTCGGATCCGCTTTTTCCGACGGGAGCGTATGCGCATTCGATGGGTTTAGAGCAATGGGCGGCTAGTTGCGGCTATCAGAATGGAGAGGATTTAATTGGTTTTTTTACGGAACATGTAGGTCCCTCCTTAGCGCGCTGGGAGTTGCCGTATCTTCGTTTTTTGCGTGACTGTTTTGAGAACGCGCTCATCGAGGAGGCCTATGCGCTTGAGGCAGAAATTGATGCGTTTAAATGGGCATCAGAAATTCGAGAAGCGAGTATTGCGCAAGGACGGGGACGCCTTCGTTTGCTGCGGAAGCTTTGGTCGGAGGCAATGGAAATTGAGGCGTATGCGGACGCTTTTGCGGCGGGACGGGTGTATGGTCACCACCTCTCAGTCTCGGCATTGCAATTTAATCATTTAAAAGTACCTGAGCAGGCGAGCCTTATGGCGTATGGATATCAAACTCTTGCGAATTATGTCTCAGCAGCGGTTAAACTCTTGCGCATTAGTCCTGAAGCGGCGCAAC
>CBFHPQ010000059.1:0-6733 GCA_965657865.1 Coraliomargaritaceae bacterium | reverse complement strand
ACTCTTGAAATGGAGTCATCTTATAAAGATAGGGTTGCAATTAAGTTGAGGGCAACTCGCAAGTGATTAGTTTCTGGCTTTGACATTTTGCTAGGTCGTTAAATTCTAGGGGTATGCTATTTTACCTAAGCAGTCAAAACTTGAGAATCCTGTTCTTGCTGAGTGCCTGTTTATTAAGCGCGCAGGCTGCCGATTCAGTTCGAGTTGTCGTTGCAGATTTAAAGCAAGATGTTTCGAGTCTTAGTCAAGAAGTACGAGCTTTAAGGCTTGAGGTTGAGCAACTACGACAAGAGAACCTAGCAATGCGTAACGCTCTGAGTTCAAATGCGCTTCAGGGTCAGATAACTCAATTAGCGAACTCAATCCAAAGATTGCAGAATAATTATATTCAAGCAGATGAGTCGCAAAAAAAAGTAATTTTGAGCACGGTCAATCGTCAAATAGAATCGTTGGCAGAACAGATGCAAACTGCCTTACAAAGCGTTGCAAAAGCTGCTAGTGGACAGCCTACGGTGGAAACACCAGTTCGTTTCTCAGGTGATTATCCTCAAACTGGAATTACTTATGTAGTGGAATCAGGTGATACTTTATCCGCGATTGCGCGCACGCATGGCTCTACCGTAAAGTATATACAAAATGCTAACAAAATCGTGAATCCCGCTCGAGACCTTCGAGTTGGGCAATCTATTTTCATCCCCATCAAACAACCTTAATGTCTAATAACAAAAGCAGACTTGGTCGAGGGCTCGGTGGCTTAATTGCTGGAGCTGGTACGACTGGAAATAAAAACCTTAATTCCGAAGCTTCTAAAAAAGCAGCGGTAAAGAAAGTTGCAAAAAAAGTTAATGGGCAGGCTCAAAAACCTAGCGCTCAAACTGAAACAAGCGCGGGTAATGGTTACCAGCTTATAACGGTAAGCCAAGTGGTTCCAAATCCGTATCAACCGCGTCGTGAAATCAGTGATGAACAGGTTGAAGACTTAGCGCGCAGTATTCAGGCGGAAGGCTTGTTGCAGCCGATAGTGGTTCGTAAAAAGGGCAAGGGCTACGAACTTATTGCAGGGGAGCGACGTCTACGGGCTTTCAAGTTTTTGAAAACCGCCGCTATCCCAGCACGGATAATGGATGTCAGTGATGCATCGTCCGCGACCTTGGCTCTAATTGAAAACGTGCAACGTGAGAATCTTAATCCCATCGATGAAGCGCATGCATATTCAAGTTTGATTCGCGATTTTGATTTGACCCAAGAAGCAACTGCGGAACGAGTCGGCAAAAGTCGTGCAGCGATTGCCAATGCGTTACGGCTTTTAGCTTTGAGCGGCGAGATTCAAGGATTTTTAAGTCGCCGCCTGCTTTCAACTGGACATGCAAAAGTATTACTTGGGGTTGAAGATCCTGCCCACCGGAGTTTGCTCGCAAGGCGAGTTATAGAAACTGGGATGAGTGTTCGAGAAGCGGAGCAAGAGGTGCGTCGACTGAAGAAAAATACAGGTGGATCTGGCTCAGGGACTGGCACGAGTGGTGGAAGCGAGTCTGCTGCTGAAGCAACTGCGATTCATGATTTAGAGAAGCGCATTGGTAAGCATCTAAGCGCGCAAGTTAGCATCAAGCATGGTGCTAAAAAAGGTAAGCTGACTATTGAGTACCTTGGTAATGATGATTTAGATCGTATTTTGGAAAAATTGGGACTCAACCCATAGTTTTAAGCGTACCCTATCCTATGCAGTATTGGCTCATGAAATCGGAACCCGACACGTTTTCGCTGTCGGATTTAAAAAACCGCCCAGGAAAACGTGAACCTTGGGACGGGGTACGAAATTACCAAGCGCGTAATTTCATGCGTGACGCCATGAAAAAGGGAGATGGAGTTTTGTTTTATCACTCAAACACAAACCCGCCAGGTGTCGTGGGCTTGGCAGAAGTTGCAAGCAAGCCGTATCCAGACCCTACTGCCTTTGATCCAAAATCGAAGTATTTTGACCCAAAGAGTGATACAGATAACCCTCGTTGGATACTCGTGGATGTCCGTTATCGTAAGACTTTTAAGAAAGCTGTGACTTTAGAACAAATGAAGACGATGCCTGCGCTAAAAGACATGCGAGTTCTGCAAAGAGGGAATCGCTTGTCCATTACTCCAGTCACTAAGGCCGAGTACGATGCCATTTGCGCTGCTTCTGAAGGATGATTAAAAGCGTGCGCTTTCGTATTTCTAGGAAAGTCGAGCCTTGTAATCTTGATAACCAAATTCTCGGATTGTTTTTAGTCCTTCGGTGGGCGAATAGCTACAGATTGCCGGGAGCGGTACGCCATTGAAAGTCGTTGTTTTTACCATGGTGTAATGTGCCATATCTAAGAAAACAATTTTTTGACCAACTTTAAGCGGTTCACGAAATCCGTAGCTACCAATCACATCGCCTGCAAGGCAGGAGAGTCCGCCGATGAGGTATGTATGCGAGAACTCGGGTCCTTCTCCTGTATTTAAGATTCGGGGTCGATAGGGCATTTCCAAAACATCTGGCATATGGCAAGTTGCTGAGCTATCGATGATAGCTGTTTCAGTCGTTCCATTTTTTTGAATGTCGAGTACGGTAGTCACTAAAATGCCTGTGTGCAGTGCAACTGCTTCGCCTGGCTCTACATAGATTTCGAGTGAGTATCGTTTTTTGAAATCTTTAATGACTCCAATCGCCCGTTCTAGGTCATAGCCAGGACGAGTAAAATGGTGCCCGCCTCCAAAGTTTACCCATTTTAGACCATGTAATAAGTCGCCGAATTTTGCCTCGAATGCCTCAACTGTTATTTCAAGAGCATCTGCATCCTGCTCGCAAAGAGTATGGAAATGAAGCCCATTAATTTTTTCTAGAAAATTAGTTGCATCTTTTTCAAGAGCGAGGTCGAGCGCAGCACGTGTAACGCCGAGGCGAGAGTCTGGACTGCAGGGGTCATAAAGCTCAGTATTAACCAAAGAACATTCAGGATTCACGCGGAGTCCGATTTCTGGATGTTGGGCTTTTTCTTTAAAATAGCTCAATGCCTGTATTAATTGCGACGGAGAGTTAAAAACTAAGCTGTGCGCAAAGGATGTAAGCGTTTCTAGATCATTTGCTTTAAAAGCAGGCGAATAGACATGAATTTCTTTACCAAAAGTCTCCTTTGCCAGTAGGGCCTCATGCAATCCACTGGATGTGGTGCCGCTCAAATAGGGTGCTATGATTGGGAATACACCGTGACACGCAAAGCCTTTGAGTGCTAGGAGAACGGTAGCACCTGACGCCTTCGAAAATTCCTCAAGCAGGAGGCAGTTTTCCTTAAGTCGTTCATTATGAATGACAAAAGAAGGAGAAGGCGCTTGATCCACGGGGATCTCACGCAGTGCATGCAAGCGTTTTTCGGTCAGTGGTGGTGTCGGATTCTGTGACATTTGAGTTCTTTTAAAGAGGGTAATTTCCTTATTCTTGGAAGTTATTAGATACAATTGAGCTCAGTGTAAATTCAGTAAACTTAGTGTTGCCTTTCTATAAGGCTATTTTACTTTCTACGGTTTCTAAAATTCACAGGTCATTCTATTTAGACGTAATTTACTACAATTTTCATGAATCAGCTTAAGTTAAAAGTCGTATCTCGCGAGAGCTCTGGAACCAGTGCTGCTCGTCGCACTCGTGCGGAGGGTCTCATTCCAGCAAATATTTCTGGTAAAGGAAATTCTCGCTCAATCGCGGTGAATGCAATCGAATACCGCAATCTAAGTCGTGCACTTGGCGAAGAAGCTTCGCTCATTGAACTGACTGATGATAAGGGCGAAGAAATCCTTACCTTGGTTCAATCTGTGGATCAACACCCTATCAAAGGCACCATTAACCACATTGATTTCCAAGAGGTTAAGCGTGGTGAATCTTTTGTTACTAACGTACCGATTCACCTTGTGAATGAAGATTCTTGTGAGGGTGTTAAAAACAGCGGCGGTGTGATTGATTTCAAATCTCATGAAGTTGAGATTCGTTGCCGTCCTTCAAAGTTGCCTGAACACGTAGTTGCTGACGTCGCAAACCTAGATGTGGGTCAGGCTTTACACATCAGTGATTTGCCCGCATTGGATGGCGTTGAATATTTAGGCAACGACATTCAAGTTATTGTTTCTGTCCAACCACCAACGGTAGCGCCTGCTGATGACGCACCTGCTGAAGAAGCAGTCGATCCAGCAGCAGTTCCCGCTGACAATATTAAATCTGAAGAAGCGGAAGAGTCTACTGAGTAGTCTCTCCTTTCTTAGCGATTCGCCTTCGGGTAAATCGTCACGTTCTTTCTCAAATGTCCATTACGGTAATTGCCGGTCTAGGAAATCCTGGTCCGAAGTATTTACATACCCGTCATAATGTCGGGTTCGAAGCGCTTAATTATCTAGCGAATGCCTCAAATGCTAAGTGGAAGCTAGAAGCTCGCTTTGAGGCTGAAACTACGACGATTCAGCATACTTCTCGCAAAATACTTTTAGTAAAGCCGCAAACATTTATGAATGCTAGTGGTCGTTCGCTAGCTGCCGTCCTTAGATATCATAAACTTGAAGCCCATCAATTATTGGTGGTCTATGATGATATCACGCTCGATTTGGCTCGCTGTAAACTCAGTATTAACGGTAGCGCAGGGGGCCATAATGGTATTGCTGACCTTCTAACCCAAATAGGAATTGGTTTTGGGCGCTTTAGAATTGGAGTCGGAGCTAAGACGCATAAAGAAATGGACCTTGCTGATTATGTCTTAAGTAAATTTACTAAAGACGAACAAATCATTTTAAAGAATCAAATGCCAAATTATCTTGAGCATATGGTTCGTATTATTGACAGTGATTATGACACTGCCATGAATTCTATCAACCAACGCAACCCATCTGAGCATGAGTGCAACTAAAACAAAAAACTACAAAATCTCTTTCATTTTTGACCTCCGCGAATCCGAGGATGATACGCAAAAAGTCATTGATGATATCAAATCACTCTTGACCACTCTAGGTGGTGAAGCAACCGACACGGAAGAACTCGGCATGCGTGAGTTTGCTCGTGCAGCAGACCAGCGTTTGACGCAGGGTCATTACGTTCAAATTCACATTAGTGGCGGTCCAAGTGTTCCTGCTGAATTGCGTGAAAAATTACGCCACGATCGCCGCGTCAATCGCATGTTCGTTGAATCCTGAGCAATTGTTTTAACTTCTAACCCCGATTATATATGGCCTCCTTTAATAAAGTTATTCTTATGGGAAATTTAACTCGTGACCCAGAAATGCGAGTTACTTCTGGTGGTCTATCCATTTGTAAAATCGGGTTGGCAGTTTCTCGCACTTACAACACTCGCGATGGGGAGCGCAAGGAGGAGACAACTTTTGTCGATATTGATGCGTTTAGCAAGCAAGCTGAGGTTATTGCTAAATACTTGCGCAAAGGAAGTCCTTTGATGGTTGAAGGGCGCTTAAAGCTAGATCAATGGGAAACAAATGAAGGTCAAAAACGCTCAAAATTAGGCGTAATTCTAGAATCTTTTCAATTTATGGGTGGTCCACGTGATGAAAACGGTTCGGGCGGATATGAACAGAGTTCGCCTCCCGCTCGCGAATCTGCAAACAATGAACCTAAATCTACTCCAGCAGAGGACACTTCGCTTGACGAGGAAGTCCCATTTTAAAACCACACCAATTTTTATTTTAAAACATTTAATTTCTTACACTTAAACATTATGGCTACCAATCAGGTTCTTTTAATTAAACCCGTCCAAGGTCTCGGCGCTGAGGGTGATACTGTAACTGTCCGCTCTGGATACGCACGCAACTTCTTGTTGCCTCGCAAATTTGCTTTGCCCCTAACCCAAGCAAATAAAAAGCAAATGGAGGCGCTGCTCAAAGCACGTGAAGAGCGCGAACTCAAAGAGATGGAGAGTGCTCAAGCGCTTGTTAAGCAGATCGAAAAAGTATCAATCGCAGTCGCAGTTAAAACTGGAGAGGGCGGCAAGATGTTTGGCTCGGTAACGGCTAATGACCTTATCGCACGACTCAAAGAGGAGGGTATTGAATTAGCAAAAAAGCAACTCGGTCTTCCTGCTCCAGTAAAAGAACTCGGCTCACACACTGCTAGCATTCGGATTCAAGCTGGTGTAGAGACTGAATTGAAATTTGAAGTTGTTTCTGAAAATCCTATTGAAGAAGTGGCAGAAGAAGCAGAAGCTGAAGATTCTGAAGTCGCGGAATAAACCGCGCTCGAAACAAACGGATTTAAAATGCCCCCAAAAACAACGCCTTCCTCAACTGGTCGAAAAGCGAGTGGTTTTGATGGGGAGCGAACTACGGGCTCTGGGGATGCTGCGATTGATGCGCTGCGTGAGCAGCCTCATAGTATTGAGGCCGAGGAAGGGTTGCTTGCCGCCTGTTTGATCGATGGGGGCCGAGAGGTCTTGACCGATTGTATTGAGGCAAAGATTCAGCCTGATTTCTTTTATAAAGAAACGCACAAGTACATTTATGGCGCGTTGATTAAGCTTTATGAAACAGGGGATCCGGTTGATGAAATCTTGCTTTATGAGTATTTAAAAAAAGAGGGTCTGGATGAAAAGGTCGGTGGAATTGCCACGATCTATGCGATTCAAGATCGAATCGAGACGGCGGCTCATGCGCGGTATTTCTCGAAAATTGTTCACGAGAAATATCTTCTGCGTCGTTTGATCCGCACTTCTCGAGAGGCAATTGAGGCCTG
>CBFHPQ010000058.1:0-7009 GCA_965657865.1 Coraliomargaritaceae bacterium | reverse complement strand
AGTATTTAAGTATACTACTATCAAAAAAAGTAATTATGAAACAAGAACATACCCAAAGTGTTGTAATAACTATCGAAGACAATGAGCTTGCTATGACAGTAGCAGATTACCTGCGTCAAGCAGACTTAAAAACTTTAATCTGTAACGAATCAAACCATGCTTTAAGCTTCATAATCGCTAAGCGAGCGTCGCTCATTATCATTGATGCCGAACTCCCAGAAAACAGCGGAATAAAATTAGCCGAGACCCTCCAAGAGCAAAAAGATAAAACTCCAATTATACTTTTAGACGCAGAAGCAAACGATTCTACTAACAAAATTAAGGGTGTTGAAACATGTAAGAAACCAATTAATTACACTGCTCTTGTAGAAAAAACGAAACAAATGATCAGTGCTTCGAGAACTCGGTCAATAGCAACTCGCCGGAAACGTACCCCGCTTGCTATTGAACCATTTCGTTTCTGTGGAGGAGATATCGATCCACATCGCATGGAAGTGACTTTTCCACTTGGACACGTTGAAAAGATTGGTCGCAAAGAACTTAGCATTATTGCTTACCTTCGTGACAACCCCGATACAGTCATTACTCGTGAAACAATGATCAAAGCAATATGGGGAGACGATGCCAATACAGAGAGTCGATCTTTAGACCAATATATTGTAAAAGTTCGTGATCTTTATAAGCGGCACGGTTTAGAACTAATACCTTTCCGCACCGTTCATGGCGTGGGTTACATCTATGATACAAATTAAGCCCGTGGTTTGTAAACCAAGGGCTTAATGAAAACTGTATTTTTTGGGTAAGTTATACGTAACCCAAGAACAATACGCTTATTTTATTTTGCGCAGCAGCTCTTTTTTGCTGGTGCAGCTGCTTTTTTGCTACTTTTTGCAGAATTGCAGCATGACTTTTTATCGCTGGATTCACATCCACCGCAAGAAGACTCAGCTTTAGGTGCGTCTTTCGAGCCGCAAGATCCGCAAGATCCGCAGCCAGCGTAACTGATGCTTACTGCAGAGATGAAAAGTGCCGCTAATAATAATGTTTTTTTCATATGAATTATAATGTTTTGAGTGAAAATTGTATTACAATAATACTGTTACAGTAATTTATAGTGTCGCGTATTCAAGTCAAAGTTCCAAATTTACTTCAAAATGTTACCTTGGTTCGAAAATAAACGAATTCCTCTGTTCCTCGCCCCAATGGCTCGCTTCACAGATGTGATTTTTCGTGAATTCTGTAAAATACAAGGTGCAGACGTAATGGTGACTGAATTTGTCCAAGCGGATGCTATCATTAGAGATGATCCGCGCCTTTGGGAAACTGTTGATTTCACCGAAAGACAGCGCCCTATGGGTATACAGATTTTTGGATCGAACTCTAAATCAATGGCAGATGCTGCCCGTCTCTTGGTTGAGCGCAAACAGCCAGATTTCATAGACATTAATTTTGGATGCCCGGCGGAACGGGTCATTTGTATGGATGCAGGCTCTTCAATGCTACGGAATACTGCTAAATTAGGACGCATAACAGAAGCTGTTGTAAAAGCGGTTCCTGAGACACCCGTAACCGTCAAGATTCGAACTGGTTGGGACGATGCGAGTATTGTTGCCTCAGAAGTGGGTCGCATCGTAGAAAATGCGGGAGGACAAACCCTCTCGATCCATGGTCGCACAAAAGAGCAAGGTTATCGCGGTGAAGCTAATTGGGATCTGATCGCTAAAGTTGCCTCTGAACTGAAAATTCCAGTCGTTGGTAACGGGAATATTCAAAGCGCGAACGATGTTGTAAAAATATGTAAGAACACTCCCTGCTCAGGTCTCATGATAGGGCGCGCTGCGCTCGGATATCCTTGGATATTTAACGACATAAAATATTTCCTTAAACATGGCACCGTTCCAAAGCCTCCAAGTATCGAAAAACGCTGGGAAACAATTATAGATTACACTCGTCAAATAATGGATAGGCCTTTTAGGCAAGCACGCCATCAAGACCTTTGCTGGATGCGCCCTAAATTTATTGCGCTCACAAAAGGAATGCCCGGATCTAAAAAAATAAGAGGGTCCTTGGGCGGAGTGAATCAAATTGAAGACCTTGAAACAGTGGCCGCAAATCATTGCGCAGAATACAAGTTTAAAGATTAAATCTATGAAAGAAAAATACCTAAACTTGACAGTTTCAGTAGTCACTGACACTTGATTGCGGAAGGTTTCTACATTCAACCATCAATTAATATGGCATCTCCAACCGAAGTACGCAAAGGACGTGTTCTTGATTACCAAGGCGCACCTCATCTTGTTCTCGAAGTTCAACATCGCACTCAAGGCCGCCAAGCAGGCTTTATGCAAGTAACGATGCGAAACTTAAATACACGAGCTTCAACAAATACGAAAATACGCACGACTGATAGCGTAAACATTCTTCATACCGAAACCGTAAAACTAGAATTTAGCTATGTAGATGGAGACGGATACCATTTCATGGATCCCGATAGCTACGAAGATACCATCCTCGATAATGAGATTGTGGAAGACGCAAAAGATTTCCTTGTTGAAAACCAAATTTATAACGTATTGCACGTTGACGATGCACCCATACAGATTGATTTGCCTGCATCTATTGAGATGAAAGTCATTGAATCTGCTGAAGGAGTAAAAGGAGATACCGCCTCAAACGTCCAAAAGCCCGCAACACTAGAAACTGGATTAACAGTTCAAGTGCCTCTTTTTATCAAAGAGGGTGAAACTATTAAAATAAGCACCTCCGATCGCTCTTACCAAGGGCGCGCTTAATTAAAAAATAGTCGTTGCCTAACCAAACTTAAGCAACACGTTCAACCACTAATTCAGGTGGATTAGGACGTTTAGGTGCCAAGCGGTAGGCAGTCTTCAAATACTCAAGCGCAATCTCCATCTTGGATTCATCATTGTAATGAATCATCATGAGAGGCTCTCCTTGTTTTACCTGCGTACCAACCTTCTTGATTTCTGAAACTCCAACCGCAGGGTCCATCTTGCCATTTTTCTGAAGCGCTAATTTTTTGACGCCTTCGGCAATTAATCCTGCATTGATGGTATGAACATATCCGCGCTTAGGAGCAGGTAACTTACGTACATGCTTGGCCGCTGGAAACTTGTCAGGATTATCAATATAGCTCGTGTCTCCACCTTGAGCCGCTACCATTTCTTTAAATTTCTGCAAGGCTGTCCCATCTTTGAGATGTTTTTGAACGGTTTGCTTCGCGGATAAGGTTGAACCTGCCACCCCTGCAAGACGCACGATTTCCATACCCAGTTTTAGAACTAGTTCTTGTAAATCCTCAGGACCTTCACCTTTCAAGAGTTCAATTGCCTCTTTGATTTCCAAAGCGGTACCAACTGTATCACCCAATGGTTGATTCATGTCCGTCACAAGCCCCACACAGCGGCGCTTCATTGAACGCCCAACTCGAGTGATCGTGCGAGCCAATTGTTTAGCTTGCTCTAAATCTTTAACAAAAGATCCATTGCCCCACTTAACATCCACTACCAAATAATCAGCGCCCGCAGATAATTTACGACTGAGCACCGAACCTGTAATGAGCGGAAGGCAGGGAATCGTTCCCGTTTTGAGCCTTAAATTGTAGAGAATAGACTCAACCGGCGCAATTTCTTCGTCCTGTTTTGCTAGCGAACATCCAATGGTCTTAAGCTGATCTTTAAAATCTTTTAGATCCAAAACTGGATTAAACTTCGGAATTGCCGACAATTTCTCAAGATTGCTAATTACATATTCCTCGTCCACGCCGTTCATGTGTGGCATTACCACTCCACTTGCAGCAGCCAAAGGTCCTAATACCAAAGAACTTTTGTCTCCTACGCCACCTGTTGAAAATTTACCTACCTTCGGACGAGCAATTTTATTCAAATCTAAAACTTCTCCTGAAAGCATCATTTCCTCAGAAAAGACCGCCATTTCTTGAGCTGACATATTTTGGAAGAAAATTGCCATCGCAAGCGCTGCTTGCTGATAATCAGGCATATCCTCATCAAGAATAGAATCTACAATATAACGAATTTCCTCATCAGAAAACTCTCCTCCATCGCGTTTCTTTTCTACAAGGTAGCTAAAAGATGGTTTAATGAACTTACGTGCGCTTATAATTTTTTTTCTCATGGATTGAGTTGGAAGTTGGTAAATGGGTAAATTCTTGGGGTTAAGACTGCATAAACCTTTATGCATTAGGTGATTAACAATTAGAATGTCGAGCTTAAAATTTACATCTTCGTAATAAACATGCGCTTTGAGCCCGCTTAACTGGTACTTTAATTCTAATTTGTAACAATTTTTCCCATCAGCTAACTTGCAAGCTTGACGCCACGCAATGAACCCTAAGCTTGGCACTATGGAGATAATTTTTAACCCCGCACACGCGATTGATCATGCTTTGAAAGAAATCGCTCTGCAAACCGAAGGCTTTAACTCAGATTTTAAGCCTGAGGTTCGTCCCGCAGACCCTAAATTTGGCGATTTTCAGGCAAACGGAGTGCTTGGTTATGCAAAGCAAAATAAAGTAAACCCTCGCGCTTTAGCTCAAAAACTACTCGAGAAAGCTCAAAATTCTCAATTTTTTGATTCAAATTCAGTCACTCTTTCCCTCGCAGGGCCGGGTTTTATAAATTTCAAGCTAAGCAATGAATACCTTTGGAATTGGTTAAAAAGGTTTAAATCAGAAGAAGATTTTAAACAGGGAGCGCGCACTCTTCAATCCGGCCGCAAAATAATCATCGATTACCCAAGCGCAAATACAGCCAAACAAGCCCACATAGGCCATTTGAGACCGATGGTCATCGGTGAAGCAATCGCTCGACTTCTAGACTTCTGTGGCGCCGACACCGTTCGTGACAATCATATTGGAGACTGGGGCACCAACTTTGGCACCCTCATAATGAAAATCAAGCGCGATGGCATAGAGTTAAACAAGCTAGGCGACAACGCGCTCGCAGAGCTGGATCAACTTTATAAAGATGGATCGCAACTCGAAAAAGAAATGCCCGAGCTTCGTGATATTTCGCGTAATGAACTAGTAAAGCTCCAGCAAGGCGACCTGGAAAATCAGACCCTCTGGGAACAAATTGTTTCAATTTCGATGGATGCCTTCGATCACCTCTTCAAACAAATGGGCGTGCGGGTAGATATTGCTTTGGGGGAGTCCTTCTACCGCAACAAAGTGGATCGCATCTATAAAGAATTGATCGAGCACGACATTGCGGAAGAAAGCAAAGGTGCGCTCGTAGTGTGGCACGATGAAATCAAAAAATTTGCGCGCGATAACGAACGCCCTTATCCTTTCAATATTCGCAAACAAGACGGCGCTTCCAACTACGCCACTACGGATTTAGCGACCATCCTGTATCGAGTCGAGGAACTCAAAGCAGAAGAAGTTATCTATCTTACAGACTCACGACAACAGGATCACTTTCAGCAACTCTTCCTCACAACCGAAAAATGGTTCCGTGCAAGCAACTATTCGCTTCCAGTTATGAAACATATTTGGTGGGGAACAATTCTAGGTCCTGATAAAAAACCTTTTAAAACCAAATCCGGAGAGTCCATAAAACTTCAATCCCTTCTAGATGAGGCACGTGAACGCGCACTCAAAGTAGTCAGCGAGAAGAATCCTGACCTACCAGTAGAAGAACGGCGCGAGATCGCAGAAGCCGTTGGTATTGGTGCATTAAAATATGCGGACCTTTCATCCAACCGAACACAGGACTATGTTTTTGACTGGGATCGTATGCTCAGTTTTGAAGGAAACACTGCCCCCTATTTATTATACGCAGTCGCTCGCATAAATAGCATTTTTCGCAAAGCGAATCTAGATTCCGACGACATCCACCCCGAGTCCGGCTCACTGGAGACTGATTCCGAAACAAATCTTGCACGTCAATTAATGGGCTTTGCAAATGCTTTGGAATTGACCCTAAACGACCTTAGACCGCATTTTTTATCAAACTATCTTTACGAACTAGCGGGCGCTTATAGCAGTTTTTATAACAGTGATAAAATTATGGTAGAAGATTCAACCGTCCAAGCACGTCGTCTTTTACTCTGCGCACGTACGCGCTCTGTTCTTAAAACTGGCTTAGATTTATTAGGTTTAACTGCCCTTGAGCGCATGTAGGCATTTCGCAATCGGGAAACCGTGAATTAAGAAACCTCAAACGTACCATCGCTTCCTTTTTTGATTAGATGTTTTAATTCAAGGCATGTTAAAACCGCAGAAACTCGCGAAATCGGGAAACCCAAGCGATTTGCAATAAAGTCAGGAATTCCCTCTGCCCCCTGCTTTAAAAGCATTAGGATTGTATGCTCATCCTCACTCAGTGCGACTGAAACTTCTTCCCCTTTCGATTGAGTTCCCTCGTTTAATTTGGGCGAACATGCGTAATTCAGCTCCTCAAGAATCTCTTTAACTGAAGTTATTAAAGTGGCTCCGTCTCGGATCAATTGATGACACCCTTGCGCTTCATGCGTATTGATTCGGCCCGGCACTGCGAATAGATTGCGCCCTTGCTCGCCAGCAAATCGGGCAGTAATCATACTGCCACCAGAAACGCCTGTTTCGACAACAATGATCGCCTGACAAAGTCCTGAAATTATCCGATTTCGCATCGGAAAAGTCTGCCGATCCACTCTACGTCCAAATGGAAATTCTGTAATGACCGCTCCTTTTGTACATATTTCATCATACAGAGCTTTATTTTCAGGAGGATAAATCAAATCTAACCCGCTTCCCAAGACTGCAATCGTTGGACCTCCAACAGATAACGCCCCTTGATGCGCTGCGGTGTCGATCCCCCTAGCAAGTCCACTCACCACACAGAAACCAGATTCACATAAACCTGAAGCAAATTTTCGGGCAACTTCCACGCCATATAAACTCGGTTGGCGTGTTCCAACAATTCCAATACATGGACGTTCTACCTTAAAAGTCCCCTTCCAATATAAGCCAATTGGCGAATCGTAC
>CBFHPQ010000057.1:0-7528 GCA_965657865.1 Coraliomargaritaceae bacterium | reverse complement strand
GTCTGATGTAAATGGCACCTCGTAATCTTCTCTACTTAGAACGCCATTATAACCATCATTCCGAATATCACTGTCTAAAAGCGTATCATCATCTAATTTTGTAGCATCTTTCATCGACCGCGCTGGAAAATAGGTATCTGTATCCACTCCTTCTATGTGCAGATTGAGCTTTGTGTCAGTAGTCGGCTGATAAGTCACCGCAACTGTTGCTCCCAAAAACTTGTTCCGTTTGTAGGGATGATCGTAACGTTGGGTGTGATTCACCCCAATCACCTTCACAGCTAAAGCGTCACTTAAAATACGATTAATCACAAACTGGCCTCGTTTGTATTCCTTGTCACCAAATCCAAAACTCACAACTTCCAAGTCTTTGTTAAAATTCGCAACCTGTGAAATCGTATTCACCGTTCCACCCGGCGACGCTTGTCCAAATATCAAACTATTCGCTCCTTTGATCACATCGACCCGATTGATATTATAATTATTACGCGGCAAGGTACGCGGAAAATAGTCAAAGCGAGAATTACCTGTGCGAAACCCACGAATACGAATCTGATCCAAACTGTATCCATCAGGATCGCTATCAATACCCGCAACTACCGCTGCCAAATCTTCAGTTGAGTCCAGACCTAAGTCAGCAATGAGCTCCTCGTTCACAATCGACATTGTTATCGGAGTATTTTTTACCAAGCTATTTGAACGAGTTGCAGAACCTGAATTCGCAGAGTAATACCCCTGATCGTCCTCAGCCGTCACCACGAAATCAGACATATTATAAATCATCTCATCGCCCTCTTCAGCTTCCAATTCGTCAACATCAGATCGCCCCAAATCTGCTGGAGACGTTGGCTCTGCAACCGCAATCTGGAACGCTAGAAAAAGCGAACCGAGGGTAACTAAATTTATAAGGTATTTGAATAGATGCATGCGCAGGGAGCGGTAACAGAAAGAATTATATATTTAAAAGGAATAATAAATCCTTGTCAATGCACAATTATGCACTCATTATCTAGAGTTCCTTACTAAACGTCGGGCACAACCTGACCTAAAAATCTATACATCATAAGCTATGAAAAACACCCTCGTAACTACTCTTTTAACCATTCTAGCAACGCTTGCATGCAGTGCCGCTGTCTACGAGGGATTTGATATTTCAGTCGATGCAAATAGCACCGAAGAAAAGATTCCAGTCAGCTCAGGAGCGACTAGCTCAGGGTGGATGAGTACTTGGCAGCAGGCAGAGGGAATGGGCTTTTATGATGCAAACGACTTAAAAATCGAAGGGATGGAATCAGTGGGTGGATCCGTTCGGCTTCGTGGCGAGCAGATGGAGAATCACGTCGCAAAGGGAACGATCATGCGCCAAATTGACAGCAGCTATACAGGTACCGTGTATGCGAGTTTCCGATTTCAGTTTGGCCGCATATTTAAAGACTCCGTCATCGGACTCTTATTTTCAATACCTAGTGAAGAAAATCCTACTGCCAAAAATTCACTCTTTTCCTTTTGCCCTAAACGTTGGGGTTCACCCTATGGCATGACTGCCATTGGAAAAAAAGTAAGCAAAATTCAGACCGGCGTACCCTACAAGAAAATGGAACCGTATCTTGCGCTCTGTAAGCTCGAAAATTTACCGAAACTAGGAAAACGCGGAGACGTAAAAGTTAAGATGTGGGTACTCAACCAAGCGCAAGCTGAACATTTTGCGAAAGTTGATTTTAAAGAAGCTGCTTTAAATCTTGCGGAAGAAGGCGAAGCCCCTGACCAAATTTGCCAACGCACCTACGGAGCCGTTGCAAATTCCAAAGCATCTGTTTTTAAAGGGATGATCGTTTCTGTCTTTAGTTTTGCAGTGCCTCAGCTCTATGCTGATGAAATCCATCTCTCACCCGATGGTTTCAAATAACCTACCCTCCCCTTTTAAACATTTACACGGGCGATTCAACTGAAGCGTCCCGAAATTCTTACCGATGAAGCAAACCTGTATCCACCTGTGGACTGCCATTACAATACTGGCGTCCCACTTTGTAAGTGCTGAAAAAAGCCCAAATTTCATCCTCATCCTAACCGATGATCAAGGCTGGAGCAGTCTCTCTTCGTCAATGGATTTGCGTTATCCTGAAGCAAAAAGCGATTACCACCAAACCCCGCATATGGACGCCCTCCTCGACCGAGGCATGCGCTTCTCAAATGGATACGCTGCCTCTCCAGTCTGCTCCCCGACTCGATACAGCATTCAATTTGGCAAATCCCCCGCTCGCATTAAACGCACGCGCGTCTTGGGCACAAACCGCGCCGACCATAACCAAATCGCAATCCCACAAGTGCTACGCGCAATCAACCCAGATTACAAATGCGCTCACATCGGGAAATGGCATATCGACGCAGATCCAGATCGTTACGAGTATGACTTCCACGATGGACGCACTACTAATAAACAAGGTGGCTTTACCATGAAAAATAATGAACGTGAATGGGGAGGCTATGAAGAAAAAGACCCCAAACGCGTTCACTCCGTTACCCAACGCGCGATTGATTTCATCACCGATGCCATCCACGAAGAAAAACCATTCTTTGTTCAACTCTCACACTATGCGGTTCACTCCGACATCGTTTACAGCCAAGAGAGTTTTGAAAAGACCTACTCCATGAAACGGGGCAAGGTACACAAAGACGCCGGCTACGCAGCTATGATCCACGACCTCGACCTGTCGATTGGAACACTCTTGGAGGCCTACGATACTTTGGGACTCGCAGAAAATACTTATATCATTTTCACCTCAGATAACGGCGGAATGCCCGTCCTGCCCATCCAATTAAATCGAGGAAAACCCTATGAACTTGGACTCAATGCTCCACTGCTAAGAGGAAAATGGGATCTCACCGAAGGCGGCATACGCGTCCCCTTTGCAGTGATGGGACCTGACATCCAACCCAAAAGCCAGTCCAATATTCCGGTCATCAGTTATGATTTACTACCCACCCTCGCAGATCTTGCGGGCGGTGACTCAGAAGTCTTACCCGAAAATTTAGATGGCGCGAGTATCAAGCCCTTATTCAAAAATCAGAACGCGGAGCTCAAACGAGCCCACCCAGGTTTGATCTTTCACTTCCCCCATTACAATATCGTAGGTCTCTATGAACCCCATTCCGCGATTCGATTGGGCGACTATAAACTTTTGAAATTCTATGCCTCCGATAGATCCTTACTCTTTAAAGTGAGCGAAGATTTTGCTGAAAGTAGTGATCTCTCTGAAGCCGACCCTGCAAAGAAAAACGAGCTCGAACAAAATTTACTCACTTACTTAGAAGCCGTTGGAGCCGAGCGCCCTGAAGAAAGTAGCAGCTGGAAGAATGGAAATTACGGCGAAACCAAAACAAAATTCTTTTCTCGATACATCGATTGATTTCAAGCCATTTGACACCGTTCCCAAGTTCTTAGAGTTTCCGTAATGCGATTGTTCCTTTGCCTTCTACTATTCCTTTGTAACTACAGCTATCTGAATGGGCATGGATCCGATTCAGAGCGCCCCAACATACTTTTAATATTTGTCGATGACATGGGGTATGGAGACTTAGGGTGCTACGGTGGCTCTATCATTCCCACTCCAAATATTGATCACCTTGCAGATAACGGAATCCGTTTCACTCAAGGCTATTCCGCCAGTTCGGTCTGTGGACCCAGTCGAGTTGGATTATTGACGGGACTGCGACCCAGTCGTTTGGGAGTCTATTCAAACCCAGACATGGGACGCGTCATTATTCCAGATAATCATCCTAGCCTCGGGGAATTATTTCAACAAGCAGGCTACCGAACTGGAATCATTGGGAAATGGAATCTCAACGAACCCAGGCAAAACAACCTCCGCGCTAAGAACCACTTTGATTACACCCACTCCATCATGGTCTGGGAAGCGAATTATTGGCCGGACTCAAAGGGCGGGTATCACGGAGTTGAAGATCGAAACTACGGCAGTACCAAACTCAACGGCACTTGGGGACCCCTCAATGAGGGCGATGAATATTTGACCGACCGATTGAGTCGCAAAGCATGTGATTTCATTCGTGAAGAAAGCGATACACCCTTCTTGCTTTATTTAGCTTACAACGCGCCCCACAGCCCTCTGCAAGGAAAGGCCGCACACCTGCCGCAACTCAAGCACATTCAAAGCGAGCCGCAAAAACTCTACGCCTCCATGCTCTTAGCAATTGAAGAAGGCGTGGGGAATATTTTGGAAACACTCAGAGAACAAAACGAACTCAATCACACCATTATACTTTTTGTCAGCGACAACGGCCCTGCTAAAACAAATTTCAAAGGCTTATTACCCGACTGGCCACGCAATCAAATGCTTGGCTCCACCGCAGGATTCAATGGCGGCAAAGGCACATTCCTTGAGGGCGGCATTCGAGTTCCATTCATCCTGTACTGGCCCGACGTCATTCAATCCTCAAGAACGAATGATACCCCAATCTCAACCCTAGATCTCTATCCAACCCTTGGCGCACTCGTGAATGCTGAAATACCTTCCTCAGTAAAACCCGATGGTATCAATCTCTTACCTCATTTATTCTCCGACGCACCGCCCCACCTCAATCGTACTTTCATTTGGTACTCCGATAAATCGTGGGCGGTTCGCGAAGGGGACTGGAAACTCGTCTATGGTATAAAAGAAGGCTCTCGGCTTTTCAATCTAAAGCAAAATCCCACCGAGACGGAAAACAGAATCGACCAAGACCCAGATATTTCACAAAGATTACAATCCATTCTTTCAAATTGGGAAAAAGAAATTCCCCCACCCGTCACGCCGCGTAAAACTTTAAGATCCTTATAATTATGAAACAGTTAGCCTTCTTGACCCAAGCGCTTTTAATCGGAAGCTTCCTTGCCTCTTCAACCGCTTCCGCAAGCACTTTCACTTTTCCAGAATCCGTTCAAATCGAGCGCGTAGATAAAAATTCCCAAGCCCCTAGAAATGTAATTTTCATTTTAAGCGATGACCACCGCTATGATGCTATGGGTTTCATGGGGCATCCTTTCTTGGAGACCCCACACATGGACAGCATCGCTGCCAATGGCACCCATTTGGAAAATGCATTTGTCACTACCTCCCTCTGTTCACCCAGCCGTGCTTCCATCCTCACCGGGCTCTACACGCATAAACACCGCGTCATCGACAACCACCGCGCCGAGCCTGAAGGTATCCTTTACTTCCCGCAGTACCTCCAAAAAGCAGGTTACCAGACCGCCTATATTGGTAAATGGCACATGGGTGATAATAACGACAATCCTCGTCCAGGATTCAATCACTGGGTGAGCTTCGCAGGTCAGGGCAACTACTGGAGCCCCGAAGATGGATATACCTTAAACGTGAACGGCAAACGCGTTCCGCAAAACGGATATATCACCGACGAATTAACAGACTACGCTATTGAATGGCTTCAAGAACGCCCCGATGACGAGCCTTTCTTCCTCTACCTTTCACACAAAGCAGTGCACGCAAACTTTACCCCCGCGCCGCGCCATGAAGGCCGCTACGACGACGTCTCTTGGCCGCGCCCTCCGAGTCAAGACCTCGAACCCGCCCTTGCATCCCTCCGTCCTCGCTGGCTCCAAGATCAACGCAATAGCTGGCACGGCATCGACTTCCCATATCACAGTGACCTCAGCATCGACACTTACTACAAACGCTATTGCGAAACCTTACTCGCGGTCGACGATTCCATCGGGCGTGTACTCGAGCAACTGAAGGCAATGGATCTCTATGAGGACACTCTAGTGATCTACATGGGAGACAACGGCTTTATGTTTGGCGAACATGGACTTATCGATAAACGCGTTGCCTACGAAGCCTCCATCCGCGTGCCTATGATTATGCAATGCCCCTCCCTTTTCGATGGAGGTTCAGTCGTAGAAGAAGTCGTCGCTAACATCGATATCGCCCCAACCATCTTTACAGCCGCTGGAATTCAAACCCCTCCGCATATGGATGGAGCCAGTATGATTCCACTCGCCCAAAATAAACCCACCGACTGGCGCGAAAACTTCCTCTACGTCTATTACTGGGAAAATTCCTTCCCACAGTCCCCGACCGTTTTTGCCCTGCGCCAAGACCGTTTTAAATATATAAATTATTACGGGATCTGGGACACCAATGAACTTTACGACCTCAAAAACGATCCGAACGAGACCGTTAATCTCATCAACGAACCTGCCTACGCAGATCAAGTCCAGAGCATGCAAAAAGAATTATTTGAGATGCTCGCAGATGCAGGGGGACTCAACATCCCGCTCAACCCACCAAGCGGATTCAGTGCCAACAAACGCTTTCTCGAACGAGGCGGCGACCAAGCAGCACCGTTTCCAAAAGCATTAGTCCTCGACGAACCCGAAAATACAAACGCGAAGTAACCAAGAAAAGAACCCTACCCCTTTCTTAATGGAAAAACGTTTGCGCACGCTGCAAGGCATGTGGGAAATCAAGTTCGCTAGCTCCAACTAGGAGCGCACGAACTTTGAGAATAGTCGCTCGCAGTTGAATCCCATCTTGCGCGAGAATCTTTATTCCGAGACCACCCACACGCAGTGGACTTGCGCCCAGCGTCGCGCCCTCTGTCTCCATCTGATGCAACGCTTCCACTAAGGCTGCACTTGAATTTGGATTTAGATAATAGATACTGGCGTACACACCATCAGGGAACTGCTGTCTCCAGTCCGCAGGTTCTCCCTTTGCAGGCGTGCAATTAAAATTTTCATACACGAGCAACTGTCCATCACGGTGAATACGAAGCGAAGAACGCCAATTACGAAACGCAAACGACTCTCCATAGGCAGCCCGTCCAGGCGCAACAATTTCAGTAAAAATAAGAGTGGCATCCTCCGCACACTCAATCTCGGTATGCTGTTCCAAAGACGCATCTTTTTGCAAAACCAAAGGCGCCGGCCAAACATCCAGCACCGCCCCAGCCTCCAGCGTGAAAGTTTGTCGAATGCTTGCGCTTCCACCCTCCATCGTGTGCACACGGCACGACGCTGGACTGATCAAAGCCGCCCGTGCAGATGCCTCAACCCGCGCAGAAATTTCGATCTGATCGCCCTCTAAGAGCCCCGCAGTCGGACTGGTTAAGAGACTAATCGCCCAATCTTTTTCATGATACGCCTTTGCTAAATGTAACGGTGGACGCACCGACTGATTTAATAGACGCGTGCCGTTACTATCTACATTCGCATACCTCAGTGAGACACCCCCAAGGACTGCATTTCGCAAACTTGCTTTACCTGTGGACGCGACCGTCATTTAGCTTTCAAAGGGAAGAAGCATTCTTTCTCAAGCCACGCCACTACATCCTCCAGTCCCTTATACGATTTAAGGTCACAAAAAACAAAGGGGCGCGCATCACGCATCGCTTTGGCATCACGATCCATAACTGACAAATCCGCCCCCACGTACGGAGCCAATTCAGTTTTATTAATAATTAATAAATCTGAAAAACGAATCGCGGGACCACCCTTGCGGGGAATTTTTTC
>CBFHPQ010000056.1:0-7838 GCA_965657865.1 Coraliomargaritaceae bacterium | reverse complement strand
TATTGCTTGAGCATCACTATCAATTTGGGGGATTAGCGACGTGGTTTAAGCGCCCTGGTGGACACGTCTTTGATATTTCATTACATGGTTTTCCGTATGGAATGGTGAAGTCTTGTCGTAAATATTGGACGCGTGAAATCGCCGATTCCATCCATCAGTTAAAGGACGTTCGCTTCATCAATCCACAAATGAATGTGTGGACTTCTTTTGACCGAGAGGACTTCACCCGGATATTGGTGGAAGACTTCAAGATTGAGCGCGAAAAAGTTGAGGGCTTCTATAAACATTTAGCGCAAATGAATTTTTATGATGATAACACGCAAACGACGGGCGAGATGTTTGAGGAATTTTTCCCAGGTCGTAGCGACGTGCATCGTCTCTTAATGGAGCCTATTTCCTATGCAAATGGATCGCATCTAAACGACCCTGCTATTACTTATGGGATCGTTTTTTCCAACTTCATGAGCAAGGGTGTTTTCACTTTTCAAGGGGGCACTGATACCCTTATTAAAAAGATGGTTGCTGAGCTAAAGAGCAATGGTTGTGAAATTCGTAAATGTGCGCTTGTTGAAGGAATCGATACCGAAGATGGAAGGGTTTCTGCGGTTCGTGCTCGCAGTCTAAATACTGGAGATGAAGAATTTCCAGTGCGTCGAATTCGAACACGGGCAGTGCTTTCAAATGCCAATATTCGAAATACCATTGAGCATCTTGCTGGTGAGGGTGCTTTCAGTGATGCGTTTATTGCTGAGGCAAAAGCAATTCGTAATAATACGAGTTCATGCCAAGTGTACATGGGCATACGAAAAGGCGAAACGATTCCCAATATTGGAGACCTTGTATTCACATCGGCAGCCCCTGAGTATTCTATCAAGGAGTTGACTTCGATTCAGACAACCAGCCATACCTTTTCAGTCTATTATCCTGAAACAAGGCCGCATCTTAAAGAACCACGCTACGCTGTAGTGGCATCATTGAATGCTCGATGGGATGAGTGGAATGATTTGAGCGAATCTGAATATGAGGCTGAAAAAAATCGTCTCTGCGAAGAATGTGTCACCAGCCTCGAATCTTTTATCCCTGACGTGCGTGCGAAGATTGACCACCTTGAAGCTGCCACGCCACGTACGGTTAATCATTATACGAAGTCGATGCAGGGGACTTCATTTGGCACTAAATTTGAAGGTCTGAAAGTATCTATGGATTTGCCGAATCAGATCTCTGGATTATTTCACGCAGGATCGGTTGGGATTATTATGTCAGGATGGCTAGGTTCGATGAATTACGGCGTAATTACAGCAAATAAGTTGGATAAATATTTATATGAAACTGCTGATATCGTGGCGTAAACACCTATGCCTTAAGGCATTGATGTTGGATGCACGTGCGCGGATCGCATGACAACAGAGGTGGAAAAATTTTTATGCATATCAACAGGGCGTAATCGGTAATAGCTTTGTTTTGGTTCGCAGCTTGGAACCGACATTATGAGGTCTCGTGTAGACTCATCTAGATTCCATTTTTTCTGTCTCTTTAAGAATTCAAAATAGTTGGACGCAATTAAGCTATTTAAAATTTCCTTATTTTTAGGGTCAAATAATTGGGTCGTTTCTTTGTGTATAGTTTGTGGCTTTGGCGGGAGATCAAAATAGAGGAGGGCGTTAATAATGGGTAAGAGTGTTTCTTTAAAAATAGAAGTAGAGTCTTCGGACTGTTTCGGTTCGGTCTTACCGTTTAATTTTCCTGAGCTTGTAATTTTTGCATACGATATCGGCAATTCAGCGGTTAATAGCATAGGTTGTTGAGCCATAATAAAACTACTAAAAAGGTAGATGATTATTAAATTAATCGCTCGATTTAATATATACTCAAAGAGAGCGTTTATTTGTATATTATTCATAAGAAAACGTATGGGGATTTTATGAATAACAAAAATTAAAGTATTTTACTATATAAAAATAAATTAAAAATTTTAAATGTAAAAATATTGCATTACTTTTTACGCATATCTTTATTCTAAGTAAAAATGGTCGGGCCGACAGGATTTGAACCTGCGACCCCTTCACCCCCAGCGAAGTGCGCTACCAGACTGCGCTACGGCCCGACTCTGAAAAATTTACAATGTATCTGCTATTGAGTAGGTCAAGCGTTTACGGAATGAAGCGTGGCCTAAATAAATACTCAGAAACTTGAGTGGTTCTTATTGACTGATATCTACTGAGAGGCGGTAGAAGCGCCTAGTTACTGAGCTGGCCGTAGTGTCTAGTACCTCAATTTCAATACCTTGACTTACTAAAGTTTCGGTTATTGTTGCGGTTCCGTTCCAGTTTCCATCGGCACCACGAGTACCGATTGTTGTCCAATTTTCTTCTTCAAGAGCCTCGCTCACTTCTACTATTATTGAAGTATCACTGGGGATAGGATTTGCTGTAATAAAGGTGAACTCTGGCTCATTTCCGTAGATTAAAACCGGTAATTGACCCGTTTCATTATCCGCTTGGTTTGGGTTCAGTCCAAGCACATACTCTAATCCATTATCAATAGTATCTAAATCAGGGTCTGCACTCACTAAAGCCTGGTTATCGATGTCAGGAGTGGTTCCCCGTGCTCCAAAGACCCATAATTCATATGGAGTAGCGTTGGTAATGGTAGCAGTTGCTAAGGGGTCTCCTATCACGACGGTCTGCCATGAAAGTTGTAATATAGACGCCCATGCAGCCTCTACAAATGTATAACCTTGGTTATAAAAACGATCTATAAAAATCTCACTTCGAGAAATACCATAGGTTAAAGGTTCCCAAACGGGAGCAATTGCAAAGGTACCCCCTGCGGTGATCCAATCTTCTACTTGAGCTTGGTTCTTATTAGTAAGCCCTCCAAGCCCTCTAGCTCCATAACTTTCATAGGATGCGTAAGCTGCACCCGGAACGAGTTGCCCATCAAAAGTTAGTAGGTAATTCCGTTTGCCACCTCCGCTATGATTGACTCCGAAGGAATTAACATAAGCAACGGGCCCAGAAACAATAGAGGTAGGCGTGTGAAGAACGGAGCCTGTTGAGCCAATTAAAAATGTGCTATTTGTATTTCTTTGAAATTTATCCCAAGAGGATGCAAATGCAGTTTCAGATGCACTATAGTCATCGATTGATGCAGAAGTTAAAGGATCTATGTATCGATCGTAAGTGTTGCCATCGCTATCGAGAAGGATTGCGTCTAAGTCCTGTCGAATATTAATAGTTTGCGCACGGTCAATCATAGCCTGCACATCTGCTAACGTGTCTGCATCGAGTCGAGCGGTCAAATAAATGTGTCCTGCATCAACTGGAGAATGCTGAAATGAAGGACCTGAGGTGCTGTACAAACGCCACCAACCATAAGGATTTTCTCTATAAAAAGTACGTCTGTTAGCAGTGATATTATTTCTTGAGTAGCTAGAGAATGCGTTGTTACTCCTAAAATATGGATTGGTTACGGCGTTATCAGCAAAAGAATCATAGTTACCGTTATTTTCATTTTCATTTAAATTAAACTGAAGCAGGCATAGTTCAGAATCTACGGATGCGTACGTTGCGTTGCCTGCATTAACAAGATTCACAATCGCTGTCGGGGTATCGCCAATGTCTAAATTACTGGTATCAATACTTTGAATGCGGTGGGGAAGATTTTTAGTGAGCACTAGTACTTGGATACTTTGCTCAAGGTTATTGTTATTTAAGTGTGAGCGTATTGGATCACGAATTTTTTGTACATAATCAGGGTAGCTTATAGTTCCTGGACCAAGTGTAGTATCGTTGAGATCAAAGCTCAGAACATTGGGTCGTTTTGTTAGGTAGTAGTCTCGTACTGCCTGGCTTGTTGCATCTTGAGAATTATAAATAACAAGCACATTGTTTTCTTGGATAGAAAACAAATAGGTAAAAGCAAATAGGTATGAGAGAATACCTTTGGCTATATTTCTAAGCGCTATTTTGATATCTTAAAATAAGCTGTCTAGCTCAGTCTTTTCTACCTTCGACTCGCAAGGAGGTAAAGGAGCCAGCCAAGGCTGGAAACAAAAGCAGCGACGTAGGTGTAAGCGGCAGCGTCGAGCGTTTTACTAACTCCTTCGAGTTCATCACGTTCGACAATGCCAAGGTCCACGAGTTGAAGCTTAGCACGTTTGCTAGCATCAAACTCAACGGGTAGGGTAATTAGTTGGAAAATTGTTAGGACAAGGTAGACTGCGATTCCTAAGTTTAGGAGCATGGGACCGAGCCCAAAGAAAAATCCACCAAACATAACAACAGGTAGTAATTGAGAAGCAAATCCAGTGATCGGAACCAGTGCCATCCGCATATTTAAAGGTGCGTACGCTTGTTTGTGTTGGATTGCGTGACCCGCTTCGTGGGCGGCGACACCTAGCGCAGCAAGCGAAGTGCCGTGATAATTATCGTGGCTCAGAGCAAGGCGTTTGTGTGTGGGGTCGTAATGGTCAGTGAGCGTACCGTGACATTCAACGATCTCAACATCATGAATGCCCGCACTGCGCATAACAGCATCGGCTGCCTCACGCCCTTTAATATGCCCTCTAGATTGGACTTTAACATATTTACCATAGGCACTTTTGACCTTCATTTGAGCCCAAAGCCCAACAATGATTGGAATAATGATAAAAATTAAAAAATTCATAAACTTATTTTATTTAGGAGTGTCTATAATGCAAATTGTTCCGTATATCTTGTATAATACAAAATTACATTTTTATTAAATATATCAACACACAAATTGTAACATGAAAAAAATTTATGCTCTTTTAGTTCTCATTTTCGTATCTCTGGGTTGTGCTTGGGCGCTCAAGGGTATTCAGGAAAACGCTCACTCAGAAGCGTCAGTCGAAGCACCTGCTGGCGAGGTCTCGTGGTTTACAGATTTTGATGAAGCAAGCGCAGAAGCTAAATCGTCAGGACTGCCCATTTTGTTAGATTTTACAGGCTCTGATTGGTGCGGTTGGTGTATCCGCTTAGATAAAGAAGTATTCAGTCAGCCTGAATTTAAGGCTTACGCATCGAAATTGCTAGTCTTAGTAAAGCTTGATTTTCCTCGAGCGGGTAAGCAGTCCAATGCCTTGAAAAAACAAAATGAAGCGCTTTCAAAAAAATATGAGATACGAGGATTTCCGACCATTGTGTTAGTCTCTCCTGAGGGCGAGGAAATCGAGCGCACTGGATATCAAAGAGGCGGGGCAGCGGAGTATGTCAGCCACCTTAAGGAACTCTTAGCAGGTTCTGAATAAAATAAGGTGCTTTTAGAATTTTAAAACCGAAAGGTTTTTTAATCATCGTCCATTCCCGACCACCAGTCTTCGGAGTTTCTCAAGGACTCGGGCGTGTGACCCGCTTCTCTTAGAGCGCGCAAACTCAACGAACCCACTCGCTTTGCAAGGCGCTGTCCATTAGGATCGCACACTAGAGGCGCGTGGTAAAATCTTGGTGCAACCGTTTCTAAAGCCTCATAGATTAAAAGTTGTCGGGCGGTCGATATCAGCAAATCCTCACCGCGGACTACTTCAGTGACTCCCATTAAGCTATCATCGACCACAACTGCTAATTCATAGGCAGGTACCCCGTCTTTTCTCCAAATGAGAAAATCGCCAAAATCCCGAAGTGATTCAAAGGCGCAAGGTCCCATCCGCGCATCTACGAAATCGATAAGACGATGGTCGGGAACTCGAAAACGCCAATTATAATTTCCTGGTGTATTGAATGCCTGTTCAGTGCCTTTAGGTGGGCGCCACGCTTCTGGATAGATGGGCTCAGCATCATTTTCTACGTGGGGTGCACTGGGTGCATTCGCAACGTCCTTACGAGATTTCTCACAGGGATAAATGAAGCCCTTTTGCTTGAGTTTTTTCCAAGCATCTAGAAAGAAGTTTTTCCGTTCGCTTTGTCGGTAGGGTCCAAATGCGCCTCCACAATCTGGTCCCTCATCCCATTCACAGCCAAACCATCGCAGGTCCTCGACTGCTTGTTTTGCAAAGTCAGGGCGACACCGATGGGGATCTAAGTCTTCTTCACGGTAGATAAGTTTGCCGCTAGCCGCACGGGCATGTTCCATTGCGATCCAAAACGTGCGTGCATGCCCTAAGTGGAGCTCTCCAGTTGGAGTTGGGGCAATTCGACCTCTATAAGATGCACACATTATTGGGATTAATTTATGACCAGTTATTCAATGGGATCAAAATTTACTTGGTCTTCAAGCGAAGCGTACGCAGCTCCAAAAGCTATACTTAGGGGTATGATTCCCATTAATTGCTTAGGTGAGAAGCTTCCAATTTGATGACTGATGAGATTTCCCTTATTGTAATAGCCGACACTGGCATAGGGTTTATCTAAATCTGCAAAGAAATTTTCTAATGCTTTATCAAAAAGTACGCTATACATTTCTGGAAGATCGCCCGTCGAGAATGCTGATTGGAGGGAGTCTTGAAGATTCATCCCTGAGTTGTAGGTATGCCACAAACCTTGTTTCGGCAAGGACTGCATCAAATCTTTAAATTCGGGGAGGTCGCTGAGACGTGGTGCTTTTTTTGACATTGCCCACGAGCGGTCAGTATAGGCAAGTAGGTCGCCCTCAGTGGTTGTCTCAAGAAAAAGAGTGTTTGCGTACGGGCTCATCAAGTTAGAGAAATTGACCCTTAAATTGCCTTCAACTTCGGACACTTCATTTGCGATGGTCTGAATATGCGGCTGCATCTTTTTCAGTAAATAACCTGCCCCTTTAACTCGCACCCAGAAATCAAAATCTGGATTGTTTACGGTAGCTAAATCGATTTTATAGTAACCATCCCAGTGAGCGCTTAGGCTTGTTATAATCTCTAGCAAAGTGACTTCACTACCGAGTAGGGGTTGTGCGAGTTGTCCTTGTACGATCATTTGTCCAAGGGGTCCCATAACTTCGACAGCCATAGTTTCGACTGCGTTCACCACTGCGATCCAATTAAAAGGGCCGCTTAAGATTCCATCGACATCGGCAGGTGCCTGTTTTGCCAAAGAAAAGGGTTCGGGTTTCGCGCCTTCCAAAGAATAAAATTTTAAGAATCCGGTGGGCGGTTGACTGAGTAAGACCGCCGTTCGATTTAAAAACTTTCCGTTGCTAATTTCTTTGGAGCTGTATCCAAAGGATTCAATAGCGGCTAAACCTAGTTGGTTAATGAAGCGCTCAAAATTGAGTGGAAGAAGAGCGGCTTGCGGCATGACAGTCCCTAACTCCGTATAGAGGGTTTGTAGTTGAGTTGCGATTTCGGTGCCGTCGCCCTCAAAATCTATGTATCCTATAACGCTTCCGTCGGTGTCTAAATACTTGGCAGTTTCTTTAAAGGATGCAGCAAAACCCTGTATGCAAAGTACTAGAATAATGAGCGAGAGAAAGGTATATTTTTTGCGCATAATTTTCTAAAAAGTATTTTGATGTGCGTTTTAATGTCAACAAAGTGCATCGAGAGAATTGTATTTAACCTTGATAAGTTGGGCAATAAGCTATCTTTTGCAGGTTTAATAGGACCCGGGTGATGCAAAGGCCGGGCATTAAACACTCGGAAATTATGAAATTTGAAGATCTTGGCCTCGCGCCAACTGTACTCTCGGCAGTCCAAGCTGCGGGCTATACTGAGCCAACACCCATTCAGGCAAGAGCCATTCCTGCTATTATTGAAGGACGCGATGTGTTGGGTTCAGCACAAACTGGAACAGGTAAAACGGCAGCATTCGCCCTTCCAGCATTACACCTTTTGCGAGGACACCAAAAAGGAGCGCCACCGCGTTGTCTCGTTTTGGGACCTACTCGCGAATTAGCTGCCCAAG
>CBFHPQ010000055.1:0-8064 GCA_965657865.1 Coraliomargaritaceae bacterium | reverse complement strand
CGGACATCTACAATTTATATGAAGGGATTGACGCAGATAATTATGGTGCGGTTACCGGACCTGATAAGGTCAACGATCGAGATGGTTACTTTGCAATAGCGAACCTCCAGCATCGTTTGAATGACAAGTTTCAGCTCGAGTTTGCGGTCAATCGCCAAGAAGTTGAGGGCAATGGTCTTAATCGTGATAGTTATGGCGCAGGGAAAGTGCGGAATTTCTTTTCTCTGCCGTATGATGGTAAAGATCCCAAGACCCAATACAATGCTGGGGAGCCCCATATTCGTACGTATTGGACAAAAAGTCGTTGGGATACCGTACGGGATGGAGTGAAGGCGACTTTCTTGCTCGACCAAGATTTCAGAAATACATCCCATAAATTGATTGGTGGAGTTGATTATGACGCCAACACAAAAGATGCTAAAGAATATGACATGATCCCTGATGGGGCGTTGAAAGCAGATGGTTCGTATGCAGGGCAGGACCACTTAAATAATGCGCGTTTTACTGACAAGCATCGCAGTTATGAATATTTTGGAATTGATACTGGGTTTGATGAATCAGTGCCTGGAATTACTTTTGATTACAATACCGATTCAAATATTGATTTACTGCCACTTGATGGAACGGGCACCCCTTCAAATGATTTCACATTAGACAGTTATGGGAATGATCCAGATTCTGGGTGGGCATTGCGCAGGACTCAGAAATCTGAAGTCAAAACCTTTAGTCAATGGTTTGCCTTGCAGAGTGAGTTTTTTGAGGGTCGTTTTTTGACCTTATTAGGAGCTCGTTATGATGCTATCCAGCTACGATCCAGTCTTCGAAAAGTAGTCATTCATGGGTATGAAGGTGACACCGATGATGGTTTTAATAATCGAACTTCTGATGAATATGCAAAGGTCAGTCCGTCGATAGGGGGTCTCTTTTGGGTCACTCCTTCAATTGGCTTGTTTGGAAATTATGCAGAATCAATTGAGTCTCCGGTCGGAACTGAACGGACTCCATTGGGTGATATTGCACCGCCTGAATATGGCACGGGGCTTGAAGGTGGTGTGCGTTTCAGTCTAAACGAAGGTAAGTTAGATGGGCAAATGGTCTTCTACTCTATTGAGAAAGAAAACGACAACGAATTTGCCTACACTTTAGGGATGCTTAAAGAAATCTATCCTCAGAGTATTTACGGGACTGAATTTCCTGAAATTTATTATAACTCAGGAGGGCTGCGGTCAGGGATGTTGCCTGGAAGACGTGCCGAGGGTGATGTTACGCTTTCTCGCGGGATTGAAATAGATGCGAGTTACAATCCCAATAAAAATTGGACCTTTTTTGGTTCTTATAATCATACCTTAAAAAATTCGGTTAAATCATTACACCCAAGCATTAGCCCAGATGAACAACGTACCTTTTTCTATGAGGGGGATGAATTGTTAGGTCGTCCGAAGCATCGTTTGAATCTGACTATGCGTTATAAATTTACGGATGGTGCGTTAAAGAATTTTGCACTTGGGGGTAACCAGAGTTGGCGCTCACGCAGCATGCAGACTTTCTTTATTTTACCCGATGGCAGTCATCACCCGTTGCGTTTAGGGCATGAATTTACAACCAATCTTTTCTTTACTTATTCCAAGCGCCTTAAGGGTGGCCGCAATGCTCCTGAGCTTAAATTAGGTCTTAACATCAATAATGTTTTAGACAACCGAGACTTAGTCAATCGCGGCAATTATGCCTTTTATAAGGAGGGGCGCTCGATGCGCCTGACTGCAAAACTTCTTTTTTAAAGAAGGGTCTCTTCTTTGGAAGGCTGCGCTTCAGTTAATACTTTTAACTTTTAAACGAATTCAAAAAATTACTATGAAAATCAACTACTCTAAAAAAATCAGAGTACCCTATGTATTATTAAATGTTCTCTTGCTCAGTGTTTTTTCAGGACTACTCACTGCGGAAAAGAGCCAGCCAAATATTATCTTCATCATCACTGATGATCAACGTCATGATGAGATTGCGGCAGTTGGACATTTCCCTTGGATTCAGAGTCCTAACCTAGATCGTTTTGTTCGGGAAGGGATTCATTTTAAAAACGCTTTTGTGACGACTTCGCTGTGCGGTCCTTCGCGTGCTTCTTTTTTAACGGGCACGTATGCCAGTTACCACGGGGTGATTGTGAATGAGCACGTAGATTATGATAAAAGTCTTCCTAGCTTTCCAGTGCTTCTAAAGGAGGTCGGTTACCACACGGGTTTTATTGGTAAATGGCACCAAGCGATGCACAACCGTCCGCGTCCTGGATTTGACCAATGGATGTGTTTTTGGGGGCAGGGCAAATATTTTGGCGATACTTTTTTAAGAGAGAGTGGAGAAACGCAAGATGTGCCTGAGGGCAAATATTTGACAGATGAAATCAATGATCTGGCGGTTCAATTCATTGAGAAATCAGAGGCGGAAACTCCTTTTTTGCTGTATGTGAGTCACAAAGCTCCACATGAGCCTTTTACCCCCGCTCCACGTCACCGCGAGCTCTACTCAGATTTCCGAATTCCTTCTCAAGACAATCTTAAGGATGATCTAGAGAGTAAACCTGCCTACATTCGCGATAGTGGATTAAAACGGCGTGAAATGGATGGCGGGGTGGCGCATATCCATCCGGCGATACCCGACAAAATCCGTACTTTGACTGCGGTTGATGACGGTGTGGGTATGATCATGGAAGCGCTTGAGGAAAAAGGTTTGATAAATAATACAATCGTAATTTTTGCGGGCGATAATGGATACTTTATAAGCGAGCACGGTGGATTACATGATAAGCGAAAAGCGTATGATCCTTCAATACGTATCCCGCTGGTGATGTGGAATCCTTTTGTTGAGATGCCCCAAACTGTCGACTCGCTTGTTCTAAATATCGACCTCGCTCCTTCGCTATGTGAACTTGCAGGTGCTCGGATGCCAGAACATTTTCATGGAATGAGTTGGAATTCGCTTTTACAGGGCGGTGTTTCTAATCGCGAAGGCTTTTTATACGAATATTACAAGGAATCGGATTACCGTCCTGCCGGCGGTTTTCCAAACACTCCGACGCTGCATGCGTATCGCACTCAAAAATGGAAATACGTGATGTATCCAGACGGAGATTATAAGAGCGAACTCTATGACTTAGTGAAAGATCCAGACGAACTATATAATCTTGCCCAAAAAAGTGGGTACGACGATACTTTAGCAACCCTCAAGGAGCAATTAGACTCTACCCTAAATTCCATTGACTACGTGCCGCCTGTTAAAATCCCAGGAGGCGGCATTACCCACGCTCAAAAATACGCAAAATGATCAATTACGGCTCTGCACTTTTTGGCGCCTCAGTCAGGTGTCGCTTACTCGCAATTTTAATTTCAGTGTTTGGATTGATCTCCAATGCTTGGGCGCAAAATTTTATTTTTGATAGCTTTGTTACCCATAATGGCGGTAATTATGGGAAAATTACTGCGAGTTCAAATCAGGGTTCGGTCACTGTAAAGTTAGGCGATGCTACCAGCACTGACGCAAAGAAAGGTGCCTATGGGACTTTTGACAATAGTAACGCTTTCTTAAACGACGGAACAACCATCTATACTAGCGGAGGTGATACTGGTGATAGTGCTATTAAATTTGTAACTGCGAATAGATGGTTGGACATTGAGATTGTTAATAGTGGTTCAACCGCTGTTTATTTTGATGTTTTTGCCTTGGATTGTAGGAATCCGGGCGCAAATTCTGCCACGAGTTATCGCCTCTCTTCAATTAATGCCAATCACTCCGTTTCGGAGTTCAATTCGGAGCTCTTTGTTTCAAATCTACCTATTGGCTCGCACAATAACTTAGAGCATGCCGTTAATGTTCCAGTGCCTGCTAATCAGTCACGGTTCTTTCGCCTTGAATTTCTAGGTGCTGCAGGCGCGTATGCTCAGACGCAAATTGATAATCTTTTAATTGGGGTGGTGACCGATCGTTATCGGAGTTACGATGCTTGGGTTGAGAGTTATTTTAGCGAGGATGAAGTGGATGATTTAAGGCTTACCGGATTAGATGCTGACCCCGATGGAGATGATCTTCCTAATAAATTTGAGTATACCTTTGGCCATAGTCCGCTTGCTAAGGATACCGCTTGGTACTCGGATATTGAAGTTTCCGAGGCTGGGATGACCCTTAAATATAACGCATCACCTGGAGCAATTAATCAAGTGGCTTACTTAGTGGAGGCCTCCAACGACTTGAATGCCGCTTCGTGGTCTATCGTTAGCGAAACGCGTATTCAAGAAGGGAGTCTCACGGCCCCCAGTGAAATGGAGGCAAGTTTTGATGGGAGTGGAGGCAAGGGGTTCCTAAGACTCAATAATCTCAAAGTTCGGAGTCAAAGCGTAAAGAAAGGGATCGCTTTCGGCTATGCTCTAAAATCGCAATGGGGTTCAATCTTCGAAGCTTTGCAGCCAGCTTGGCATTATTCTTGGGGGCGCGCTTTGGATACTACCCATCCAGATTGGTTGGAATTCGTTCCACAATTCTGGGGTAAGAATTCAGTGAGTTTATCCGAAGTACAGCTTTTAAAGCCTCACATTCTTTCGGGAAAAGTAAAATACCTTATAGGATTTAATGAACCTGATTTGGCGAGCCAAGCAAACATGACGGTTTCGGAAGCGATCACTAAATGGCAATTATTGGAGTCGTATTTAGAGCAGGAGGATTTGTTAGACAAAGTTGGATTGATCAGTCCGGTAGTCGCTCATAATTATGATTGGCTTGATGCGTTTTTATTAGAGGCAAATAACTTAGGCCTTAAAGTCGATTATGTCGGTCTGCACCTTTATACATCCGGAGCAATGAATACCCCAGATAAGTTCATCACTCGTTTAAGTGAAATTTATCAGACGCATGTCCTGCCTTATAACAAAAAAATTTGGTTGAAAGAGTTTTCAGTCCGAGACGGAAATGCAGTAGTGTCGGGTACTAATGTGTATTCTCCAGAATATGTATCTGCTTTTATGTCGCAGGTATTGCCCTTTTTGGAGGTTACAGATTGGGTGTACAGATACGCATGGTTCAGCAATGTTGTCGGAGGCGATAATTATCTTATGCAAGAAAGTTCCGTTTTGTTCGACACCGATGCTGGTACGATCACAAACCTAGGAGAATTGTACTCAAGAATACTTAGTTGGCAGTAAACTCTTGCATTAGTTTACTATCTTTTTACAAAATTTAAGATTAATTAATGGGAGTAAATCAACAAGTCATCGCTAACAAGCTTGGGATCTGTCGTACGACGGTTTCACGTTGCTTTACGAACCACTCGGCAACGAATCCAGAGACTCGAGCTGCAGTATTTGCACTCGCAGCTGAGATGGGATACAACTACATGGAAAAGCGCACTTCTGAGGAAGGCGAGACTGAGGATAAGTCGCTCACTTTTGGAGTGCTCATTTGTACTCATAAGGAGGAGTACGAGCGTCAGGATTATGAAAGCCCTGGGATGCAATTTTTAGCAGGCATTTCAGAATATGCCTTACTCCATAAAATAGATCTAGATATCAATTTCGTAAATCCCGATGAGAAGAGCCTTAAATCGAAAGGGTATTCTCAGTTATTAAAGAAGAAACGATCCTCTTGGAAAGGGGTGCTGCTGGTTTATCCATTTCCATCGCAAGTTATTTTAGGGCTTTCTAAGAAATTCCCATGCGTTTCATTAGTCGAGCAATTTGGTGCGCCCAATATTGATGGCATTGCCGCAGATCACCATCGTGCCATTGCACATTTAATGCAGCAACTCATCGACCTCGGGCATCGCCGAATCGGATTTTTCTCACGCCATTACCCCGTGCCTGCGCCTTGGGCGTTTCGTCGATATGGCGCCTACGTTGAGAAAATGGCCCGGGAAGGACTTACTTTAAATCACGAGGATATTTTTAATGTGTATCCGACGGAAAACGTTGACCTGTCAGCATCCCATGAAAAAGCCGTTGAGCAAACTCGGGCAGGGGTCACTGCTTGGGTCTGTCCCGCAGATCACATTGCTTATGATTTAATGGAAGCGCTCGAAAATTCGGGCCTTAAGGTGAATCAAGATTTCTCTATTACTGGATTTGATGGCTTAACACCTCCCGAAGGTGTGGTGCCACTCACGACAATGCAAATGCCTTACCGTAGAATGGGTTACCAAGCTACAAAGCGTTTAAATGATCTGACTTCGAACCGTTTTTCGATGGGACAACACATCAATATGTTGTGTAAATTTATTCCTGGCGAAACAATTACGCAGTTAAATAGGCATTAACTTAGAAGTTAAGTTATTGCTTTATAACGACTTATGAAAAAAACCACTGGATGCACACTTTTAATTTTTGTGTGCATAAAATTTCATAAAAAAAGTTGACAGCAGGAAAAATAGAATGCACTTTTATGTTTAAATTGACTGCGGTCCTATATCCGCACCTCTAAATTACCCTAATAATTACCCATTATGAAAATAATAAAACTATCTACATTGGTCTTTGGCACCCTTGCCATTGCATCTATCAGCTTTGCGGGCACTGGAAACGCGCTCATCGGTTGGCATAAATTCGAACAAACGGTCTCTGGCAACAACAACGGCGGCGTGCAGATGAACTATGCTACTTACAACGCAGTCGTTGCTCAAGACGGTTCGCTCATTCCAGGAAGCACTTTCTTAAACGGTAAAGTGGGTTCTCTTGCAGGAAACACCTCCAACGGTTTAGGCTTTAAGGGTATTGGTATCACCAATTCAACCACTATTGGGCAAAACGATTCTAATTTCGGTGGTGGTAGCCTTGGTAACGGCGAGGCCATCACTAATTGGGGAGATGCTCCTACTGGCGCGAATGCTTGGAAATTTGGTAATGCTGTTTCTAATTCAAGCGGTGCACAGTTAAAAGGCGATATCCGTATTGTGAATGCAACCACTGACAAATATTTCCGAATTGAATTCATGCACTTCGATGCGCGTGGACGTGCGACTGAAAATTCACCCAATGAATTGAAGGTCAATTACATCGGTGGTAACACTGCATTCCCAAGTAATGTGGTTCGAAAAGATAACGGCAATGAACTTACATCTGGTAATACAATACATACTGAAACTTGGACTGTTCCAAACAGCTCATCGGTTGAGGTAGCCAGAGACATTTCAATTTCATTGGCTGCAAAAGTCGGTTCACAAGTATACATCGCACCTGGTGATGCTGCATCCTTCCGGTTTGTATGGGGCTACAATGGTCTGACTCCAGCAAATGCACAAGCTCAGCTCGACAACATCGCACTTGAAGGAACTTTCTTTGATGACGCAGCTCTGACAACTCAGTCTATCATAGTTCCAGAGCCTAGCACTTACGCGCTAATAATTGGTCTCGCTGTCCTTGGACTCGCGTGGAACAAACGCCGTCAGAACTAGATTCAAATCTACTTTTTTGAGCCCTATAAAGTGACAATTTTATAGGGCTCTTTTATACCCTCAACTAAGAAATTTATATGTTTTTTAAGAAAAAATTGAAACTTCTATCAGTCTCCGCCCTGACTCTCTCATCTGCATGGGGTGTAGAACAAGGCATCGGAATATCCTTCTTCGGTGTGGATGCAGGCGATAAGACTAATCTGACATCTGGTATATCGCGTACTGAAGGAAATCTATCTCTGACCCTTGGTCCAGGTGCTTATTATGCTTATGCGACTGACCCTTACGCTGCGAGCGCACTGATATCTGGCTCGGTGTATGAGATTCTTACTCCAGGTACAACCGATTTTACCGCAATCGGCGCTCCTGATAATAATGTAGGCACTCTCTTTGTCGCAACAGGCACAGGTACTGGTAGCGGCGTTACGTTAAAGCTTTTAACATTAGGTTGGGATGGTTATGGCATCACTACTCAAAACTTAGCGGGCTTAAATGATTCTTCCTATGGCTCGTCTACTGTTTACAGCACTATTGATGGAGCGACTACTTACTCGGCTTTAAAGCTTGGTAGTTCTGACAACCAATTTAAGCTAGACCTCAAACTTACCAATAATGGTCCGACTGATGTTGTGCTTAAG
>CBFHPQ010000054.1:0-8954 GCA_965657865.1 Coraliomargaritaceae bacterium | reverse complement strand
AAGAATTTTGTATAAATTTGCTGGCTAGTCTGCATGTCGAGTGTACTGCCCTCAATCATGACGGGGGTGTGTTGATTCACGTTGCTTGCAGGGACTGCTTTCAGAAAGCGGCCTCCCATGTCGGTGAGGAGGACACCATTCAAAGTGAGCAAGCTCTCAAGCGCCATAATGGCTTCACTGGAAGAAATGGGTCCGCGTGAATTAAAGTTAATTTTAGCGTTGGGCAGATCTTGTCGGCGCAGGATGATTTTGCCCGTCAACTCTTCATAGAGTTCAAGCACTTGGAGGGTTGCTTCATCACTCAAAATGAGAGTGCCGATTTCAACATCAGCTTCAGGCTCAGCAAAATCTTCAGTTTGTGCGGTGACGAAGTTAAGCGTCAGGCAAAGACTGGTGAGGATTAATAAAAGACGTTGCGGCAAAATTGAGTTCATAAAAACAGAGTAAACGCGTTTGTAGGGTAGCAAATTGAATAAAAGAAATGAATCAAAGGTTAAATCGATTGTGAATTGAGTTCGAGGGAGGCGATTTCAAAGCGCACGTCGAGGAGTTTACGATTTCGGCGGTCTGCATTGATGCGAACCGTCAGTTGGTTGATGTATGGAGATTCATCGCGCAATAATTTGTTAAATTGGACAAGTTGACCAATCGAGATGCGCTTGAGTTGAACGCGCACGGTGTGTTCGTTAAAGATTTCTCCTTGGCTAGATTTAACGGAGTCGATATCTGCGAGGGAGGAAAGTCCTGCCGTGCGGAGCAGGCTATCGACACGCCCCGAAAGCTGCGCGGCGTTAAATGTTTTTTGAGAGTCGAGTCGCTCCATTGCGGTCTGCGCGCTCTGAGCATAGGTATCGGCGCGTTCTAGCCAGAGGTTTTGTTCTTCGAGTCCGGCATAGGTAGACTTGCGAGTATCGTTCCAGCTTCCAATACGGTTGCCCCAATTGCCGGCCCAAATTCCTAACAAGACCGCAAGAAAAAGAAAACTGAGCAGTTTTTCCCGAACCGTCATGCGTTGGATTAAGTCTTTTAAAAATTCTTGAAGCGTATGCATTTGGATCAAGGTAGGTTAGGACTCGCTTGTCTTTGTAGGAGTGGGAGCCTGAGCGTTGGCTTTAGATTGGTTGTTGGTATTGCTTGGTGCAGGTGAGTCCGCAGGTTCTGGACTCTCCTCGTGGGTATATGTGAGTTGCACCGAGAAAGTGGTCTGCCCTGAGCGGGTAATTGCCTTCGGGCTTTTGATGAGCTTAAACTGCCCAGATTCTCTCAACTTTGAGGTGTAGTTGTTTAACTCGTTGATGCTTTGAGCGACTCCTTCAATCGTGATTTCGTTACCAACGCTACTGCTGGTCTCGTCAAAATAAATGCCTTCAGGACGCAGTTGATTCAACTTTTCAAGCATTGCAACAGGACGCAATTCACTGCCAAAGACTTGCTCTAGTTTTATGGTCAGCGCTTGTTGTTCTTGAATTTTTGCGACGGGTTGAGCCTGTTCAGCGAGCACGGATTTTTTAGAATCGAGCCAGAAGTTACAGCCGAAGAGAACGACCTCTGCGAAGAGGAGAAGCGCTGCCGCACCCACTGCCCATTTGAAGCCTTGATTGAGGTACTGACTCAATTTGCGCAGGCGACGGGCATTTATTTTAAATTCAGGAGAACGGATATCGGCCTTCCACAAGACTGACTCATCAAATTGCACGGTGTGCGATGATCCTTCGGATGGGGTGGCAATTTCAAATTGAAGCGTTTCTTTTTCAACGAGCGTACTTTCTAGAAGTTCAAAAGTATTGTCGTTTACTTGTGGCGCTTGCGGATCTTCATTGGCAAATGCCGTGACAGACTCAGGCAACTGCGCGCTTTTCGAGAACTGTACGGAGGCGATTGATAGCTCGGTGCTCAAGAGATACTCTTCAGGCGGTAAGCTGTGGCCGAGAATTGAAATAAAATCGGGAAGGACCCAGGTGTAGTCTTTCAGATCTTTGTAACCCATTTGCTTGAGGCGGTCTTGATGGGTTGCGTAAATTAAGAGCTGTTCCGTATCGCGGTCTAAAAAACTGCCCCAGTGCAGTTGCTCAAGCGGGAAGGGAGAGCGTGCCTCGAGACTCAACTCCGCAAAGGATTGGGTCTCTTCTGGGCCCAAGTCTGCTGGTAATTCAATGGTTTGAATGAAGAAAAGATGACCTGGCACGAGGCAAATAGGCGACTCGCTGATTTCAGGTTCTGTTTCGGGGGCATTCATAGGAATTACATGATGTCACATTGTTACTATAAATGAAGCTTATTATCACTCAAAATCAAACTCTGAATAGCGCGCGGCTTGGGTGGAAACCTCGGGGTCGATTTCAGTCGTTAAGCGCACAATTTTAAAAGGAATTTTAAGGGCCTCCTGTTCTTCCGCAGAGCCCGATTTCGGGATGTCTGCTCCACTGGCGCTTCCCGGTAAATTATTGCCGCCTCCCGAGCTACTTTCGGTATCAATTTGGGGCTCAACAAGCGCTTGGAGGGTCAAGGGCACACTGCCTCTATTGAGTGTTACCGTAATGCGGAGCAGTCGCGCCTCCGAGCTAACAAATTTTCCAGCCGCACTATCGGGAATGCTTTTGAGATAAGGCGTCTCGTCGTCAATATCCTCAAAGAGGGTCTCTTGAAACCAATCATCTTCGAGCGATATACTATCGATCACGTCTTGGGAGGCTACATTGGCATTGATTTCCCCTTGGTAAGCGACCGTAAAAATCGACGCTAGGAGGGTGTAGAGTTCATTAGGTTTCCCGTCGTCATCAAAGAATTCGTCCTGCCAAACTTTTAGAAGGCGCAATTCTTCAAGTGTTTGTAACGGGGCATTAGCGGCGCGATAGGGAGGGTTTTCATCGAGGTACTCTTCTGTCTCGTAACCATTGAGGCGACGGGTGTCGTCAGCGTCAATCCAGTCGAGGAGGGTGCTGCTCAATTCTCTGCTTGTGCCAAAATCAAATTCAAAAGTTTCTTCGAAAATACGATTGAGGCGCGCTTCTTCGATGCTGTTGAGCGGGATTTTATCCGTGGCATCGGTAATTTCAATTGAGGCTGTCCAACCATTGGGAATGACTACATTGGAGTAGGCAATGGGGTCTGCCCAACCCTGTTCGGGTGCGTAGAGTTTACCTTCATCAATGAGCGCGACTTCGTTGAGGGTCGCGAGGGAAATTTCTAATAAACTGAAAGCAAAGGAGCGCGCGTCTGGGGGTTCATTAAAAAGTGCTCGATATTCGAGATCCTGTGAAGCTTCATCCATGAAGCGTGTGATGAGAAACGAGAGCAGCGCGATGATCGCAAGTACCGCAATCAAGACACTTCCACTGCGCTCGTTATGGGAGCGAGGTGCGAATGCTGAGTGCGTTGAAGGGCGTTGCATGGTAAACGAGGGTTGTCTCTATTTCAGTATTAGTATCAGTAGAGGAGTGCTGATTTAATGGGAATCGGGATCGCAAGGGAGCGTGTTTTGCGGACTTCGTTGTATAAAAAAGTAAATTGTAGATAACGCGGGAGGAGTAAGGATTCACCGTCTTCGTTTTCCTTAGGAGTGTCGGAGACTTCCCACTCTTCAAAATCCTCATCCCAGTACACGTAGGAAATGGATTCAAGCCAGGGACTGATGCTCGTGCTTCGAAGGTCTTCGGTCTCCTCAACTTCTTCTTGGAGCAAGGGGAACCAAACAAGGCGCAGTCCATGTTCCTTGTCGAAATGAAGGTAGCCTTGAACTTTACCCATGGTGGGTGCATCTTCAGGAGAATTGAGTAATGGCGGCAGTTGGTTCAGTTCAAAAGCAATCAACTCGTCTTCAAAATTACTAAAACCGGGTGGACGTTTCCAAGCTATCGGTTCCTCGCTTGATTGGATCAAACTCACACCATCAGATGCGTTGCCGCCCGAGCTTCGGTTTGAGTTGGTGCTCCCTGTATTTGTTTTAAGAGTTAATTGCGGTGTTCCATTATTTCCCGGAGCAGTTCCACTTCCGCCATTTTGTGAGTTTGCATTGGAGCCAGAGTTATTGGAATTATTTGAATCAGTCCCAATCGCATACCCTGCGCGATCGAAAGTCCCTTGCAAGAAATGCATCACGCCGTCCACATGGTCTTCGAAAAAATGACGTTCACTGCGAGTACTCCAAATGCTGCTAATCGAGACCACAAAAGAAGTGGCTGCGGTCAAAACAAACCCTGCCACTGCAATTGCTAAAACCACTTCAATCAGCGTCATCCCTGCGGCTTTATTTGCAGGCAGTTCGGAACTGGATTTCGTGCTTGGGCGCATGTGGATCATTTATTCAAACCCCCTTGAGTCGTGGAGTGCGTTGCGTTTATCCGCCAATAATTCACTGCGCTCATCGCTGATCGACCAAGTCGGGCGAAAGAGATAAAGCGTTTCTTGGAAGAGGGAATTCGTGCCTTCAGGGGGATCGGAAAATTCAACCTGAAACTGGACTTGAAATAAATCGATGACCTCCATCGGTTCAATGGCAGCCTCCCATTCTGCTTCGCCCGCGCCGAAGGTCTCAAACGTTCCGCCGTCTTCGGCATCTTCAAGATTTGCCTGCAAGAGTAACTGCATGCGCACGGCCGATATATCGGAAGCAAATTGCGAACTGCGAACTCCATGTTCCCGAGCCAGTAAGGCGTTCACAAATGCAGAACTCAGAACCACCGCCGCACTCGCAAAAAGCGCGACCGCTACCACGACTTCGATCAAACTAAATCCCGATCTGCGAACCTTACGAATCTGTTTCATTTCACTTCCTTTATTAAGTTTGAAAATGGATCAAAGTCAAAGCGCGCTGGGGTGCCGCGCCCGTAATCAATCTCAGCCACAAAAGGGGTACTGCTCCCATCGGGCGCAAAGCGAACGCGCTCAATTTTCGTTTTCGCATCTGAGCCATCTGCAGGATCGAGTAAGCCCTTCGAGCTTGGAATGGCGTAGAATCGAATCTCGGAGCCACCGCGACCCTTAAAACTCGGGTCCAATTGCAAACGCTCTAAGACCGAAGCTTCTCGATTGATGACCAACGATCCACTTTCAGGATCAAAGCTGAGTTGCGTTTCAAGACGTTCTTTTGCTGCTAAAAAACGCGCCTGCCGAACCGCCTGTTTTAAATTTTCAAAGGCATTGGGTCCGTTATCACGCTCTGAAAAAGCGTTGAAATTTAGAATTACGACCGTGCTTGCAATCGCCATCAATGCCAAGACGAGCAGAATTTCAATCAGACTGAAACCGCTTCGCATAGTCGACCTGTCCACAGGTCTGTATCCAGAATTACCAATTGCCGATGTCATCGGCGCTTTCTATTCCGTCTTCACCGAGCGACCAAATATCGTACCCCTTCGAGCCGTCGATGTTGTTAGAGCCGGGGAAGCGGTATTTGTAAGCATTGCCCCACGGATCCGCAGGGATAGAGTCGATATAAGGGCCATTCCAGCGGGAATCTTTGCCTGCAGGCGCTTTCGTTAAAGCGGCCAAACCTTCCTCCGAGGTGGGGTAGCTGCCCACGTCAATCTTGTAGGCAGTAAATCCAAGTTTCACTGTTTGCTTCACGAAGATGGATGCCACCTTTGATTGTTGACCACCAAAGATTTTTCCAATGTTTCCAATTGAAAGCGTCGCAATCACTGCAATCAAGGCGATTACAATGAGAATTTCGATTAAACTAAAACCGCTCACGCGATGTGAAGCAGGGGAACGAAGACAATGCGTTTTGATACTCATAGATAAAAAGTTTTAAAATTTTGATAATGGGGTCACTCCAAATCGGTGCAAGTGGTAAATCATGCTTCTTAGGGCAAGTCAGTAAAGACGCTTTCGGGGTTGCTGAAGTCAAGAAGGGGCTTATTTATAACAACATGGACGGACAGTCTTCAACAGTTTTTGACACCCTCGCGCGGAGCACGACCAATGCCGCGTGGGGTGCTTTGGCGATGGAAGTGCTCGCCCGTCTCGGAGTGACTACGGTGGTCAGTTCGCCCGGTTCACGCTCCACGCCTTTGGTGTATGCTGCGGTGCGCAATCCGCGCCTGGAGGTCGTGCCTGTTTTGGATGAACGCGCTGCGGGTTTTTTCGCGCTTGGTATCGCAAAGCGAACGGGGCGCCCAACGGTGCTCGTTTGTACCTCTGGGAGCGCACTCGCAAATTACGCGCCTGCAGTGGCCGAAGCCGCACTCAGCGGAACTCCACTCTTGATCCTCAGCGCCGACCGTTCCCTTGAGGAGCGCGATTGCGGAGCGGGGCAAACCATTGACCAAGTGAAATTCTTTGGCGAGTCCGTGCGTCACTTTGCAGAGCTTCTATTGCCCGAAGCGCTAATTTCGAGTTTGCGTTATCTGCGACAGACCCTCGTGCATGCGGTCGATCGTAGCACCTATGGCAATCCCGGGCCAGTGCATTTGAATTTCCCATTCCGCGAACCGCTTGCGCCTGATACAGCCCCCGATGCACAATCAGTATTCAGCACTGCGGAACTCGAAGCGGCTGCAACGGTAGTGACGCGTACCCTCGAAGCAATTCCCACAGGTGTAGGCATGGATGCGGTCGCAGTTGAACGCTTGGTTAGTCACGAGCGTGGGATCATTGTGGTGGGTGATTATAACGCCTACGAAAAGGGCGCTGATTTTTCACAAGCGGTGCAAGCGCTTTCTGCCGCGCTTGGATGGCCTGTGCTTGCCGATGTATTGAATCCGCTCCGCGCGCGCACTGAGGACGGAGCGCCTTCAAAATGCATCACTCATTACGAAGGCATTTTGCGAAAGGCGGAGTATGCCGAAACCCTCGCACCGACGGCGATTTTGCAAATTGGAGCCTTGCCCACGAGCAAAACCCTTCGCAACTGGTTGCGTACAGTCGATGCCGTTACTTTTCTCCTTGCCGATCGTCCAGCAAATCTCGATCCGCTTCATCGCGTTGCAACGATCTTACACGGTGATGTGCAAACGCTTGCCACTGTTCTTGAGTCGCAACGCACCGACCCGCAATGGGCAACACTCTGGAACGAGGCCGAGCGCACCCAGGTAGAAGGAGTGGATCATGCTCTCGAAGCATGCACCGAACTGTTTGGTGGAAAAGCTCCGTGGCTGATTGCTCGTACGGTTGCTCCTGAGACCGCAGTCTTTTTTGCCAATAGCATGAGCGTGCGATTTGCAGAATATTTTTGGAGCGCCCAACATTCAAAAAATCAATTACTCGGGAATCGGGGCGTGAATGGTATCGACGGGAACCTTGCGACTGCGCTTGGAATCGCGCACGGTGGACAACCAACCGTGCTTCTCATCGGGGATCTGGCATTTTTGCATGATTACTCTGCGCTCCTGCTCGCGCCTATCCTGCGTGGAAGTCTAACCATTGTTCTTTTGAATAACGATGGAGGTGGGGTCTTTGAATTTCTTCCCATAGCGCAACACGAGCCGCCCTTCGAAAACTTTTTTGCCACTCCACAATCAGTGGGAGTGCAATCTCTGTGCGATGCGCATTCCGTGGCGTACCAAAACATCGACTCGTGGGAAACTTTCCAAACCGCGCTCCAATCCACCCCCGATGGGGTTCGACTCCTCGAACTCAAAACAGATCGCAAAGTCGACCGCGAGTTCGTGAAATCAATTTTTAATTAAAACCTATCCTTATGAACTGGAAAAAAGTCCAAGATTTCGAAGACATCCTTTACGAAAAAGCTGACGGCGTCGCTAAGGTCACCATCAATCGACCGCACCGTCGCAACGCCTTCACTCCGGACACGGTCTCAGAAATGATCACTGCATTCACCGATGCCCGTGAAGATAGCTCGATCGGGGTCGTTCTCTTGACGGGATTCAATCCACAAACTGATGGTAAATTTGCATTTTGTTCGGGCGGCGATCAAAAGATTCGCGGTGAAAAGAAAGGTGGATATATCGGGAAAGACGGAGTTCCGCGTCTCAACGTCCTCGAGTTACAAAAACTCATTCGCTCTATGCCGAAGGTTGTTATTGCGCTCGTTGCAGGGTACGCCATCGGAGGTGGACACGTTTTGCACGTGGTTTGCGATATGACGATTGCGGCGGACAACGCTATCTTTGGACAAACGGGTCCAAAGGTTGGAAGCTTTGATGGTGGCTTCGGCGCGAGTTATCTTGCGCGCATTGTCGGACAGAAAAAAGCCCGTGAAATTTGGTACCTTTGTAAACAATACAACGCGCAAGAGGCGATGGAAATGGGACTCGTTAATAAAGTCGTGCCCTACGATCAGCTTGAAAACGAAGGTGTGGAGTGGGCGCAACAAATCCTTCAACACAGCCCACTTGCGATTCGTTGCCTCAAGTCTGCTTTCAACGCCGACGTCGACGGACAACAAGGCCTTCAAGAACTCGCGGGCAACGCCACGCTCCTGTATTATTTAACAGGCGAGGGCGAAGAAGGCCGTAAAGCTTGGAACGAAAAACGACCCCCTGATTTCCAAGACTACCCCTGGTTGCCGTAAGGAACCACGAATGGACGCGAAGGGTTGCGACGGGCGCGAGGGTGCGGTTTAAGGTACAGGTGTTCGGCGCTGCTTACAGGTAGTACTTGATGTAGGCGTTATCGCGGAGGTCTTGGAGCCAACGTTCTTGGTTTTCGCGGGCGATTTCTCCGGCTAGGATATTTTCGATTATTTCACGAACTTGGGTGACGGGCTGAATTTTTTCTGGGCGATTTTCTTCACAGTACAGGATGAAGGTGGTGGTGCCGAGGGTGACGGGTTGGCTGTAGTCACCGGGTTGAAGGCTAAAGGCGACGTCACTCAGTTCTTGGCGGATGTCGGCTTTTTTGATCCAGCCCCAATCGCCGCCGCGTCGTGAGCGGTTGTCCATGCTGTATTCGCGGGCGAGGTCGCTGAATTGTTTGCCGGCATCGAGCTTTGCCATGATGGCGTCGGAAGTGGATTGAATTGTTTCCGCGGTCTGGGTCTCGCTCGCGGTAAG
>CBFHPQ010000053.1:0-9109 GCA_965657865.1 Coraliomargaritaceae bacterium | reverse complement strand
CATCAATTGAGCGAGTTCATGGCGCAGGTCGAGAATTTCGCGCACAATTGCTTGATTGTTATGGGATGTTTCGCGTCCAATAACGGAGTAGGCGCGCCAAACCTCTTCGCGTAAGTTGTCATTATCTGCGTAGGTTAAGACTGGAATTAGGGAAGGTGCTTGGAGCGTAAAGCGCCAGGCGTCGGAGTGACCTTTGTCGGCGGCATTTTGTTTAGCGGCGGCAAGTGCGGACTCTGGAAGCCCTGCCAAAAGACTCGAGTCGGAAGTTATTTTTTCCCACGCATTGGTGGCATCGAGGCAATTTTCAGAATATTTTTGGGTGATGGCAGCTAGGCGTTTCTGGATTTCTGCAGCTCGTTTTTTTTGTGGGGCGGGAAGGTCTGCGCCTTGTTCTCGAAAGTCTGCTAGGGTCTCGGCAATAGAACGTTGCTTAGTGGGGCTGAGTTGCTCAATGGCGGCACTCGTACCAAAGGATTTAAGGGTTGCCCAGAGCGCGTCGTTGAGAGGAATCTTTGCGTAGAATTCGGTGACCTTGGGAAGCATGGCGTTGTGTGCTTCCCTGAGTTCAGAACTATTGCACACCGAATCTAAATGGGAAACAAGGCCCCATGCGTGACTGAGGGTTTCGGTCGCGGCATCAAGGGCGGCAAAAGTTGTCTCATAGCTGAGTGATCCATTCTTAGGGCCGAGTTCAGCGATGGCATCAATTGCTTTTTGGGCATCTTCTAAAGCGTGGGTGAGGTCGGGTTCAATGGCCTCAGGTTTGAGTTTAGACCATGCGATTGCAAAGTCTGTATTTAAAAAGGGATGTGGCATACTTATGAAGGTTAGCGAGTGGGCGCAGATGTCAATGCGATGCGTCGAGGTTCGTGGAAAAGAATTTGCAGGAGTGGATGTCTTGGGCTAATCATTTGGAATGGAAAAACATGGAGTGGTTTCTTATGAGGAGTTTGGGGCGTACGAAAAGGTCTTACGCTATGAGTTGGGTGAAATTCCTAAACCTGTTTTGGGCGAAGTGCGAGTGCGCTTAGAATTCGCGACTATCAATCCTTCAGATTATGGACGCATTGATGGGCGTTACGGGCACTTGCCGAAACTGCCAGCGGTAGGTGGCCGAGAGGGTGTAGGAATCATTGATGCACTTGGCGAGGGAGTTGAGGGAGTTGAAGTTGGGCAACGGGTGCGTTTTTGCACGGAGGGTGCGTGGCAAACGCATGCCTGTCTCAAGGCCGACGAGTTGTATTTTATCCCAGAGGGGGTGCCCAGTGAGCAGGCTTCGTTAGCGTTTATTAATCCGCCTACTGCATATTGTTTGTTAACTCAGTTTGGAGCTTTAAAGGAGGGGGATTGGGTTCTTCAAAATGCGGGAAATTCAGCAGTTGGAATTTCGGTGATACAACTGGCGAAACAGATGGGATTGAAAACAATTAGCCAAGTGCGCCGTGAGGAATTAGTTGAGCCGCTTAAAGCGCTGGGAGCGGATGTTGTGGTTCTTGAAGATTCTAAATGGGAAAGTTCGGTGGGGAAATTATGTGAGGGCAAAGAGATTTTGTTGGCCTTGAATTCAATCGGGGGAGAAAGTGCAATTTCACAAATAAAGGCCTTAGGCACAGGCGGAACACAGGTGAGCTTTGGAGGTATGGTGGGTGATCGCGTGCGCTTCCCAACTCGTTATCTAATTTTTAACGACATTTGTCTTGTGGGTTTTTGGTGGGATGCGTTTTGTCGGAGAGCGAAAGCTTCGGAAGTCGATGCGATTATGCAGGCCGTTTTTGCGAGGATGCGTTCTGGAGATCTAAAGATTCCGATTTCAGGAATTCATACGCTTTCCGATTTTAAAGCTGCACTGGCGCAGGATCGAGGCCCGCGTTTAGGGAAAGTTTTGCTAAAACCTGAGTCTGAAAATTAAGAATTAGGAAGATCGCTTTGGGTGTTGAATTTTTGGGAAAGGGTGCGAAGACTAGAGTCGATGTTTAAGTTATTTTGTCTTTCTATCTCTTCGGCTTTATTTTTGGGTCTAACCGCTTGTTCCCCATCATTTGTGGAAGTCGTTAGTGAAACAGACGAAAAACAATATCAACTGGCTAAAAATTTCCAAGCGCAAGGCCGGACCGAGGATGCTCTGAATGCATTCTTGCGTGTTATCGATGCACGAAGAGATGCGCCTGAGTCCCATTTAGAAGTGGGCAACATTTATTTAGATGCATTCAAAGATCCTATTAGTTCGATCTATCACTTGAAGCGTTATTTGCAGTTAAAGCCGGATTCGCCACAGGCGGTGCAGGTTCAGCAATTAATTCAAACTGCGGAAAAGGAGTTTGCGCGTCAATTGCCAGCGGGTCCTTATAATGCGGAAATTGATCGTGTAGAAATGCTAGAATTACTGAAGGCGCTTAAAATTGAGAATGGTCGTTTAAAGCAAGCGTTAGCAGTTTCGGAACAGCGTCTTGCGAGTTATGAAGGAATGCTGCAAGGTGCAAGGCGTGCAACTGCAGCGAGCGAATTACAAACGGTGCAGTCGTTGCAAGTGCAAGTTCCTAGAGAGACGATTCAAGCCGCAACGCCTAATCCCGAAAGCGTGCCTAGAGCGTATGTTATTCAGTCGGGGGATACGTTGTCGAAGATTAGTAAGCGTTTTTATGGGACGCCGAATCGCTACCAAGATATATTTCAGGCAAATCGTGACCGCATTAAAACCCCAAATGCACTTAAAGTAGGTCAAGAGATTCGAATTCCGTGAGGTGCTTATGGCATTTGAATTTTTTGATAATAATGCAACCACTCCGCTTTCTGAAGCGAGTCGAAAAGCGATGGTTGAGGCGGAGGCAACAAGTTGGTTGAATCCTTCTAGCCCGTACCGTGCGGGGGCGAAAGTGCGGGTGCAAATAGATCTTGCGCGGGAAACGCTCGCAAACGCTATCGGAACAAGTCCATCGCGAGTGATTTTTAATTCAGGTGCAACCGAGGGGAATAATGCGGTTTTTTCGCACTGGTCACAGAAGCTTCCGCGGGCGTCTAGGATTGGGGTCAGTCCGACAGAGCATGCGAGTGTTCTTGAGGCGGCGGAGCATTATTTTAAAGGTCGCATAGTTTGGTTGCCTTTAACTCCGAATGGCTCGGTGGATGTAGATGCGATTGATTTTAGTGAGTTGAGCGCGATTTCAGTAATGGCTGCGAACAACGAAACGGGAATCTTGAATCCATGGCGTGCGATTGCTGCAGGCTGTCGGGATGAAGGGATTCCATATCACTGTGATGCCTCGCAGTGGTTGGGTAAATTATCGAGTGTTGATTTGGGTAGTTGTGATTATGTGACAGGCTGTGCGCACAAATTTGGGGGTCCTAAAGGAATGGGATTTTTGGTACTACCTGCAGAGGGTGCGTCGGCGATAAAAATCCAATTTGGAGGCAGTCAGGAAATGGGAGCGCGTGCAGGCACCGAAAATGTGGCGGGAATTTTTGGGCTTGTGGCGGCGTTAGAGGCTTCGCCAAAGGCGGGGAGTGCCTCTGCTCGAGATTGCTTTGAGACGGCTTTAATGGAACGATTGCCAGAATGCGAAATTGTTGGGGCAGGGGGTGAACGGCTTTGGAATACGAGTGGAGTGGTGCTTCCAAAGTTTGAAAATGTTCGCTGGATCCGTGCGCTTGAAAAACGCGGTTTTTTAGTTTCGACGGGTTCGGCATGTATCAGCGGTAAGCCAAGTGGTTCGCCTGTCTTGGAGGCAATGGGTTATGATGGGGATGCTATCCGTCGCTTTGTTCGGATTAGCTCGAGTGACGCGACTTCGCCTGTATCGTGGGGTGACCTTTTAAACGCGTTAGTCTTATCCTACGAAGATCTGAGTAATTCTAGCAATGCGGACAGCGGGGTTGTCATCAGTCATTAGTCTGCGATTTATAACTGTTTAGTATACCAAGAATGCGTTTTAAAACTATCAGGCTTCGAGATTTTCGTAATATACAATTTGCGGAACTTGCTTTCGAAGGTGACCGAATTTTTCTTTGTGGCCCGAATGGGCAAGGTAAATCCAATTTGCTGGAGGCATTGGGTATGCCAACTGCCTTGCGTTCATTTCGAACACAGGACGCGAGTGCTCTTGTGCGTCAAGGGAGTGCGGGTTATGCGGGGGTGTATGATGTAGAGCATGAACACGCCGGTACGGTTTCCTTAGAATTGCGCTTAGAGGAGGGGCGTCGAAAGCTTTTAGTGGATGGTGAGCGGGTGACTCGCCTCGGTGATTTTGTAGGTCGTTTCCCGGTTGTTCCGCTTAGTTCGGGAGATTTGATGTTACTGCGAGGGAGTCCTGGCGAGCGTCGTCGTTTTATGGACATGACGTTTGCGTCTTTAAGCGGGGATTACTATGAAGCTTTACGTAAATACCAAAAGGGGGTTACTGATCGAAATCGACTGCTTAAGAACGGGGGTAGCGATGCGGAATTGTCAGCGTTTGAATCCGAAATGGCTAATTACGCCTGCCTTATCCATGTTGAGCGGCGTGCTGGGATGGCAGCTTTGTGCGAAACTCTAAAAGCAACCTATGCTGCTTTTGCGGAGGGCGAAGAGGGGCCTATGCTCAGTTACCTTGCAAATTCGCAAAAGGAATCAGCTCAGGCTTACCAAATTAATTGGGAGCGTGAACGCACTCGAGATCGAATTATTGGAGCGACGCAATCGGGGCCACATCGGGATGATTTTAAATTAGAGCTAAAAGTGGGAGCGGCTAAGGAGTACGGTTCAGATGGGCAACAGCGGGGCTTGATTGTTGCCTTGCGTATCGCGCAAGCGCAGTTGTTTTATGAGCGACTCAAAACGGTGCCCGTTTTATTGGTAGACGACATTCTGGGAGAATTGGATCCAAAACGGCGGAAGGGTTTTTGGGCTGCTTGTCCTCAACCCTTTCAAATAATCGCAAGCGGCACTGTTCTTCCGGATGAATCCGATGACTGGATAATCTACACGGTTGAGGCGGGGTCATTTACTTTACAAAAGCCTTAGTTCTTCAGTCAAATTGAGCGAACCCTGAGGATCACAGTTAGCGCGCAGTCCAATGAAGCCGTCTTTGTAAGTGTCATAGTAGGGCCACAATAGAGAGCGGTCGGTTTCTGGAATGGGTAGCGCATCGATGGCTTCACGGCTAAAAAATTCAAAGTGACCTTCTTCCATTGCGGGAGGGAGGGACAGGACTGCTTTCTTGCAATTAAAAAGAAACATGAGCCAGTGCCCGGTGCCTTCGTAGCTTTTTTCTGAAATGTAGCCAAAGCATTGAAGATCTTGGTCAGTTAGCTCCAATCCCACTTCTTCGAAAGTTTCCCTCCGTGCGCACTCATACGGAGATTCTCCTAAATGCATATCTAATTTTCCGCCGATAGGACTCCAATTACCCTTATTGGGAGCTTTTTTGCGTTTTATCAAAAGCTGTTGATTCGCTTTATTTTGAATGAAAACAAGAACGCTTATTTTAAATGGTAGAGACTCGGGCATACAAATACCTTTTATCTTCCTAAAAATGCAGGCAAGTGTTTAATTACTTGCACTGAGCTTATATATGTACTTTTTTGTTAGATTATTAATTTTAACAATTACCTCTCAATGTTGCACTAATGTGCAAAGTCGATTGCAAAGTTGTTAGCAAATGCTTTTCATTTTGCTCACCACATGTTTTCTAAGCTAAGTTGTATCCCCTTAACATTTCTGCTTTTCAGCATGTTACTAAATGCTGAAGAAGCGGTTACTGTAGATCGTGTTAAATTTAAAACACTAGCGGAAAGATGGGTTCAGGTTGAAATTGAATTAACCTGTAATGGGAATACGAATCCTGAAGCAGCGAACAAAGATTTTGTAGATAATATTAGGGTTAAGCCTCTGTTGGTCTACAAAACAGGCGATGGGAGTTTTAATTTCTACACGTCTGAAGTTGAAATCATGATAATGGAGGCGCGTGATACTAACACGGTTTTCTTTTACATGCCCGGGTTAGTTATGGAGCGCGATGAGTTACGTGGAGATCCAGATTATTATTATATTGAAATCGCGGTTGGCGGCCAGGTGATCGAGGCCAAAAACGGTCCTGCGTTGAGTAGTTCTATAAAAGGCGCGGCGATGGTGCAAAACATGCAACAGAAGGCGGACGAGCAGGCGAGCCGTAACAAAGATATTTTAATGCCCTCTTATTTCGCACCGGCTCAATTGCGTGGCGATTCGCGCAAAGAACCCATTTATATCCGTCGCGAGGTTCAGAGCGGAGGTTAACCGTACAATTTTTTAAATTCCTATTAGATTCTGTCTCTCATGAGTAGCTCAAATCGAATAATTATTAACTGTGGCGCAAGTCGCGTGACTGCCGCTGTTTTTTCATCGCAGTCGGAGTCCTTGACGCTCGAAAATCTTGCCACTGAATATTTGCCGGCAAGCACCACTTCCGAAGAGGGATGGTTCGATGCTGTGGGAACCGCGCTTAAATCGCTTGCGCAAACGCACCGACTGCAAGGCAACGCAACTTTCATTCTCCCTGGCAACCAGGTTCTCACAAAGACCATTCGCATTCCTCACGTTGAGGAATCAAAACGTGCGCAAATTATCGCATTTGAAGCAGCGCAAAGTATTCCTTATCCGCTCCATGAAGTTGTTTGGGATAGCCAGATCATCAGTGATGATGGAATTGAAACAGAGATTCTCTTCATTGCTTGTAAGACTGAAACGATTGAAGACTTTTGTTCGGGCGTCCGAGCTGCGGGTTTTACCGCGGACTCCATTACGGCTGCTAGCATCCTTGAGCACAATTTGCTCGCGCTCTCCGATCCGAGCCCGATGGATGAAGAATTAGTTATCAATATAGGGGCGCGCACTACGAATCTGCTGTTCCGTAATGCCGACGGATTCTTTGTTAGAAATCTTTCAATTGGTGGCCAGTCATTAACGCAAAGTATTTCTGACAGCCTCGGCAAGCCCCTTGAGCAAGCGGAGGCTATTAAGCTTAAATTTTATCAAGAGAATAACGAACTTTTAAGTGATAGCGCTGGTGCACAATCACTAACTTCGAGTGCGGATGCGTTCATGCGTCGAATTGGGCAAGAGGTTACTCGTTCGGTTGTTAATTACCGTCGCCAAAAAAATACTACTGCTCCCGCTCGGATTTTGCTCAGTGGTCGTGGTTCTCAAGTACGAGGATTGGTTGAATTTTTAGAGACTAACCAAAAAACAAAAGTAGAGTTACTGGATCCCCTAGAGCATATAACTTTAGGTAGTGGCATTACTGAAGACGTTGAAACCTTGCGTGTATTACTGCCGCAAATCGTTGGTGAAGCTTGCCGTCATTTAGTTCCAGACGGTGCAGGAGTGAACTTGTTGCCTGAGGAAGTTCAGGAAGCGATGCGATTTGCTAAGCAGAAACCAATCCTTGTTGCCGCTCTTGTATGTTTGGCGCTCGCACCATGGCCTGCTTGGATGGTATTTAATGGGAAAGCAGACGCCTACAAGGAGCAGGCTGAAAAACTAGTACAAATAGCAGCTCCTTTCCAAAAAGATAAAGCTGCGATTACAGATAATGTGGCGCAAGCAGAGTCGGTGAAAGCTTCCATTGAGCGCGTAGAGGGCCTTGTTCAATCCAAGAGTAATTGGATTCAATTCTTTGCGGAGCTTCAATCAAGTATGACTCAAGCAGAAGATGTTTGGCTCGACGGCTTAAAAGTTTTGCGTGAAGTGGAAGGCGGAAAGCAGTCCTATGAAGTTGCGCTTGAAGGACAAATGCTGGTACGTGAATCTGCGGATGAATCGAATGGAATTGATCGCGACGTGCTAACTAGACGTATTCGTAGTCTGATCGCGAGTTTCGAAAATTCTGAATTCATTATTGATTCAAAGCCTCCAAGAATTCGCTGGGCGATGCTTAATAACGGTCTCAATGTTCTTCCGTTTGAAATTAAATTAGTCGTGGATTCGACCAAACCCCTTTAATTCCCAATGGAAAGTCTAAAGAAAAACCCAATTTTTGCTGCGATTGCGATTGTATGCGTGCTCGTATTTCTCACGGGCGTAGTTTTGACAGTTTTGGCAAATGGAGCGGTCGGTAAAGCTGCTAAGAAATTTGACCGCGCAGAACGTGAACTCAACGCTGCTCACCGGGGAGAGATTGCTCCTTCGCCTGATAATGTAGTGGCCTCTGCTCAAAATCTTACCGAACTCACAAACGAACTTAAACGCATTCGTGCAGACTTAGAAAAGGGTGCGAATTTACAGCTCTCTGAGGACGGGGTTTCTGTGATGGCATCGATTCAACAATTCATAAGTGAATCTTCCAACAAATTGGATTCGCACCAGAGCGTTGAAGCAGGTTCAGGAGACAGTGTAGATTCTCCAATTACTTATGAGGAAGGATTCGCGTTTGGATTCGATGCCTATTCCGATGCTTCAACTATTCCAGAAGACTCTCAAATTATTTCGCTCCTCGACAAACAACGAATTATTTTAGAAGCAATCGTAGACAAGTTAGTCGCTTCGAATCCCGAGTCTATCGAACTCATAGAACGTGAATCACTTGAAGGTCCCGTCAGCAACAGACGTAAAGGAAAAGTTTCTGGTACATTTATAATTGATCCCGAAGTTTCTGCTAGGGTTCCTAATGCAATCAAAACCACAGCTTTTAGAGTTGGTTTCAAAGGTTACAGCTCAACACTTCGCAGTTTTCTTAATCAGTTGGCAGAATTTGATTTGCCGATTGTTGTTCGCAGCGTCGAAGTTGAGCGTCCTGAAGGAAGCGACACCGTCGATTTAGATCAAGCAGAGCCAGAAAATTCGCTTGAATCCATTTTCGGGAATTTTGGAAGTACAGATGACACTGAAGAAGCGCCCAAACAAGAAGCTCAAAAACCTGTGATCGTAGACAATATTTCAACCTTCATCCTAGTTCTCGAATTTATTGAAGTTGTTCTACCTACTGAAAACACTGCTATTGGGGCAGACGCTGCTTAAACGCCATGAATCGCAATTACGACAAATTACTCTTAATTATCGCAGTGCTCTTACTCGCGATTGGCATATCCTTTGTTTTCATTGGTGGTTCGGGTACAGGCAAGCAAATCCCAAATCTATCACCAGTGGGCTCGGATTATT
>CBFHPQ010000052.1:0-9746 GCA_965657865.1 Coraliomargaritaceae bacterium | reverse complement strand
ATCGCAGCGTTTCGATTAACAGCGGCTCTAAATACCACCACGATTGAGTTTCGCTGAGTCCCCACGACACCATCGTGATGGTGGAGCATAGGAGAGTCGAACTCCTGACCTCTTGCATGCTAACCTAATTAGCAATAGACAGAACGGAAGAAAAGGTGGACGAAAGAAGAACCCAACTGAAACAAACCCAACACAAATAACCCAAAGCAACATAACAGAACAGAAAAGAATAGAACGGAACGGAACAGGTGGGTTAACCCAACAGGAACCCACGGATAACCCAGGGTTTTTTCGGGCTAGTGGATCGGGAACTAATGACTCAATGGAACTGAACGATCGTAGAGTAGAAATATTTAGTTCAGGGGGACTTGCTCCAGATGAGCCCTTTTAGGGGCAGGATCAGTCTTTGGCTTATTTGGTCTTCTAGGCCTTGTATTTAGCAAAGGGGTACCTCAATAGCTATCATCTATGATCTCTATGCTGAAAACCATTTTTTCAACGAATTTTACGCTCCATAATACGAAGTAATCTCTACCTAAATCAAAGCAAATATCAAAAACCCTAATCTTATTAATACCCTCCAACCAACTTGCTGCAGCAAACTGATCGTATATCTGAGACTTAATGTTTTCTTCGAGTGCTGAATCAAGAACCCAACTAATTGTTGAATCGTCGCAGCTTATTGCCAGCTTGTCGTTTTTGAAAGAACAGACATAGTCGTCTTTTATGATTTTAATAGAGTTTTTTTTCTCAATTTCAGCCATGGAGGGTTCAATATTATTCCATAAGACTTCTCTAATTTTTATATTCAAGACCTCCTGACCATCCCACATATGAAGAGATTTGTTATGTGAAGCATCGTATAAAAGAGTGTCTTTTGAGCCTGTTTGAATTTGGGCAACGCCATGGAAAAATAAACCTGATTCATCAAAGGCAGCCCATACAAGGGATTCCCAGATACTTCCTCTGTCGTCATCGTAATTAATCAATGATTCTGAGCCATCTTTTTGCGTTATCGTAAACGACCAATCTCCATTTCCAGCAGTATAAGATTCAATAGATTTTATTTCCCTAAGTCTTTCATAGAGATCCCGCGTGAGTTTAATCTTTCTGTTACTCATGGCTTTTAGTGTGTTTAAAAATATGCCACTTCGTGCCCTTTGAGATAAAAGGCTGAAGCTTTGATAAACTACTCTGATTAAAGAAGCCTAGAGATGCATGGTTACGATCGGGAACCATGAAGAGCGGATCAGTTTTTTGCCCACAAATCATTTTGATTAACTCCGTACCAAGCCCTTTTCTTTGGTATTTATTATAAATCAGAAGAGACCAATCTGCATCTGCTAGGCCTCGGAAGGGTCTCATTAATTTGTTGTAAAAAACTAACCCCTTTTCTTCGCCGCCTCCAATTATCGCGTAGTAGTTAATTATTAGGCGTTTAAAATGCGGTAAATTAAGGCAGGGGAATGCTTCTATGGACTGCATACTAGCGGGGTGCTTATCAGTTGAGAATTCCGCTACTGGTAGATCTTTGAGTTTCAGATTCATTCTGGGTAATCTTCAACAGGCTCGAGCCGATAACTATCCCGCCAGATTACAGATAACAATGAACTAACTTCGGATTCATTAATTTCCACATCATCAATAATAGTCTTATCTGCAACATGTATATCGGCAGCATCTTTTAGATAATTGGCTACTGTGGACATTACTGCTTTTTCGATTTCCTTTGTGAGTTTCAATGTGATCCCATTTTGCTTGTCATTAAGCTCAAAGTAATCGAACGAGCTTTGCGAGAAGTAGCCATCCAAAGTGATGGAATCTATGTCGAATTTTTTATTAATTGCCTTTAATTCTTTAATATTTTGAGACAGAGCAGTGTGTATTATTTTTTCTAGCTCTAAAAAATTATCAAATTCATCCAATCCATGGCCCAAGCCATCATCAAAGGAATATTCATGGAAGACATCTAATGGGTCCTTATTATTGAATTTTATGCTTCCAAAGTACAGGAAAGCTTGATGCGTTTCTCTGTGAGCATTGTGGCAAAAGAAATCGTAAAATAAACATTCAATTTCTTTAAGCTCATCTACGCTGAGCTTAGAGCCAGGGTACTTTTGAATATTAATCAATAAATCTTTTCCGCCACCATGGAATTCAACGGATTCAATAGAGGGCAAAAATTTTGCGAGACTTTTCTTTATAAGTACGGGCACAGTTTGATGTTTGTAGGCCTTAAAATTGACTTTTAAGAGGGTCGAATACCTAGCCCCATCAGATGGCGAACGGATGCTCCTTGCATGGGATCCTTATCTGGGCTTGGTTTTTTAATAATATGAAATTCTAGCTCTTGTAGGATCTTGAAGCACTGTGATCCTTGACCACTCCCAAAGTCCTTGGAGGTGTAATCTTTGCCAGTTAGAATTTTGGCTGCTAAGCCAAGAACTGCCTTCGGGGGGTAGCGTTTGCCGTTGTAGAATAGATCATACTTTCTGGAGCTCCCAAAGTTTGTACTCAGTCCTGCATCAATGAATTCAATTGCGGCAATTACATGCCCTCTTGTTAGACCATTTGGTAATTTCATGGTATAAAAATAAAACTAGCGTGAACTTTATGTCAAACTAGACCATGAGGGCATAATTTTTAAGGGAGCCATGCATATATCTATGCATCGATTATACCTGTTCAAACAAAACCCCGCTTCCTCCCTCTGCTAAAGTTTGCCTAATTTCGTTGATATTAGGCAATTTTTGGCAAAATCTCCGAGGTATGCCATTATGGCATGTTCATTCACATTAACCCAACTAATTGTACCGATAGGTAGATATCAGGCATGCAAGTCCCTCTTGTTTAAAGCGTTCGGGCTTAAAGGCTTTTCCGATGCTGAGTCCCCACCACGCCGTTGTAGTGGTGGAGCATAGGAGAGTCGAACTCCTGACCTCTTGCATGCCATGCAAGCGCTCTACCAACTGAGCTAATGCCCCGCAAGTAAGTGAACAAAGTGAAGGCGGGTGGATTCGTCAACGCATTTATTCCTAGCGGTAAATCTTTTGTAATTATTTGAGCTAGGCTGCGTTTGATTTTTTTGAACCCTAATTCTTATACACCATCAATTGAAGCTCGAATAGCAGAGCAAAAGCGTCCTGAGGGAACGTGCGTGATGTATCAAAGTTGGCAGGACCTCTTGTTTTTGCATTGGTCAGTTGATCCGCAGCTGCTGGAAGACACTTTACCAGAGGGGTTGAGCTTGGACACCTTTGACGGGAAAGGGTGGGTAGGAATTGTACCTTTTTTCATGCGCGGAGTACGTCCACGATTGCTACCGCCTGTTCCAAGTATTTCGAATTTCATGGAGTTAAATTTACGAACCTATGTGGTCGATCGTCATGGACGACCTGGAGTTTGGTTCTTCTCGCTGGATACTTCGCATCGTTTGCCCGTTTGGATTGCTCAAAAATGCTTTAATCTACCGTATGTGTACGCATCAATGTCCTCGAGTGAAAGAGCGGGTTTGATTGAATTTCATTCAAAGCGACCCAATCTTAAAGATACGGATGAAGGACTGCGCTTTGCATGGTCTCGACCGAATGCGCTAAAAGTTGCTGTACCTGGCAGTTTGGAATTTTTCCTATTAGAGCGCTATCGATTGTTCGCCTATAATGCCAAGAGAGGTAGGCTCTATACTGGAAAGGTGCATCATAAACGATATCGCTACGGGGATCCGAAATTAGAGCAGTATTCGAAGTCTCTTTTTAATCTGAATGGGTATGCAGCACCTGAAGGCGAGCCTGTTTCAATCTTAGCTTCTCCGGGTGCAAAGGTTGAAATTTTCCCGCTCGAACGGGTACAATAAAAAACGCCGTCCATTGCTGGACGACGTTGTTTGAAAGCAAATTGTTTGAAGCTTATTTGTATTCGACTTCAACCTCAGCAACGGTCTTAGAGACGCGAGAAACAATCTTGTAAGGGTCGCCTTGTGAATTGGGACGACGATCTTCAAGATAGCCTTTGTAAGCATCATCTTTAACGAAGCCGTGTGGTACACGAATGGACGCACCACGGTCTGCAACACCCCATGAGAACTTATCAATAGATTGTGTTTCATGCAGGCCAGTGAGACGAAGGTGATTGTCAGGGCCGTATGCAGCGATGTGCTCGTCCTTATATTCTTCGAATTTGTCCATAAGTTTAAGGAAGTATTCCTTGCCGCCTGTGTCGCGCATGTAGTCTGTTGAGAAGTTACAGTGCATACCGGAACCGTTCCAGTCACCAAGTACAGGTTTACAGTGCCACTCAATGTCGATGCCGTATTTTTCGCATAGACGAAGCAGGATGTAACGGGCTACCCAAACTTGGTCGGCTGCATTATGCGCGCCTTTACCGAAAATTTGGAATTCCCATTGTCCTTTAGCAACTTCACCGTTGATACCTTCGTGGTTGATGCCTGCATCTAAGCAGATGTCTAGGTGTTCTTCAACGATTTGGCGAGCGACGTCACCTACGTTTGTGTATCCAGCGCCACAGTAGTATTCACCTTGGGGTGCTGGGTAGCCTTCTTCGGGCCAACCGAGTGGGCGTCCGTCTTGTTGGAGGAAATATTCTTGCTCGAGACCGACCCAAAGACCTGCGTCTTCAGCAATCGTTGCGCGTGCATTCGATGGGTGTGGAGTGCCGTCCGGGTTAAGGACTTCACACATCACTAAAAAGCCATTTAAACGAGTGCTGTCTGGGTAGAGTGCGACTGGTTTGAGCATGCAATCAGAGCTACTGCCGTCCGCTTGTTGCGTTGAGCTACCGTCAAATCCCCACATTGGGCAATCTTCGAGTGTAAAAGTGCTAGGGTCACCGTCTTCAATTTTGGTTTTGCCACGAATGTTAGCTACGGGTGTATAGCCATCGAGCCAAAGGTATTCAAGTTTGAGTTTTGCCATAATAAGTATGCGTTTGAATCTTTTTTTATGTATCAGTTGTTAGTTTTGAATGCTATAGACTGTGTCAAGTAGCAAGCAAGATGAACTATAAGCACAAACCATGCCACCCGATGACGGCAAGGTTTTTTTAAACTTTTAGTCGGATTGGAAGACAAATATGGTCGAAAATGAACGTTTTACACTGCGTGGACGTTTATCGAATGCTTGCGTTCGAGGCTCAATTCTTTCAGCATGCCTAGATGCGAGAGGCTAAAAATACTGCCCGTGCAGTGGTACATATCGGCTATGATGGTCGGGTTCATAAATATTTCAAAGGCCCGCAGGCGATTGAGCGCTATGAAAACGAGAAACGTGTCCTTGAATTCCTTAAAACAAAGGAATGTCCTTTTGTTCCTCTTTTGTTGGAAAGTGATGATTCAAAGCTCTATTTAGTTACAAGTAATGCAGGCAAACGTGTTGAGCATGTGAGTAAGGAAAAGTGCGATAAATTATTTAATGAGTTAGAATCCTTCGGGGTGCGTCATGAAGACGCCGAAGTTCGCAATATAACCTACGATGATAATCGGGGGCGCTTCTGCATTATTGACTTCGAATTTGCTACTATTTTAGAACCCGGTTACCCGCCGTCACCTACCATTGAATCGCACCCAAATCGCGATGCCTACAACCACGATTGAAATGAGTGAACTCAATGCAAATATCGAAGAAACTTCGCTAGTTTCTGTGGAATGGTCAGGTTTGACCGATGTAGGGCGTTTTCGAAAAAATAACGAAGATGCTTTTTTGGCCTTAACTGTCGATGGCGAAGGTGTTCGTCGCTTGGGGAAATACGGGGAATCAGACCTGACAAAAAATGACTACATTTTCGCAGTGAGTGATGGGATGGGGGGTGCCAATGCCGGTGAATACGCCAGCTCTATTGCAGTCGAAAAAATCACACAAATGATTCCGTCTTGTTTTCGCTCTGCCGCAAAAGGCATGGAGATTGGATTTAACGATATTTTGACAGAATTATTTCAGTCGATTCACAGCGCGATTCTTGAAATGGGTGATAGCTATGATGAGCTCTCTGGAATGGGGGCTACTTTAAGCCTTTGTTGGGTGCGACCTGGATGGGTTTATTTTTGCCATGTTGGAGACAGTCGAATTTATCACCTACCAAAAAACGGTGGGATCAAGCAACTTTCGCAAGACCACACCCATGTAGGTTGGATGTATTATAAGGGCGAAATCAATGAGCGTGAATCAAGAATGCATCCGGGGCGTAATGCTCTGCAACAGGCGCTTGGGGGCTCTACACAGACCTTACATCCGTCACTCGGTGCGGTTCGATATGAAGCAGGTGATATGTTCATGCTTTGCTCCGACGGCTTGGTTGAAGGGCTTTGGGATAGTGGCATCAAACGCCTCCTCCGAAAACCTCTTAAAAATAGTGCGGGCAATCCTGCCGAGCGCCTTGTGCACGAAGCAGTGGCGACCGACGGACGCGATAATACCACGGCGGTTGTTTTTAGTCTGAGTCAGTCTTAATAGAACCGTTCCATGCAAGGCGGGTTGGATGGCGCTTCCTCAAACAAAAAGATGCCATAGTACAGTGACTGTCGCGCACAGTGCAAATCCGATTACGGTTGGAATAACAGCTGCCCAAACTGTCCAACGCATGGAACCCGTTTCTTTGTAGATCGTGTATAAGGTGGTGCTACATGGATTGTGGCAGAGGCTAAATAGCATGAGGCAGATTGCTGTGAGGGTCGTCCATCCCCCTGCAATTAGCAAATTTGCCAAAGACGAGAGGTCATCAGTCTCAAACATCACGCCATCGCCGCCAGCCCCTGTGACGGTCATTCCAGTAACCATTACCGTGAGCATCAAAATGGTTGGAATAACAATCTCGTTTGCAGGTATCGCGACTACGTAAGCGAGTAAAATAACGCCCGTCAGTCCAAAGATTGAGGCGACAGGGTCGAGTCCCCCAATCGACCAAAGTGCGATCGATTGTCCATTGAGATCAATATTGCAAATACTCCAGATGATGACTCCAGCAGGAACTGCAAAAACGATTGCTCGCCATAGCACAAAGAGGGTTCGATCAATCAGGGAGGTGTAAAGGGTTCTTAAAATAGCGGGAGGACGGTAGGGAGGCATCTCCAAACTAAAGGCAGAGGCGGTTCCTTTTAAGAGCGTCCTCGACAAACCAAAAGACACTAAAAAGGTAAGAAGAATGCCGAGTGCGGAAACTCCAAAAACTCCTAGTGTCGCAACAAGACCCGCAAGTGGTTTCGGTGCGAGTGCTCCAAGGAAGATTGTTGCTACTAAAATTTGAGTGGGCCAACGGCCATTACATAGGGCGAAATTATTGGTTAAGATTGCGATGAGGCGTTCGCGGGGAGAATCAATGACACGGGTTGCAATTATTCCTGCGGCGTTACAACCATAACCCATTGCCATGCTGAGTGCCTGTTTGCCGTGCGCACCGCTTTTTTGAAAAAGGCGATCTAGGTTGAACGCCACACGCGGAAGGTAACCAAAGTCTTCCAGTAGAGTAAATAGAGGGAAGAAAATTGCCATTGGAGGCAGCATCACGCTGATGACCCAACCTGTCGTTAAAAAGACTCCGTCGATCAGAAGTCCATCGAGCCAGAAGGGAAGTCCGATTCCCAACGAAAGATCTTTGAGGGCAGGGTAGAGTTGCTCGAGGAAAAGGGTGGCAAGCATGCTGCTTGGAACATTAGCGCCCTCTATGGTAAGCCATAATACTGCCATCAAGATAAGTCCCATTAAGGGGAATCCTGTCAAGGGATGCGTAAGCCAACGGTCGAGCGTGCGTTGAAAGCGAAGGCGTTTTGAAGGCCCGCCTTTCTGACTGTGACGATTCGCAATTTCCGCAGAGGCAGTTGTGATGGTCTCTACGGTGTTATCGTGAAAATCTTGAGGCAGGTGCCAGCGCAGGTCGGCAGCTTGATTTACAATCGCTTCGCCTTGTTTCGCATTCACAGGTGCTTCACTATTGAGATGTCCGATAGCGCCTGTACGAACTGCTTCGCATATTTGGGTATCGTTCTCAAGTAATCGAAGGGCAACCCATTGCGTTTGGGTCATCTCTGGAAAAGTTATTTTAAGTTCCCTCGTGAGTTGCTTAAGGATCGCTTGCTCGGCGTCTGCGACCATTGGAATTCGCTTTGGATCACATTCAAGGGAATCATTTGCTAGCGCTTCAATCGTGCTGAGTAGTTCATTAATTCCTGCGCCTTTACGAGCAGACATGGGGACTACAGGAACACCTAAATCGCGGGCAAGTGCTTTGGCATCGATAGTGATTCCATGTGCCTCCGCTTCGTCCATTAGGTTGAGCGCGATGACAACTTTTTTTGAAATTTGAAGAACCTGAAGGCTCAGATTCAGATTCCGCTCTAAGGCGGTGGCATCCACCACAATGACTGTCACATCGGGTTGCCCAAATAAAAGAAAGTCACGCGCAACTTCCTCGTCGGTTGAAGTTGAAAGCAAAGAATAGGTTCCAGGTAGATCGACGATTTTATAGCGTTGATCTTTTAAAGAGAAGCCGCCTTCAGCGCGGGCAATTGTTTTACCGGGCCAATTTCCAGTGTGTTGGCGCAAGCCAGTCAGGGCATTGAAAACCGTACTTTTCCCGGTGTTTGGATTCCCTGCAAGCGCGAGCACAAAGTCCCAGCGGACTGGTTTCAGGCCCAGTCGTTCAAGGCGAGCAGTTTTATTTGGAAGGCAGTCTTCGCAGACGCTAGGTGGACAAGCTGTGCTCATAATTCCTTATTAGTTTTCTAGTCTTGTTTCGAGAGAGAGCGGACGGACAAAAATATTTTCGGTTTGGTGATCGCGAAGCGCGACTACGGTGTTGTGGATACGATAGGCGACAGGACTTTTAAAAATTCCGGCAAGTTCGACTTCAATACGAACCCCGTGAACAAATCCTAGGTCAAGCAGTCTGCGCCGCTCGGAGCCACGGCACGCAGGACTAATTGTAATGACTTCTGCCTCTTGACCTGCCTCGAGATCACTCAATCGAATGGCATCCTTTTGAATAAATGTAGACTCCGCTAATTTTTCTACCGTTAGGGCTTCGACCATTTCTGGGTCGCAGACAATTTCGCGCCCAGCGATCTGTAATACTTTGTCTCCGTTTTGATCGCCTATAATTTCAAATTTCAAATTCGGTGCGATTCCGGTGGCGCATAGTCGATCAAAGACATCCTCTGGATCATCATTGATACGTAAAATTTGACCCAAATCATTTGTCTTTAAAGATGCCAATGGAATGCCAGATGGAGCCGGGCTTTTACCTTGCCGAGTGGGTATGGGGTCGCCGTGTGGATCATAGCGAGGATGCCCTAGTTGTTTCGCGAGACGGTTTGTGTCCTCAGGGGAAAGTTCATGTTCGACCCGTTCGGCTTCGGCGTGCCAATCCCTACCAATGATGCCAGTTTCATTTGCTAAATAGGTTTCATACAATCGGTGAGCACGTAGAATTTGTAAGGCGTAATCTCGACCTGCATCGGTAAGGGTAAAAGTTTTTTCTTTTGAAAGCGCCAAGCCTGCCTCCTTAAGTCGGATTAAGATAACACGTGCGCGTTCTCGGGTGCTTTCAAGCGCACCCGCAACGCTTAAATCTGTCGCAGTTAAGCTATTTTGCTCAAACACCCATAAGTGCTTGAGGGCGTCCTCCATTTCAGCCCGATCGCTTTCGCTTTTAAAAGTTTTCATATAAATTTAAAGTTATTTTGAATAGTCAAAATAATTTTTTTCAAGCCTCAATTAACGTTGAGAGAGTAACGACTTGCA
>CBFHPQ010000051.1:0-9873 GCA_965657865.1 Coraliomargaritaceae bacterium | reverse complement strand
ATCGAGCCATTTCATGGGTAAAGGTCAGCGATGATAAAGAAAGATTCACATCAGCGCGTGTTTTAACGGAATCACTGAGTCCAAAAGCGCCACCAATGACAAAAACAGCCGGGCGTCCCTGAAGTGCCGAAAGCTCGAGCGCCAGTGATCTGGAAGTATATTGAATTCCTTCCTCAGCAAGGACATAGACCTTTGCGTCGCGGCGTTTATCTAAAGCCTCTAAAATACGCACTCCTTCGGATTCAATCGTGCCATCTTTGAGTTCGATTGCTTCAAAAGAACCCTGTCGATTCAAACGCTTAGCGTATTCAGAACACAAGCCAGCAAGACTCTGAAGCTTCATCTTTCCTAGGACGATGAGGGTGTACCGATACATATAATCAATCTTCAAATTTTAACCCGAGCTGCGCAAGACCCTTTGAGGATGACGGCCAAATTTGTTTCAATTACCAAACGGCAAACTATTTACTTTTATTTAACTATCATCTATTTTGATAATCCCCTAACCAATCTTCCCTCAAGCTATTCCATGATTTCTAAAGCCTTCAATTATCTTATTTTGCTGTCTTTGCTCTGCGTGTGCACAATTTCTGCAAACGCTGCGAATGCCGCTAAAACAATTATAACAAACAATGGGATAAATCCGTCGAACAAAGCTTTTTTAGCTTTTAATTCGGAAGCAGGCGAAAGCTATGAAGTCCACCGCTCTTCAGATCTTGCGCAATGGCAAGGTATGAAAACCTTCAGCGGAACTGACTCCACACTCACTTGGGTCGACCCTGAACCACTCACGGGGAAACATTTTTTTCGTGTGGCATCAATTCAAACGAGTGGAACAAACTTGGCTACAGGAGATACTCTCACTGTCACTCAAAGTTGGTCGCAAGAAAGTAACTACGCCCGCACTGCCACTGTAAGTGTGCCCGCGGGGCCTGGTCCGCACCCAGTTGTAATTGCGCTGCACGGCAACGGAGGTAATTCAGGCTTTGCTAATTCATTTGGGTATCTCAACCAGATGATTCGAATTGGACCGCAAGGTTACCTTAATAGTTGGAATATTAAAAGTGAGCAAAGTAAGGCTCCAGATGTTAATTTTATACGCGATCTCATTCTTCAACTGCGTACCTACGATAACGTCGATGCGGGGCGTATCATCTTAATTGGAAGCTCCAACGGTGCTGCCCTCGTGAATCGTCTTCTCATTGAATTAGACGGAGCCCTTTTTCAAGAGGCGATTAAGTTGGTGGGCCAGATGAATGCGAATCAATTTAATAACGGTCAGTTTTGGTATAATCCCACTGGCACGAATAGCTATAACACTTCTATTGCTCCTGCCTACGGTCGACGTATTCTCAGCCTAACTGGAACCAACGATATCCTGGTCCCCTATACTGGGGGCAATGGAGTTCTTGGTTATAACTTCCTCCATGCAGGCGAGAGCATCTATCAATTTGCTAAACAAATGGGCTATAATGGTTCAAAAATTCCAGAAGCGAATGGCGTTTTGTTCGATACCGATATTTATAGATATAGTTATCTCGGCGGAGCAGTTGTTATGTATAAACTCATTGGTGGCGATCACGGACTCAATCCCTTTACGGGTGCGCAAGGCGGGCAAGTTGGCGGACTTATTAAACACTTTTTAGGACACCCTTGATCGCTTATGAGAGCGTCTCCCCGCGTAAGATCCGCTCCGACACCTTCAGTAAAACTAACACTAACAACTGGGATCCACACTTCTTGGTTTGTATATGTTTAAGATCCCTTAATTACAGTAGCAGCAATTACCCTACTCCTTTAACGGATTGCACATACTTTGCGGTCGACTTAAATAAATTATCACCGAACGCAGTAATGGTGAGTAAAATTAATTGCAGTTCAGCATCCGAAAATATGATTGTTTCCCCTTCCTTGAAAACCTTCGAATAATCAGTCAGATGACTGCCTGCGATGGTTGCCGCGGGGTCCATAGCATCGCCTTTTTCGACCGCTTTTAAATCTAAGATAAGTTTACCACTCATATCGAGTTGAGGTTCCTTAACAATCCCACCCTGTTGCATTAGCGCCTGCAGGCAAAATCCTAAAGAGGTAACGGTATCTTCTAAATCACAAAGAATACTAAAATCTTTTTCTAAAGCATCAAAGCGTTGATCGAGTTGCATCTTAACAAAGGCTTCGTGCATCGTTTGCGCGACCTTCTGTGATTCAGGGGTTAAGGTATTGTTCCCATTGGATGATTTGACGAGCGAGAGAAAGAAATGCGTATTATTGAGCACCGTGACGACAAGGTTCAGGGCATCATTTACGAGCTGTCGCACCATAAGATCACGGGCATAGGCTTGCATCTGCTCGAAATTTTGATGCGCAAATGCGGCAGGCATGATATTCGGAGCTTTTGCAATTTGCTTATAACGCTCCTCGTCTGCCATTTGCTTGGAAGATAAATTAAAGGCAAGCATGTCGAAATGACGCTGCATACCTAACATAAATTCTTGCGCTATTTTTTGAAGATTAACTTCACGTTTCTCTCCAGGTTGATCATCTGGCTTTTCATTCATATTATTCGAAATTCTTACAGCATATCTCTTCGCTTTCAACATTCTATTGTTAACATAGATACTCTATCTGAAAGCATCCGCTTGAAACTTCCCTAAAAATTCTCTCCACAGGTCTTGCATTTAGAGAGAGAAGTTCAAATGCTCTGAGTGTGTCACTGAACCTAAAACATATTTTAATCGGCCTTGTTGCTTACTGCGCCTTTATATGTTTCTCAGGGTGCGCCAAAAAACAAAATAATACCGAGATTGGAATTGAACAGGGAGAACTCTACATCGGTATAGGAACTGAACCAGCCGCACTAGATCCGCATATTACCACGGGCCTTACCGAATATTCAGTCCTTTTGTCACTCCTTGAAGGTCTTACCACTTTAAATCCACAAACGATGGCAGTGGAACCTGGAGCGGCACGATTGTGGACCGTTTCAGATAATCAATTGCGCTATACTTTTGAATTAGACCCGCTCGCAAAATGGTCGAATGGAGACCCAGTAACAGCCCATGACTTCTTGTTCTCTTTTAAACGAATTCTGTCACCTGCCCTCGGCGCTCCGTATGCGTACATGCTCTATCCAATGCGCGGCGCAGAATCCTTTCATAAAGGAATCGAGACAAATTTTGAAACAGTTGGCGTGCAGGCTCTTGATGCCTCTACCCTTATCATTGAATTGGAAAACCCTACTCCCTACTTCCTAAACCTGCTTGCGCACAACACTTGGTGGCCCGTACATCCCAAAACTGTCCTTAAACACGGTTCGATCACCGACCGTATTTCGAAATGGACTAAAGCTGGCAACTTTGTGGGCAACGGACCGTTCCAATTAAAGCAATGGCGGCTCAATAATGGAATCCACGTAACGCGGAACCTTCATTACCGAAAAGCGGATAGTGTCGCTTTGAATGGTGTCCATTTTCTTCCCATCGCCACCCAAAGCGAGGAGCGAGCATTTCGTACCGGAAATCTCCATATTACGAACTCAGTTCCAATTCACCGTATTGAATGGTACAAAGAAAACCAGCCTGAGAACCTGAGATTCGATACTGCACTAGGCGTTTACTACTACATGATCAATACCGAGCGCGGACCGTTGAGCGACCCGCTCGTCCGACAAGCCTTGGCCTATTCAATCGACCGCGAACAGCTTACGACGCACATTTTAAAAGCAGGTCAAAAACCTGCGTTCCACTTCACGCCACCGAACACGGGTGGTTACAATGCCCGAGCACGATTACCCTTTGATCCAGAATTAGCACGTCAACGACTTGCGGAAGCGGGCTTCCCAGAGGGTGTAGGCTTCCCAAAAATGAAGCTCTTATTTAACACTAGTGAGTCCCACCAAACTCTTGCGGTAGCTATTCAAGAAATGTGGAAAAAAGAACTGGGTATAGATATTGAATTACATAACCAAGAATGGAAAGCCTACCTAGCAACACGCGAAAGCGGTAATTTTGATATACTGCGAGCCGCTTGGTATGGCGACTACGATGACCCAAACACTTTCCTGAGTTTAGGCGAAAGCGATAACGGCAACAACCACACTCAATGGAAGCACCCCGAATACGATGCATTAATACAGGCAAGCGCACTCGAAACTTCGCCCGAGAAACGTCTCGAATTATTCCAAAAAGCGGAAGCAATTCTAATCGAAGAACTGCCCGTCATTCCGATTTACTTTTATGTTACCAGTCGCTTAATACACACCGCAGTTGAGGGATGGCATCCAAGCATTTTAGATAACCATCCTTACCAAGCAGTGCGCCTGAAAAAAAATTAAATCGTGCTAACTTTAATCGCCAGAAGACTGCTTCAAGTAATCCCCACCCTTTGGGTTATTGCCACTGCTACTTTTATTCTGCTTCGGCTTGCTCCAGGAGGACCCTTCGACACCGAGAAACCAGTCACCCCTGAAATCAAAGCTCAAATTGAAGCGCATTACGGACTCGATAAACCGCTATTCTTTCAATACCTAGATTTTTTAAAAAACATTTCAAAGGGCGACCTCGGACCTTCCTACCAGTACGCGGGATGGGATGTTCAAGAAATCATTGGGCAAGCTTTTCCAGTTTCGCTCGAGTTAGGGCTTTGGGCGCTCCTCATTGCATTGTGCATTGGGCTCCCCATTGGAATCGTCGCCGCACTGTATCACGGTCAACGGACTGAATTCTTATTGATGGCGCTTGCCACAAGCGGAATTTGCCTGCCGTCTTTTGTTATTGGCCCGATCCTCCTCTTAGTCTTTGCACTCAACCTTGAATGGCTGAACCCATTGGGATGGAATCACGCGAGCGACCGCTTGCTCCCATCACTCACGCTTGGAATTATGTATGCCGCTTACATTGCACGCCTCGCACGAGGAGGCATGCTTGAAACCTTACAAAGCACATGGATACGAACGGCCCGTTCCAAAGGGCTCAGTCCTAGCAAAGTCGTTATTAAACACGCCTTAAGATCAGCGCTCATGCCCGTAGTCGCCTATCTCGGACCCGCGTCTGCAGGACTGATAAGCGGATCCTTCGTCGTCGAAACCTTATTTTTCATACCGGGCTTAGGACCATTTTTTGTAAACGCAGCTCTCAACCGCGATTACCCAATGGTGATGGGTACGGTTCTTTTTTACGCCGTCTTAATTATCGTTTTTAACCTCCTCGTTGATTTGATTCAAAATTGGATGCAACCCCGCACTAACGATGACTAAAGAAAAACGAGAAGCCGCGTGCCTTGCACCAAACCTTTTATCATTAAGGCAAGCAATGGGGAAACGTATACGTCGCAACCGTATGGTTCGCATCGGCGGGCTTGCCTTTATAATTATAAGCATTGCCTGCCTGCTTGGCCCCCTTCTCAGTGAGCATAATTATGCTAGCCAAAACCTTGCGATGGGAGCGCAACCGCCATCCCTTGAGCACTGGATGGGTACGGACGAACTGGGACGCGACTTACTGGTACGCACCTTAACGGGAGGACGTATCTCTATCGGAGTAGGATTTGCCGCCACTCTGGTAGCGCTTCTTATCGGAGTCAGTTATGGCGCGCTTGCAGGCTATTGTAGCGGACGAATGGATGCAGTTATGATGCGTATTGTTGATGTTATCTATGCGCTTCCCTTCACTATGCTAGTGGTTGTTCTCACAGTAACCTTTGATCAAAAAAGTATATTTTTAATATTCTTAGCGATTGGAGCAGTTGAATGGCTAACAATGGCTCGTATTGTACGCGGACAAACCAGAACCCTACGCACGCAAAACTTCATCGATGCAGCCCGAACAAGCGGCGCAAGTCATTGGCGCATCCTACGCCTACACATTATGCCCAATCTTTTAGGGCCTGTAATCATTTATGGAACACTCACAGTTCCAGCAGTTATCCTGCTTGAATCGATCCTCAGCTTTTTAGGCTTAGGTATTCAGCCCCCGCAAAGCTCATGGGGTTCACTGATTAATGAGGGCGCTGACAAGCTCGATATTTATCCGTGGTTACTGATCGGACCCGCAATCTTTTTCTCGATAACTATCTTTGCACTCAACTTTTTAGGCGATGGCTTAAGAGATGTCCTTGACCCGAAGGAATCTAGCAGCAAATAAATCAAAAGTGCGGCACATATTCAGGCACCAATTTATTGATCAAGGCTTTGCTAGTAGCTGAATTCTTTTCTAGCAAAATAGCATTTAATTGTGCTTCAAGGGCTTCCGCTGTGGCGCTGGAGTTACTGCCAACAAAACGTAAAATCCGTTTGTGTGAAGTATGATGCAATACCTCGCTCACGTGCTGAACCTCTTCATATTTCTTCTCACCGGGGCGAAGACCTATAATTTCAATTTCAATATCTTCACCTTCACGCATTCCACTCAAAGCAATCATCTGCTTAGCCACGTCTATGATGCGCACCGCATCCCCCATGTCCAAAACAAAGATTTCACCGCCTTCCCCAAGTGTAGCACTCTGAAGTACTAGACCTACTGATTCCTCAACCGTCATGAAGAATCGAGTTACCTCAGGATCCGTAACTGTTACTGGACCACCCGCTGCAATTTGTTTTCTAAAAATCGGAATTACACTGCCTGAAGAGCCTAAAACATTTCCAAAACGAACCGCCATGAAACGCGTTTTATTTTCAGGTTTCATTTGAGCTGACAACATCCCAAGTTCTGCAATCCGTTTGCTCGCTCCCATTACATTTGTAGGATTTATAGCCTTGTCGGTAGAAATCAGTACAAACTTCTCAACCTCAAATTCCGAGGCCAAATGCGCTAACATAAAGGTACCAATAGAATTATTCTTAATCGCTTCATTGGGCTGCGATTCCATTAAATTGACATGCTTGTGAGCAGCCGCATGAAAAATAATCTCTGGCTTAAATGCCTCGATTGCCGCGCGGATTTGCTCCGTATCACAAATGTCTAAAACTTTAGTTTCAATCGAAAGCGCAACTGATGACTCTGAAGACATTAATTGCCTTAAATTAAAAATAGCTAGCTCGGCTTGATCAATACAAAGCAAAGCAGCGGGCGCTTCATTTCCTATTTGCCGCACAAGTTCAGAACCAATACTGCCCCCAGCGCCCGTAACTAAAATACGCTTGCCCGTGAGTAGACCATGGATCGCATCCGTATTTAAATCGACTGCTTCACGCCCGAGCAAATCTTCTAGCTGAATAGGTCGAAGTTCAGAAAGTTGCGCTCGACCATTCACCAAGTCGGTTAAAGCAGGCACTATATCAACTTGCAGATTCGCTTTACCCGCAATCTCTGTAACTTGACGAACTCGTTTAATCGAAGCTGAAGGAAAGGCAATAATTGCTCGTGAAGCATTATATTTTTTAGCAACTGCCTCAATTGCATTCACCGATTCCGCAACTTTTATGCCGTGGATATAACGTCCAATTTTTTTAGGGTCATCGTCAATAAAAGCAACTGGACTCATCCCTAAACTACGTTTGCTCATTAATTCTGAGCAGAGTCCTGTTCCTACTTCCCCCGCTCCAATAATGACGACTCTTTCCTGATCTCCAGAAACAAACCAATCCGATAAATTTTTACTGTACGCCAAGCGAAAAATTAAACGAAATCCCGCAATGGATAAAAAAGATAATTGTAAGTCTGAAAGAATTACCGAACGAGGCGCAACCTTGTTGCCTCCAAATTGAAACCATAAAAGTAACAAAAAGAGAGCACTGATAAAAAGAGCCGCGAACAAGCGAAGCGCGTCGGGCAACCTAAAATATGCAAGTAATGAATCAACCTGACCAAAACCAAATAACAGACATAACTTGAGCAGTAAAACCCACCATATAGTCTCAAAACGTACCTGTGAATACTTCTCGGTGACTGCAAAATCAAAACGCAATTCATAGGAGAGCCAATAGCAGACAAGCAAAATAATCGTGTAGGTTACGATTAAAGCAATCGTTCGAATATTTAAGAAATTACTGATTAAGCCTTTATACAAAACATCTCCTTTTATCTAAATTGTTAGATTTTAAAACAGCTACGGATAACTGATTGAATCTTTTCTCTTTCTTTAATTTGCAACGATGAACCGCTTGGCAGGCAAAGACCTTCTGCAAACAGCTTCTCCTCAACTCGACTTCCAAAATAACGACAGCTTTCAAAAACTGGCTGCAATTGAAGCGGTTTCCAAAGGGGGCGTGATTCAATGCCCTCAGCTTCAAGCGCTTTAATTAAGGAGTCTTTGGATACCTTTGATTCGCTAAAATCAACCGTTAAGCAACTCAACCAATAATTACAACCGTCTACCTCCGCAATTGGCATAAAAGAAACTCCAGGTAAATCCTTCAACGCGTCGCGGTACGCTTCAAAATGAGTACGTCGTTTGGAAATTTTATCGGCCAAAGCTTCATACTGACTCCGCCCTAATGCTGCCAAAATATTACTCATTCGATAATTATACCCAATATCGGTATGCTCGTAGTGTAAGACCGGTTGGCGCGCTTGAGTCGCAAGATAGGTAGCACGCTGAATCCATGCCTCATTGTTCGAGAGCAACATACCACCACCTGAAGTCGTAATGATTTTGTTACCATTGAAAGAAAAGAAGGAACAGTCACCGAAGCTACCCGCTGCACGTCCTTTATAGGTAGCACCGAGCGCCTCTGCTGCATCCTCAATAATCGGCACATCATAGGTGCTACAAATTGCTTCGATCGCTTCCATCTCCGCGCACTGCCCATACAGCTGAACTAAAATAATCGCTTTAGGCTTAATGTTTTCTTTTTTGAGAGAAGCAAGCGCAGCCTCTAAAGCATTTGGATCCATATTCCAACGCCCCGCCTCGCTACCAATAAAAATAGGCTTTGCTCCGCAGTAGGTAATCGGATTTGCGCTAGCCGCAAAAGTAAACGCCGAGCACAACACAACATCACCCTCGCCAACCTCCATTAACTGAAGCGCAAGGTGTAACGCCGCCGTCCCAGAATTCACTGCCACTCCATTGCTCCTGCCGGTGCCTTCGCACACCTCTTTCTCAAAGCCCGCTAATTCAGGACCCACCGGAGCGACCCAATTGGACTCCAAAGCACGCGCAACCGCGCAGTGGTCGGCCTCACTCAAGTCAGGCGGGGATAAATAAACTTTAGACATCAATAATCCTTTAATGAAAGATCTTTTTAAAAAATTGAAACAATTTAATTGTTGAGAACTTGACAGAAGACCCAGTCTAATCAAGATTCAAACTTTCCTTAGGGGTGACCTAGTATGGGTCTGAGATGTTTCCTTGCTTCGGCACAGAGCGATCCCTTCGAACCTGATCCGACTCATATCGGCGTAGGGAAAGGATAGTACACCTACAGGTGCGCAATCATTCCCTCGCAGAAGGGACGGATCTCAAAATTCACATCAAAGAGATCCAAATGCAAAAGAGCACCTTAACACTATTTCTCAGCATAATTGCGAGCACTTACGCTGTCGCTGACTCAGCGTCAGAAAACAAAGCCATTTACCAGCTACCTGAGTTGGTGGTTACCGCCGGCCTCTGGCAGTCCGAATTAAATCGTGCCACAAGCAGCGTTACTGCCTTTGATGATTTGCAATTAGCGAATACCGGATCGCAGCACTTCCAGGATCTTATCAACGCTATTCCTAACCTTACTTGGGCTGGAGCAACTTCACGTCCGCGTTACCTTCAAATAAGAGGGATTGGAGAAAATTCTCAGTTTGAAGGAGAAACTCCAGACTCTTCAATTCGTTTCCTTATCGACGACCTTGATTTCACCGGGCTAGGTTCTATCGGTAATCTCTTTGATATTCAACAGGTCGAAGTTTTGCGTGGCCCCCAGGCTGGAGCATTTGGCGTAAACGC
>CBFHPQ010000050.1:0-10605 GCA_965657865.1 Coraliomargaritaceae bacterium | reverse complement strand
CGTTTCGCCAACAAGGGTATTCGGAAGATATCGCCCAGTGCTATGGCTCGATCAAGCAGATGGACGATCAGATCGGCCGATTGCTGAACACGCTCGAGGAGACTGGTCAGGCAGAGAACACCATTGTGCTGTTTATGAGTGACAACGGATCGCTCGATGCGATGAATAACCGCGAGATGGGCGTTTGGGAAAACGCGGCGAAAAAACGCCCGCATTCTCCAGACTGGGGCATTCGCAATCCCGGTAATTTGGTTGGTCGCAAAGGCGAGGTGTGGGAGAACGGGATCCGCAGTCCGTTGCTGTTGCGCTGGCCGGAGAAAATTAAGCCGGGCGTTCGCAAGCATGTGATTGGTGCGGAGGATATGTTGCCGACGCTGCTGGATCTCTGCCAAATCGCAGAAGACAAACATCCCGACCATTTCCCGTTTTCGGGGCAGAGCTTTAGCGGTTCATTGAAAGACCCGACGTTCACGGATGATCGCGACATCTTCCGTCTGGCAACCGGCGGCCCGGGAGTGCCGGTCGGCGAGGGTGCGAATACACCCGACATGAAATCGCTGCAGTATTCATCGCTGCATACGATCCTGCGAAACGGAAACTATAAGTTTCATCATTTGCCCGGCGGCGAATTCCGTCTTTACGACATGGAGACAGACCCGTCGGAACAAAACGACCTGAGCAAAAGCATGCCGGAACGCACTAATGCGATGGCCGCGCGCTGTAGTGCACAGTGGGATGCCATTGCCTTCCAAAACCGCACCTTCCAGATGCGGCAGTTGAAAATCAATAATGCCGATCAGCCGAGGGGGCATTGGAAGATCAAGGTGCTGCAGCCGCTCCGTCTGGTCGGTAGAATGGACATGCATGATTATCTAGGCGGTGTGAAAGGCTTCCAGTATCCTGGTGATCGAGCCGATTATGCCGTTGAGGTGCAAAACCCGCTCACCGTGTCGGTGGAAATTACAGGGACGGGCTTTGATCAAAGCGCGCCGATCAGCTTGCTGGTGGGCGGAAACCCCGTTTCCGTTAAGAGCCGTTCGGGTGATCAGATTGTCTTTGGGCCAGTCCGCTTGCCGGAGGGGCGTTCGCCGCTCTCGTTGGCGGTGGCTGATGATGCAAAGCCCGGAACAGCGATCGGTGAAGTGCTGACTATGAGATTGAACAAGTAGGATTATGACTATGACGAGTAAATGGTTAAACATCGGATTATTTGTTGCGGGTAGTGTGACTGCTGCCGCAACTGAGCGCCCCAATATCGTTTTGATTATGGCGGATGACTTAGGGTGGATGGATATCAACCCGACCGCTGAGTTCGCCACCGGGACGCCGGCGGAAAAGCAGTATTATGAAACCCCGCATCTGAATCAGCTTGCGGAGGAGGGCGTTTCCTTTTCGCGCTGCTACAGTATGCCACTCTGCTCGCCGTCGCGTGCGACTATTGTGACGGGGCGCAATGGGGCGACATTCGGTTTTAACAACGCCGCCGGGATGCGAGGCCGGAAGTTTACTTTTTACGCCAAGGGGAAAACGCCACCGGGTGACTATTTGGCGCATGACAAACAGCCTGGATCACCTCCCAAGTTTCCGTTGGAGGTTGCGGTTGGAAACTATGCGCTGCCGAATGGTCTGCCCGATAGCAAAGGTCTAAAAGTCTATACGCTGGCGGAAATGCTGCCGGATTACCGGAGCGCCTTTCTTGGGAAATGGCACATTGGCGGTAATAATCTTGAAGGGCATCGGCCTCAGGATTTCGGATTCGAGGCGATTACGTATGAAGATGAGGGCTGGTCCTCCTACAAAAAGAACGCCCGCAAAAAATGGCACTTTCCCGGGCCGCCGGCACAAAAGGATTATCTGACCGACGATCTCACCGCGTTGAGCGTCGACTGGATCCGCGACCATGTGGAAGAACAGCCTGAACAGCCCTTCCTGCTTTATCTCGCGCATTTTGCGGTGCACGATCCCATCCAAGCGCGCCCGGAGGATGTGGCTTATTTTTCTGAAAAGCCAAGCCGCGGTTGGAATGATCAGGATAATCCGACCTATGCCGGAATGATCCGGGCGCTCGATGATTCCGTCGGAACCATACGTGACGCGCTCGAAGAGCTGGGAGTGGCCGACAATACGATTATTGTCTTCACCTCCGACAACGGCGGTCAAGCCGTCAAGAAGGGGCAGCACTGGACCAGTAACACGCCACTGCGCGGGCAGAAAGCGCAGACCTTCGAGGGCGGAATTCGCGTGCCGATGATCGTTTATGCGCCGGGCCAACCAGGGAACGCAGCTTGGGTGCATACACTAGTTACACTGGAGGATGTTGCACCGACACTGGCTGCGCTGGGGCATCAGGAGGTTTCGCAGGAAATTAAAGATCAATGGACTGGAGAATCGCTCGTGCCCTTGCTTCAACAACGACCGGATGATTTTGCGAAACGACCGATCTTTATTCATGAACCCTATTACCGCCACGACATCCTGACGAATGAAGCGACTATCTTGGCTCCGAGCAGCGTCATGATTGACGGAGACTATAAGTTAATCGCTTATCACGATGGCACCCTCCGGCTGTATGATCTATCAAAAGATATCGGTGAAACAAAGGATCTATCTACAGCCATGCCCGAGCGGGTCGGGAATATGAAGCAGACCTTGGCCAAATGGCGATTTAATCATATACCCGACCGGTATGACACCCGTGCCAACCCGCGCTACAACCCTGAATCCGAGTCGGCGCTTCCTCGTCCGGTGGGCCCATTGTTTGTCAGGTAATATGAACTAATTTTAGACTAAATGAACCAATTGAATGGAGAATAATTTATGAGTAGATTGAAAAAAATGAGCATTTTAACGGCTGCGTTGTTCGGCCTTGCGGCTGCGGTTTCGGCGGTTCAGGAGCAGCCGCTTCGGCAGGCTACTTCGACTTCGCTCAGCACAGGTCAGGACAAGCCGAACTTCTTGTTCGTGATGGTTGATGATATGGCGCCGGACGCTATTTTTCACGATCGCTTCGACTTTTTGGAGACACCGAATCTCCAGCGAATGGCGGTTGAAGGTGCGGTGTTTAATAATATGTTTGTGACGACTTCGCTCTGTTCGCCGAGTCGCGCATCGATTTTGACTGGCACCTATTCGCATGTTCACGGTGTGCGTTATAATGAGATTCAGGATCCTGAGCCGCATCTGGAGCAGTTCCCGCAGGCCTTGCAGAAGGTCGGCTATAAAACTGCCTTGATCGGTAAGTGGCACATGGCGCACCACGCGCGACCACGTCCCGGCTTTGACTATTGGCTGAGCTTCAAGGGGCAGGGCGTCTATAATGATCCGGAGCTAAATATTAACGGCGACGTTGTGAAGCAGGAGGGATACATCACCGACATCCTCACGGACAAGGCGGTCGATTTTATTGCTGAAAATGAAACGGATCCCTTCTGTGTCTTGCTTTGGCATAAGGCTTGTCACGCCAAATTCATACCCGCAGAGCGTCACAAGAATGCATTCCCCGACGCAAAAATTGAGGAGCCGGAAAGCTGGTCGCTGGACTTTTCTGAGAAGCCGCAATGGATGCGCCGAGAAAAGATCTTCGGTCCGCACTACCGGAAATGGGTGGCCAGTGAAGGTATGGAGGTCGCTCCAACATTGCCCCGCCAAAAGTGGTCTCCGCCCGCTCCGTGGTATGACATGCTGCGCTGTATGTTGGCAGTGGATGAAGGTGTCGGCCGGGTGATGGATCTGCTCGAAGAGCAGGGGCGACTCGACAACACTGTCATCATTTTCATGGCCGACAACGGCTGGTTCTACGGCGAACACCGTCGTGGCGACAAACGCCTCGCTTATGAAGAGTCGATTCGCGTGCCGTTTGCCATGCGCTATCCCGCGAAAGTGGAAGCCGGTAAGCGGATCGATGGGCTGGTTGCCAATATCGACATCGGCCCAACGATTCTGAAGCTAGCCGGTGCGCCGATACCGAACACCGTGCAGGGCGAATCGTTTGTGCCGGTCATGGAGGGCAAGGCAGAGGGGCGTAGCGAACCGTTCTTCTATCAATATTTCCAGGAGGAGTATGCGCCAGCGATTCCAACCACACTTGCGATCCGCACACCGGAGTGGAAATACATTCACCTCCCGTATGAGGATGCCGCCGAGGGGAATATAGATGAACTCTATCGCCTCAGTAAGGATCCGAAGGAAATGAAAAACCTGATCAATGCCCCCGAAGCCGCCGCGCAGTTGAAGAAAATGCAGGGCTTGCTGGCGGATGCTTTAGAGCAATACAACTACGTTGAACCGCCTTATCAATACGAACCACCGGTCGCTGAATAAACCTAAAAAAATGAGTTAAGGTAGTTAAGTGAAAGCGTTCAAGGTTCCAAGCTGATGCTATAGAACGACTTGTAAGTAAAAGCAAGGAGCACGCTTGCCCACCAAAATGGCCAAGCCATTAATAGGTTCAATGACTCATTATTGGTGATCTTTATATAAGCCGATGCTGAGTCTGCGCATGAATGGATAAGCGTATATGAGTGCCTATAAGTGGTCTCCAGCTATGCTGGAAATCCAGAGCATGAGCGCCTTTAGCCCAGCGGATGATTTTGTCCAGTTATGATGGAATGAACTCTTTAAGCATGTAGCGTTTCCATTCTAGTTTTTCAATCGGTCCAAAATTCACCAAGTAACCGACAGCTTTACGCGTAATTCTCATGTAGTTGAGCAGTTGCCGTTCATGGTCAGGATTCAACGCCTTGACGGCTTTTAGTTCCGTGACTATCTCCCCGGAGACGAGTAAGTCCGGCACATACTTTTTCTTTAAGAGATGGTCTTTGTAATAGACCCTGAGTTCGTCTTTGGATGAGAAGACGATGTTTCGGAATCCTAATTCCAGTTCCATGCTCTCTTGGTAGATTTCTTCGCTAAGTCCGCCTCCTAGTTCGCGGTGTGTTTCAAATGCTGTTCCTATAAGTGCATAGCCTTCGTCCCCCATATATTCTGTATTGTTAATCATGGTGTAATCCTACGCTCAATTCACAATCTGAGTCAATGTCACCAAGTGCCACCATGACATAGATTCGGCTTAGCCGAAAACCGCTAATGTTCACTTATATACGCTTATACTGAGTTTGCGTATGAATGAACCTCGGTGACGGAACTTGAAGAACGCGACTCCCCATTAAAAAATCATGGCGCAAATCTTTAAAAGCTAACGACGAATCGCCGATGACAACTGTCGCTTGCGCGTTTAACTCATCTTTTTAGGATAAAAGGGCAGAGCGAGCTCAGTTCTACCTCCAGCCATTCTCGATTCAAAGCCTCCCAGCGACTTTTGCGGCTCCAAGAGGTTTTGTCATTGATATGACAGGTCCTATATGACAGATCATGGTTTGATGGAAAATGCAAAACTACTAGGCCACCCAATCGTTCGCTCCAGTCAGGTCGTCCTCGCGGATCAAATTCATGCGATTTTGCGAGAAGAGATTCATGCCGGCCGTTGGGAGATCGGGGAGAAATTGCCCAGTATGATGACGATGGCCAATCAATGCTTTGTCAGCCGGATGCCGGTCCAGCAAGCGATTGAGCGACTGGGAGAGGAGGGCTATGTGCGGCAGGAAAATCGCTCGGGCATTTATCTGGAATCAATGGCACCGAAGGGGCAGCCGCTTGGAACGATGGGGGTTGTTTTGCATTCCAACCCCAAGAATGAGCGCGAATTGGAGCATCTTGGCTATGAGCAGTTGCTGGTGCATCGCTTTATGAAGTTTGCGGCAGATCGCCATTACCAGACGCGTGTCGTGTATGCAGCTGATGATCAGGATTGGAGTGAGCTGAACCGTGTTGGCGGCGTATTCGACAAAAGCGTCAAGGGCATCGTGTCGCTGGTGCCCTTTGCTCGGGCTGATATTGACGGGCTCGGCAAAGATCGGATTCCGCTGGTTTTCTGGTGCGAGCCCGATCACCGTTGTGCGCCTTGCGTTGCTTCGGACTACGAAATGGCGTTTTATCATTTGACCAGTGATTTGATAGAATGGGGGCATCAACAGATAGCACCGTTCGCGTGGTCAGGCTATACCGCAGAATTGAATCGCACATTTTTTCGCGGATACCGTCGCGCGATGGTAGAAGCGGGTCTGCCGCTTCGTGAGGACTTGTATGACCAAACTCTGGAGATTGGGAAGCGGGACGCCCTTGCGTGTCAGGCCTTTATCAAGGAGCGGTCTGACATTACGGCCTATGCGTGCATGTGTCACGAGCGTGGTGATCAAGTGACGCAGGCACTGACCTCTCTGGGAGTACAGATCCCAGAACAGATCAGCGTTGCATGCGCCAGCCCCGATCAATCGGCCTTGAGTGTCGGTCTGAAGATGAGTGGTGTCGGTTTCTCGCCAGAGAGAGAAATCGAAATGTGCTTTGATTTGCTGCGCCAGCAAAACTTGAATCGTGAGTGGAGCATCGGCACGGTGCTCCTGTCGCCTTTCTCAATCAATGGGGAGACGATTGCTGCGCCTCCAAAATAGCTTAGGCCGGAGTCGCACGGTAGCGACACTTCCTAGGGCAGGAAAATGCTCTAGCGTTGGCCGAAACCTTTGACTAAGCGTCTCCGGAGTAGATCATCACGATAAGCGGTATATAGCCATTTTCTATCCGGGCTGATGCGCACGTAGTTGCAGCGCGGGCGGCCCTCCGGCGAGGGGATGACGATGTGTTGGTCGGCGGCATCCGCGCCTGCATGTAATGGAGGGACGATTTGCGCACCGAGCGAAGTGCCGCTTAATAGGCGTCCATCAGGCAGGGGGAGCATGCCGTCAAGCGTGCCGACTTGATCGGTAGGCGTCGCGACTTCGTAAGCGGGATAACTGGCGCCGCTTAGCTTCGAATCTTTGCCGATCGGAAAGCCATGGATGGTGTTGGAAAAGAATTCGGCGACCAGTAGTGTTTTCTGATCTTTAGAAAGTGTAATACCATTGGGCAACCAAGGGAGCGTGGCTGCCTTAGACAGTTCGTGACTACCGGCTTCCAAGCGCCAAACGAGTTTGGAATGCGGGTCGGTGTAGAAGATCGTGCCATCTTTGAGGATCGCGATGTCGTTGGAGAGCGTGCCGGTTTCGATCGTGGTTCGCTCGCCGGTCTTTGGATCCCAACGATGGATGCCTTTGGCTCCGCTGGCGCATCCGTAGAGGCGTCCGTCAGGCGCCAGAGCAATGCCGTTGGTTTCGCCGGTGTCGCCATCAAAGAGTGTTCGCTCGCCGGTTGCTGCATCCACCCTGAAGAGTTGATTGCGGGGAACGTCGGTAAAGAAAAAGTTACCTTCGCGGTCCCAAGCCATGCCTTCAGCGAATTGGTGCCCCGTTGAAACGACCTCCCACTCTGAGTCTTCGGCGAAGACCCGATCTTTAGCGGATGCAGAGAAGAAAGCTAGTAGGCAGAGGGATAGTATAAGTCTTCGAAGCATCGAGTATTTGTGGGTTGTATGAGGTTCAAGTGTAACTGGATTGCACTGACTTGGCTAGGCTTCAAGGGCTGCGAATAGAAATGCGCAAAATTGCCTTGATTGCCTCATGACAGATTTACATATTAGTGATGGGCTTACAAGGATAGACTTTGAGCTCTGTTGTTTGGAATCGATGTCCGACGTATCAGTGCCCGATCCCCCGTATCGAGCGGTCTTGTTCACCAGCAATGGCAGGCAAGTTCGGTGGCATTTCTGTGTATGATGTCGCGTTCCCTCCCGTAGAAATTTTGACGATGAAGTATCTGAAACGAATGAATGTGATGATTGGAAAGCTGTTCCGACTGCTTGTGCTGTCGGCGCTGGCGGTTAACGGACTTTTGGGGCAGTCCATATTCAAGGATTTCGAAAATCCACCGAGCGAGTGTTTGCCCGGCGTGTTTTGGTATTGGCTGAATGGGCGCGTCAGCTCGGAAGGCATCGACGCTGACCTGGAGGCGATGAAAGCCGCAGGGATTCGAGAGGTTAGGATCTTTAATGTTGCCCATCTTTTCACCAAACCCAAGCACCGCGCACCGTTTGCAGTAGCTGCGCCGTTTAGTTGCTGATTTCGACGACCTCTCAGTCATTCCTAGTTGTAATGTGATGGAGGGAGGGTTTAATGTTTCACCCAGATATTGGAGGGCATATATGCTTATTGAAGGCCGTTTTTCCCTGAAGTGCCCTCAAAACTACTAATTTCACTAAAGTTTTTTTGTTTTTTGGTTGACTTCGATCAATTTAGTGTAATTTTATTACAAACTACAATTTCTTGTCTTTAGCATTTTACCTCCAATTAGTATAAACCCCCACATTAATAGTTATGATAAAACGTTATCTCACATTTACTTTCATATTGGCTTCTAGCCTGTGCCTTTGCTCTCAGATGTTGCACGCGCAGACATCTGTGTGGAATGACGATTTCAGCGGCTCCTCACCCTCACTGAAGCCAACTGGCCATTTGTCGATTGATAAGTCGGGCGCTGGTTCAGTCTCGCAAGGGAGTAATCAGTTGACCATGAATAATGGCACAAATCTTAGTTCCGCGCGGGCGGGTGTCTACACGACGACGGATCAAACCGGCACGCTGAGCACCTTCAACGGAGCTGATCTCTATAATTTCTACGACCATACGGTGATCGCCTCCTTTGATATCGCTGCGGTCACTCCTTCGGCTACTGCATCTGGTAGACCTCAATTTTACTTCTCGATTGGTAAGGATGCGAGCAATCAGCATAACGCGTTGCAAATGGATCTTGGTGTCAGCTTTGGCATCGAGCTTAGTGGCTCAACATGGCGACTCTTTTATACGGAAAAGGGGACGGGTGCCGCTTCTGGGGTGATCGGTAGTTTGAGTGAATTGCCGACCGGGATTACTTATACATTGAATGGCACACTGGCGACCATTGACATTACCGATGCAACATTTACCTCCATTGGTAATCAGGGAACTAGTGTAGATGCAAATACAGTGACTGCCACGATAGCGGATTATTCGGCTGACTTCAACGACGATTACACGCTTGCCTTTGGAGCTCTGAACCGGACGTTGCTCGACAGTGGTGCTGAGACTGAGGTGATCTTGAACTCCTTCTCGGTGTCTGTTATCCCGGAACCGTACAGCTATACGCTGCTCGGCGGTTGCTTTGCACTAGCTTGGGTAGTGATGGTTCGCCGTCGCAAATCCTGAGCCTGTCGAAAGGTCGCAGGTAGATTTTTATACATAGGGAGTATATAATAGAGTTAAAGGCCTCTCTCAGCTAGTGTGTGAGGGGCTTTTTCATGCCCAGTAATTGAACCACCCGCGCCCTTCCTCCTTTGCTTTACAAGCTACGGCGGACAGGTTGGTTGCAGTAGCTGCGTGCTTTAGCCGCAGTTTCGCGTTGTAAGCCCGCCCATCGGTCGCACGCGGGCTAATCCGTTGGTAGTCACTCTTGGGCTGTTGCTGCCTTTACCCATTAGGGATTCAGGACTGGCTCGAGTAATGATACATCCCCATTGATAGTAATTCATTAAATAGAGAAGATTTATGGAAAAATAGCCAGGAGGTTTTGATTTAATGCTCATGACAAATTATAATTTTATTATTGCTGCATATCTATCGCTAGCACATTACAATTTACAATCTCTTATAGATCCCTTACTCGAACTCGACTTTACCACGAAGATGAACAACTCATTGTGCTTGTTGCAGTGTGATCACTGCTGCTTTAAAAGATGCTTCACAATTGGAGAGGGGGCAATTTCATGAAGCGTGCATTCGCGCTCATTACCTTGGTGGCAATCAGTGCGACGCCTGCCTTTTCTGTGGTCTTCGATACCGCTAGTGGCACGAATTGGTTTGATGACAGCAATTATGCCCCTGTAGGCGTTCCGAGCGCGACAACGAATGTTGATATCTTTTCGACTGCAGCGGTCGCTGCTGAAATTCAGTCTGCGTGCGCGCTTGCGAATCAGGTGAAGCTGGGCCGGTCAAATTGGACGGGGAGTTTGGTCGTTGGTGCCAGCGGAACCCTTGCTACCACGAGCAATCTGACACTTCAGTTGGCGGCGAACGGAAATCAGACCTCATCGCTGTCAAATCACGGTGTGATCAACCTTGGTGGAAGCTTAAAGTCGAGTGGAATTAACACCATTGAGAATAATGGGATTTTGACTGCCACTGGTATGGTTCTTGGCAGCCATGCGGATGCTGAGTCCCACGTCACGAATTCGGGGACGATCGATCTTGGCTCCTCCGGTTGGCTTCACCTTTGCGTCAAGAGCACTGTGGGGACAGAGTTTACGATGCTCGATGGCACCGTGATCGCCAAGCGACTGAATCTTCATGACGGTCGCAAGGTCAATCTGAAACTCTATGGTGGTACCATTCGAGTCAACGGCATGACAAGTGCATCTGGGAATTTTCTGATTGATGTGAAAGGGGACGGTGAACTCATACTTAAGGGCGATGCGGTTAGTAAACTTGATGGCTGGATTGCAGCCGGCCATGTGTTCACCTCCGCTGGCAGTGGCGGTGTTGTTGCGGCGTATGATGCCGACTCAAAGACGACCCGCCTGCGGATCGACCCAAATGGCAGCTCCGGCGTTTTTGAAGTCGATTATATCCGTGGTTGTGGCCCCAAAAA
>CBFHPQ010000049.1:0-10853 GCA_965657865.1 Coraliomargaritaceae bacterium | reverse complement strand
TGCGTCTTTAAGAATCTTTAAATTGAGCACCGATGAAGGCAACCCCATAAATTTAACAATTCTCGTATACAGTCCAGATATTAAGAATCGACCCATTCCCCATCCTTACTAGTTTAGTACCCAATTTAAAGTTGTGGAAAATCCTGAATCCAGTCCAAATCACGCGCATAATCCAAATCATGCGCACGAAAACCTGCATGCGTATTGGCGTATGCCCTACATTCTTGCGCCGAAATCAAACAAAGCCGAACTCAATCCCTTCGCCCAACTACCTAAGCAAACAGACGCCGAAAGCCTTATTCTCGTACGTCGCACTCATAATTACATCGTCCTGAATCGTTATCCTTACAACGCGGGACATCTCCTGGTTGTTCCTTACCGAGAAGTTTCCAACCTCCAAGAGCTTCAAACCACGGAATTACACGAGCACATCGATTGCGTTGTCGAAGCGCAAAACATTCTCACGCAAGCTCTAAAACCAGATGGCTTTAACACCGGATACAACTTTGGCAAGGCTGCCGGCGCAGGGATTCCAAAGCATCTGCATTGTCACATCGTCCCACGTTGGAACGGCGATACAAATTTCATGCCCGTCATTGGTAATACCCGCGTTCTTCCCGATGCGCTTGATTCAATGTGGGAACGCCTTCGAGATCATTGCAAAGCCTAAGCAAAATCCAGAAAAACTGCAAATTCCTCATAATCCTGCATCCATTTTAAGTACATGCCCGAAGAGAAAATAAATTTCCCGAACGCTAAGCATTTATCCCAATTGTATGCGAACGATGAAAGAAACCTAGATGCGCTTGCAAGTTTACTAAAACTGGAGGTTTCAACTCGCGACGATTGGATTGCATTCAGTGGTAAGAAAAATGATCTCCTTAAAGCAAAAGAAGTTTTTGAGCTCCTTGAGATTGCTAAAACACAAGGCATTCGAATTCGAGCTTCAGAATTTCATCACACTGCACGTTTAGTGAACGAAAATAAAGCTGCTGATCTCAGGGCGATTTATGAAAACCCTTTAGTCATAAAACTAAAGAGACGGAGCATTGTTCCAAAAACCCTCAACCAAAAATGCTATCTCCAAGCGATTGAGGCGAATACCGTTACCTTTGGAATTGGACCTGCAGGAACGGGAAAAACTTACCTTGCAATGGCAATGGCTCTCAAAGAACTCACGGAGGGAACCGTAGAACGAATTATCGTGACGCGCCCTGCAGTTGAAGCGGGCGAGGCTTTAGGATTCCTCCCTGGCGAGCTTCAGGAAAAGATTCTCCCCTATTTGACGCCCCTCTACGACGCCATGAATGACATGATCGGCAAAGAAAATACCAACCAATTAGTCGAAAGAGGCATCATTGAAGTCGCTCCCCTTGCCTATATGCGTGGGCGTACCCTCTCAAACGCCTTTGTCGTGCTCGACGAAGCACAAAATACGACCCACGAGCAAATGATGATGTTTTTGACCCGCCTCGGCGACGGAAGCCGCATGGTCATTACTGGGGATATCACTCAAATTGATTTGCCCAACTCAAAGCAATCTGGCTTAGTTCAAGCTTCAAAACTACTTAAATCCATCAAAGGAATACAACTTTTCCACTTTGATGCCCAAGATGTCGTCAGACATCCTCTCGTCCAAAAGATTATCAGCGCATATGCTCAGAATTCAAAATAATTGAGCCACTCATTGTTTGCACAACCTAACTGGTATCATGTCAGACCCGAACACAAAACCAATTCTCTCTCAGGATTCTAAGAAACCCAAAAAGAAAGAATCCCGGCGACAACGAAAAAACGGAAAGAAAAAGATTCGTTTCAATAAGAAGGAGCTTGTTGAAATTTCTCTCTATTCCCTCTTCGTTTTCACATTGGTCTGTATCGCCTTCTTAGGACGTCAACCAATTGGCCCGCAAATATTACTCAATCAGCCAGCACCCGAAAGAGTGGTCGCCGAGTTTCCTTTCGTCTACGAGAGTACCTTAATCCGCGAGGAACAAATTCGCACCCTTCGAGACCAAGTGCCACCTGTTTTTAAACGGTCCAACATTCCATTTGAAGCGTTCAAAAACTCACTTACCGACCTCCAAGATCGCATTGCAAAAACCACAATTGAATTTGAAGACGGAGAAAAAGAAGCACTTGAAAACGAATTCAAAAAAACCATCGCCGACTGGCTTGATAAAAGCCAAATAAACGCGGACTCCGTATCCATCTACGAATTCACGATTCGTACCAACCCACGTGAGCGTTCAGCTTTATTTAAAGATGCGCTTGAAATCCTTTCCAAGCTTTACAGCGACGGAGTTTATACCGCTAAAACCGATGAACTGTCAGGAGAGAAAATGTCAGTGATTCAAATTTTTGCTGAAACTGGAAACGCCGGCTTGCCTAAAGCCCGCTCGAAATCAAATGCAGAAATAGCCCTCCGGCGAGAAATTGATTCTCTGTCACGTAACGATAAAACAACACGGACGCTCTTTAACATTTTTCAGGCAGGACTTAAGGCTAACTTAATCTATAGCGAAACCGATACCGCGAGTGCTATTGATCGAGCGATTGAAAAAATCGAACCCGCAATCTTCACCTATCGACAAGGCGACACTCTTATTGAGCCCGCTGAAGTTATCGATGCCATTGATATCGAGCGAATGGAGATGCATGAAGCTGCCCGATTAGCAAGCGGCAACGACCCGCTCTTCTTTAATCGTCTATTCCTCGAGCGCCTTGTACTCGCGACCTTTCTAATGATTTCACTAGGGCTCTTCCTAAAGCAAGGATTACGAAACCGCCTAAAACGCTCCCGAACATTAGCGATCATAGCAGTCAGCCTCATCCTAAATCTGCTTCTCATTCGGGTTGTGCTCGAACTCGGGGAAGTCATCGCAATTAATAACCGAGGCGTTTTAAGCGTCCTCCCCTACATTGCGCCCTGTGCCCTCGCGCCTATCCTAGTAGCAGCACTTATCGGAATGGTGCCCGCTGTCTTTACCGCGCTCGTCATCGCAATGTTTTTCGGTATTACCCAAGGAAACTCCATTGACTTCGCCCTTATCACCTTGTTCTCGGGCGTTGTAGGCGCGTATTACTCCAATAATATTCGTTCGCGTACTAAACTCGTGCGTGCAGGAATTCTAACTGGCCTCGCTGCTGCCATTGCCGCCATGCTTTCTGGAATTCTCAGCAACCTCACCGCTGGACTAATAACAGAGCAAATCTTCATCTCTCTCCTCATCGGTGTTCTCTCAGGCATCGTTTCAGTCGGACTACTTCCTCTTTTGGAAAACCTCTTTAAAGTCACAACTGATATCACGCTCTTAGAGCTCACCGATTTCAATCACCCTCTCCTAAGGCGAATGCAAATTGAGGCGCCAGGAACCTATCATCACAGTCTAATGGTTGCCAACCTGGCAGAAAATGCCGCCGCAAAAATTGGCGCGAGCCCCCTCCTTTGCCGCGTGTGTTGCCTCTTTCATGATATCGGCAAACTTGTGAAACCCGAATATTTTGCCGAAAATCAACGCGGTGGACTCAACCCACATGACGCCAAAAACCCCTCCATGAGCGCCCTAGTTATTAAGGCACACGTTAAAGAAGGCGTTGAACTCGCAAAATCTCATAAACTGCCCCGAGTTATCGAAGACGTTATTCGACAGCATCACGGCACCACCCTTATTCAATACTTCTTCCATCAAGCCAACGAGCAACTTCGTACTGACAAAGAAACGCAAAGCTCTCAACGTGAAACCAATTCAGAAGTCGATCAAAGCACCTATCGGTACGACGGACCCCGTCCCGCATTTAAAGAGAGCGCGATCATTTTCTTTGCCGATGGCGTAGAAGCTGCCAGTCGTAGCCTCAGAAAAGTTACTCAATCAAATATCGAAGATTTAATTGATAAAATTTTCCGCGACAAAATTGAAGATGGGCAACTCAATGACTGCCCATTAACCTTCCAAGAATTAAACAAGATCCGCGAAAGCTTTGTTTACACCCTTCTAAATATGCTTCACTCGCGTATTGAATACCCTAAAGACAGCTCAAAAGAAGAGGCCCCTTCGAATGCAACTTGAGGTCAGTAATCAATATCCAAATCTGAGCGACCCCACCGCTGCCACTCAAGCGCTTGTCGAGTGCCTTCAAAATCATTCAGGATTTTCGCTCCCTCCCGCCGAACTCTCAATCGCTTTTGTAACGGACTCCGTCATCGCCGACGTCCATGCACAATTTATGGATGACCCCACTCCGACCGACGTCATTACCTTCCCAGCCGACAGCTCAATGGGTTCTGCGGGCGAAATCCTCGTTTCGGTTGATCATGCCCTAGCCCGTGCCAACGAACTGAAGCTCCCTTTTGCTCAAGAACTCAGTCTCTATCTCGCCCATGGATGGCTTCACTTAAAGGGCTTCAACGATACCACTCCTGCGGAACGCGAAGCCATGCGCGATGCCGAAAAACAAGCGCTTAAAGCGCTCGAACAATGGCACCAAGTGATTGATTTCAAAATTATTGAACTCCCCGAAAATCAGTAGCTCAATCAAAATTCGAATGCGTTTCACGATTTTATTTTTCACCCTCCTCGCTTCACTAACAGCAAGCCCAAGAGTGATCAATTGGATGCAATTTCCTTTTCACCCATCCAGCCCATCTAAACAATTTTATTTAGAATTAGAATTTCACAATCCTTCAATTTGGGTCTCTGACTGGGGAAGTATCGCAAGCGATGGAAGCATTCAAATAACGACCACGAGCGACCCCGATGCCATTGTCACTCAAGTGCTCTACACCACAGGACGCGCCTATACCGCTCCGATCCATACTTCCATTGAGTCTATTTCCATCTTCATCAATGGCGTCGCGCTTGCGGACTTCCAAACCCAGAACAAAGTTGAATTCGAATATAGCAACGACCTTAATAGCTGGCAGAAAATGACCGTCCCCGTAGATTCAGGCGCTTATTTTATCCGCATCAAAAACTAAGACTCGTCTTTAAAAACTAGATTTCAAAATCCTGAGGGTCAGGTTTTTTATCAGCAGTCGGAATGTGTATATTTGCTACCATCTCCTTGATGTGTTGGGGAGGCGCAGCAGTCAAAGCGCTCACCACAAAAGTAACCGCAAAATTGATGAGCATACCTATAAATCCAATTCCCTCTGGAGTAATCCCGAAAAGGAGCTCTTCCTTCGTTCCTCCTAAAAATTGGAAGTAGACGATATAGCTACTCGTAAAAGCAATTCCACAAATCATTCCCGCAATTCCACCCGTGCGATTCACGCGCGATGAGAAAATACCCATTAACAAAGTCGGGAAGAATGAAGAAGCCGCCAAGCCAAATGCAAATGCCACTGTCTTTGCAATAAATGCCGACGGTGGATTCACTCCGAAATAAGCCGCTACCACTAAGGCTGCAAAAGAAGCCGCGCGCGCATAGTTCACTTCCTCTTTATCCGAAAGACTCGGCTTCACGATCTTCTTCATTAAATCATGCGAAATTGAAGTCGAGAGCACTAGCAAAAGACCCGCCGCAGTCGATAACGCCGCCGCGATACAACCCGCCATCAAAAGCGCAATCACCCAAGGCGGTAACCCCGCCATATAGGGATTCGCCATCACCATAATGTCATTGCCAAAATACAATTCATTCGGGTTCGATAAATCCGCTTTGTTAGCAAGCAAGCGTTGACCCAAAGAACCAATCCGTTGTTCCTCTGGAGCATTATATTCAGGATATGCAGGACCCTTACCTTGAAAGACCTTATTACTGCCAGTCTCAGATTTCCCAGGCCCGAAGTATTGAATGCGACCATCTCCATTCTTGTCCACCCACGCCATTTGTCCCGTATTCTCAAACTCCATAAACCAATACGGCGCCTCTTGGTACGCAGTATTGTGAAGCTTTTCAATGAGGTTTACCCGTGAGAACGCTCCAATAGTCGGCGCGGTCAAATAGATCACCGCAATAAAACCCAACGTCCAGCAAGCCGACTTGCGAACTGCCTTCACATCCTTAACAGTAAAGAAACGAACAATCACATGCGGCAGACCCGCAGTACCACACATCAAAGCTGCCGTGATACAAAACATATTTAAAGTCGATAACTTACCCGAAGTATATTCCTGAAAACCAAGCTCTGTATTAATCGCATTCAACTTCGCAAGAAACGGAACCGCCGTACCGTCTGCCGTATAACTCGAAACCAAACCAACTTGAGGAATCACATTACCCGTCAACGCTAAAGCAATAAACACCGCTGGAATGGTATACGAAAACGCCATCACCGTATACTGCGCAACCTGCGTGTAAGTGATCCCTTTCATTCCACCCATCCCCGCATAGATGAAAACAATCAACGCACCGCTCACGACTCCCGAAGGAATGCTAATTCCAAAAAGCTGAGAAAAGACTACACCCACTCCACGCATTTGACCCATGATATACGTCATGCAAATAAAAATCGCGCAAATCACCGCTACCGCTCGAGCAGTCCGCGAATAATAACGATCCCCAATAAAGTCCGGAACCGTCGCTTTATTAAATTTACGCAAATACGGAACCATCAGCATTGTCAGCAAAACAAAGCCACCCGTCCAACCCATCAAAAAACGCGAGGCATCATAACCGCTGATTGCCACCGCACCCGCCATCGAAATGAAAGTTGCTGCCGACATCCAATCCGCCGCCGTTGCCATGCCATTTGCAAGTGGAGATACCGACCCACCCGCAACATAATATTCCTTCGTCGACGTCGCACGCGAACGAACCGCAATATAAACATACAGCACAAAGCTGAGACCAATAAAAATAAGATTAAGAGTAGTTTGAGACATCTGAATTAATCCTCCTCGCTGTAACCGTATTTTTTATCAGTACGATTCATTAAAAAAGTGTAGGTGATCAAAATCAGCACAAAGCCAATAATCGAACCCTGTTGAGCCATCCAAAAACCAAAGGGCGCGTTTCCAATTGTCGGAAAATTCACGTCCAACCAATCACGGAAAAGAATCGAACAACCAAAGCTGATAAAAAACCAAACCAGTAAGAGCCCGAGTGAAATTTTTAAAGCTGCACGACGGTGCAAACGGGGGTCAGTAACATTCATATTTGTATTCGATTAAAGTTTAGGGGTTGAGGAGGTATTTGACGCGCTCGCTTTTACGAAGCCTCAAATTGAATCTGTAAATTTTCAACAATGCTAGGATCTGCAAGCGTGGTGGTGTTACCCAATTCCCTGCCCTCCGCAATATCACGAAGCAAACGCCGCATAATCTTACCCGAGCGCGTTTTCGGCAAGTCATGCGAAAATACGATGCGCTCAGGACGCGCAAACTTGCCAATGCCCTTGTCAATCATCGTGACCAATTCTTTGCGTAACTCGACATCAAACGGTCGTCCATCAATCACCGTGACAAACGCAATTAACCCCTGTCCTTTAATTTCATGAGGCACTCCAATAACGGCCGACTCCGCAACATCCCTGTGCTCAACAAAAACACTCTCCAATTCCGCCGTTCCAATACGGTGACCCGATACATTCACCACATCATCCACACGACCTAAAATCCAATAATAGCCATCCGCATCACGACGCGCTCCATCACCAGGGAAATAATACTTACCACCCCACTTACACCAGTACGTATCCTTAAAGCGTTGCGGATCACCATAAATCCCACGCAACATACCCGGCCACGGTTGCTTAATTGCGAGAATCCCCGCCTCCACCGATTCGCCATCATCCGTCAAAATCGCAGGCTCAATTCCAAAAAACGGAACCGTCGCACATCCAGGCTTTGTAGCAGTCGCTCCCGGCATCGGCGTCAACATGTGACCCCCCGTTTCAGTCTGCCACCACGTGTCCACAATCGGGCATCGTTCGCCACCCACACGCTCGTGATACCACATCCAGGCCTCTGGATTAATTGGTTCACCCACCGTTCCCAAAAGCCTTAACGAACTTAAATCCTTTTGAGCCAACCAATCATCGCCCCACTTCATAAACGCCCGAATTGCAGTCGGCGCAGTATAGAAAATAGAAACTTTATAGTTCTCAACAATTTCCCAGAAACGACCTTGATCCGGAAAATCAGGGGCACCCTCATACATTACCTGAGTCACCCCATTCTGCAAAATTCCATATACAATGTAACTATGACCCGTAATCCAACCCACATCCGCAGTGCACCAGTACACATCATCCCCCTTCAAATCAAAAACATACTTAGAAGTCAGATAACTAAACACCTGATACCCACCCGTCGTGTGCATGATCCCCTTTGGCTTGCCCGTCGTGCCGCTCGTGTAGAGCAAAAAGAGTAAATCCTCCGCCTCCATCCGTTCAGCTTCACACACCGCACTCACCTCAGACGCAAGCGATGCATAAAAATGATCACGCCCCTCAACCATCGGACAGTCAATCGCTTGCGCACCACCGCGCTCGATCACTAAAACATCCTGAATGCACGCACAATTTGCGACCCCTTCATCGACAATCTTCTTAAGCTCTAAAATCTTACCACGGCGATATCCGCCATCCGCTGTAATCACCATCCGCGTGTCACTATCCAAGACCCGGTCACGAATCGAGTCCGCAGAAAACCCACCAAAAATCACCGAATGCACCGCCCCAATACGCGCACATGCCAAAACCGAAATCGCCAACTCCGGGATCATCGGCAAATAAACCGCTACCCGATCCCCTTTTTCAACGCCCAGCTTTTTTAAGACATTCGCAAAACGACACACCTCCGCGTGCAACTCCTTAAAAGTCAATGAACGCTTATCACCCGGCTCGCCTTCCCAGTGAATCGCAACCCGATCCCCCAGACCCGCTTCCAAATTACGATCCAAACAATTATACGAAATATTCGTTTGGCCGCCATCAAACCACTTATAAAACGGAGCCTCACTCGAATCTAAAACCGAGTCCCATTTTTTAAACCAATGCAACTCCTCAGCCGCCTCCCCCCAAAACGCCTCCGGCTCCGCTAGACTCCGCGCATACATCGCTTCATAGTCCGCCTGACTGCCAATACGAGCCTGCGAAGCAAACGCCTCAGGGGGTTCAAAACTACGGTTCTCGTGCGATACACTTTCGAAAGATTCAGAGTTCAAAGACATTGCATTAGGTTTTAAAGGTGGGGTAAAAAGTAAATCTTAATCTGAGGCTTAAGGGCATGCCCTCAAGACAAAACGTTTACATAGAAGGACACCCACAAAGACAAACCTTTAGTCCTGAAATAAAAAGCCCTTAGTTGGGTTTACTAAGGGCTTTAAAATGGCTGCTCAGGCTGGGATCGAACTTCCGACTTGTCGGGATCTACGACCAACCAAGTGATTAATCCCGACTCGGTCGGGACTCTACCGCTCATGCGCAAAAAGTGCCCTTACCTTCGCGGGCGATTTCCATGACTTCAGCTGTTTTTCTCGCAGCATCGCTTCGGACCGAGTCCGATACGTTTCACTGCCTACCAACATCCACGGACCATTACGATGCGTATACTTCCCAAGATGCTCCTTGCCAGCTGCCGAATTGTGCTGCTTTAAACGACGCTCTAAATCAGCGGTCTGCCCGATGTAAAGCCGACCTTTGAAATTTTCTAAAACGTATACATAATACATAAAAAAGCCCTTAGTTGGGGTTTACTAAGGGCTTTAAAATGGCTGCTCAGGCTGGGATCGAACCAGCGACCAAGTGATTAACAGTCACCTGCTCTACCGCTGAGCTACTGAGCAACGAAGGTTTTGCGCCTGTTAATTGACAAATTGGTTAATGAAAAACAATGAATCAAAGGAATAAGCGTGAAGCGGTATATAGAACAAGACGATTATCTGTTTACAAGACTAAAAGCGGAAAATTCTTGATTGATGGCTGCGTTATTAAAAAACGATATCGCCTCCAATGCAGTAAGCTAAAAACTGCTGTGGATGAGTGTAGCTTGATTGCGAATGCAGCTACTAGGGAGCATGGCGACCAAGTGTTAATCCTGATTCCGTCGGGACTCTACCGCTGAGCTACTGAGCAGCAAAGCAAGGTCAAATAGTCCAATCCAACTGTTGTTTTTCAATCTTTTGTCGGGCAAAATTTAAATCCTAATCCCAGCAAAGAATAGATGGAATCGCTGAAGGCTAGCACAGCTACCCAAACGAAAGCATAAAAATCTCAGAGAAGACTCTCACCCCTTCAACTCGTTGACGAGGGCAGCGACGGTCTCTTTAGCATCGCCGTAGAGCATACGGGTCTTTTCAAGAAAATAGAGTTTATTGATGAGTCCGGAGAATCCAGCGCCTTGTCCACGTTTCAGGGCATACACGGTGCGAGCTTCGTGCGCTTTAATAATGGGCATCCCGTATATCGGGCTGCTGGGATCGTCGCTTGCGGCAGGATTCACAACATCATTCGCACCAATCACAATCGCGACGTCCACCGAGGGCATGCGCGGATTGATAGAATCCATTTCCACGAGTTGTTCATAGGGTACATCGGACTCGGCGAGGAGTACGTTCATGTGTCCCGGCATTCGACCAGCGACGGGGTGAATCGCATAAAAGACTTCGGTGCCGTTTTCCTCAAGGAGTTCTCCAAGTTCTTTAACGGTGTGTTGCGCTTGGGCGACTGCCATTCCGTAACCGGGTATAATGACCACCGAACGAGCCGCCTCGAGCACGTAGTAGGCGTCCGAAACCGAAGCCGCTTTCATTTCGCCTTCGACTGCAGCCGATGCTCCGCCACTCTGACCGCCGAACCCGCTGAAGAGCACGTGTGCCAAGGTACGATTCATGGCTTTGCACATGATAAGGGTCAGGATTAATCCCGAACAACCAACCAAGCAACCCGCCACGATCAGGACATTATT
>CBFHPQ010000048.1:0-10869 GCA_965657865.1 Coraliomargaritaceae bacterium | reverse complement strand
CTCGATCGTTGGAGTCCCCGAAATCAGACGCTATAATGCCCCTTAGAATCAGTCTTCCTTTGCGAGCATTTTTTTCAATGCACCTGCTACAGAAAGCTCGCCATTCGAAACCGCAGCCTCGATCTTAGGCAACCGCGCTACTTCACGTTGCCTAAATGCTTCCATCACTGATTGCTTTAAACGCGCCTGAAACCAATCTAAATTCTGAGTCTGACGGCGTCTTTCAAAGACACCGCTCTTTTGGGTATTTACCTCAAATGCTTTGATCAATTCCCAAACTGCATCCACTCCTTTCTTTTCGAGCGCAGAGCAAGTAAGCGCTTGCGGTTGCCAACCCTCGGTAAAGGGCTGTAAGACCTCTAGCATTCGTGCATATTCACCGCATGCTTGTTGAGCTCGTACGGTATTTGCTCCGTCTGCTTTATTGATTATGATCGCGTCTACTAATTCAAGGACTCCTTTTTTAATGGCCTGCAGTCCGTCACCCGCGCCTGTAATTTGAAGCAGTAAAAAACAATCTGTCATCGTCCGTACCTCAGTTTCACCCTGACCCACTCCAACAGTTTCAACGATGATCACTTCATAACCAGCAGCCTCGCAAAGGAGCATTGCCTCGCGCGTGCGTGCAGCCACTCCACCGGCAGTCGTGCCCGAAGGTGAAGGCCTGATAAATGCATTCTTTTCGCGAGACAATCCCTCCATTCGAGTTTTGTCACCCAGAATACTCCCGCCATGAATTGAACTCGTGGGATCGACCGCTAAAACTGCCACCTTTTTACCCAGCCCACATAAATACATTCCAAGTGCTTCCGTAAAAGTACTCTTACCCGCACCGGGAACTCCCGTTATACCAATTCGGATCGCACCACCTGTAAAGGGAAGCGCTGCTTCGATTAACGCTTCGGCAAATTTACTATGTTTAGGAGCGCGACTTTCTATAAGCGTTATCGCCCTTGCAAGGCTTGCCCGATGATTGGAACGAACCCTATGAAGAAGCGTTTTAATTTCCTCAAACGCACTCATTAGTAATTCATTTGCCTTTAAACATCTTCGAATTCTAGAGCTTAGCAGTCCGCATATCCCCATTCTCAAGAAATGCCTGATGCATCGCAAAAGCGTTTCCTAAAGTTTGTGGAGTATGCCCGTGCTTGGTGTCGCCCATATAAGCAAGCAATGCATCCTTATAATCTGGGTGTGCACATTTTAGAATAATTTCATGCGCACGTTGGACTGGGTCTTTGCCACGTAAATCGGCAACTCCTTGCTCGGTAACAATCACGTTAACAGAGTGTTCACTGTGATCTAAATGCGCTACCGATGGCACGATCGTACTCACCGCACCTCCCTTTGCGACCGAAGGACAGGTGAAAACTGAAATGTAAGCATTCCGAGTAAAGTCTCCAGAACCCCCGATTCCATTCATCATATTTTTACCCATGATATGGGTGGAATTAACATTACCAAAGATGTCTACCTCAATCGCAGTATTAATCGTGATAATACCGAGACGGCGAACCACCTCTGGATGGTTTGAAACCTCCTGTGGACGCAGTAAAATTCGCTCTCTGAAAAAATCGAGTTCTTTGTAAATCCCTTTCAGGACTTTAGGAGAAACGGTGAGGGAACTAGCGGATGCAAAGGTAATGGAACCCTGGCGCATTAAGTCTATCACACTATCTTGGATCACTTCCGAATACATTTCAAACGGTGGGATTGAATCATTATCACCCATCGCCCCGAGAACTGCATTTGCAATATTCCCTACTCCAGATTGAACTGGTAAAAACGACTTCGGCATCAGTCCTTTTGATAGTTCCTCGCCGAGGAAACTCGCCACGCGTTCGCCAATTTTTAAAGTCGTCGCATCTGTTTCACGAAAACCGCCAACCTCATCCGCGCGATTTGTTTTAACTATTCCTACAATCTTTTTTGGATCTACTTTTACAGAAACACTCCCAATCCGATCCCGAACACTAAAGATCGGGATTTCACGCCGACTCGGAGGGTCTTGCGGCGTGTATATGTCGTGAAAACCCGATAACTCAGGCGGATGGAATTCGTTGAGTTCAATGAGAACTTTATCCGCAATCTCACAAAATGTATTTGCTGCGCCCACGCTGGTAGTCAGAACAATTTCACCGTCCTCACTGACCGAGGCCGCCTCAACGACAGCAAAGTTGAAATGCCCCAAGTGACCGTATCGAGCGGACTGAGGCAACATCGATAAATGCATATCAAAGAAGGGCGTTTCCCCGCTATTAATGGATTTTCTCAAATGCGAATTACTTTGATACGGAGTCCGAAAAAGCACGGCATCTGCACGCGCTAATTCACCATCTAATGAATCCCCCGTTGAAGCACCTGTAACGATACCTACCTTAAAGGGACGACCCTCCGCATGTTCCTTCTCCGCTCGACGTGCAAGCGCAGTTGGAATCGCTTTAGCAGCCCCTGCAGGGGTGAATCCGCTAAACCCAATAATTGCTCGATCTTCGATCATAGCTGCAGCTTCATCTGCAGATATAAATTTGTGACGCGACTTTGTTAACATTTTTTACCTTGGTTGAATCTATAAGTAATTGCTTTAATCTTAATTAAAAATGGTCATGAAGAATCCTGCTACCAATGCCGTTCCAATGACCCCCGCAACATTAGGTCCCATGGCATGCATTAATAAATAATTATTGGGGTCGGCTCGCTGTCCTTCTTCCTGACTAACCCGCGCCGCCATCGGCACTGCGCTCACGCCAGCAGAGCCAATCAAAGGATTTATCTTATTTTTCGTGAAAAGGTTCATGAACTTCGCCATCAAAATGCCAGTCGCGGTTGCCATTGCAAAAGCAAGCACTCCCAAGCCTAAAATACCCAAGGTTTGCGAAGTTAAGAAAACAGACCCTTGCATGGTAATTCCTACACTCGCCCCTAAGAAAATCGTCACAATATTAATGATTTCATTTTGCGCAGACTTACTGAGGCGTTCGACCACTTTACATTCGCGGATAAAATTTCCGAAAAAAAGCATGAACAGGAGCGGCGCGGCAGCTGGCACGACTAAAATTCCAATCATCAAAACAAAGGTCGCAAATATTAATTTTTCAAAACGTGAAACCACGCGTATACTAGGCATACGAATCGTCCGCTCTTTCTTGGTAGTTAAGAGACGCATTATCGGGGGCTGTATCACAGGCACCAATGCCATGTAACTATATGCAGACACTGCAATCGGTCCTAATAAATGAGGCGCTAGTTTATTCGCTAAAAAAATAGAAGTGGGTCCATCTGCACCGCCAATGATACTGATCGCTCCACACTCTTGCGGACTGAACTCAATCCCGATGTGTCGCATCGCATAAGCTGTTAAAAAGACTCCAAAAACTCCAAATTGCGCTGCAGCCCCTAATAGCATTGTGCGCGGGTTCGCAATTAAGGGTCCAAAATCAGTCAAGGCACCCACCCCTAGAAAAATTATGGGCGGAAAAAGCTCTAAGTGAATGCCTTGGAAAATGTAATAAAACAATCCCCCGGTACCATCTTCTCGGAAAGGAGTGCCCTCTCCCGCAAAAAACAAACCTTCAACGATGCCTTCAGTAGGTAAGTTCGCGAGTAAAGTCCCAAAGGCAATCGGAACTAAAAGCAATGGCTCAAACTTTTTGAAAACCGCGAGGTAAAGCAAAATGCCCACAACAACCCACATCGCTATCATCTGCCATGTGACGTGCGGAAACCCCGTTTGCCAAAATAAATCGTATATTGGCGTCAACATCTTACATTCACTCAATGACAAGCAGCGCTTGTCCCTCTTCAACTGCGTCACCTGGAGCGACTTCAATTGATTGAACAACACCCGAAGCACTCGCCTGAACAAGCGTGTTCATTTTCATTGCCTCGAGAGTGAGCACTTTTTGCCCAGCTTCAACCGAGTCGCCAACAGCGACATCGATGGAAACCACGACCGCCGACAACGGACTTGCAACTGCCCCTGGAGCAGAGGCTTGTGCTGGAGAGCTTCGGACGGGTGCAGCAACTGGTGCTCCCACTCGTGCACTTCCAACGGGATTCGATGCAGCTCTTTTTTCTGATCCGCCCGAACCATTGGTTCCATTTAATAACTCGACTTCTACATCGTATGTTTTGCCGCCTACTTTTATCCGTAGCTGTTTCATTTTTATAACCTTATTTTAAATTGATTCCGTATTAACGATCTAAACGAGAAGAAAATATATGTCGCCGACCCTCTTGAGCCCATGCACCCGCGGCAGACGAACGGATGGAAACAATTCGATCCAAACGACCGCCAGTGACCGCATGCACTGCAGCCGCCACCACCGCTTGAATCTCAGCGCTCTCCTCAAATGCTTCCTGTGAACTCTCCTTTTCTGCAAGCGTTCCCTTGGAAGCACGTGCGCTATCATTAGCAAAAGATGCCGATAATTTTTGCGTTGTTGCAAGCGCTCGTTTTGCAAAGAGATATCCAAAAATCGAGGTTGTTAATGCCAGTATTGATAAAACAAAAACAACGAATAGAAAACCAAAGACCACTATCGAGCTGGGATCTAAAGTACTGATTCCACTCGAATGCGCTTCGAGCGCTACCAAGTCTGTATGTGTGCTGTGTGGAGACATCTTAAATTAAATATTTTAGCTAATTTATAGCGGAATATTACCGTGTTTTTTAGGTGGACGCGTATCGCGTTTACTGAGCGTATTTCGGAGCGCAAGCGCGATCGCGGCACGGGACTGCGATGGTTCAATAACATCGGTTATCATTGCATTGGCCGCTGCTTGATAGGGCGAAGCAAACTCCGTGCGATAAGTTTCTGCGATTTCATCTGCCTTCGCTTTAGGATCTTCCGCCTCGTTCAATTCACGTTTAAAGAGGACCTTCACTGCTCCCTCTGCCCCCATCACCGCAATTTCTGCAGTAGGCCAAGCAAAAACCATATCAGCTCCAAGATCTGCTGAGCACATTGCCAAATAAGCACCTCCATAAGCCTTACGCATAATGAGAGTAACTTTAGGTACGGTCGAAGCCGCATAAGCAAAGAGCATTTTCGCTCCATGACGAATAATCCCACCTTGTTCCTGAGCCAAGCCAGGCATAAAACCAGGCACATCTACTAAGGTAACGAGTGGAATATTGTATACATTACAGGTACGAATGAAACGCGCACCTTTGTCGGAACTATCAATATCTAGAGTCCCTGCCTTAACCATCGGATTATTAGCAATAACGCCCACCACAATTCCTTCAATTCGCGCAAAACCTACCACTAAACTACATGCAAAATCTGGCATGATCTCGAAGAAATCCGCATCATCCACCAAACGATTAATGACCGCGATTACATCCAGGGGATCTTTTGCGGATGCCGGAATCAATTCATTCATCTCAGGATCAGGCGCCAGATCTAGGTCGGACATCTCATGAGGCGGATCTGAAATATTATTACTCGGCAAGAAAGATAACAACTTAGCGGTCAATTCCATCGCATGGGCATCATCTTCAGCAATGAGATGAATATTCCCTGAGATGCTTGCGTGTGCTTCAGCAGAAGCAAATTGAGCCAACTCCGCATTCTCACCGGTTGCAGATTTGATGACGTCAGGTCCGCAAATAAACATATTTGCGTGATCGCGAGTCATGATTAAAAAATCAGTTAAAGCTGGCGAATAAGCCGCCCCACCCGCACAGGGACCTGCGATCACCGCTACTTGTGGAACCACTCCAGAGAGTAGTACATTTTTGAAAAATACCTGACCATAACCACTGAGTGAGTCGACACCTTCTTGAATGCGAGCCCCTCCAGAATCATTGATTCCAACAACTGGCATCCCGGCTTCGTGGGCGAAATCCATTAAATCACAAACTTTCTTAGCGTGAATGCGGCCAAGAGAACCACCGCTGACCGTAAAGTCATGCGCATAGGCAGCTACTGGACGACCATCCACAAGTCCTGTTCCGCAAACCACCCCATCTCCAGGTAGTTTCTTTTTTTCTAAACCGAACCGATAACAAGAATGCTGCGCGTGCATACCAAACTCTTGAAAGGTATTCGCTTCAAAAAACATTTCGAGTCGTTCACGTGCAGAATGCTGACCGCGTTCACTACGTTTCGCCAATTTCTCAGCACCACCTGCTAAACGAGCGATTTCTCTACGCTCATTCAGTTCGTCAATTAATTTTGGATCAATAGCCATTCTAAATATATAAATGTGTTAATTTTTGGTACTGCAGAGCTCCGTTAAGACACTGTGCGTCGATTTAGGATGCAGGAAAGCAACCTGTTTTCCGCCTGCACCCTCAATGGGAACTTCATGAATGAGGCGAATACCCTGTGCATCCAATTTTTGAAGCTGATTCTCAATCGCATCTGTATAAAATGCGAGGTGGTGAATGCCCTCTCCGTTTTTATCTATAAACTTGGCAATCGGGCTGGCTGCATCAGTAGCTTCCAAAAGTTCTATATGGATATCCCCAACTTTAAAAAAAGCAGTCTTAACCTTCTGTTCTTCAACAGTTTCCAGCTTTTCAAACTCCAAACCAAGAACCTCTTGATAATACTTTGATGCTGTTTCTAAGTTTTCAACAGCAATACCTATGTGATCAATTTTTGTTATCATGTATTTATACGTATCGTATGTTTAAGATTCTTTAGATTAGATATCCTAAAGTCAATCTTATTTAGCATTAATTTTACTTATTGACTTAAAGCGCTTACTGCTAATAATTTAAATCTAATGAAAGCAATGGAAACGCTACTTGGAGATTTTCCGAAATCGGGCGCAACAGACTGGCGTGATGCCGCTGAACAGCTGCTCAAAGGAAAATCGTTTGATAAATTAATGAAGGGGAAGACTCCTGAGGGCATTGAGCTAGAGCCAATATTTTTCAAAGAGATTCTTGATGACTTACCAGCTTCAAAAACCTTGCCTGGCTTTGATGGGTATCTTCGGGGAACCACTCCCACTGGAAACGCGACACGCCCGTGGAGTATTGCTCAAGACCTCACAGTTGGTACTCCAAAAACTTTTAATAAAGTAGCACTCGCAGCTATCAAATCTGGACAACAATCCCTCCGGGTTACCTTTGATTACGCAACCCTTAAAGGTATCAATCCACCTGATGCAAAAGAATCAGAGGTCGGACATTGTGGGCTTTCACTAGCCACCCTAGCCGACTTGCAAACGGCATTTGATGGGATCAATCCGACTGAAATACCAATTCATTTAAGTACACGTAGCTCAGGGCTTGAAATAGCAGCTCTCTTCTTTGCTTGGGCTGGAAAAGAAGGGTTCAGAAAAGATAAATTAAAAGGCAGTTTTGCAATTGATCCACTCGCCGACCTCGCAAGCTTTGGACGCATTCCGAATCGATTGAGCAAGATTCATGATGAGCAGTTTTGCTTAACGCATTATTGCATTCAACATACTCCAGAAATGCAGGCACTTGGGGTGAGTTCGTTGCCCTACCATTGGGCTGGTGCCTCCGCGACTCAAGAACTTGGGACTGCACTTGCAAGCGGAGTGCACTATTTGAATGCGATGACCGAGCGAGGTTTAACTGTTGATGCAATTGCGCCACAAATTCGCTTTACTCTGAGCATAGGGTCCAACTTTTTTATGGAAATCGCCAAATTTAGAGCGATTCGGGTTCTTTGGGCGCAAGTTGTTAAAGCCTTCGGAGGCAACGCGGAAGCGCAAAAAATTTCACTCCACGCTCGCACAGGCCTAACAAATAAAACTCGTTTAGATCCTTACGTAAATATTTTGCGAACAAATACTGAAGCTTTGAGTGCGACATTAGCGGGCGTCGACTCAGTGTGTGTCGGTCATTTTGATGAAACTATGCAAGGTGGAAATGAAATGAGTCAGCGGATTGCTAGGAATTCACAAATAATCCTGCAGGAAGAATGTGGGCTTTGTGAAGTTGCGGATCCCGCAGGCGGTTCATGGGCAATCGAGTGGTTAACTGATCAAGTTGCAAAAAAATCGTGGTCTTTCTTTCAAGAAATCGAAACACACGGTACGATAGAAAATGCGTTACGAAACGGCTTCATTGCCGACGCAATTTCAAAAACTGCGGAGCATAAAAAATTACTATTTCAACAACGTCAGTCCAAACTGGTTGGCACCAATCTCTTTCCAAATTCATCTGAGGAACCGTTTAAGCCAGATGTAGCTCATAATTCCGAGGAAGCTCAACAGCGAATCAAAGATTTCAATAAAAGCCATAGCGAACGGAGTCCTAAAGCAGCTAAATTTCTAGACGAAGCCATTAAATGTAATGCAAACAGTGAGCCCGTTAGATTCTTTGATAATTGCGTACAAGCCGCTTCTGAAGGTGCGAGCCTAGGGGAAATTAGCCAAGCCACGCGCCTTGAAGCACATCTGGAAAATCCAATCAAACCACTTCCCCATTTTCGTTTGTCTGAAGGTTACGAAGCACTTCGTGATGCAACGCATGCCTTTGCCAAGAAAAACGGACAACCTCCTAGAATACAATTAATCAACATTGGTTCGATTAAAAACTATAAACCCCGAGCCGACTTTAGTTCTGAATTCTTTGCGACTGGGGGCTTCGAAATAACTGCGTCTTCAGGCTTAGACGAGCCCAAGGATATTAAAGCAATTTTGGAAAAAACAAATCCGTCCATAGTTGTGATTTGTGGGTCTGATGCAGATTACCAAACGAGCTTCAAGGCTTTTGCAGCCTCCATTAAGGACTACAAAAGCAGCATTAAGGTAGTGTTAGCAGGCAATCCCAGAGACGAGGAGGCAGGCTATCGAGCCGCAGGTATGGATGATTTTATTCACGTACATTCAAACAATTATCAAGTGAATCGTACCTACCTAACCGAATTAGGAATCCTTTAAGCAAACGTATTTGAATTTAAAAAGATGTTATCATGACAAAACCAGATTTCACAAAGATTTCATATCAAGCACCAACCGCTGAGGCGACCCTTGAAGATTGGTCCGCAAAAGCCGAAGAAGAAACAGGTAAAAACTCAGAAGCATTAACTTCTGAAACAATGGAGAAAATTCCGCGCCGTGTTCTCTATTCATCTAAAGATTATGAAAATTTTGAGCACTTAGATTTCACCGCAGGTCTCGCACCCTTTTTACGCGGACCCTACGCTACGATGTATACCTTCCGTCCGTGGACTGTTCGTCAATATGCAGGATTTTCAACTGCTGAAGAATCCAATGCATTTTATCGTAGAAATATTGCCGCCGGACAACAAGGACTGTCGGTAGCCTTCGATTTAGCAACCCACCGTGGCTACGACTCAGACCATCCGCGAGTTGTTGGTGATGTTGGCAAAGCAGGAGTTGCGATCGATTCGATTGAAGACATGCAAATTCTCTTTGATAAAATTGATCTCTCTAAAGTCTCGGTATCAATGACTATGAATGGTGCAGTCATCCCCATTCTCGCATTTTATATTTTAGCAGGACTCGAACAGGGCGTTAAAAAAGAAGCACTCTCCGGGACTATACAGAACGATATTCTAAAGGAGTTCATGGTTCGTAACACTTACATCTATCCTCCAGAACCCTCAATGCGCATCATCGGCGACATCTTTGAATACACTTCAAAGTATATGCAAAAATTTAATTCAATTTCTATTTCAGGGTATCACATGCAAGAAGCAGGAGCCACTGCCGACCTCGAAATGGGTTATACCTTAGCAAACGGTCTGGAATACTTACGAACTGGAGTCGACGCGGGTCTTAAAATTGACAGTTTCGCACCGCGCCTCTCCTTCTTTTGGGCAACTGGTAAAGATTTCTTTATGGAAATCGCTAAAATGCGCGCCGCCCGTTGCTTGTGGTCAAAAATTGTTAAGCAATTTGATCCCAAAAATCCAAAATCACTTGCCTTGCGTACCCATACCCAAACCTCGGGATGGTCACTCACCGAGCAAGATCCATATAATAACATCACTCGGACTTGCATTGAAGCACTTGCAGCAGCCTGTGGACATACGCAATCGTTGCATACCAATGCGCTTGATGAAGCCATTGCGTTGCCGACTGATTTCTCCGCACGGATTGCGCGCAATACTCAGCTGTTCATTCAAAACGAAACAGGGATGACACAATTTATAGACCCCTGGGGAGGCAGTTATTACGTAGAGTCTTTAACCCATGAATTAATGCATAAAGCGTGGGCTCATATTCAAGAATGCGAGGCTCACGGAGGCATGACGCAGGCGATCGAAGCTGGTATTCCAAAATTGCGCATCGAGGAAGCGGCGGCTCGCCGGCAAGCACGGATTGACGCAGGCAAAGAAACGATCATCGGCTTAAATAAACACCGTCTCGATAAAGAAGCGCCGCTTGATATCTTGGATATCGACAACACCGCAGTTCGGGAATCACAAATTGCTCGCCTAAAAGAGCTTAAAGCCAAACGTGATGGCAAGGCCGTCAAAAAGGCACTTTCAAAAATCGCTCAAGCAGCTGCAAACAAGGAGGGAAATCTTCTAGAACTGGCAGTCGATGCCGCTGCTAAACGCGCAACGTTGGGCGAAATTTCAGATGCTATTGAATCCTCGGTGGGTCGTTATCAAGCCCAAATACGTTCAATCAGTGGCGTCTACAGAAATGAATTTGGTACCCATGCAAAGATGGATTCTATAAAAGAAAAAATTAATACCTTTGAAAAAATTGAAGGCAGACGGCCTCGCATCATGATTGCGAAGATGGGTCAAGACGGGCACGACCGCGGCTCCAAGGTAGTAGCTACTGCCTATGCAGATTTAGGGTACGACGTCGATATAGGGTCGCTCTTTCAAACTCCTGAAGAAACCGCCAAGCAAGCAGTCGAAAATGATTGCCATGTAGTCGCAATGTCTTCTCTGG
>CBFHPQ010000047.1:0-11338 GCA_965657865.1 Coraliomargaritaceae bacterium | reverse complement strand
TGCGGATCTGCCATAACCCGACACTTTAACCTCTTTAACCTTCGGGCAACATAAAAGATCTAATGAGCGAAAATTTGATACAAGACAAAATTGATGCGGCAACATTTGAGTTTGCGATGGGCAATAGCGATGCCGCGGAACAGCTTTTGAATGAACTATCTGAGTCAAATCCAAAAAATTTCAACATCTGGCATGCCTTGACTGAGGTTCGATACGCAGAAAAGAACTTTAAGGGAGCGCTTGAGGCAGCTCATAAGGCGTATGAAATCAACCCCAACGATTTACATATCAACACGAGCCTATCCCGTATTTGGATTCAATTTGAAGATAAACCCAAAGCGGAGCACTTCGCTGCTCAAGCAAGAATGCTCGGATGGAAGGAAGAACTCAAAAATCCAAGCCCTGAAGAGACCCTCTAGAGTCGTTGACAGGTAAAAAAAGAGCCATTTGTATACAACTATGGAAGATGTGACTTACACACTTGAATTTGAAAAACCACTCCGCGAGTTGGAGAAGCAACTGCTTACCCTCCAAACAGTCTCACAAGAGTCTAAAGTCGATGTGACCTCAGAAATTACTGCGATTGAAAAGAAAATCGAAGGTCTCAAAGCAGAAATTTACTCAAACCTCACGGCATGGCAACGCGTACAACTCTCACGCCACCCAAAACGCCCCTACTCGCTCGATTATATAGAACTTATCTTTGAGGATTTTGAAGAACTCCACGGCGACCGACGCTTCCGAGAAGATGCGGCTATTGTTGGCGGCCCCGCTTTATTAGATGGCGACCCTGTGATGGTGATTGGTCAGCAAAAAGGACGTAACACCAAAGATAATTTGAAACGAAATTTTGGTTGTCCAAATCCAGAAGGCTACCGAAAGGCGATGCGATTAATGGAAATGGCAAACAAGTTTGGCATGCCAATCGTTACTTTAATTGATACCCCAGGCGCATACCCTGGAATCGGTGCAGAAGAGCGCCATGTAGCTGAAGCGATTGCAGTCAATATTCGAGAAATGACTACCCTCGAAGTTCCAATTATCACGATAGTTATTGGAGAAGGCGGCTCAGGAGGCGCACTAGGAATGGCAGTTGCCGACACAGTAATGATTTTAGAAAACGGCTATTACTCCGTTATCTCGCCAGAAGGTTGCGCTGCGATTTTATGGAAAGATCGTGCCGCAGCTCCTAAAGCTGCCGAAGCACTCAAGTTCAGCCCTAAACACCTTATAGAATTTGGCGTAGTGGATGCCATCTTACCCGAGCCAGTTGGCGGAGCGCATCGTGATTATCCGCAAATTGCAAAGACTGTTAAGAGTGCAATCAAAGAAAACTTAAAGACACTCTCAAAGAAAAAGACCGATAAACTTCTAGAAGAACGCTACCAGCGCTATCGGAATTTAGGTATATTCGAAGACTCGTTAGCAGAAGAAGTTTAGAATCTCTACCAACTCAGACGTAAACCATCATAGGCAAGGTATACATTGTCCGGCAAAGTCGCTTCCGTTTTCGCATGATCGACCATGAAGGTCATATGCGTCAAATAACTCAAGGGAGCGCCCATTTCCACAGCGGTTTGAGTCGCCTCTTCAATTGACATGTGCGAAGGGTGCGTCTCTGGGCGCAGTCCATCCAAAACAATAAGGTCAGCCCCTTGTGCCAATGCACGCGCAGCAGGCCTCACTTCCTTGCAATCGGTATAATAAACGAATTTTTTTCCGCTTGAACCCTCAGTAAAAACTAACCCCAGCACCTCTAATTTCCCGTGTGGCAATTGTATTGATTCAACAATCCCACCCGGCAACTCAAGTCGCGTCGGCATTCTTTGAAGGTCAAACGCTGGATAACCTTTAACTTTAGGTTTATCTAAAATGGCGTATGGAAAAATTTCTTTAACACGCGTCAAGGCATCCGAGTTACCGTAAACAGGTAATGCAACACCCCCTTTTAAATCACAAAAACGCCGAAGGTCGTCCATCCCAAGAATGTGATCTGCATGCGCATGCGTTAGAATAAAAGTATCCAAAGATTCGATTCCGCATTGTAAGCATTGTAATCTAAATTCAGGCGCCGCATCGACTTGGATATGATGTCCATCCATCACCACATGAATTGAAGTACGGGTGCGCCAATTCCTTGAATCCTCAAGATCGCATCCACCTTCAGGTTGCGCAATCATTGGAACCCCTTGCGAAGTACCTGTCCCCAAAAAAATTATTTCCATTTTTCAAAGCGTGGAGCTTCTAAAGCATCTTGCAACTGAGTAAGCACCCCGTAGCAAAGTTTTAACGCGCTACCTGCGAAAAATCGAAATCCGCGTAGACTAAACGGTGGTCACTACCTTCGTTCGGCTTCAGTAAATCCACTATATGCGCGCTTTCAAAAAATGGAGTCAATGCAGGCGATGCTAAAACCCAATCCACCTTTGAATAGATTGACTTTCGGTCGTAAAAATAAGTCCAAACCTCTCCCCTACTATCACGTGCTGGTAGTAACTTAGAAATCTGGTAATCTCCGCGGTGATCGAAACGACGATAGGTAGCGCTATCGGGGTCATCATTAAAATCACCTAAGATAATGTAATAGGGTCGTTTACCACGCGTGCGTTCAATGATCCGATTGCGGCAGGCTTCGGCTTCGCGGACGCGCTGTTTTTCAGCATTCGGATCTTCTTTAAGAACTGTCATACGGCTCTTAAGGTGGACAAGAAAAATGGACACCTCGAAGCCTTTGGCAGGTTGAACTAAAACTTCGAGCATCCCACGACGAACCGTCTGACGATTTTCAAAATATTTAAAGTCGAGGTCGGTATGATGAATAATATCTTTAAAGGGAACTTTACTCAAGAAAGCGACTCGTCGAGTGGAATCCGCAGCTTTTAACTCAACTACATGTGGAAAACATATTCCATCGCGCTTTAAATCTTTTTGTAATTCTCGAAGGAAGGACGCTCCACCTATTTCCTGCACAGCGAGGATATCGGGATTTGCAGAACAAATAGCACGTCTGACAGCAGCTTTTTCTATTTCAGGCTTAGGATATTCAGGTCGCCATTTCCCTTCAACTCGACGATCCATAACAAGATAGTTTTCTAGATTGTATGTAGCAACACGCAGAGAGTCCGATGCCCCGAGCGAACAAACTACCAAAAATAAAAGTAGAAAACTTAACCTTGTTCTTAAGGAGTGCTCCTTGAAAAAAAATATCTTCCCACTAAACCTCATAACTCATCAGCGATTTTTCGCGTTCCAATAAAGTAGGATGCGAATAATGGAAGGCGCTGTAAAGAGGATGTGGGGTCAGGTTACTTAAATTTTCTTTGTGAAGTTTTCTTAGGGCGGCGATTAGAAATTCAGGTCCATTCATTGCATCACGCGCAAATGCATCTGCCTCGTATTCATGCTTTCTCGAAAGACGGCTTGAAAGCGGAGCAAACCAAAACGTAACTAAACCTGACAACAGAGAGACCAATAAGAAAACAGGAATGAGACTGACCACTGTATCGGGCTTAAAATGGAAAGCCTCAACAAACCACGTGGCGTTAGTCAACCAGCCCAAGACCGCAAACATCAAGAAAGTACTCACCGCTGAGAGCGCGATCATCTTTGGAATATGACCAAGTTTGTAGTGTCCGATCTCATGTGCGAGCACAGCTTCGATTTCATCACTATTCATCTGCTCAATTAAGGTATCATAGAGGACGATTCGACGAAAACGCCCAAAGCCTGCGAAAAAGGCATTGGAATGTCCCGAACGTTTACTGCCATCCATGACCAAGATTGTCTGCGCCTTAAATCCAGTGCGGTCTGCTAAATTAAAGAGCCGTGTTTTCAATTCTCCTTCTTCAAGCGGTTCAAGTTTATTGAACAAAGGCATGATATACATCGGATAGACCACCACCATAATTAGCTGGAAAAGAAAGAGCACTGCAAAACCCCAAACCCACCAGTGTTGTCCAAGTGACTCCACAATAAATAGCAGAAGTGCGAGCAACGGTAAACCAATCAAAAGGCCAATGATACTACCTTTGATCTTGTCCGTAATCCATAATTTTAGAGTGCTTTTATTAAAACCAAATTTTGTTTCCAGACGAAATGTACTCCACCAATCAAAAGGTAAACTGGGCAATCCTAAAACAAGCATGACAGCGATCAAAACCATCCCTTGTCCCCAAATACTAGTGCCTAAAAAAGAGCCAAAGGTCGTGTATAAAAATGGAATGAATCCTAGCGCAAGGACTGCTGCCAATATAACCGCATCAAAGACCTCGCTCAGCATCCCAAAACGAGTGCGAGCAATAGTGTATTCCGTTGATTTTGCATAGGTCTCGGCATCCATGAAGCTGCTAAAAGTTTCGGGGACTGCACCCGCAGTTTTTTGTGTATGCTTCAGATTCAGCCAATCAAGCGCTAAAGAAACGACCGTCTTAAGGACTAGCAGTGCTAAAAATATTCCTAAAATTGTATTCATAATGTGCAAAATAAAGGCGGCTCACCTAAGAAGCAAGCCGCCTGTAATCAAAGAATTTAAATGCTTTGCTTAGGAAAGCTGCTTGATGATCTCGATAATCGGCAAGAAAAGCGCGATCACGATAAAACCAACTACAACCGCCAAGAAAACAATCATTACAGGCTCGATAATTGAGGTAATGCCGCCAACAGCGTTATCGACATCTTCATCGTAATTATCCGCTACGCGATTCAGCATTTCTGCAAGTGCACCGGTCTCCTCTCCTACATCAATCATACTGGTAACCATGTTTGGAAAAACTTTCTCACGTTCCATTGGAGCAGCGAGGGTTTGCCCATCACGGACTTGATCGTGTACCCGTTCAAGGGCATCCGCATAATACCCATTACTAGAAATATCTCGGGTAATGGTAATCGCTTGAAGAATGGGAACTCCACTGGATAACAATGTTCCGAAGGTACGAGTGATTCGAGCGATATTAACTTTGCGAACTAAATCTCCAACTTTTGGAGTGTTGATCGAGACCCAATTAAAGGCACGTTTTCCAAAACTTGTTTTCAGGAGGAAACGGAAACCGAAAATAGCCACTACGACTAAGCCGATAGTAAGGAAAATATTATCACGGATCGCGTTACTGGTATTAATAACAAACTGTGTGGGTCCTGGGAGTGCGGCACCATCGAGCATATCATCAAAGATTGATTGGAACTTTGGAACAACCACCACCATAAGCAACGCCACAATAGAAACTGCAACGCCGACCACGACGATTGGATAAATCATTGCAGACTTCACTTTACCCTTCGTGCGTTCTGCTTTTTCCATGAAAGTCGCAAGACGAGAGAGTACCACATCTAGGACACCGCCTGCCTCACCCGCACGAATCATATTTACATATAAGCGATCAAAAACTTTCGGAAATTGTGCAAGCCCATCAGAAAAGGTATTTCCCGATTTTACATTTTCTGCAACTTGTTGAATAACTGCTTGGAACTTTTTATTTTTCTCCTGGCGATTCATAACCTCCAGAGAACGAAGCAGTGGCAGTCCCGCTTCAAGCAAAGTTGCTAACTGTCGGGTAAAAATTGCTAAAGCTGCGGGCTTAATCGCTTTACCTATTTTAGCTGGATTCATCTTGGCAGGCGCCTTTGCTTTTTTACCAGAGTCCTTAGATTTTTTAGAAACCTCAGCAGAGCCTGCATGGGCAACCTGCGTAGGCATTAGACCCATAGAGGTTAATTTTGCATTCGCAGATTCGACAGAATCGGCCTCCACGGTACCGCTTTTCTGTTTACCGTTACTATCGATGGCATTGTATTTGAATTTTGACATAATAATCTTGGTTTAGGTGTATTTAAGGACCTCCTCAATAGTAGAATTTCCATCAAAAATTGCGCGTAACCCATCGTCTCGCAAACTACGCATACCTTGCTCGAGGGCTTTTTGCTTAATTGCAAGTGTAGGTGCACGGTTGTTGATCAACTCCCGAATCGCATCTGTTACAACAATCATTTCAAAGAGCCCTACGCGACCGCGATAACCCGTCTTGCTGCATTCGGGACATCCTTCACCGTAATAGAAATCTTTGTCCGCAATTTCAAGTGGATCTACTTCAAGCATGTCGATCAAATCTTGACCCGGCTCATACGCAGTTCGGCAGCTAGTACAAATTCTGCGAACTAAACGTTGCGCTAAAATCGCTTCCAGCGATGCCGAAATAAGAAATGGCTCCAGACCCATATCAATCAGGCGAGTCACCGCCCCCGGAGCATCATTAGTGTGCAGTGTACTCAAAACCACGTGACCTGTAAGTGAAGCCTGCACCGCGATTTGAGCAGTCTCTAAGTCACGGATTTCCCCCACCATAATTTTATCGGGATCTTGACGAAGGAACGCGCGTAATGCTTTTGAGAAATCCATCCCCACTTGGTGATTCACCGCAACCTGCATAATGCCGTCGATTTCATACTCCACGGGATCTTCGGCTGTTAGAATTTTGGTTTCTACTTTATTCACTTCACGCAGCGCACTGTAAAGCGTGGTCGTTTTACCTGAACCCGTTGGTCCCGTTACGATAAAGATTCCATTTGGGCGGTTAACAAGCTCACGGATTTTATTCAAGATTTCATCCGATAAACTCAATGACTCAAGGTCTAGATTCACTATGGATTTATCAAGCACCCGCATCACCACACTCTCACCAAAACGAGTTGGTAAAGTCGAAACACGTAAATCAACAGGACGCCCTGCAATCGTCATTTTGATACGACCATCTTGCGGCACGCGCGACTCCGAAATATTCATATTTGAGAGTACTTTAACGCGCGAAATAACTGGAACTGCTAAGTTCTTGGGCGGAGGTGCCATTTCATAAAGCGCACCATCAATCCGATAACGAATACGGAATTCGTCTTCAAATGGCTCAAAGTGAATATCCGAAGCCTTATCCTTAATGGCCTGTTGTAGCACCAGATTAACGAAGCGGATGATCGGCGTTTGATTCGCCATGTCCGTCAAGTCCATATCGTCAGCTCCACTTTCTGGGTCTGTAAAATTGTCGCCTAAATCACCTAGAATATCATCGATTGAAGAATCTTCTTCGCCATAGGTTTTAACGAGTAACTCGTCCACTCGGTTCGGATCGCCGACAAGAACAACAATATCTTTATTTAAAGAAAAAGTTAGATCGTCTATAATGCTAGCATTGAACGGATCTCGTGCGAGGAAAGTAATGGCTGTATCACTATTTTTAAATGGAACCACCGCATACATGCGGGCGATATTCGGACGAATTATAGTGGCAAGATCTTCCGCTATCTCAGAGGGCACTTCGTCTTGATAGCTATATCCTAAATAGTCTGCAATCGCTTGTAAAATTGCTACACGCTCAACGACTTCTGAATCCACAATCGCGTCGATCAAGGATTTACCTGTGCTCAAATGCGACTCATTAATCTCGTTGAGTTGCTCAATATCAAGCAAACCAGCGTTCTTGATTATTTCGTAAATAGTTTCGTTATGATCTTCAAACATGGGGGAATTCGTTAACTAAGAATCAGTAGAGGCACAATCAAAGGTTAGCTCCTTTTTGGATGAGTTTTTCACGCATATTTTCTGGAGTCTGGCTCTTTGAAAGCGCTACTTCAGCAGATATTAAATTATTACTATATAAATTCATTAAATTCGTATCCAAACCAATCATTCCCTTGTTTGCTCCAGTTTGGATATCAGAGGCAATTTGATAGGTTTTATTATCTCGTATTAGTTGAGAAATCGAGTTCGTAGTCACCATAATTTCAAAAGCAGCAGCTCGCCCGCCGCCTATTTTTTCGCACAATACCTGAGAAACCACCGCTAGCAACGAAGACGACAGTTGGGTTCGGATTTGCTCTTTGCTGCTAGAAGGAAATGCATCAATGATGCGGTCTACTGTACGCGCTGAGCCCGTGGTATGCAGAGTTCCAAAAACTAGATGTCCTGTTTCAGCAGCACTGATTGCTGCTTCAATTGTTTCTAAATCACGCATCTCTCCAACTAAAATAACATCCGGATCCTGACGGAGTGCACCACGCAAAGCATCTGAAAAACTTGTTACGTCTTCGCCTACCTCACGCTGCGTGACTACCGATTTTTTATGCGTGTGATAATATTCAATCGGTTCCTCAATGGTAATGATATGATGGCTGAAATTCTCGTTAATCCAATCGACCATAGATGCAAGCGTCGTCGATTTACCAGAACCCGTAGGACCTGTTACGAGGAATAAACCACGAGGTCTTGAGATAAGATCCTTTATTGAGTCAGGCAGGCCAATTTTTTCCAGCGATAAGATATCATTGGGAATCTGGCGCAGGACAATTCCGATATTACCTTTCGAGCGCAGAATGCTTGCACGGAGACGTGCCTTATCATTGTGCGAAAAAGCAAAATCTGCCCCGTTCTTTTTTTCGAATTCTTCTTGCTGATGGACTGAGGCAATTGCCTGAAATAGAGCCGCTGTATCATCGGGTGTTAACTTCGGACCGTCTATTGGTTGCAAAGAACCTTGCAAACGAAACGTGGGTGCTTGATTCACTTGTAGGTGCAAATCTGAAGCGCCCTGCTCGACCATTTGGTCTAACAGTTGTTTAATTTCGTATGCCATATTTTTAGAATAATAAAATAGCTTTAAAATCTTAAAGATTAATCATCGTCTACCACTGTGGCAGTAAGGACTTCATTTGGAGTAGTAACTCCAGCTAGCACTTTTCGAATACCGTCTTCACGCATGCTACGCATGCCTAACTCGCGAGCTTTGTTCTTAATCGCGACAAGACTTGCCTCGTCGTAGATCATTTGCTGAAGCTCTTCATTCATACTAAAGACTTCAAAAATACCAACTCGCCCACGGAATCCAGTGCCATTGCACTTATCGCATCCTTTACCCAGCTTAAAGGTTGCATCTAGAATCTGATCTTGGCGAATGCCTAACGAATTCAGAAGGCGTTCATCGGGTTGATCCGCTTCCTTGCATTCTGGGCAAATACGACGGACTAAGCGCTGCGCCAAGACCGCACGGAGGGAAGCAGATACTAGGAAAGGTTTGATTCCGATATCCACAAGACGACTCACCGCACTTGGGGCATCATTCGTGTGCAAGGTGCTAAATACCATGTGACCTGTCAGCGACGCATTCACCGCGATCTCAGCAGTCTCCTTATCTCGAATTTCACCTACCATGATAATATTAGGCGCTTGTCGAAGCATTGAACGGAGCGCTGCGCCAAAAGTCATACCTACATCACGGCGTACTTGAACCTGGTTGATACCCGTCATCTCATACTCAACAGGGTCTTCAACAGTGATGATTTTACGGTCGGGATGATTAATATAATTCAGAGCAGAATAGAGCGTGGTTGATTTACCAGAACCAGTCGGACCGGTAACAAGAAAAATTCCATCTGGCATCGAAATGACTTTTTCAAAAGTAGCTTGGTCATCGCTAAAGAATCCGAGTTGCGGCAAGCCTAAATTGAGACCCTCTTTATCGAGAATACGCATCACAATACTCTCACCAAAAGCAGTTGGTAAAGTAGACACCCGCAAATCAATATCTTTCTCGCCTACTTTAACATTAATACGACCATCTTGGGGAATGCGTTTTTCAGCAATGCTCACATTCGACATCAACTTTATCCGTGAAACAATTGAGGGCTGCAATCGTTTGGGCGGGTTTTCGACCTCGTGCAAGACACCGTCAACGCGGTAGCGAATACGAAAACGTTTCTCTAATGGCTCCATGTGAATATCCGATGCACGACGCTGGATCGCCTCAGAAATCACCATTTGCACGTAACGTATTATGGGTGCTTCATCCTCTGAAGCGTTCTTATCCGAAAGCGATGGTACTTCAATTCCACTTCCTGCATCATCACCGAGATTTTCAAAAATTTCATCTACTTCACCAGATTGTACGGCCTCGTAGTGTTGATGAATGGCCAGCTCGATGTCTTCCAAAGGTGCAACACGGCTCACTACCGAGCGTTTGGTAACGTGACTGATGCTATCAATCCCATCCATATCAAGTGGATCACAAATCGCCAACTCTACTTCGTTTTCATCACACTGAAGCGGAAAAACTTTATATCGATTCGCAAGATCAACGGGCACTAACTCAAGAGCTTCTTCAGCTACACGGACTTCCTTTAAATCGACGAGGTCCATTCCAAACTCATCGGCTAGCGCAGTCGCAACTTGAATGGGAGTAACAATTTGCTCCTTAATCAAATGATCTAACGCAAGTGAATCTGGGTCGCCGGAACCCTCAGCGTCGGCGACTGCTTTGTGTGCCGCATAAATGGTATCAGAATCCGTTAAGGATTTATCGATTAATAGTTGGAGTACAAAATTGTCAGAAGAAGTCACAGATTATGGGGTATCGTTTCTTAAGTTGAAGTTTAGAAATTATCTCGCAACAGAAATTAAAAATTCAGCATTGGTCTTAGTTTTTTTAATTCTTTGTATGAGCATTTCCATAGCATCGGTTGATGGTATTCCCTTCATAGCGCGATGCAATGAATAAATTTTATGCAATTCATCGGGGTGGTATAGGAGCTCTTCTTTTCTCGTTCCGCTTTTTTCCATGCTCAAAGCAGGGAATATACGTTTCTCTGAAAGACCTCGGTCGAGATGCAATTCCATGTTACCCGTACCCTTAAATTCCTCGAAAATAACCTCGTCCATCTTGCTTCCAGTCTCAACCAAAGCTGTTCCAAGAATAGTCAAACTACCTCCATCTTCGATGTTACGAGCCGAACCAAAGAAACGTTTGGGCTTTTGTAATGCATTCGCCTCAACACCACCCGATAAAATCTTACCGCTACTCGGCATCGTGGTATTGTAAGCGCGAGCAAGGCGTGTAATTGAGTCGAGCAAAATGATGACATTGTCGCCAACTTCCACCATGCGACGCGCTTTTTCTATGACCATTTCTGCCGCATGTACATGGCTTTCCGCAGATTCATCAAAGGTTGAGCTTATTATTTCAGCATCAACTTGACGTCTAAAATCAGTAACCTCCTCAGGTCGCTCATCAATGAGAAGAATTATGAGATGTGCCTCGGGGCAATTCTTCTTAACCGCATTAGCCATTCCCTGGAGAAGCACGGTTTTACCAGTGCGCGGTGGAGCTACGATTAATCCCCGTTGACCAAACCCTATCGGTGTTAGGCAGTCCACCACACGCATTGAAAGATTATCCCATTTACTGGATTCATCTGTCTCCATGAGAATACGCTCAGTAGGATAGTAAGGAATGCGCTCTTGGAATGGAACGATTTCACTCAGGGAATTCGGATCGCGTCCCATCACCGATTCAACCGCCACAAC
>CBFHPQ010000046.1:0-11364 GCA_965657865.1 Coraliomargaritaceae bacterium | reverse complement strand
ATAAAGAACTCGCTCCCTTTACCAGCCATCAAAACGAAATTGTAGATGTTGATACCCTCGAATATCAGGTCCCTGGAGGCATGCTTTCAAATTTCCGCACCCAGCTTAAAGAACAAAAGATGGAAGATAAATTTGAAGAAGTCTTTGAGGAAATTCCAATCGTTCGAGAAGCCCTCGGTTGGATTCCGCTCGTCACCCCCACCTCTCAAATTGTGGGCATGCAAGCCTTCCTTAACGTGAAATTTGGACGTTGGAAACAACTCTCTCCTCAAGCAGCTGATATCGCGCTCGGGTACTACGGAAAATGTCCTGCACTGGTAGATCCTAAGGTTCAAGATCTCGCCGCTAAACAATTTGATAAGAAACCAATCCATTGTCGCCCTGTGGATTCCCCTCAAGCGGCGCATAAACATATGCCCGAGCTCAAACGCGAACTCGACGCCAAAGGATTTCCATCCGACCCAGAACATTGCGTCATTCATGCGATGTTCCCGCAACAGCTCGAAGCCCATCTAAAGGGCGAAAATAAAAACGTCACCGTTTCTGTGCCGGCTGAAGTCGGAAAAAACAAAAACGGTTCACGTGAAAAGAAATCCAATTTCCGATACAGTATGCGTATCAACGGAAAGCCCGTCGAAGTTTCGGTTGAGGATGTCACTTAAAATTTAAGTCCGCTCCGTATAAAATTACGCTAAAAAAGCCGTGTCCTTCGACACGGCTTTTCGTATAAATTTAAAGATTAAGAGCAGAAACTTATCCACGCTTGGCTTCTACCAAACGTTTTTCTTTAACCTGATTCGCTGCCTTACCAATACGGTCGCGCAAGTAGTACATACGTGCACGCATCGTGACGGACTCACGATCAATCTCGACCATTTCAAGACTGGGGCTGTGAACAGGAAATACTTTTTCCACACCCACGCCGGATGCGATACGACGCACGGTAAAGGTTTCGGCGATGCCAGTTCCTTTACGACAAATAACGATTCCAGCAAAAACCTGTATACGGGTCTTGCTACCCTCTTGCACCTTAATGTGTACACGAACACCGTCTCCTACTTTAAAAGCAGCGCGGTCGTCCTTTAATTGATCTTTTGTAATTTCTTCGAGAATTGCTTGGCTCATGGTCTGTCGTCCTTATCTAGAATGTCCGGCCTCAAGGACCGGGTTTTTAAAATTTGTTGTTCGCGCCTCCATTTCGCAATAGCGGCATGATCTCCGGAGAGAAGAACCTCTGGAACACTCAACCCCCGATACTCCGGCGGTCTTGTATACTGAGGAAAGCCGAGAAAAGTGTCCATGAAGGATTCCTCAGTCAAGGATTTTTCGTCACCTAAAAATCCAGGCACAAATCGACTGACGCAATCAATTAAAATCGCCGCCGCTAAAGTCCCGTTTGTTAGGACATAATCACCCACGCTTATTTCGCGATCCACCACTGCATCTCGTACGCGTTGATCCACCCCTTCGTAGTGTCCACTCAAAAGAATTAAATGCGATTCCTCAACGAGCTCACGCGCAAGCGCACTCGTTAAAGGTTCCCCGTCGGGCGCCATGTAGATTACTTTGGAATCGCGACGCCTTAGCGCATCGACTGCTTCAAAAATCGGTTCAGGCTTCATCACCATACCCGCTCCGCCTCCATAAGGGATTTCGTCGGTCTTATTGTGTTTCCCGCTTGCCCAGTCGCGCAATTGATGTGCTTCCGCTCGAATCAATCCACGTTCTTGACCACGACCAATCATACTGGACGATAAAAAACCCTCCGCCATTTCTGGAAAGAGGGTTAAAATATCAAACTCAATGTGCATGAGTCGCTCGGGTTGAACCCGAATCTAAAAAGCCGACCCTTAGGCCTCTGCTTCCTTTGATTCAGGTGCGTCCTCAGATGCTGCCGCTTCAGGCTCCGCAGGAGCTGCGTCGGCAACTTCTACTTTTTTAGCATGCGAGCCATCACATTTACCATCTGGGTCTTGTGTATTTCCGCAACCACAATCAGGGCGTTTGTCTTCGGCAGGTGCGGCTGCTTCAGCTTCGGCTGCAGGTTCATCTGCAGGTTCTGCCGCGGTCTCCTCTGCAACTGCTTCAACTACTTCAGCCTCGGCTTCAGGTTCTGGAGCTTCAACCTTTGGCTTGGGTGCTTCGTTGGGAGCATCTACATGTCCACGATGTGCGCGACGAATGAGGCTAGCTGCTGTATCGGTTGCTTTCGCGCCCACAGACTTCCAGTAATCAATGCGTTCTAGTTTCAAAAGTAGTTCGTTTTCAGGTTTACTAGCCTGAGGCTCGTAAGTTCCGAGAACTTCAACAAAGCGACCATCACGGCGCGCCGCAGCCTCGGTTACAACCATGCGATAAAAAGGGCGGTGACTCGCGCCATGCCGTTGGAGACGTATTTTAAGTGCCATAATTCAAATAAGGTGCGGAAAAGCTCCGCAATTTGGGAAAAGCGAAGAAAAAAAAGAAATGCCTTGCCCCTGTCAAGCGTCGATACGTCGCTTTATCATGAACTTTGACAAATTTTTGAGCATTCATGCAGGTTGTCGCTAAGGTTTAACGATCTCAGGCGAATCCGTCCACGGCAGCGGAAAGGCTGACTTTTGCCAATCGTTCCGCTCGTCACCGATTTTGGCGAAGTCGTCCTCTACCCCCTCAACCATCACTCCCGAAAATTTGTAGCGGGTCTCCCTACCCGTCAGGCGCACCACCCGCTTACCCGAATACGCAACTAAAGTACGGGGAGTGGTATAATCAATCTGACGAATTTTTGACGAAGGATTCATTTCTCTAGTTGCAAAAGAACGGTATCTCACTTGTTTGGTCAAATGGCAAAAATCATTTTTAAACTTTCAAACCTCGAATTGGAGTGGAGTCCCTCCGATGATAACCTTCTCGAATTGGCAGAAGCCAACGGCTTGAACCTTCCGTTCAGTTGTCGTATGGGTAACTGCACTTCGTGTATGTGCGAAGTTCTTTCGGGTGAGGTCGAATATGAAAACGGTCACACTGGCGAACCCGATGAAGGACATGCGCTCCTTTGCTGTTGCCAACCCAAAGGGGATGCCGACGTTGTCATCAACGCCTAAATAATACGCCTGAGCAAAGGCTTACTACATTACCCTTTGCTGACCTCTACACGCTCAAAGGATTTCGCCAATCCTGTTTCGGCATCCATTTCGATGCACGCACCTGACAAACGGACATCCGATTCTGCAACGGGATAGCGTCGCTTCATTCCATCCATAAAGGATGCGATCACATCGTCCACAGAACGACCCAAGACCGAAGCGTAAGGTCCACACATGCCGGCATCTGATAGATAAGCCGTTCCATTTGGAAGAACCCGACCATCCGCAGTGGGCACATGGGTATGCGTTCCAATGACCGCAGTTGCTCGCCCATCTAAATGCCACCCGAGCGCAATTTTTTCTGAAGTCGCTTCCATGTGCGCTTCGATCAGCACTGCCGTACATGCTTGTGCTCCCTTGAGTTCCTCTATCAGGACATCCGCCGTCTTGAAGGGACAAGCGTCCGCCTTCATCCCCATGAAATTTCGTCCCAGTACCGTTGCCACTCCTAAACGAAATCCATTGACCTCTAGCACAAGCGCACAACGTCCCGGATTGGACTCAGGTAAATTTGCAGGCCGACACACCCGCTCGAGACCCTCAATTTCATTTTCAAAATTCTTTTGATCCCATACATGATCGCCTAAAGTAATCGCATCCACTCCGCTTGAGAGCAAGGCCTCCGCAATCTTAGCGGTTATACCCGCTCCCCCTGCCGCGTTTTCACCATTGGCGATTACAAAATCTGCCTCCAGTTCTGCACGTAATGCAGGCAAGCGTTCCCGTACGAATTCACGACCAGGACGTCCCACAATATCTCCAAGAAATAATAACTTTGGCATAATTAAGAAAATTGCTCAGATTTTTAGAGAGTCGCAAGCCCCTTCCGTGCTTGATTTTCCCTCCATTTCCTATCTTATCTAGCGGTTCTGAATCAAGCGAAGCACTCAGACTCGCAATTTTTACGAAAACATACACCCATTATGAAAACAGAAAAAGCCATCGAATTCCCGCAGCAGGACGAAATAGGTCCGGAAATGAAGGGCGCCGATGTTATGGTCGCCGCGCTTGAACGCGAGGGCGTGGACGTGGTGTATGCCTACCCCGGCGGCGCATCGCTTGAGCTCCATCAAGCCTTAACCAAGAGCAAACAGATTCGCACAATCTTGCCTCGCTTCGAGCAAGGCGGTGGTTTCATGGCACACGGTCATGCGCGTGTAACGGGTAAGCCCGCAGTCTGCATGGCTACTAGCGGACCCGGTGCCACTAATTTAGTAACCTGTATTGCCGACGCCTTTATGGACAGCATTCCTTTGATTGCGATCACGGGTCAGGTCTATCAACAATTCATTGGTAAAGCTGCTTTCCAAGAAACCGATTTCTATGGCATGACGCTGCCCATTGTTAAGCACTCGTATCTCGTCCTCGATAAAGAAGATTTACCGCGCGTCATAAAAGAAGCATTTCATATCGCAAATACCGGCCGCCCCGGCCCCGTTGTGATCGATATTCCGAAAGACGTTCAACAAGAAATCTTCAAACCTACTTTCCCCGCCAAAGTTGACCTACCCGGTTACAACGATGACGTCACTGCGCCCAAAGCTAACGATGCCGAACTCGCTCCCGTGCTCGAGATGATTGCAGAAGCCAAACGTCCAGTCTTATACATTGGCGGTGGTATTATTTCTGGCGATGCACACAAAGAACTGCGTGCTTTCGCTGAGCTTACCAATATTCCCGTCGCATCCACTCTCATGGGACTCGGTGCATTCGACGCCGAGCATCCTCTCTCGCTCTACTGGTTTGGTATGCACGGAACCGTTGCGGGGAACTGGGCAGTTTGCGACAGCGACCTTCTCATCTGCGCAGGTGCGCGTTTTGACGACCGCATCACTGGTAAAGTCGATAAATTTGCGCCCGACGCGAAGATCATTCACATCGATATTGATGTCTCCGAGCACAATAAAAATAAACGCGTCGACCTGCCAATTCATTCCGACGTGAAGCATGCGTTATCGCGCCTCAATGCCATTGCGGAAAAATCAAAATTCAAATCTCCGGGCTTTAAGGAATGGCTCACCACCTGCGATGAATGGAAAAAAGAACATCCCTTCTGCTACGCAAAAGGTGAACACATCACCCAGCAGGAAGCAATTGAAGCGCTCTACGATATCACGAAGGGCGATGCCATTATTACAACAGGTGTTGGACAGCACCAAATGTGGGCTGCTCAATTCTTTAAATTCCGTGAACCACGCACATACATTAGTTCCCTTGGACTCGGGACAATGGGCTTCGGACTTCCAGCTGCACTGGGTGTAAAAGTCGCCTGCCCTGACCGTCTCGTTATCAATATCGACGGTGATGGATGTTTCCTTATGAACGTTCAAGAACTCGGCACCGCTAAGATTGAAAAGATCAACGCCAAGACCATTATCTTGAATAACCAACACCTCGGAATGGTGGTTCAATGGGAGGACCTCATGTATGACAGCGTTCGTGGTCAAACCATCCTCTGCGATAAAGACGACATTGGAAGCCCCGATAATACCGACGCGCTCTATCCTGATTTCGTAAAAATCTCAGAAGGCTTTGGGGTTGCGGGACGTCGCGTCATCAAACGCGAAGATCTCCACGATGCCATTAAGGAAATGATTGCACATGATGGCCCTTACGTTCTGGAAGTTGTTGTGCCGCACACTGAGCACGTGTTGCCAATGATTAAACAAGGACTCTCCGCCAAAGAGATCATCCTTCCGAGCGAATAATCTGCTACATTTTTAAATAAACAAGTCCTCGTTCGCGGGGACTTTTTTGTATTCACGAATACGATTTTAATCCAATCCGCCTCGCAACTGACTCACTTATGAATGCCTCGTTTTTGCTCTTAGCACTGACTCCCTTTTTAACCGCCGCTATCGGATGGTTTACCAATTGGGTCGCGATTAAAATGTTATTCCATCCACGCCAACCGATTCAATTCGGAGGTTTTGCATGGCAAGGACTCATCCCAAGGCGCCAGAAACAACTCGCCGCTGAAGCCGCCGAAATCATCGAACGCGAAATCTTACAACAACATGTTATTCAACAAGAGATTCAAAAAATTGATCTCAGCCCCGATCTCGAGGCAGCTACTAAAACCCTCGTCTGGGAACGCATCGGGCCTCAACTCCAAGCGATTCCCCTCATTGGAGGATTTATCAACGACGGACTCCTCGCTAATTTTGAAGTTATTGCCGCTGCCGAAATCAAAAAAGAAGCCGCTCCTCTCATGGAAAAAGTCGCCACTCGCTTTGAAGGCTCCGTCAATCTTAAGCAAATGATTGAAGATAATATTGCCGCATTCGACCTCGAGCGCCTTGAAGCCATCGTCAACCAAGTCGCCAAACGAGAATTCCGTACCATTGAACGCCTCGGCGCTCTACTCGGCTTCATTATTGGACTACTTCAAGTGCTTCTTATTTGGTTTATTCTCTAAAAAGCTCTATAGCGTTTAAGTGCATAGTTTCCGAAACAAACGCTTCTAAATCAGGAGCGAGCGGTGCGGTAAAGACCGCCTCTCCTTCTGGAAAATCAAAAATGTATTGATGGCAGTGCAAGGCCTGTCGTTTTAATGGCAATAAACTCGCTAAACGTTCGGTAAATCCGTGTTCAATGAATTCAAGGTAATACCTTTCGTCGGGTCCGTACAGCTTATCACCCACCACTCGATGCCCAATGTAATCTGCATGCACTCGAATCTGATGCTTGCGCCCCGTATGCGGAAGTACTCGCACGATACTGTAACCCCCTCCCGTTGCTACGGGCTCAAAAATGGTTAGAGCATCTTGCCCACCACCATGCAAACGTACTTCGTTTTTCACGTGCACTGGCCCGCCGCTCTTGCGTCGCCCAATTGCTTGGTCTGCAGTCACCGCCTCAGTGAGTTCACCTTCCAGAATCGCAAGATAGGATTTGCGCACTCGCCGCTCTTGAATCGCCATTTGGTATTTGCGCGCGACTGCTGGACGCCGCGCAAAAATCACCAAGCCGCTTGTTTCACGGTCTAGCCGTGCCACAAGGTGCAATTTATCGGCCTGCAAATATTCCCGAACGGCACCCACCAAACTCGACCACGGTCCATTTTTCGAAGGATGGCATACCAACCAACCGGGTTTATTAACCACTAGAAGATCCGCGTCTTCACGTACAATCCATTCGGGCAATTCGCCTGGATCCACCAAAGGTGCATCGGGATCTGAAATTTCTGAATCAGGCATTCGTATCTCCTTCGATATCGGTTTTTGAATTTTGAAATTGTTCGAGGCGCAACTTACGCATCGCACCGCCTGCAATCCGCGCACAAGTGACTTTTGAAACAAAGCGATTTAGACACGCAATGATTTGGTTTTTCCAACCCGTCACCAATAAAACTTTATTCTTTGCCAATGCACTTAAGGTCAACTGCGCAACTTCCTCAGCAGTCATATCCAAAGCCGCATTCATCCCGCCATTTTGCATCGGAGGAGTTTTAAATCCAGCCGCCTTGAAAAAATTGGATCGCGTGGGCCCCGGACACACCGCCAAGGCTCGTACTCCTGTGCATCTAAACTCATCGTTCAGCGCTAAGGACCAATTTAAAACAAACGCCTTTGTCGCACCATATGTCGCCATCTGAGGCGTTGCTTGAAACCCTGCAGTCGAAGCAACATTCACCACCACTCCTCCGCGTTCACAAAGCTTTGGCATTAAATACGCCGTTAAATCTACTACCGCACGAACATTCAAATCAATCATGTTGAGCTGTTTCGTACGGTCGGCATTTATAAACGATCCGTAATCACCAAAGCCGCTGTTGTTAATTAGTAAAATTTCGCCTTTAGGCGCCGTCTCGAACTGTTCTAAGACCCAGTCCGCTCCAGCGCTGAGCTCATTAGCATTAGAGAGATCAGTGGCGCGATGCCGATGCGTTGCTTGATTAAAAAAATCAGGTTTTTTTCGAGAAAGGTTGCAAACAAGGATCTCGGGCACTAAATTTAAAATTGCATTGATTAGAGCACTGCCAATTCCCGAAGAACCACCTGTAATAACAACTACAGAAATTCGTTCTAAAAATTTCTGGGGCGAGTTCGCCCCAAAAGAAATTATGGGTTTTGGCTTTTTTTGTGGGCTCATTTTCGAAGCATCGGGTGCAAGTGTATCCGTTCAACTATAACCATACAAGAAAGGACGCTAAATATGAAAGAACAAGCAATCATCATCTCTGGCTTAAACATTACTCTTACCGAAGCGATGAAAAACATGGTTCACGAGAAAGCTACAAAACTTTTTGAGCATGACGAGCACATCGTACGCATGCGCGTGGAGCTCGAGTATGCTCCACACCAAAAATCGCACGAAGGGGAATACCTCGCCAAAGGTCATTTAGAGGTACGCGGTAACGATCATATTGTTAAAGTCGCTAGTGACGACACTTACAAATCAATCGACCTCATGGTTCACAAACTAGACCGCATGCTTCGTCGTCGTTCACGCCTTGAACGCGTAAAACGCAAAACGACCCAAGAAGTAGATATCCCCGCCACCATTCCTAAGGCAAGCTAAGGATCTAATTCAAGACAACCGTTTACCAAGCTCGAGCACTTCGCTCGAGCTTGCATTTTTCCAGATAATCTTTAGCTCAGATAATATGTCTCACCAAATCTATCAAATACTACACCTTCTTGGAATTTTAATGGTCTTCACCGGTTATGGTGCGCTCCTTGGACGCGCACTGAGCGGAAGTGATTGCCCGAGTACTAAAAAACTTGGTTCGATCACTAGCGGCATTGGACTCGTTCTTATTCTAGTTGCAGGCTTTGGACTGATTGCACGTCTTGGATACAGTTATTCCGAACCGTGGATCCTCATTAAACTTGTTATCTGGGTCCTTTTGGGCGCGCTCATTGCGTTGATCAATCGCAAGCCCTGTTGTGCTTCAAGAATCTACTGGATTTTATTAGCCCTCGGACTTGTTGCGGTGAGCGCAGTTTATTGGCTCCGTTTTTTATAAACTCAAGCGCCAAAGAATTTCTTTAAACTTATCCTTGATTAAAACTCAATAAACGAACAACTTCTAGCCTTTAAATTTTAATGCACCTGTAGCTCAATTGGATAGAGCGCCTGACTACGAATCAGGAGGTTTGGGGTTCAAGTCCCTACAGGTGTGCCATTTAAATTAGCCTCTTTATTCAAAGGGGCTTTTTTATGCAGGATGAGAAGTGATTGCGGGTCTTTGGTTTGTCTCAGTCTGAGACAAGTTAAAACATTTAATCTTCCTTAAAATAACAGTCCTCTGCCTACTTCATGATATCGACCCCCCAAAAGGGCGACTTTTGATTCTCTGAAAAAGCTCTAAACTCCTTAAGCCTTTTCCGAATCAGGCAGTTTTATGTTCGCGACTTGGTAAGTTGGATCATCGGGTAGAATAATAATATCCACCATACTTCCAGCTCTGCTAAGTAATTCGCGACAATTGGGGCTGATGTGCTGTAAGTGCAAGGTCTTACCCGCAGTACGATAACGCTCAGCAAGTTTATGAATTGCGTCTAAGCCCGAGTGATCCCAAACCCGCGAGTCTTTAAAATCAATAGTCACTTCTTCAGGATCGGAATTTGGATTAAAGCCTGTGCTAAATTCGGTAACCGATCCAAAGAAAAGCGGTCCGTGTAGATTATAAACTTTTGAACCATCGGGCCGCACTTCGCTGTCACGGTGAATATGATGCGCAGATTTCCAAGCGAAAGCTAAAGCGGAAACGATCACGCCAGAGATCACCGCGAGCGCGAGATTGTGCGTCACCACCGTCACCCCAGAAACAAGCACTAGTACAAAGGCATCGGTCTTGGGAATCTTTTGAAGAATACGGAAACTCGACCATTCAAAGGTACCGACAACCACCATAAACATTACCCCCGTGAGCGCCGCCAATGGAATACGCTCAATTAATGGACTCGCGAACAAAATAAAGACCAACAAGAACACGCCCGCCGCAATGCCAGAAAGCCGACCCCGACCCCCCGAACGAATGTTAATAATACTTTGTCCAATCATCGCACAACCGCCCATGCCGCCAAAAAATCCCGTCACGATATTTGCCAAGCCCTGACCCAAACATTCGCGATTACTTTTTCCGCGAGTCTCCGTTAATTCATCGATCAGAGTTAAAGTCATGAGCGATTCAATCAATCCCACTGCCGCCAAGATAAACGAAAACGGAAGAATAAACATCAGAGTGTCCCAGTTGAGCGGAATGGTAAACGACACCAACGAAGGCAAGCCACCTCCAATACTCGACATATCCCCCACTACTAAAGTATCGATATTGATCCCGATCACGATAAAGCTCACCACTGCAATCGCCACCAACGAAGACGGCACCTGCGTCGTAAGCTTAGGCAAGAAATGAATGATAAACATCGTTAAAAACACCAAACCGAGCATGAGCCCAAGCTACGTGCCCGTTAGCCATGCGGCGCCGCTCTCAGTAGGCGCAGCCGTAAACATCGGGAACTGAGCCATGAAGATCACAATCGCCAAACCATTCACAAATCCAAACATCACAGGCTGTGGAATGAGACGCACAAAACGACCGAGCTTAAATGCACCACAAGCGATTTGAATCACACCCATTACAATGACCGCCGCAAAAAGATATTGCAGTCCTGCATTGTCTCCTAGCCCAAGCTCAAGCCCTCGATCATTACCCATTTTCACAAGCCCCACCATGATCACCGCCAGCGCACCCGTCGCCCCTGAGATCATCCCCGGGCGACCGCCTGCAACAGCCGTGATCAAGCACACCATAAAGGCAGCATAGAGCCCCACCAAAGGCGGAACACCCGCGATTATGGCAAAAGCCACAGCCTCAGGCACAAGCGCCAAAGCAACAGTGAGACCTGAAAGCAGGTCATCTTTGGCGTGTAAACGATTGCCAAATTTTCGATAAATAAGATGAATCACAGGATGTGTTAGTTACAATTATGCGGATGGCCGAAACCAAAAAAGCATCGAAGTAAGCTGCATTATCCCGCACACGCAATTAGAATCGCCAAATCCAATTTTAATCCCACCCTAAAAGTATGCCCAATCCCGCATCAGAGCCACGCACCATCGCCATTATTGGAGGCGGCGCAGCTGGATTCTTCGCCGCCCTCACCGCCGCGGAATCCAACCCCCATGCACAGATCACGCTCTACGAAAAAGGGAAACGATTCTTACAAAAAGTAAAGATCTCAGGCGGTGGACGTTGCAACGTTACGCACAGTTGCTTTGAGCC
>CBFHPQ010000045.1:0-11545 GCA_965657865.1 Coraliomargaritaceae bacterium | reverse complement strand
GAACCGTCCACAATGGACGCCTTCACTCTAAGTCGCAAATCGAAAAGTTATTAGTCGTCCAGGATCGTGACGTAAAACTCCAAAAAGTTGAGCTCGAATTGACGCGTATTCCCAAAGAACGTGCGGCTTTAGAATCTAAGATTAAGGCGGAGGAGGAAAACATTGAATTAGCGCGTCAGAATTTAAAGGCGAAAGAAGTAGCGCGTAATGACTTGGATAATCAAGTGAAATCCCAAGAGTCTGCGATTCAGAAGTACCGCACTTTGCAGCTGGAGGTTAAGAAAAATGAGGAGTATAAAGCGCTTACGCAACAAATTGAGCAAGCGGAAGCGTCTATTTCGGAACTCGAGGATTCAGAAATTAAATTGATGATAGAAATTGATGGGGAACAGGTTGCTTATGATGCAGCTAAGGCCGAAATTGAGGAGCGTATTAAGACTCAGAGATTACTTATTGAGCAACTCGATGGCCGTGAGTTAACCATTAAGGCAAATATAGATGCTTCGATAAAGGCGCTATCGAATGCTCGCTCTGACGCAGATGGTACGTATCTGGATCATTATGATAGAGTGCGCAAACTGAGTAAACGCCCACCTTATGTGACCCAAATTAAAAACCACCAATGCGAAGGGTGCCATTTGCGTGTATCCAATGAAGTTGCTCGTGCGGTTCACGACGCAAATGAGCCTCATTTCTGCGATCAATGCGGTCGGATAGTTTTTCTCTAGATTAGCTCCCTGTTCTTGACACCAGCGCAACCGTCCTATTTTTTCATTTGCTTTTGAGGGTGGTTAGCTCAATCGGTAGAGCAGTTGACTTTTAATCAATTGGTTCGGGGTTCGAGTCCCCGACCACCTACCAAAACTTTTAAAGCGATCTCTATTCTGGTAGGGGTCGCTTTTTTATACCCTATCTCGGTAGACTGCTCATTTTAAGATAAAAGTTCAGTTTTTGTTGTCTTATCTTTGCGATACTGAGCTTTTACTAAACTTACGACTTTCCACGTGTAAAGATTTCGAGTAATGTATGCATTATACCTACTATTATTATGTTTAAACTATTACCCTTACGTTTACTCGCTACCCTTTCTGTAACAGCGGTATTTTTTTGTCATTTAAATGCTCAACTTCTCAACGATGATTTCACCGTTCGAACGGGGCATAGTGAAGGTGGAGAATTAAACGGGGTTGTTAACTGGGGGGCGCAGTCAGGCTGGATTGCGAATGACACTGCGGGTATTGGTTACATCAGTACGAATCTCGAATGGCGACGTGCTTTAAATTATTCAAATTTAGCATCGTACTTAGAGGTAGAGGAAACGCTCGCTATCGAGGCGGTTTGGCGCGGAGCAGGGCGAGTAACTACTCCATCATCGGCAATAGTCTTCGCATTCGGCATATCCGATAACACTCTTAATTCAGGTCAACCGGTTCCAGCGCTTAAAGTAGAGGTAAGTTTGGCTGGGGATAATACTTTACGATTTGGTTCAAGTTCTAATTTTGTATCAATTCCCTTGGCGGACGCTTATACGGGCGAAAATACCGTTACAAATTGGTTTGAGCTACGAATGGAGATCACTCGAACTTCAAGTGCTGGTTGGTTTTATATTAATTTAGAAGTTATCGATCTTTCAACGAATTCAAGTATTGGTAGCGTTGCTTATTTAGTCGAAGATGTTGCTACTTATCAAGCTGCTGGCCTCGCACCTGCAATTCGAACCAATCAAATTGATGCGGCTGCAACATCTTCTTTTTCAGAAAGTCATGTTGACCGATTTACAATTAAAGAGGTCATCAAAGCTCTGCCAGATGCAGATTTCGAATTAGGTGCATCCACTGCTTTATGGGGTGGCTCTGAAGTCGTAATGAGCGATGTGAATTCGGGTTTGTATGCCGCAAGGTTGAGTGAATCGGATCCTAATTTTGGAGGAGGATATGAACGCATTATTACTGGGCTGACTCCTAATACTGCTTACACCTTTAGCGCCTTTGTGAAGACTCAGGGAGGCAGTGCCATTATTGGAGTCAAAAATTACGGTAATCCCCAAATTAATCAAATTTTTGAGAGTTCAACTTATAAACAAGAGGCGGTCAAATTTGTTACCGGGGATGGAGTTACCACCGCTACTTGTTTCATTTATAATAACATCGGGAACGCGAGTATGGTGTATGCGGATGATTTGAGTTTAATTTCTCCAGGGCTTGATTTTGTGCCACTCAAGCGTGCTGCGGGCGAGTATCAACTTATTTTTAGCGACGAATTTAATAGTGAAGGCGCAATTGACTTAACTAAATGGAAGCCCGAAATTGGGTTTAAGCGCAATGAGGAAAAACAGTATTATCGCGCCGAAAACTTAACTCAATCAAACGGTGATCTGGTGATTACCGCGCAGCGCGAACAGATTGCGAATCCAAATTATGATCCAAGTGCGCCACAATCCAATTGGCGAGAGAGTCGTTCGTATGCATATTGGACTTCTGGCAGTATTCAGTCCATTGATTCATTTGATTTTCTTTACGGTAAAATCGAATGCCGTGCAAAGGTGACTAACCTACCCGGGACATGGCCTGCAATATGGACTGTAGGGAATGGTGAGTGGCCCTCTACAGGAGAAATTGATATTATGGAAAATTACGGCGGTCGTATCTACGCGAATTTTGCAACTGCTTATAGCGGTCGTTATATACCTTACTGGGACGGTGTAAGTGTTCCTGTAAGTAACTATCCCGCAGATTGGGTCAATGCGTATCATGTGTGGGTACTAGTATGGGAACCGGACTTTGCGGCAATCTATATGGATGGAGAGCTGTTAAATACTTTTAATCCTGCGACTCTAAACTTTCCGGATGCGTACTCGAATCCTGGAGTTGCTCCTTTTCAGACATTTGGTCAGTTACTGTGGTTGAATTTAGCGATTGGTGGCACTGGAGGCGGTAACGTTGATAATTTGCCAGCGTCTACGGAATATCGCGTTGATTACATTCGGGTTTACCAGAAAGAACATCCCAAATATAGTTCAGATTTCGAGGCTTTAAGTGAAGACGATGTGCGGGTTGATTTTCAGACTGTTGAGGGTCGACGTTATTCCATTAAAGAGAGCTCGGATTTGCAGAATTGGACTGAAGCAACGAATCTTAGAGGTTCCGGTGACCCTATGAGTTATTTGATTAATGATGGCATGAGTACGGACAAAAAGTTCTTTCGTGTTGAAGCGGACAACACACTCTGGATAGATCCAGCAACTCCAAATCCCTAGAATTTTTCCGCTAAATACTTTTCAGAAGTGGTTAAATGAATCTTTTATCATTGTAAATCAACGACTTGCGGCATTTGTGTTTTATTTTATTTAGAGGAACTAAAATGCGGTTGCGTTGATCTAATGTTATTGTAAACTACTATATAAATGCAGTCTAATACAGATATGTCACTTTCAGATGATGCCATAATAAAACGGGTTAAAGGTGGCGATGTGGCTGCCTATAATCAAATGGTGGATCGTTATTGGGATCGTATTTTTGCGCGTGTCTTACAACTCTTGAAAAATAAACAAGACGCAGAGGAGGTTACACAAGATGCCTTCATTCGTGCGCACCGAGGGTTAGAGAATTTTCGTGGGGATGCTTCATTTTCAACTTGGCTGTATCAGATAGCTACTAATTTGGCGCACAACCGCTACTGGTATTGGTTTAGGCGCAAGCGGGATCAATCAGTTTCTTTTGATCAACCTCTTAAAGAGGGCAGTGACTTTACTATAGAAAGCTTACTCCCTAGCAAAAGTGAAAATCCAGCAGAGGCGAGCGTTACGCAAGAGTTTGTTGATCAGGTCTCGCTTTGTATGAATCAATTGAATGCAAAGCATCGAGAGGTTTTGGTTCTAAGAAACGTTCGAAATTATTCCTACGAAGAAATTGCAAGTGAATTAGATTTAAGCGTAGGTACGGTTAAGAGCCGTATCGCACGAGCTCGTGAGAATCTAAGGCAATTAATGGGTGCTGATTTTTCATGAAGGACGAAGCTTTCAATGATTTAGTTAATTTGCATTTGGATGGTGAATTAACCGATGCACAGAATGCTGAATTGGCTCAACTCATCGCCGATGACCCAAGACGTTTAAAGTCCTTTCAAAATGCTTGTCGCTTGCACAATGCGGCGCAAATGGCGCTCGATCCTGAGATTTTACAGCCAAAAGACTTTAGTAAATCCTACCTTAAATTAAGATGTCTGATTGGGATGGCGGCAGTTTCTTGCGCACTCCTGGGCATTGCTTTTCTTCTGCCATGTTTATTACATGATGAGTCTAATCACGAGTGCCCTCCTTTTTTAAGCGAAGATCTTAACAAAGTTTCAAAGACAAATGGCACGGAGCTCCTTGCTAAAAGTGAAGATCCGGAACGGCTTCAGGATGGAATGAGTTTGGCAGCTTATTTGCGCTTGCAAGGTTTGAATCCTGATTCTGACAAGCGCTTGGCATCTTTAAAGTCAATTGATCCAAAAGCTTTGCAGACCGACGAAGCAATCCAGATCGAAGAGCTCAAATTAGTAAATCATCGAGTGGCAGAGTTGAATCTTAACAAAATTCAAAGGCAGTCCAAAATATTCCCATCCTCTCAAACGCTTCAACTACCTTTACCTTCGAATAGGATGAACAAGCCTTCAAAGGGTGCTTTCAAAAGCGCATTGGTCGATTACCAAAAGTAGTAATCTAGCTAAGGGCAGTACGAATTAAACTCTCGGAGGTCGCATCGCTGCCAAGCGAGCTACTTGCCTTGCGTACAAGTTTATCAGCTTCTGCTGGTTTATAGCCCAATGTAATTAGGCTGGCAACGGCATCTTGAAATGGACTTTGGGGCATTGTAGCAGAAGTTGAACCCGCGATAGGTGTTCCGTTACTTTTTCCTTCGTTGCTTGGATATAGTTTGTCTTTGAGTTCAATAACGAGACGTTCTGCGGTTTTGCGTCCAATGCCAGGACATTTAGAGAGCAAGGCAATGTCAGAACTGACGATTGCGTTTTGAAGCAATTCAACCGACATACGGCTTAAAATACTGATTCCAATTTTAGGTCCTATGCCCGAAACACGTTCAACTAATAATTTGAAAAAATCGCGTTCCTCATTGGTGGCAAATCCGTACAGAGTAGCGCTGTCTTCACGGTATACGGAGTAAATTTTGAGTGTGGCGGATTCGCCCAGCGCGGGGATTTTTTCGGCAGTAGTTACAGGAACATGCACCTCGTAACCGATGCCATTAACATCTAACACGCAAAGCAAGGGCGTGCTTTCAATTACAATTCCTTTAAGTCGAGCGATCATGGGTGTTTAATCACTCAGGCCTAATACCGCTTCCATATCGTAAAGACCTGCTTTTTGGGTTGTTGCCCAATGCGCAGCTCGCAGGGCTCCTTGCGCAAATATGGCTCGATCCGTTGCTCGGTGGGTCAGCTCAATGCGTTCACCCTGGCCACAAAAGAAAACGGTATGCTCACCTACAATATCGCCTCCACGAAGCGCGTGTACCCCAATCTCATTTTTAGGGCGCGCTCCAATCAATCCTTCTCGGCCATGTACAAGTTGAGAATCGTCAAGCGAATAGGCAGCTTGTAAGATTTCGAGTAAGCGTGCCGCGGTTCCACTTGGAGCATCTTTTTTGTGGTGATGGTGCATTTCTAGCACTTCCGCTTCATAATTTTCGTTTAATATTTCGGCAGCTTTCCGCGTTAGGTAATTGAGAGTATTGATTCCCACTGAGTAATTACCTGCCCATACAACGGGGATTGACTCGGTTGCTTTTAAAATAGCAGTTCGTTCTTCGGCGGTATGCCCAGTGGTTCCAATTACAAGCGGGCGTTGATGCGTCACCGCTAGCTTAGCGATGCTAGGAGTCACTTCATGAAAACTAAAATCGATAATAGCATCACATTCTGAAATGCCTATCGAGGGATCGTCACCTGCATCACAAGCTTGGGTAATAGTTGCACTGTGCGCTTCTGCAATTTCAGTAATGGCAAGCCCCATGCGTCCGCGAGCTCCGTTGAGTAAAATTTTCAATGGCATATTAAATTAGGGCTACGGTATTAACTTATATCTAAAGTATCCATCAATGAATGAATTAAATCCTGATTGGATGCATCTAAGGAAACAAGCGGGAGGCGAACAGAGTCGCACTGAATGATACCAGCGCGTCGAAGCGCATACTTTATAGGTATTGGGTTGGGTTCTACAAAGATAGCTTTGAAGAAAGGGTAGAACTTTAGGAAGATCTCCCGTGCCGTATCAAAATCGTTTGCATTAGCCGCTTGAACCATCTTAACAAGCGGTTCCACTACTAAATTTGAAGCCACGCTTATGACTCCAGACGCGCCCGCAGACATAAAGGGTAGCGTCAACGCGTCGTCTCCGCTCATGACCGCGAAATCAGAACCCAGTGTGCGCACATACTGAGACACCTTATCGCAGGATCCTTCAGCGGCCTTCATGCAACAGACGTGTGGGTAGGCTTCGAAAAGCCGAGCAGTCACATCCACTGAAATCTCAATTCCACAGCGAGAGGGAATGGAATATAGAATTATTGGTTTTTCCGTTGCCGCCGCAATTTGACTAAAATGTTGATAAAGTCCTGCGTCGTTTGGCTTATTATAATAGGGAGCGACGACTAAGAATCCATCAGCACCAGCTGACTCTGCCTGTTTTGTTAAGTAAACGGCCTCTGCAGTCGAATTTGAGCCTGTACCTGCGTAAACTGGAACGCTTCCATTGGCTGCTTGGACTGTCGAGCGAATGACTTGGATGTGTTCTTCTTTATCAAGTGTTGGGGATTCGCCAGTTGTCCCGACCGAAACCAATCCGTTGATGCCGCCTTCCAGTTGATGCGCAACAAGTGCCTCAAGATCTTCATAGGAAACCGCCCCATCTCTCATGGGGGTTGCGAGCGCAGTAAATACTCCAGAAAATTTTTCGCGGTTTGTCATACAGTCGATTTAAAAATATAAAAGTTCGATTTGTATAATGGTCGAGCCCGAACCCTTACACAGCAACAAAAATCTTCCTATAAAAATCGTTTATTTCTTAAGACTTTTATCCATGCAAAGCATTGCCGTCCACTGCGAGCGCAGCTTCCTTCATTGCTTCACTTAGGGTAGGATGCGCATGTACGGTCCGAGCGAGATCTTCTGCGCTCCCTCCATATTCCATGTGTGCAACTGCAGAAGCAATTAATTCAGACGCACTTTTAGCAATGATTTGTATTCCTAAAAGTCGATCCGTTTCAGCGTCTGCAATTACTTTGACGCATCCGGAAGTTGCATCTGTAGCAATGGCACGCCCGTTGCCCATGAAATTAAATTTACCTGCTTTGTATTGAATGCCTTGTTCTTTAGCAGCTGCTTCAGTCAGCCCTACGCTTGCAATTTCGGGTTCGGTATAAATGACGTTTGGAATGAGGTCATAATTGACGTGCCCTGCCTGCCCTGCAATGAGCTCAATACAGGCAACTGCTTCTTCCTCCGCTTTGTGCGCAAGCATCGGGCCTGCAATTACATCTCCAATTGCATAAATGCCTGGCGCAGATGTTTGGTAATTTGCATCCACTGGAATGCGACCTTTGGCATCGCATGTTATTGAGACTGCATCCAATCCAAGACCTTCGGTATTAGGGCAACGACCGACCGCTACTAATATTTTATCAGCTTCAAATTCAATCGCTTTGTCTCCCTTTTTAGCGTTCAAAATGACCCCTTTCTTGGTTTTCTGAACCCCTGTGACTTTTGTCCCGAGATGGAAGGTCAAGCCTTGTTGCTTGAAAAATCGTTCAGCCATTTTAGAAATATCTTTATCAAAGCCCGCCGCAATGGCTGGAAGGAATTCAACAACATTTACTTCCGCTCCAAGGCGTCCCCATACGGATCCAAGTTCAAGCCCGATCGCTCCTGCACCAACAACTGCCATCTTTTTTGGAATTTCTTCAAATGCAATTGCTTGATCGCTACTCACGACAGTCTCTCCATCGAAGGGCAAAAACGGGAGCTCAATGCTTCGAGATCCTGTGGCAATTATGATATGTTTTGCGCTCAGCGTTTCTTCCGCAGCACCTGTAACACTGACTTGATTGCCTCCAATTAAACTCCCCAGTCCTTCAAAGACTTGAATCTTGTTGGTCTTCATCAAGTGCACGATACCTGCGCGTAACTGATCTACGGTCGCAGATTTCTTAGACATCAATTGCTTAATATCAATCTTGAGATCTTTGTGAGAAATTCCGTGTGCTTCTGCTCCATGAGATGCGAAATGATACATCTCAGTAGAGTGGAGGAGTGCTTTGCTTGGAATACAACCCACGTTTAAGCAAGTACCTCCTAAGTGTTTATTTTTTTCAACTAAAGCAGTTTTAAAACCAAGTTGAGCACTGCGAATTGCAGCAACATATCCAGCGGGACCGGATCCTACGATGATTACGTCAAATGTTTTGTCTTCAGACATTTTCTTGTGGTGGTGGGAAGCTTAAAATTAAATGCCAAATAATAGACGACTAGGATCTTCGATTGCCTCTTTAATTTTGACGAGGAAGGTGACTGCCTCTTTACCATCAATTAAGCGGTGATCATAACTAAGGGCCAAATACATCATGGGACGTGCCACGATTTCACCATTTCGAACAACTGGGCGTTCTTGGATATTGTGAAGCCCTAAGATGGCTGGTTGTGGGTGATTGATAATCGGAGTGCTCAACATTGAGCCATAGATGCCGCCATTTGAAATCGTAAATACGCCACCTTCAAGATCGTGGAGTTGAATTTTTCCGTCTCTTGCTAATTGTGCATAACCCAAGATGTCTTTCTCGATTTCGGCAAAATTTTTCGAATTACAATCTCGTATAACGGGAACCATTAATCCCTTAGGCGTGCCGACCGCGACACCGATATCGTAATAGTTCTGAGAAACGATGCTGTCGCCTTCAATGCGTGCATTGACTTCTGGAACTGCTTGAAGTGCGTGAGTAACTGCCTTAGTGAAAAAAGACATGAAGCCAAGCTTAATGCCATGTGCATCAACAAACGCTTCTTGATGCGTTTTGCGAAGCTTCATAATTGCACTCATATCAACCTCATTAAAAGTTGTGAGCATTGCTGCTTCTTGCGTCGCATTTACCAAATGCTCAGCAATCTTGCGGCGAAGAGGACTCATCTTCTTGCGAGTTTCTCGCTCACTGTTATCTCCAGCAGGCTGAGTTGAAGGGATAGGAGCAGGCACACTTGCGGTTGTGGTTGTGGGTGTGGTCGCTGGAGTCGAAGCAGTGGTCGCTGCCGTTTTTAAAATATCGCCTTTTGTGACCCGTCCATCTTTTCCACTTCCTTGTATTTCTTTCGTGTCAACTCCGCTCTCTACCGCAGCTTTCCGAGCTGCTGGTGAAAGTTGATGTTCCTTGCCAGAATTTATTTCAACAGGTTCTGGACTTTCCTCAGGAGCTGGAGTTTCTGCAACGCTTTCACTTTTTGCAGGTGCATCGCCCGCAGGTGCGCTAGAGCTTTCATCAATCACCGCGACCACTTGACCAATCTCTACCTCAGCATCGACTTCTACTTTGATTGAAATAACGCCTGAAACCTCGGCGTTTGCCTCCGAAGTTATCTTGTCAGTTTCTAACTCGAAGAGAGCCTGACCTTCATTGACGAAGTCTCCCTCTTTAACGTGCCAAGCAGCAAGAATTCCGCTACTTATTGATTCACCCATTGCGGGTATGATTACTTCGGTTGCCATAGTAGTTTTAGCCGGTTTAAATTATTTGTCGAAAGCTGTTTTAATAAGTTTGTTTTGCTCATGCTTATGTTTCGCAAGGCAACCAACTGCTGGGCTGGCAGAACTGCGACGCCCCGCATATCGAATTGTGCGCCCTAGGAGTTCTGTTAGGCGGGATGATATAAAGCTCCAACCGCCCATGTTTTTTGGTTCTTCTTGGCACCAAACAATCTCTACCGACTCAGGATATTTGTTTATGATCTTTTTTATCAGTTCAGAGTTGAAGGGATAAAACTGTTCAACGCGGATAATCGCGGAGTCTTTTATCGCATTCTCGGTGCGATAATTCTTGAGATCATAGAAAATTTTACCTGAACAAAGAATGAGGCGCTTCGTATTTTTCTTGGTTACTTCGCTATCATCCAAGAACGACCAGAATTCATTATCGGTAAAATCTTTGATTTTTGAAACACATTCTTTGTGTCTGAGAAGGCTTTTGGGCGACATGATAATGAGGGGCTTTTTGAAAGCACGCTTCATTTGACGTCTCAATAGGTGGAAGAGTTGAGCAGGGGTTGTTAGATTACAAACTTGAATGTTGTTCTCCGCGCAGGACTGTAAGAAACGTTCAAGACGCGCCGAGGAGTGTTCGGGGCCTTGCCCCTCGTACCCATGCGGCAGAAGCATTACGATTCCGCTTAAACGACCCCACTTAGATTCACTGCTGGTAATAAACTGATCTATAATTACCTGAGCACCGTTAACGAAATCTCCAAACTGCGCCTCCCAGATGCATAGCATTTGGGGATAGTCTAGCGAGTAGCCGTAATCAAATCCGAGTACGGCCGCTTCAGATAGAAGGGAGTTGTGAACACAAAACTGCGCTTGGTCTTCGCCTAAATCTAGCAAGTTGCAATATCGCTCTCGTGTTTCTTCATCATAGATCACGGCATGACGGTGACTGAATGTTCCGCGCTTTGAATCCTGCCCGCTGATGCGCACCGGTGTGCCCTCCATTAGTAAACTGCCAAACGCTAAAGCTTCGCCAAGTCCCCAGTCAATGCCTGTGTCATCTTCAAAAGATTTCAAACGAGCAGCCATCTGGCGCTTGACCTTACGATTTACATTAAATGCCTCGGGGAACTCAGTATGTTTTTTAACGATGTGATGCAATCGTTTGTGAGAAACCTTCGTTTCATAGCCCTTGAAATTGTAAGGCGCTTGCTCAACTGCGCTAGAATCCTCAAATGGATTGAGAGGGGTATCGCTCTCCTGAGATTTTGCGGTTTCAAATGCAGTTTCTAGTCGCGCGGTGTATTTTTGCTCGAGGGCATCGACTTCATCTTGGGTGAATTCCCCGCTTGCAACATAACGCTCAGCCAGGGACTTCCCAATAGGAGGCATGCTCGAAATAGTTTTATAGAGAACGGGTTGGGTAAATGCGGGCTCGTCCGACTCATTGTGGCCGTGCTTGCGCCAGCAGTACATATCAATCACCACGTCACAACCAAAGGCTTGGCGGTAATCAAAAGCAGTTTCCATTGCTGCAATAACTGCAAGCGGATCATTTCCGTTAACGTGAAAAATCGGCGCCTCTACAATCTTAGCTACATCGGTACAATAGAGACTCGAGCGTGCATCCTGAGGGCTAGTGGTGAATCCAATCTGGTTGTTAACCACAATGTGAATCGTTCCACCCGTGCGGTAGCCTCCAAGCTGAGAAAAATTGAATACCTCAGACACGATGCCTTGTCCAGCAATAGCGGCATCTCCGTGAATCAGAACAGGTAAAACTCGCTTGCGCTCTAGGTCTCC
>CBFHPQ010000044.1:0-11618 GCA_965657865.1 Coraliomargaritaceae bacterium | reverse complement strand
CACTACCGAAATTTGATACCACTGAGGCGACTTGGGCAGAGGCTTCGGAGCAATCGACAGGGTGGATCTATGATGTTTTTACGCCGCCAAAGATCTACATCAACTTGGATACAGGTGAGTGGGTAAGTGAGGGATGGACGCCTGCCCCTGATGTTCCCTATGGTGTGTATCTTGCCGAATTGAGTCGTGCGCTCTACCGCTTGCAATTGGTTGGATACATCGAAGAAGATTTTAAGGATGCCTCCAAAAGCCTCTTGCTAGTAGTCGATCAAGAGACTGACGATAACCTCCGTGTCCGCGTGGGTGAGGTGAATGCAGCTGCGCAGTTTGAAGTGAAGGACTTTCAGATTAAACGGGTCTTTGGTGATGATGGAAGCATTACTAAATTAGCCACAGCAACCCTTTTAGATAGTCGCACAAGCAAGGAAGTAATTCTGACGCATGGTCAGATTCTTTACACGAACGGCGTTTCGATCGTAGTGCGATCGGATGAAGATCCTACGATTGAATGGAAGCCAAAAGTGATTGGTGATTCGATTTCGACGGATCTGGGCGACTTTACGCTTGCGAAAATAGACCTCAATGACGCCACCATTGATATTTTGAAAGACCATTTAGATGACAGTTATGACCAAGAAATGAAAACGCTCTCTGTTGCCGTTGAGAATGACTCCGAAGAGTCTTCCTCCGATAATGGGGTCGATGATGCCACTAATGCGAATCCATTCGATTCAATGTTTTAAAAAATCCTAACCTTTAAAATTCACTTATTTAATGCTAACTAAAATCATGAAAAAACACCTCCAAGTTCACAGCTTCATGTCTACAGCCCTCATGGCGGGACTCGTTGCTACTTCTCTATTAACTTTTCCATCTTACGCTGAGGCACAAGACACCTCAGACAAAGTACGCTTGATGGCAGAAGCACTTCGTGCGCGTGACTCTGGAGATACCAGTCTTGCGAAGGAAAAAGCTGAAGAATTGATTCGTATTTCGCCTAACGACACCAATGCACAGCGCGTGCTCGCATCCATTAACGGGCAAATGGAAACAGAAATGGAGGCAGAAGTTGCTCAAGAAGCTGTTCAAGAAGAGGTGGAAGATGTAGTCGATGCGCTACTCAAGGAAGCTCGTGCGCAGGAAGCTGAAGGCGACCTAGAAGGTGCACAAAGCAGCCTAGATGCCTATCGTGCTGCGGGAGGTGAATCGCGTGCTGCGGGACGTTTAGAGTCTTCGCTTGAGCGCAAAGCAAACAATCCTGCGTATATTGATATCGCTGCCGTGAGTCCAAAATTTGCAGCGGACGCGGAAATCGTGGAAGAACTTTTATTACGGGGCCGTGCGCAATTCCTTAACGGAGATTACGACGGTGCCAGTGCTACTTTCAAGGAGGTTGAAGCGCGCTCACCCAACAATGCGGAAGCGAAATTCTATTCTCAAAAAGTTGCAGAGGTATTAGGAGGCATTCAAAAAGCAAATCTTTATAAGACGCGCGCACAAATGCTTACCGAGGTTGAGCAGCAGTGGGAGCGTCCAAAGGTTTTTGATGTATCTGCATCAGAGAATGTTGGAGACAACGCAGATAGCTCTACTCAACGCAAGCTGAACAGCATTGTGATTCCACAGGTTAATTTCTCAGGCATGGAATTAACACGTGCCATTGAAACGCTTTCTGAATTGTCGCTTCAATACGATCCTGCAGGTGAGGGGGTGAACATTGTAGTTCTCTTCAACCCGAACAACACCAACCCTAGAGTCAACATCAGCCTTCGTAACTTGAGCCTCGATCGTATTTTACAATTCGTTACGCAACAAGTGAACTTTACTTATGAGGTAGGCTCGGATGCAGTGACCGTTGCACCTAGTTTCGGTCCTGAAGGCGGTCAAAGTACAGTTACGGAATTCTTCCCCATCTCAGCGGGTACAGTCATTCGTTTAACTGGTTTCGGAGATAATTCTGCATCTTCGGTGGCGATTGATCCGTTTGCGCCTAGCGCAGGGCCATCGGGTGGTTCAGCGCCTTCTGCTAATGAGAAGACTGAAGCACTCCAAGCGTTCTTCCAACGAGCAGGGGTTAACTTCGAGCTTCCTGGAGCATCCATTGCCTTCGATGGTGAGCAATTGATCGTTACACAAACGCGTCAGAACCTTGACCGTATGCGCGCAATTCTTCGTAATTACAGTGAAGTGAAGCAGGTTGAAATTGAAGCGAAATTCCTCGAAGTCGCTCAAAATGATTTAGAAGAGCTTGGTTTTGATTGGACCGTTACACAGAACGGAACGACAGTTGCAGACCTTAGTATGCGATCTCTTTCAAGTGCTTTTAGTGTTTCAGGTGAAGAAAGCAGCATTAATATTTCTGAGAGAGTAATCGATTCTGATGGGGCTAACGTTTTAGACTCAAGCGGAGAGCCATTATCCAGGAAACAGAACTTCCCAGTTGTTCCACCTAATTTACCAGCAACAATCGATTATGCGAATGATGTTTCCGCCTCTACTTTTATAAAGAGTGCGATCGGTCAATTACACAGCTACAATGCAAATCTCGCAATTCGTGCTCTTTCCCGTAAGACAGGTACCGATTTAATGAGCGCACCTAAAGTAACGGTGCTCTCTGGCAAACGTGCCACTATTTCAGTAGGTCAAGAGTTCCGTTATCCTGAAAGCTATGGTGACATCGAGTCCACCGCCTCCTCTTCAGGGGGTGGTAATAGTGGCGGTGGCGGCAACGCGGCCATCTCAATTACTGCCGGTACGCCCGAAGATTTCACTACACGCAATGTGGGTGTCGAGCTTGCAGTGACTCCAAACGTAGAAAACGATGATACCATTAGCTTAGTCCTTGAGCCTAAAGTGACAGAGTTTGAAGGATTTGTCGAATATGGTGGTCCGAGTGTTGCGATTGCAGGCGGTACAACTGTTTCCGTGCCTGCGGGCTTCTTTCAACCCGTCTTCTCAGTTCGTGAGATTGCGACTGAAGTGACGGTCTTTGACGGTGCGACTTTGGTTATGGGTGGTTTGACGCGCGATGAAGTCAAATCCATCAATGACAAAGTACCTGTCCTCGGCGACATTCCCGGTGTGGGTCGCCTCTTCCGTTCGGAAGGCGAAACTCGCCAGAAGCGTAACTTACTAATCTTCGTGACCGCAAATCTCGTGAGCCCAGGGGGGTCGCTCTCACGTCAAAGCTACGACAATGCTAAAGCGAATGCGCTCTTCCAGAATCCAACGGTGCTCACACCTTCTGGAACTGCTAACCGTACCATTGGTGAATAGTTTGCGCTTTAGTTAAATTTTATTAATTCAAAAGCTCGCTCTTTTATTAGAGCGGGCTTTTTTGTGGGTTACTGTATTTAATGGGTGGTTGAGATGTAATGCGCTTTAAATTCTTAAGATGCGCATTAAATTTTACGCTCTGGTCTTGTTTTTGTTACTTTGATGTCCTACTATTAAAAAATGCTAGAGTTAGTTAAAAAATCGATGTTAGCAGGCTTGGGCTTGGCAGTGGTAACAAAAGACAAAGTTTTAGAGACTTTGCACGAATTGGTTGAGCGTGGAAATCTGTCAAAGGAAGAAGCGGTCGAGATGTCCGAAAAGATTGTAGCAGTGGGTGCGGAAGAGACTGAAAAAGCAAAAGTAGAGGCGAGTCATCTATTCAATCAACTATTACATCGGGCCAATGTAGTAACGAAAGACCAATACGATGCACTTGCGGCGCGGGTTACAGAGCTTGAGGGCAAGTATCACAAAGAGTTTCCAAACGACGACACGTAGGCCTTAAGAGGACTCCATTCCTGCCTGTGTGTTTTGTAAAATTTCGATGGCTTTGGCGCGCGTGACACCCATTTCTAAAGTATATTTGAAACACAGCCTCCGTAAGTGTTTGCCAGAGAGTCGTTAAGAAACGGAGCAAGCTTTCTTTTTATAAGTTTTTGCATCTTATCAATAACTACCTAAATTTGTTAAATCCAAGCTTCTGTGCTTGCCCCGCCAGTAATAAACAGGTATCAACGGTATATACTCGTATTATTAAAGTATTTTAAGTACAATAAATAATTAATGAATGATGTTTCTCTGAATGCTGACAAAGAGGCTCGTATTACTCAGGTACGAACCTTTATGCATGATTTGCACAATCTATTTACTATCATTCAGGGCAACGTTTCTCTAGCAGAGTCTAAGCTCAAAGGACAGGCTGAAGTTGCTGCCTATTTGGAGGCCGCAGAGAAAGCAACGCACCAAGCCCGGTTGATTGCCCAGCATCTTGCTTCTTTGCAAACGGGCGAAGCGGATATGCAAATTGCCGACCTCAAAGCGTTGGTTGAGGACTGCACGCTAGTTTGCCTCGGTGCTAGCAAAATAGAATCAACAATCACGGCGGAGGATCATTTGCCTAGCGCCGCAATGCAGCGAGCATCCGCAGTGCGTATAATTAATAACCTTTTGATTAATGCCAAAGAAGCAATGCCAAACGGAGGCTCTGTTAGTCTACGGGTTTTTCTAAGTGAAAATACTGAGCAGGATGCAAAAATCGACTCGGAGTGTACGAAGGCAGCATCAAAATATGTTTGTATTGAAGTTCAAGACACAGGCGAAGGAGTCGCCCCTGAAGATGTCGAACGTATTTTTAAAATGCACTTCACAAACAAATTATGGGGGCAAGGTTTGGGCCTGGCCTCGAGTTTGGCAATTGCTCGTTCTTTTGGAGGGGATCTAAAGCTAGTTTCGGACTCAGATCAAAAAGGGGCATGTTTTAAGCTTTTTATTCCCATCGGAAATTCATTTAACAAACCTTTCCAAATAAATACTTAAAGCTTCTAAAGTTCTATAAATTTATCATAATACAACACATCAAATACTACCTACTATGAATATTAAAAAACATACCTCCAAAGGATTCACGCTAATCGAAATGATTGGTGTTCTTGCTATTATCGGCATTTTAGCCGCAGTTGTTGCTCCTCGTGTTATCGAGTCAATTCGAGATGCGAAAGTCACCTCTGCGATTTCTTCGGTTAATTCCGCAAAAACTGCGGTCTTGAGTTACTACCAACGTTACGACCGTATTCCTTTGGATACTAGTATCGGCGCAGATTCTGTAGCTAACAATCGACCTGGCGCGGCACAAAATGCGACTGCAGAAGGCGACACATTTGGAGATATTCTTTTTTATCAAGAACTTTTAATTGAGGAACTCAAAGTTCCTGTTGGAGAGGAAAGTACCACTAAAAAATTCGCGATTGGTTGTACAGATACTACTGGAAGTGGAAAATGTGATGCGGGATTCGCTACTGGAGAAGCCTACACTGCTGATGATAAATTCTCATTTAAGTCTGCTGGTAACGCGACTCGTGTTGCCTATTATTATATTCCAAGCCTGACTTTACAAGAGGCAGCAGCAATGGGAACTAAGGTAAACGGACCTTTCCCCGTTAATGTTCAAGGTGAGGTAAATATCATTGCAGAATCCACAATCGCAGGGACACCACTTACAAATATCGAGGGAGCAAATTGCTGGTTTAAAGAGGATTCAACTACGCAAACCTATGATGCCTACATCTATGTTGCGCACCAGTAAGCGTATAAAAAAACCTTTTTTTAAATAAGAGACTCGAACCCGTATTCGTATTGAGCGAAACAAACACGACGTCTTCTGATAACGGTCAGGTCTCCATGAATATGGAGGCCTGGCTTGTTTCTGAAGGTATTGTAACGCATTCGCAGGCCTCGTTGGCGGAACGTGAAGCAAAGCGTCTTGGACTCAGCTTCAGTGAGATTGTCCAACGGCTTGGGCTAGTTACGAGCGATCAACTTGCAATGTATCGTTCGGTTCGAGGACAGTTGCGCACCGCCCGTGAATTTATTGCAACCAGTCCTGGTGGACAATCGCATCTTAGTTTGCGTCGCCTCGTGCTTTCAGAGGCGTTGCGCAAAGAGATTTCAATGGAGGTGTGCCAAAGCACTAAATCAATTCCAATTGCAGAACGAGAGGGCGCTTTATGGATGGCATGCGCAAATCCTTTTGATCTGCCAACCCTAAAACGTTTAGAGAGTGCAGCGGGCAAACGCGTTGAAGCACTGCCTGCGTCCGAGACCGATATTCAGCTCGCGATCAACAGAAATTATCGTGCGCATGAGGATCTGTATGATGCGGTATCAACGATCATAAAAATGGATGCTGCCGAGTTGCAGGAACAGAGCTCAGAAGATGCACCCATGATACGTTTGGCGGAACAGATTTTACTGCATGCCGCAATGCGTGAAGCGAGTGATGTGCATTTGCATGCGGAGGAACGGTTCTTGCGAATTCGGTTGCGCGTTGATGGCGTCCTTGAAGAAGGATTGTTGTTATCCAATGCAATTCAAAAAGCGTTGACCGCTCGTTTTAAAATTCTAGCGGGAATGGACACTGCAGAGGATCGTTTACCGCAGGATGGGCGCATACATTTTGCGATTGGTTCTGAGGAGGTAGATATTCGGGTCTCTACTTTACCATGCAGTAATGGGGAGAGCGTGGTCATGCGCCTTCTGGATCAATCGCGTCTAAAATTAGATCTCCCGACCTTAGGGTTTACGGAAGCGCATCAGACTCAATTACAGGGCGTTTTAAAACAACCTTATGGGGTATTTTTGATTACGGGCCCTACAGGTAGTGGTAAAACAACCACGCTGTATTCTTTATTAAGCTTAATTGATGCGGAAGAACGCAGTGTATTTACTTTAGAGGATCCGATTGAATATCGCTTGCCCTTGATACGCCAAACGCAAGTGAAGGATGACATTGGTTTATCATTCTCGGCTGGTTTAAGGACGCTTCTGCGGCAAGATCCAGATGTTATCCTCGTTGGGGAAACCCGCGATACCGTGACTGCCGAGCTTATGGTTCGGGCGGCATTGACTGGTCACTTAGTTTTTTCAACTTTGCATACGAATGATGCTTTAAGTGCGATTCCGCGCTTAAAGGATTTAGGAATCCCGCCGTATCTACTTGCGAGTAGTCTGCTTGGTTTGAGTGCGCAACGTTTGGCTCGGCGTTTATGTCCCGTTTGTAGAGAATCGTATTCCATGCAAGCCACAGAATGGAATAAGCGAGTGGGTAGTGGCTTGAGGGCGAATTTAGCAACTGGAGATACGGTAGACATATTTAAAGCCTCTGGGTGTGAAGCGTGTGCGAATAAAGGTTATAGTGGGCGCATCAGTATTGCGGAAATTGTTACGATTAATAAAGCAGTGCGCGATTGGATTGAGCACGGGGAATCGCTTTCAAGGATACAGGATGCCTTAGGAGCATCGGAAGTTGCTTTTATGAAGGACGATGGTTTAGCGAAAGTCTTGAATGGATTGACTACGATCGAGGAAATTGAACGCGTCATTCAATTCGCAGTGGAGGAGCCTACAGAGGATGCCTGAATTCAGTTACAAGGCAGTGAATACTGAGGGCCACTTGCTTTCAGGCGTGCGTGAGGCGGAGACACAAAACCGACTCAGGGATATTTTAGAGGCTCAGGGTCTAGAGCTTATTAATTGTGACTTAAAGCAAGGAACGGGCTTAAGGAAATTCAATCGCCTAAAAATGAAGACTTCGGATCTAGCGAATTTTTTGTTTCAAATTGGAATGCAGTTACGTGCAGGGGTTTCAATTGTTGAGGCGTTACGATCACGCGAAGGAGAAGTTGAGAGCGGAGCGCAGGGAATCGTACGTCAACGTTTAGCGGAAGTGGTTGAACAAGGAACTCCGATGAGTGAAGGGTTGGCTGAATTTCCAAGAATTTTCCCTGGATATGTGCGCAACGTAGTGCGAGTTGCGGAACGAAGCGGCTCGCTCGCAGAGAATCTAATCTCGCTCAGAAGTTATGTGGAGTGGTTGGATCAAAACTGGAAGACCTTTAAGCAGGCGATGCTCTATCCTTCGTTTGTTTTTATTGCTTTGTTGGCGTTCGTCTTCATCGCGTTGCGATTCATTTTTCCTACCATCTTGGAGTTGATTTATGAGCTTGAAATCCCGTTGCCGTGGGTGACTCGTTTCATGATAGGCGCGAGTGATTTTGTGGTCGCATATTGGAGTTTGATCGCAGGGGGTGCTTTCTTGCTTCCTATTTTGCTTCGCATTCTTTTCAAGATTTCAAAGACTGCAGCTTATTATCGTGATCGCTGCATCATTGGCATTCCATATTTAGGGGAAGTGATACGCACTTTGGCAATCGCACGATTTTTAAGAAGCCTTATCTTAATGCAGAAGGCAGGTATTGTTATTACTGATTCGCTTAAAATGGCACGTGAGGTTGTTGGCAATAAAGTCATTGAATCCAGTGTTATTAAAATCGAAGCAGCGGTTGCTAATGGAGCAACCATAAGTAGCACGATGGCAAACGACTCAAATTTTCCCGTCATCGTTCGGACAATGGTCGGAGTGGGGGAGCGCAGTGGTTCTTTGGATGAGTCATTGAATGCAGTTGTTGAATATTACGATGATCTCGTGCCTCGTAAAATTAAGATATTTTTTGCAGTTTTAGAGCCTTCGCTTATAGTAGTAACTATTCTAATGGCGGGGTTTGTTGCGGCGGCAGTCTTTCTTCCGCTTGTCCAAATGCTGAGTCCAGGAGCCCTAAATTAGATGATTATTACCCACCCTAATATTAGAAGTAAGACAACTAGCGGATTCACTCTGTTGGAGCTGATAGGTGTGATGGTCGTGATATCCATATTATTGGCAGCTGCTATTCCGCTCACTATAAGCATCTTGCAATCAAAGCGATTGACAGATGAAAAAGCAGAACTACCACGGGTTGCAGAAGCATTAAAGATTGGGATGCTAAGGGAACAGATTTTCCCTATATATGATAATGCAATTTCCAAGATTAGTGAAGATGTAGAGTCGAATTATTGGTGGAATCTCGCCGCGCGCCACGGAGGCGGCAGTGCTACGGAGTGCCGTTATCCTGTTGGTTCAAGAAACGCTACTGGAAATGTTCGCAAACTATACTTCTCAGATGCCACTCTCCAAGATGAAGACTTTTCAGGAATCACACAAAATGGATTGGGATGGCTCAATAGCTTTCAAGACCCGCTCGAGTTACGCTTGATTATAGTATCAACTGTGAATCCAGATCTGCCATTACCAGATACTGTGAGTAGAGCTACCTTTGACGCCTTTTGGGACGATTGGTCGCTTGGGAATGACGGGAATCCTGCAATTGGCGCATGGGTAAATTATGGATTAGACCCGGTTAAGTGGAACAACCGAGCGGCCGAATTAGTACTTCAGCGCGTGGATCTACGAGAGTGGTTGTGCGAACTTACGGTAGAAATTCGCAGTGGTATTAATTTAAACACTTTGGGTTTCATGCCCTTCAGTTTAGGCAATGTAGAAGAAACGGTTGATTTAAGGCGCGTTGAATTAACCAACGTCTCGAACGCAAAGCCATATCTTGCGCGTACCAGTGAGACGTCTGGAAGTCCGCCTGAAACGACCCACACCATTGAGTCACTCGTGATTGATGGGCAACCCACTGTGGAGTTAAAATATGAAAACGGAAAATTTGAAGAAGCTACTCCCGCTTTACGGTTGTTAGATGCAAGCGGGGCTGAAGTTGAAACCATAACACTCGACCGACTTCAAAGAAACCCGACCTTTGGTTTTCAACCTACTGATTCTGCAATTCAGTCGCGGTATTTTTTATTGAATGAAACTATCTCTCTATTTGATGCGAGTGGTACAGATGAAGTAGGAGTATTGGTATTGGATGCACCATTCAAATCCATTCGATTTAATGGGTATTACTGGGAGTATTAGGATTTAAAAATGGCACATATTTTATTAATTTGGGATCACAGGAATCTAACGATTTGGCGCCAGAAAGGTGAACGTGCGCTCTTTTTATCGGAGGCTACAATTGAAACACGAGATGCGTTGCTGGATTGCCTAAAGAAAAATGAAAACGCGTGGAAGATGACCTCTATTTCTTTGTTTCTAGATCACGCCGAGCTCGATCACCATATCCAACGAACCCCTCCGCTGTCTAAAAAGTTACATCGACAGTTAATGGAGCAACGCAAAGAGAAATTGTATGGGTCAGTTTCGCGCTCATGGGTCTCAAGCGATATGGAGCTGAATGAGCAATCAACTCAAGAATCATATTTTGTAGCGAGTTTGTTAGGGACGATCACGCGAGACCTTGCGGCATGGGCGTTGCGCGTAGGCATTTCTTTAAATGGGGTCTTTAGTTTGCCAATGGCGCTTGGTTATTTGAGAGCGGGTCCGAGTGATGCTGCAAAGCCAGTAATTCGCTACCAAGCGATTAATCAATCGATTTATTTGTTGGCTTATAATATAGAAGGAAAATTCCTTTTTGTTAATCGAGTTTTGAGAGCAGGGGCAACGATTGAGCAAATCGAATCAGCTTCCAAGCGTTTAGCGCTCTTTACCGAGCAAGAGTTTGGTGAGACGCCAGGGCTAGAGTCACCCTTTGAAATTCCGATGCCTCAAGACGTTGAGTTTATCGCAGAAATGGATAAAAGCGTGATTGAAGGATTAATAAACCTTAAGCTAGGTAATAAATTTAATTTAGTTTCACCCAATCAGATTCGGCATCAAAGGATGCGACGGATTAAGCATCAAGCCTTTGCGGTCTCGGCTTTAGTTTTTGGCGCGTGCCTCTACTTTGTTTTGCCCATCGCCCAAGAAAAACGTTCTTACACCCTTAAGGTGGAGTCGATTAACGCAGATATTCAAAGTGAAGCGATCGCGACGCAAAAGATCGAATCTGACATTATTAGCAATACGAGCTTGATGCATCTGATCGATTTTAGCGTAGACCGAGCCCCAAAGGCGGAATCAAGGGCTATCCCGATGGTAATGAGTTTGGTTGTAGGTGTTTTTTCGAAATGTCTGCCTGAGGGCTTAGAGCTCGATAGCTTGGATTGTGAAATGAACTTTGAAAAACCTTGTATTGAAGTCTCGCTGACGGGTCGTCCGTTGACTCCGAATATTAACCTCGTAGATACGCTCGAGAAGTTTGAGAGTGCCCTCAAAACGCAGGGATGGAAGTATGATAACTGGAACTTAGAGTTCTCGCGAACCCGGCAATCGCAGTCGCGCTTTGATCGACGGGGTGCACTGCGTTCTTTTAACCTTTCGTTAAATCTTTTACCGAAGCCTTAAGACTGATGCGAAGAATCCTATATACTTTTTATTGCTATCTAGCATCGTATCCTGCAATTGCGCTCTTTTGTCTGGGTTCCTTATTCCTCTTGTATCTTGGATCGGGGTATCGTCCTATTGAAAATAGCTACAATGCGATGCTACAGAAATACATCGCGGTAAAGCAGGAGCGGGAACGGCTTGTTCAGGAACTGGAAAGTATTCGTCAAGGTGATTTGAAAATGCGCTTAGAGATTTTCAGCGAGGATTACCTCACCGAAGATGCAATCGACCCATCACAACTATTGGAGATCTTGGAGCCTTCCTTAAACGCAAGTGGATGGGACTTAGAAACAGTTGATATAATTAACAAAGAATTTGAATCGAGTCCGATGAATTTTGGTATCGTTGAGACTTTGTATGAGTTGCGTTCAAAAGGAGTTGAGTTAGCGGACGGAACTCCATTTCTTCCGCTACA
>CBFHPQ010000043.1:0-12457 GCA_965657865.1 Coraliomargaritaceae bacterium | reverse complement strand
AGATTTCTTTCTTCAAGACGGGAGTGACTTCATCTCAGGTCAAACCCTCTATCTCGGCGGAGTCGCTTGACATGTCACATTGGTTAATTGAGCGCATCCAAGGATTTGGCGACCGCCCTTGCTTTGCTGAGGATTCTCTAAATGCAAGTTACGCAGACCTCGCAAAGGCGATTCAGCAGTTTCTGGAAAATCCCGAAACACAAAAGATTAAAGCCGGCGAAATCGTGGCGTTGGAAGCAGATTACTCGCTGAGTGCAGTTGCTGCCCTACTAGCCCTGTTCGAAAAGCAAGCAATTGTCGCACCCGTTACCGGGCTTTCGGAAAATGAATTGCAATCCCGAATCGAAGAGGCCAACGCCAAATGGCATATTCAAGTTGAATCTGAAGAGGTCGCATTCAAGGTTCAATCTACCCAAATGGAGCAAGCGCCTCATGCACTCGTGCAGCAACTCATCGAGGCAAACGTCGCAGGTCTTATTCTTTTTAGCAGCGGCAGCACCGGGAAACCTAAGGCCATGATTCATAACGCTGAGCGCTTACTCGCACCCTTCGCTAAAAAACGCGCACGACGCCTCAGCATCCTAATCTTTTTACTCTTTGATCACATCGGGGGGCTCAATACGCTCTTTAATGGGCTCGCAAGCGGTGCAAAAATCGTAATCCCAAAAGACCGCGACGCGCATACAGTTGCACACGCAATTGCTGCCCATTCCGTCACATTACTCCCTGCTTCACCCACGTTTTTAAATTTATTACTGCTCAGCGAAGCCCACACAAAAGAGGATCTTTCTAGCCTGCGATTCATAACCTACGGCACAGAACCCATGCCCGAAAGCCTCCTGAAGCGACTTAAAGAGGCACTCCCCCATACAAATTTTATTCAAACCTTCGGCACAAGCGAAACTGGAATTTCACAAACCGTAAGTCGAGCGTCCAATAGCACTCAAATCAAAATCGACGACCCCGATACCGAATATAAAATTGTTGAGGGCGAACTTTGGCTGCGCTCCAAGAGCCAAATTTTAGGCTATTTAAATCATGAGATGTCTCGCTTCACGGACGATGGATGGTTTAAGACTGGCGATACCGTCACCGAATCTGGAGACGGGTTTCTCACCATAACGGGACGGCGAGAGGATTTAATAAACGTCGGCGGCGAAAAAGTGACGCCTTCAGAAGTTGAAAGCACCCTACTTGAATTGCCTGAAGTGGCGGATTGTCTGGTTTATGGAGAGGTCAATGCGATTACGGGTCAAAATGTAGCCGCTCAAATTGTACCCAAATCAAAGGATGCACTGCCCGCCCTGAAACGACGGATCAAAAATCACTGCCGCCAGCAACTTGCAGGCTATAAAGTGCCTGCCCGAATTCGATTTGTAGAAGCTCAACTCTTCAATGACCGCTTTAAAAAAACACGGAATCTAGATTCCTGATTACTCGTTTAGACCCTCCGAAAACTAATTACCATTATGAGGTAGTAAAAAGCTCGCTTTACAAATACGTTAATAAATGTTTTTGAATGTAACACTGAAAGTATTAACCTTATTCAGCATCAACTTCTAAGAAAGGAAAACCTTGGACCTTAAAGCCATCAAACAAGTAATCGATTTAATGAAACGCTCCGAACTCGATGAGTTCGAACTCGAAGAAGAGGGCTTTAAGCTTCGTCTTTCCCGCAAAGGAGGCGAGACCGCTCCTCAAATAATTCAAGCGGCGCCCGCACCAGTTCCCGTTGCAGCCGCTCCAGCAGCTGCTGCGCCCGCTTCAACTCCAGCGGAACCCGTCGCGGAAGAAGGCATTAGCATTATTACTTCACCGATGGTAGGTACTTTCTACCGCTCTCCATCTCCTGAAAGCCCAGTCTTTACAGAGGTAGGCGCAAAGGTAACTGCAGATAGCATCGTCTGCATCATTGAGGCCATGAAGGTAATGAATGAAATCACTTCCGAACTAAAGGGAACTATTACAGAGGTCCTCATCGAAAACGGTGAAGCTGTAGAATTCGGGCAACCACTTTTTAAAGTTAAGACCGCATAAATCTGCGCACAAACTGCATGATTAAAAAAGTCCTTATCGCAAATCGGGGCGAAATCGCACTCCGTATCGTCCGCGCTTGTAACGAGCTAGGAATTAAAACCCTAGCGGTTTACTCACAAGCTGATGAGCAGTCGCTCCATGTGCAACTCGCAGATGAAGCAATTTGCATTGGACCCGCCGCCGGTAACCAAAGCTATCTCAAAGGAGACCGCATCATCGCTGCTGCAGAGATTGCAGATGTAGATGCGATTCACCCAGGCTATGGGTTCCTTGCCGAAAACGCAGATTTTGCTGAGCAATGCGAGCAGTGTAATATCAAATTTGTCGGGCCGAGCTCAAATGCCATCATAAATTTTGGTGATAAAGCGCGCGCCCGCGAAATGGCAGTCAAAGCAAAAGTACCAGTCATTCCCGGCAGTGAAGGCACAGTCGACACCGATACCGAAGCCCTCAAAGTTGCCAAAAAGATTGGCTTCCCTGTTATCATCAAAGCAGTTGCAGGTGGTGGCGGTAAAGGAATGCGTACTGCGCACAATGCTGTTGCCTTTAAAAAAGAATACACCAACGCACGCAATGAAGCTGAAAATGCCTTTGGTAACGGAGCGGTGTATATTGAAAAATTTCTTGAAGCACCTCGCCATATCGAGATTCAACTACTCGGTGACCAGCACGGGAATGTAATTCACCTTGGCGAACGTGATTGCTCCGTTCAACGCCGTCACCAGAAATTAGTCGAAGAAGCGCCCTCGCCTTTTATTAATGATGATACCCGTAAAAAAATGGGGCGTGATGCTGTTAAATTAGCCAAATCGGTTAACTACGAAGGCGCAGGCACCGTCGAGTTCCTCGTGGATGGCGACGGCACCTACTATTTCATTGAGATGAACACCCGTATTCAAGTAGAGCACGGTGTGACTGAGGAAGTGACCGGGATTGACCTCGTCAAAGAGCAACTTCTCATCGCAAGTGGTAAAAAACTCAACTACCAACAAAAAGACGTCAAAATCCTTCGCCATGCGATCGAATGTCGCGTTTGTGCTGAAAACCCTGCTCGCAACTTCGCTCCCTGCCCAGGTGTCATCGATTTATACTATTCTCCTGGAGGACATGGAGTGCGTATTGATTCGCACTGCTATGGTGGTTACACCATTCCGCCTCACTACGACAGCATGATTGCAAAAGTCATCACTTACGGCAAAACCCGCGAATTGGCGCTTGATCGCATGGATCGTGCCCTCGGTGAATACATCATTCGCGGCATCAGCACAAACATTCCCTTTGCCCGAGCCATCATTCGTGATCCTGAATTTCGTGAAGGTTTAGCCACCACCAAATTTGTCGAAGAATTTTTTGAACGCGCTCCCAAGAATCTTTACACATAACGATTTTAGTGTTAATTTTAAAAAATCATGACAAATCAATCTGAATCTTTACCCGAAACTCACATCCCTACTGTCTCTGAAGACAACAACTCTTTAGGCGACATTCGCATCAACCATAGCGTGGTTGCAAACATAGTTCGCCTAGCTGCACTTGAGGTCTCGGGCGTCGTGTCCGTAGGCGGAGGATTTGTCGATGGAATTGCCGAGATCTTTTCTAAAAAAGGCGATGAGCGCGGAGTTCGCGTGACCGAAGATGAAGTAGGCGACTACAATATTGAAATCCGTGTCATGCTTCGCTTTGGAGTGGAACTCGCAGCAGTCGCAGGCCAAGCACAGCAGCGCATTGCTGAGCAAGTCGAGAAAATGACCAGCAAGAATGTTTCTAAGGTTAATGTAATTATCGACGGAGTTCGCACTCAAGAAGAAGCGAATGCCGAAGCGGAAAGCTGGGAAGACCAACCACACACCGATTAAAAAACTTTTAAATGATTGAAACGCTCATCAATGAGTGGGCTAGCTACGCTCAAAGCCTAGACCCCATTAAGCTCTATGGAGGCGCGATTCTCGCAATCGCGATTATCCTTTTTCTTATTCGGGTTTCACGCAACTGCCAGCCAAAGAATTTAGTTGCCTATTCGACCGAAGGTGGACGCGTCATTATCAATCGTTCGGCGATTGTGGACCTCGTTCAAAGCGCTTGCGCGCAGGTCAGTGATGTGAGTCGGCCGAAAGTGCGGATTCGTATCAAAAAAGGTATCCCCCATTTTAAGATTTTAATTCGGTTATCAAGCGGCGGAATGATGCGAGCAATCGAGCAAAACCTTCAGTCACACCTGCGAGAAGCGTTATCTCAAAATCTTGGCATCGAAAAATTAGGACAAATTGATGTCGTGGCGACAGGTTTTAAAAACAAAGCAGTCGCAAAGGCATTAAGCTCAAACATTAGCAACTCCGAGACTTCAAACTCCGAGGAAAGCTAAGGACTAAAAATCCGGTAAAAAAAGACCTGTTTTTAAAAATCCTGCAGGTTGACAAAGGCTGGTTTTCTCGCCACTTAGAAGGGTATGAATATTATTGCCTATTTAAAACCTTCCTGTGGCTGGAGCATGGGTGTACGCGCAATCATGAAAAAGTATCAGCTCGAGTACGAAGATCGTGATATTATTAATGATTCATCGCAATATGCGGAGATGGTCGATAAATCCGGACAACCCCTTTCTCCATGTGTAGAAATTGACGGCCAAATGTTAGCAGATGTCAGCGGTGAAGAAGTTGAGAACTATATGCTCAGCAACGGTTTAGTAACTCCTAACGAGGACTCCACCGATGTGCCGACGAATGCCCCGTGTACCGATGAAGAACACGAGGCAATGCGAACGAAGACAATTCGCTTCTTTTAAACAAGCAAAATTGCCTCGAGCCCTGCGATCTTGGTAATTTTCCTAGACAGCAGGAAGATAGCCATTATTTTATCGGCTCTTTTGACTTTCTAGCATGTTTGGCTAGAAATAAAAAGTGGCTCAAATATTGCAGCCGAAATCACACTTTTCTTTAAAACTATGCAAACGAAATACTCACCACCAAAGGCACAAGGTCTCTACGATCCAAGCAATGAGCATGAAAATTGCGGCATTGGACTCATCGTCGATATGAAAGGACGTAAGTCGCACGACATCGTTCAGGGCGCCTTAGAAATTTGTATAAACCTCGATCACCGCGGCGGTTGTGGCTGTGATCCTATCACTGGAGATGGTGCTGGAATTTTTATTCAGCTTCCACACAGCTTCTTTAAAAAGATTTGCCCTAGCGAATGTGGTTTTGAAGTACCTGCAGAAGGCGACTACGGAGTGGGATTCGTTTTCCTATCGCAAGATGCAGTAGAGCGAGCCACTGAAGAGAAAACTATTAACGACATCATCCAAGAAGAAGGCCTTGAGCTGATTGGATGGCGCGATGTTCCCGTCAAAAGTGAAATCTTGGGTAAAGCCTCTCGTGATTGTGAGCCTGTCATGCGCCAATTTTTTGTTGCGCGTGGTAATGCTTGTGAAAGCGGCCTCGCATTTGAACGCAAACTTTATCTCGTGCGACGCATTGCAACGCACCGCATTCGTTACAGTGGTCAAGATGAAGACTCTTTGTTTTATATCAGCTCCCTCTCCAGTCGGACCATGACCTACAAGGGGATGCTCACTACACAACAACTGAGCGATTATTTCCCAGACTTGGCGAACGATGCAATGGAGTCGGCGCTGGCCCTCACCCACTCACGCTTTTCGACTAACACATTTCCAAGTTGGCCACGCGCGCAACCCTTCCGCTACCTTTGTCACAACGGTGAAATCAATACCGTTCGTGGTAACGAGAACTGGCTCTATGCGCGTCAAATGCAACTTGCCAGCGAAGTCTTTGGAGACGATCTCAAGAAACTTCTCCCAATTATTCGAGAAGATGGCTCTGATTCACAAAAGTTTGATAATTGCCTCGAGTTCTTAGTCCTTTCAGGCAGAAGTTTAGCGCATGCCATGATGATGATGATTCCCGAGCCTTGGGAACGTCACAAGAGCATGCCGCAATTCAAGCGCGACTTCTATGAATTTCATGCCTGCATGATGGAACCATGGGACGGTCCTGCGTCGATGGCGATGTCGGACGGAATTCAAGTTGGCGCCACACTCGACCGCAATGGCCTCCGCCCTTCTCGCTATTATGTAACTGCTGACGACCGCGTAATTCTTGCGTCTGAAGTCGGGGTGCTTGAAGGTATTGAACCTAAAAACGTCATCAAAAAAGGACGTCTTGAGCCCGGTCGCATGTTCCTCATCGATATGAAGGAAGGTCGCATTGTTAACGACGAAGAACTCAAAGAAAAAATTGCTGCTGAAAAACCTTATGGAGAATGGCTTAAGGACAATTTAATTGAAGCATCTTCACTACCCGAAGCAGTCAACACTCCTGCTGGCAATCCAGAAACTATCGAACAACGCCAAAAAGCGTTTGGATACACCTTCGAAGATATGCGATTCATCCTCGCTCCCAGTGCACAGTCGGGCAAACAACCGCTCGGTTCAATGGGTAACGATGCTCCGCTCGCTGTTCTGTCAGATGAGTCACAACTCCTCTATAATTACTTTAAACAACTCTTTGCGCAGGTCACCAATCCTCCGATTGATCCCATCCGCGAAGAACTCGTCACTGCAAGTATTTCCTTTATTGGCTCCGAAGGCGACCTAACGCGCCCCGGCCCAGACTCTTGCCGTATGATTAAATACGAGAGTCCTCTGATAGATGATAGCCAACTTTCTCAACTTAAAGAAATCAGTCTCGATGGATTTAAGTCTGCAGTCTTGCCCATCACATTTGAATCGGCGCTCGGTGGTCTCTCAGAAGGCCATAACAGCATTCCCGAACCCATCAAAAACTCGAAAGGTTTAGAAGCTGCCCTCGAAGAACTCTTTGTTAATGCAGATGCCGCAATCCGCGACGGAGTGAACGTCCTGATTCTCTCTGATCGCAAGATTGGCTCTAAAAAAGCGCCGATTCCTGCACTCCTAGCAGTGAGTGGATTGCACCAGCATTTAGTGCACAGTGGGACACGGACCCAAGTTTCGATCGTCCTTGAATCAGGAGAGCCACGTGAAGTGCATCACTTTGCCCTACTCCTCGGTTACGGATGTAATGCGATCAATCCATATCTAGCACTCGAAACAGTCGCTCAATTGGTAACTGAAGGTGACCTCGAGATGCCTGTCGAGGAAGCGCATTACAATTTCCTAAAAGCGAATTTAAATGGCGTGATTAAGACTATGTCTAAAATGGGCATCTCAACAATTGCTTCTTACCGTGGAGCCCAAATTTTTGAAGCCATTGGTCTCAATCAAGCAATTATAGACAAATACTTTACCAAAACTGCATCACGCGTCGAAGGTATTGGTTTGGGATCTATTTCTAAAGAAACGCTCACCCGCCATCGCAAAGCATACGCACCTCGCGATGATGAACGCGACTCCGCGCTCGATCCAGGTGGAGTTTACCAATGGCGTGCCAATGGCGAACGTCACCTCTTTAACCCCATCACCATTCACAAGTTGCAAAAAGCAACTCGTCTAGGCGATTACGCAGTCTTTAAAGAGTACTCCGAAGTCATCAACAATCAGTCTAAAGAACTCTTCACCTTGCGTGGACTCATGGACTTTAAACTGGATGCAGCCAAATCGATTCCTCTAGAGGAAGTCGAACCTGCGAGCGAAATCGTAAAACGCTTCAAAACGGGTGCGATGTCCTACGGCTCCATTTCAAAAGAAGCGCACGAATCACTTGCCGTTGCAATGAACCGCCTCGGCGGTAAATCCAACACTGGTGAAGGGGGCGAAGAATTTGACCGCTTTACTCCAGATGCCAATGGCGACTCTCGCCGTTCCGCAATTAAGCAGGTGGCCTCTGGCCGCTTCGGAGTTACCAGTTACTACTTGGTCAACTCTGATGAAATTCAAATTAAGATCGTGCAAGGCGCAAAACCAGGTGAAGGCGGCGAACTTCCCGGTCACAAAGTATTGCCACAAATTGCTAAGACTCGTGGAACCACACCCGGAGTCGGACTGATCTCACCACCTCCGCATCACGATATTTATTCAATTGAAGACCTCGCGGAACTCATCCACGACCTCAAAAACTCTAACGAGAACGCTCGCATTAACGTGAAGCTCGTCTCTGAAGTGGGTGTCGGCACCATTGCTGCCGGAGTCGCAAAAGCTAAAGCAGATGTAATTCTAGTCTCAGGTTATGATGGTGGAACCGGTGCTTCACCTCGTTCCTCAATTCAGCACGCTGGTGCTCCTTGGGAACTCGGAGTTGCTGAAACTAATCAAACCTTACTTCTCAACGACTTGCGTTCGCGCGTTGTGGTTGAGACCGATGGGCAACTCAAGACTGGACGCGATGTCGCGATTGCCTGCCTACTGGGCGCCGAAGAATTTGGTTTTGCGACCGCTCCATTGGTCACACTGGGTTGTTTGATGATGCGTGTGTGTCACAAGAATACTTGCCCCGTTGGCGTCGCCACTCAAAATCCAGAATTACGCAAAAAGTTCGCAGGTGGCGCAGATGCAGTCGTCCACTTTATGAATTACGTTGCGGAGGAAATTCGCGAATTAATGGCGGAGCTTGGGTTCCGTTCCATCAACGAAATGGTAGGTCGCGTCGATAAACTCGAAATGCGCAATGCGATTGATCATTGGAAAGCAAAAGGCTTGGATTACAGTAAACTGCTCTACAAGCCTGCCGTGGATACTTCAGTTGGCACCTACTGCCAAATGAAACAAGATCACCTCCTCGAGAAATCACTCGATAAGCGCGAAATTCTTACGCAAGCACAACCTGCCATCAAAGAAGGCAAAGCTGTCACTATTGACCTCCCCATCGTTAATACCGACCGTGTAGTGGGAACCTTAACAGGCGCAGAAATTTCTCGTCACCATGGCGTGGAAGGACTAGCTGAAGACACTGTGCAAATCAATCTTGCGGGTTCTGCGGGACAAAGTCTTGGAGCGTTCTGTCCTAAGGGCATGACCTTTACGGTGACAGGCGATACCAATGACTATTTGGGTAAAGGACTCTCTGGTGGAAAAATCGTGGTTCGTCCACATGAGGAATCCCCATTTGTTGCACACGAAAATATCATCACAGGTAATGTTTGCTTCTACGGAGCGACTGCAGGTGAAGCCTACATCGCAGGGATGGCAGGCGAACGTTTCTGTGTGCGTAACTCCGGTGTAGAGGCCGTGATCGAAGGCTTAGGTGACCACGCCCTTGAATACATGACAGGCGGAATGGTGATCAACCTCGGTTCTACCGGTCGTAATCTCGGTGCGGGCATGTCGGGTGGAGTTGCTTATGTTTATGATGAAGCAGGCGACTTTGTTAAAAACAGCCTCAACTCATCTATGGTCAACGTATTCGAACTCATTGAGTGCGATGATGATGAAATTGACATGATAAAAGCTAAGATTGAAAAGCATTCCGCCCTAACGGGTTCGGCACGTGCCCAAGCAATTTTAGCAGATTGGCCTGCAGTTGCTGGGAAATTCTTAAAGATCATGCCACAGGACTACCAACGCGTCCTCGAAGCACAAGCACGCGCTGAAGAACGTGGACTCAAGGGCGATGAAGCAATTCTTGCAGCCTTCGAAGAAAACGTCAAAGCAGGCAACTAAACCAAACTATTTAAATCGATAAATCGTTATAATTTTCACCTTCAAAATTTAGAACAATGGGTAAAGCAACAGGTTTTTTAGAATTCGAGCGCAAAACAATTGCAAATCGTGATCCTTTAGTACGTGTCAAGGACTGGGATGAAATCCATGAAGATTTCAACCCCGAAGCGGTTCAGAAACAAGGTGCACGTTGCATGGATTGCGGTACTCCTTACTGCCATACAGGGATAACCTTGAGCAACATGGCCAGCGGTTGCCCCATCAATAACCTCATTCCTGAATTTAACGACCTCGTCTATCGTGGTAAATGGAATGAGGCATATGAGCGTCTTTCAAAGACCAACAATTTCCCTGAGTTCACGGGTCGCGTCTGCCCTGCTCCTTGCGAAGGGTCTTGCGTGCTGGGTGTGATTGAACCCCCTGTCACCATTAAGAACATTGAATGCTCAATCATAGACAAAGCATGGGCAGAAGGTTGGGTCACTCCTAAGCCCCCTACTGAGCGCACAGGTAAAAAAGTTGCAGTCGTTGGTTCGGGCCCTGCGGGTCTCGCTGCTGCGGATCAACTCAACAAAGCAGGTCACCTTGTTACTATTTTTGAACGCGCAGACCGTCCCGGTGGCCTCCTTATGTATGGCATTCCAAACATGAAGCTCGAAAAAGACACGGTTACACGTCGTACCGAACTCATGGAAGCCGAAGGCATCACCATCAAATGTGGCGTGGAAATTGGAAAAGATCTTTCTTCAAAGGATTTACTCAACGAATTCGATTCCGTAATTCTTTGCTGTGGCGCAACCAAACCTCGCGATCTTCCAATCGACGGACGCGAGTTGACGAACATTCGCTTCGCAATGGAATTCCTAAGCCCGAATACCAAAGAACTCTGGGACATCAAAGAAGGTAAATCCGAACAGTTCACTGAATTAGCTAAAGGCAAAAACGTAGTCATCATCGGTGGCGGTGACACTGGCACGGACTGTGTCGGGACTTCCCTTCGCCATGGTTGCGAGAGCGTGACTCAACTAGAGATTATGCCAAAACCTCCGACCGAGCGCGCCGAGAACAATCCATGGCCAGAATGGCCCAAAGTCTACAAAATGGATTATGGTCAAGAAGAAGCCGCCGCTATTCAAGGCGAAGATCCTCGACAGTATTTAGTGACCGCGAGCAAGTTTGAAGGCGACGCCGATGGAAACGTCAAAGCGGTTCACGTTCACAACATTGAATGGGTGAATGACAATGGGCGCTTCATTCCTAAAAAGGTTGAAGGTAGCGAACGTGTTTTGCCTGCTGATTTAGTCCTCTTGGCGATGGGCTTTCTCGGACCTGAAGCACCGATTGTGGACGAGTTAGGCCTTGAACAAGATGCGCGCTCCAACATCAAAGCAGAATACGGGGAATTCCGTACGAGCGTGGACAAGGTATTCGCCGCAGGTGATGTGCGACGCGGACAATCTTTGATCGTTTGGGCGATCAATGAAGGCCGAGCGGTTGCTCGCGAATGTGATTCCTTCCTTATGGGTAGCACTAAGCTTCCGTAAACAAATTACCAATTATTTCAAAAGCCGCCTCCTACTTCAAGGATGCGGCTTTTTTAATAGATTTTTTACAACACCTTTTGCGCTGAAAAGGACGTAACACGATCGTCAATCTTAGCACCTAAAAGTCACACTATTAAGATTGTCTAGCAAATTGGATGCGTTATCAACAATCCTGTGAACTATCACTTAGTGAGTGAAACATTTTATCCTGAAACAAACGGTGTATCAATGACACTCCACCGACTGCTCCTCGGTCTCCAAAAAAAAGATTTTGAAACAACCATTATTCGCCCAAGGCAAAAAAATGAGCAGCCGAACCACTTTTCTTATAAAGAACATTTAGTTACGGGCATACCGATACCGTATTATCCAGAACTTAGGTTTGGTTTAACCACTACCAATCACCTCAAAGAAATTTGGGGAGCTGAGCGTCCTACTCTTGTTCATATTGCAACCGAAGGTCCGCTCGGTTTATGTGCCTTGCGTGCGGCCAAAGCTTTGGAAATCCCTGTCATTTCAAGCTTTCATACTAACTTTCATCAGTATGGAAAATATTATAAACTCCCTTTTCTCATAAAAGCAGCCTTTGCCTACCTTCGATACTTTCATAATCGCACCCGAGCAACCTACGCTCCCTCAAATGATCTTATCGAAAATCTCAAAGCTGCAGGATTCAAAAATTTGCGAAAAATGGAACGCGGGGTGGACGCTCAACTCTTTAATCCTAGCAAACGCTCAACCGACTTAAGATTATCTTGGGGCGCAAATAAAGAAACTCCGGTCTTTACCTACGTCGGAAGAATCGCCTCCGAAAAAAACATTCCCTTTGCTCTTAAATGCTTTCAAGAAATTAAAAAACAATTACCGGAAGCAATTATGGTAGTTGTTGGAGATGGACCACTCCGCAAGGAACTTGAAAAAAAATATCCCGAAGTTATTTTTTGCGGACTACAGAAAGGTGAAGCACTCGCGCAACACTACGCCAGTTCCGATGTGTTTATATTTCCGAGTATCACTGAAACCTTTGGAAACGTCGTTACTGAGGCAATGGCAAGCGGCTTGATCGTCGCCGCTTATGATTATGCAGCGGGCAAACTATTTATTGAAGATGGGATCAACGGAACTGTTGCATCTTTTGATAACGAGGAGCATTACCTGGCAAACTTAATACAATTAATCGGTAAGCGTGCGATGTGGCCAACCATGCGAGAGAAATCCCGAGCGCGCATTGAGGATGTAAGCTGGGAATCCATTACTGATAATTATATCGCAAGCTTGAAAAAGG
>CBFHPQ010000042.1:0-12485 GCA_965657865.1 Coraliomargaritaceae bacterium | reverse complement strand
TGCGGTATGAAATTCGTTAAACAATCGTTTCGCATCATCGGCATGCGTGGTTTTTTTAGGTTTGTAGCTTAAAAAACCTTCAACACGGGGGATGGTTTGATTTCCTTGATAATGAATCTCGAGCTGATTTAAAAAGCGAAGGGCGGCAGCAAAGGTGCTTACGCCGGGGCCGTGATACCAACCGCGGCCTTTTTCAAAGTCGCCACGATTCGCTGGGTTACCTTCAGGATTATGGTAGGTCGATAACACTGCTTCCAGGATGAGGACATGCGGGCCGTTTGTGTTTAAATAGTTGGCAGTCCATTCGATACAGTCACCAAATTCTAAGCTTTCGCTAATGCCATCATTGGTAGCGATTCCGCAGGAAGCTTGAGTGGCGCTGTACCCTAAATCAATTCCTAGTAAGGGTAGCTTTGGGGGAATTGTTGCAGTGTATGGAGACATAGAGGTAAAGGTCTTAGACCCATTCGCCCGCATTCATTGCTTTTAGAAAACGTTCGGAGTCTGTCTTGATTTCTTGCCTGCGTTCTGGGGTCATTTTTTCGAAGGTTCGATAAGTCATGCCCAGTCGCTGATTGCCTTTAAGCTTCGTCCGATTGCGTTCTAGAAAATCCCAATAGAGATAATTGAAGGGGCATGCTTTAGGCCCTGCTTTTTTAGTGACAGAATAGGTGCAGCCCTTGCAGTAATTAGACATTTTATTGATGTAGGCACCACTTGAGCTGTAGGGCTTTGAGGCAACCAGTCCACCGTCTGCAAAGAGGCTCATCCCGGTAACGTTTGGCAACTCAACCCATTGGTAGGCATCTGCATAAACGACATGAAACCAATCGTTGACTGCTTTGGGGTCAATGCCAGCAAGGAGTGAAAAGTTTCCAAGAACCATGAGGCGCTGAATGTGATGTGCATATGCGTTTTGCTTGGTTTCTTTCACACATTGGCTCAGGCAATTCATTTGCGTGGGCTCACCCCAAAAGAAATTGGGAAGAGGATTGTTCGCCTCCAAGAAATTAGCGGTCTCGTATTCTGGCATTTTCAACCAATAGATGCCTCGAATATATTCGCGCCAACCTAAGATTTGACGGATGAAGCCTTCGACTGCATTCAGTGGTGCAATGCCTTTTCGGTAGGCGTCTTCTGCTGCTTGCACACATTCAAGTGGCAGAAGGAGGCCGCAGTTTAAATACTGGCCGATGTGGCTATGATACATCCAAGGCTCGTCTTGAAGCATAGCGTCTTGGTAGTCGCCAAATTGCGGTAAACGTTCCTCAATGAAGCGATGCAGAGCTAACTGGGCTTCTTCTTGAGTCACCCCAAAATAGAAGGGCTCGAGGTCGCCAAAGTGATCCGAAAAATACTCTGCGACTTGTGCGCAGACTTCTTGCGTGATTGCGTCGGGCTTAAAATGTGCTGGGGATGGAATGATTGCTTCTTTAGGGGGTGGTTTACGGTTGTCGTGATCGTAGTTCCATTTTCCGCCTTCGGGTTGATCCGCATCCATTAAAACCGTATACTCACGGCGCATTTCTCGATAAAAGAATTCCATTCGCAGTTGCTTACGATTTGCTGCCCACTGAGCGAATGCCTTGGGGGTACACAGGAAGCGGTTGTCTGCATTAATTTTTACAGGAATTTTGTAAAGTTCGTTCCACGATTCAACTTCCTTAAGGACACGGTATTCGCTGGGAGCATTTAGTATTATGGAACTGGGCTTGAGTTGGTGGAGCGCACGTTCGACTTCTCCACTAAAGGAGCCAGCGTTTTGAGAGTCATTAATCTTTGTGTAGTGAACCTGAAATCCCCGCTCAGAGAGCTCTTCCGCGAAATGGCGCATGGCAGAGAAAATAAAAGCAATTTTCTTTTTGTGGTGCTTAATATGCGTGGCTTCCGCCTTAACCTCAGCCATCCAAATACAATCGTTTTTAGGATCTAGCTCGTCTAAGATTCCGAGTTGGTGGCTGAGTTGGTCGCCAAAGATAAAAGCAAGTTTCATAGTACTTTAGTTTATGATCCTTATGCGGATGATTGTGTTTTTGATCTGCGTAACCATCGGAACCAGAGGGTTAATAAAAGGGCAACGAGACTTAGAAGAATGATAAAATAGCCGGGCAGCCAAGCGAGGGATTTTATGAAGATAGACTCTTGGAAGGCTGCTTCGTTTGAAAAATTTGAAGCGTCTGAATTGGAACGAATGCCAGTGATGAGTACCGAGTACAGTACCGCAGCCATTCCGTAGGCTATATTAATTGTAAGACCTTTGAAGCTCAGGATGGTCGCGCGTTGCTCGGAAGCCGCAATTTCATTGAGGTAACGGCTGCTGAAATAATTCATGAAATGCATCGCGATATGCAGTAGTACAGCGGGAAGGATTCCCCATATTGGAATGACCTCAGCAATACCATACAGTCCAACGATCACTAAGGTGCTTGTGATTAACAAATTTTTTATAGGAGTGTAATGGTCGGTTAGGTAGCGGGCAATGCGGGGTGTAAAAATTCCTAGTAGTGCGGTACCAGAGCCAATGATGCCGAAGGTCGCGATCGGAAGTTCAATGGTTTTCCAGTATTCGCTAGCTAGGGTTAGGTACTGCCGAATGACGCTATCAAGCACCATCACCGTGACGACAACTCCACAGGCAAGGGGAGTGATGAGAATCCAATTTCCAGCCGCTATTATTTGACGCCCGCTCTGTTGAAGAGTTACCCATAGGTCACGCGATGGTTTTTTGACTTCTTGCATTCTCCAAGCGTTGAACAAAACAACTAGACTTGAAATGAAAGTAAGTAACAGCGGTAATTTGATTAGCTGTGTCTGGGTGCAGATGTGATCGATGCCAAGTGTTTTCAAAACCGAGTTCACGAACTGAGGGTCGTAGACGATCGAACCCATTGTCATCGCAAAGAAGAAGGCTACCGAGGTCATTCTTTGAACGTGCTCGAGTGTTCGAGCCCATTCTACCTCTCGATTGGCTTCCTTGAGAGAATCATATGCTAGCGCTTCATCGGCGCCGCTTGCTGCTGCCTCTGCAAGACCGCTAATAATTCGGTTTGCTAAAAATAAGTAAAAGACGACTGGGGTTGCATTCAGCGGGGCCAGTAGGAGGACACTCATTTCTAAGACCATACAGATGCCTGCAATAATTAGCAGATTTCGTCTGCCGATGGTGTCTGCAAGTGCTCCTGAAGGAACTTCGCTCAGGACAATTGTCAGTGCCCATACTCCGTTGAGGATGCCAAATTGTTCGAGAGTAAGTCCAAAATCTAGGAAGAGAAGGGCGTAAACGGGATAGTAAAAGCGAGCCGAGAAAAAAGCGCGGAAATAAGTGAAACAACGCAGGTTATGAGTAGCGCGTAATTGGGCGTCCATTCGATTGATCTTCCTTGTCTCTAGAATGGGTAGGGTGAGGGATCTGTATTCAAATGAGGTCGGAGCTAGTCTGCGAGCGCTTTGGGAAGGGCTTGCTCACGGTAATCAAAAATAGTCTTCACCTGATTTTTAACATACACGCTGTGAACGATCTCACCCAAAATTCCACACGGCATGGTGTAGTGAACCGTATCCTTAAAGCGTATTCCGCCTTCAACCTCTTGGATTTCATGGTAGTGAAGCCATAATTTGTAGGGACCGATGCGCTGCTCGTCGACAAATGAGTGACGGTCGCGCACATGTTTGATTTCCGTAAGCCATGAACGGCGACCTATCAAGGGCATGCCAATTTTGTACTCAATGAGGAGCCCATTGTACATCGCATCGGGCACATCGCTAATGATGTTAAAGTCTAGGGTATCAGGGGTAATCTTGTTTAAATTACTGGGCTTCCGTATGAAATTCCATGCGGTTTCTAGATCGGTATCTATAATTTGCTCTTTTTGTATGCGGTAAATTTTTGCCATGATTAAATAACGTAAAGTTTGCAGGTTACTTACTTAATTTAATTGTAAGCTGCGGAAATTATCTTAGATATGTAGATAATGTCCTTACTCTCTGCTTTCAAGTTCTACTTTAAAGATCACGATAACCAAATCTTGCTCACTTCGACGCCAATGGTATTTATGCACTTGGCTTGTGTGGGTATATTTTTCACAGGGTTTAGTTGGGTTGCTGTGGTTGCGTTGGGCATCACTTACGTTGCTCGAGTGTTTGCATTGACTGCAGGTTTTCATCGTTATTTTTCACACCGTTCGTTCAAGACACATCGCTGGTTTCAGTTTGTACTTGCTTGGGTAGGTACTTCATCTGCGCAATTGGGGCCGATGTGGTGGGCGGCAAATCATCGTCACCACCATCAACATTCAGACCAAGAACCCGACATTCATTCGCCTGTTATTCGAAGCTTCTTTTGGGCACACATCGGCTGGATTTTGAGCAATGCACACAGCGACACTAAATACGATCGCGTCAAGGATTTGACCAAATTCCCTGAGCTTCGATTTATTGATCGGTTTCATTATCTGCCAGTGTTGTCCCTCATTGGTGCTCTTTATGGTCTGGGAGCAGCTTTGAATTTTTATTTCCCCGCGCTTGGTACTAGTGGATTGCAGATGGTGATGTGGGGTTTCTTCTTGAGTACGGTCTTAGTGTATCACGTCACTTTTTTTGTAAATTCTGTCACACACATTATTGGAAAGAAACGATTCAAGACAGGTGATGAAAGCCGCAACAATTGGTGGGTTGCATTACTCACATTTGGCGAAGGCTGGCATAATAATCATCACCGTTGGCCGCTGTCGGCACGTCAAGGGATGTATTGGTGGGAAATCGACATGACTTACTACGGTCTGGTTTGTTTGCAAGCTCTTGGAATTGTGTGGGATGTGAAGTTGTACCCTAAGAAAATTTACGAAGAAGCGGAGCAACCACTAATCTAGTTATTGCAACCGCGACGCTTGATGATTGATTCAATTTGGATGTGGCTAGTAAGCGGTTTTGCTTTAGCAACGTCTGCCTACGTTGTATCACGACGTCTTCGCATTTACGCGGTCATGGATTTAGTGTGGTCGTTTGGGATTTTCTTAGGCACTTGGGTACTTGCACTTGGAGTTGTTGGGGAATCTGTGAAGCCGCGTGTTTGGTGTGTTGTAGTGATTGCTACTTTATGGTCCTCTCGTCTGAGTTGGCACTTAATAAAAGACCGCTTATTGCAACGGCATGAAGACCCTCGTTACCAAAATTTAGTTAACCGTTGGGGTAAGCAGGCACCTAGAAACTTCTATTGCATGTTCTTGCTTCAGCTGCCTTTAGTGGCGCTGTTTTTGGTACCAATCGGAGTGGCTATGAATAATCCAAGTCCATTCGGTTGGTTGGACGTTCTGGCAGTTCTAGTTGCAGTCACTGCATTAATAGGAGAGGGGATTGCGGATTCACAGCTTGCAAAATTTCGCACACATCTGTCGAACTCGGAAAGCCCCAGTCAAGAAGGTCGCGTTTGTGATACAGGGCTTTGGCGTTTTTCAAGGCATCCTAATTATTTTTTTGAATGGCTCCTTTGGTGGTCGTACGTATTGCATGCATTTGGTTCTTCGGATGTTTGGTATAGTTTACTAGGACCTGCTATTATGTATATTTTCCTTCGTTACATTACGGGCATCCCCCCGTCGGAGTATTCCTCTTTAAAACGACGTGGCGCGGCGTATGCGCGATACCAGGCAACCACGAGTCCCTTCTTTTTATGGAAACCAAAAAAAATAGCAGAATCCAGCGATTGAATGCGTCTTCAGTTAGGGGTTTGTGCCTTTATGACTGGTTATTGATACGTTACTTAGCTCGTATTGAAGGAGGCACGCTTAAACTCAGTCTTTCGAGCGGAGCGGAATATTTGCTGGGCGACAGTACTGCGGTGGGCGCTGAAGTGGATTTACAAATTATTAACAAAACAATGTGCAAGCGTTTGATCTTTGGAGGCAGTATGGCGTTGGGTGAGGGCTATGTTAAAGGCTTTTGGCAGACTTCGGATCTCAGCGCATTATTGACCCTTTTAGCGGGTAACCAAAAGAAGGTCGGAAAGCTTAGGAAAGGTCTTTCTTTTATTAAGCAATGGGGTGCAACTCTACATCACAAAGGTAATGCGAACACACTTTCTCAAAGTAAGGTAAATATTGAGGCGCACTATGATCTCAGTAATGATTTTTATAAGCTTTTTTTAGATCCAACGATGACGTATTCGTCTGCACGTTTTAAGAGTAAGGAGGAGTCTCTAGAGGTCGGGCAGGAGAACAAAATTCAAAGTATTCTAGATTACGCTGAGTGTTCTGCGGGTAGCGAAGTGTTAGAAATTGGCACAGGTTGGGGTGCACTCGCGTTGCGTGCTGCGCGCCGTGGTTACGTTGTAACGACCTTAACGCTATCAAACGAGCAATTATCCTATGCAAATGAATTAATTGATCGTGAGGGTGTTTCTGAATCAGTGGCGCTTAAGCTACAAGACTACCGCGAAGAAACTGGTAAGTACGATGCAGTGGTCTCTTGCGAAATGATTGAGGCAGTCGGACGTGAGTATTTGCCGTCTTACTTTGCTAAAATACGGGATTCGTTGCGGGTAGGGGGCAAAGCGGTTATCCAAGCAATTACTATTTCGGATGATCGCTACGAGGAATATTGCCGGAGTTGTGACTGGATACAGAAATACATTTTTCCGGGTGGGCATTTACCTTCGCAGGGCGCGATTTCGAACTTAGTCAAGGCAACGGGTGGATTGAAAATTCAAACAGTGGATTCTTTTGCATTGGACTATGCAGAAACCTTAAGGCGTTGGCGGGATGCTTTTAATGATCAAGTCGAGGCATTGGAACGTTTGGGATTTGATTCTATTTTCCAACGTAAGTGGAATTATTATCTTTCGTATTGCGAAGCAGGTTTTGAAGCTGGAACAATTGATGTGAGTCAAATTGTTATCGAGCGCACTTAAATTTATTTAAACCTTTGGGGGGCGGACCCGATCTTCGTTACGAAGAATTGTGTTGGAGTGATTCGGGACGGGACGTGAATAAATCTGCATTCGTTTTCGATAGGTAAGAACGGCAGCTTGCCAAAGGATGCGTGGAAAACTGTTGAGAGCTGTATCTGCGGGATGCAAGAGAAAGAACTTCCAAAGGTTCGCGTTGTTAATGGGGTGCGCTGCACCTTCAAGCGCAGTTTGCATGATGCATTGTCCTTCGCGATGTAGGTCTACGCCCAGCTTTAATCTATCAGAGGAAATTGAGAAGTTAAAATGATACTCACCTTCCATATTATTAAAAGGTGATACATGGAACTGCTTTGGGCAACGCGCGTGCCATTTTTCGGGGGCGGTATTTTCAAACTCTAGAAGTGGATAGAGATGCCGGTCGCGGAAGGTGTTGTTCACTTCTGCAACTGCGGAAGATAGGCTGTGATCTTTTAAGCGTAAGTGAAAGTTAACGGGATTAAATGCTATGCCCATGAAGCGTGGGCAAGTAACGATTAAATTGCGTTCTCCTGTTTGAAGCGTCGGCAAATACTTTTCCAATTGTGTTGCAATCGAATCTGCCTCTCCGTCCAAATAATCCGCATCCGAAAAGCTTATGGGACCAAATCGGTTGTGGGAAAAAAGCAGGAATTGTTTAGCAAGGGTTTGAAGTTCTTCCGGATCGAAAGCGAAAAAAGTAGCGGGATAACTGAACCGATGCGGTGTTGGATGAAACCGCTCATGGTAAACGAGCCCGCGATAAATTTTGGAATTTAGGCGCTCCATTCAATTCCAAGTTTGCTTGCTACTTGAACTGCGGATTTCACAGCGTCTTCATGAAAGCCGTACCCAAAGTAGCTGCCACAAAACCAAATGCGATCGGTTCCGTTGTTTTGGGTAAGACGTGATTGCGTAGCAAGCGAGTCAAAGTCGTACAGTGGGTGTGTGAGGGTGGTGGAGTTTAGAATCTTTGATGGAGAGATCGCTCCGTCTTGGTTGAGAGTGACTAAGTAGGGAGTTTCACTTTGGATGCGCTGCAGTTGATTCATGTGGTAGGTAACGCTGACAGGGCGTTGCTCAGTGTCTTCATCAGAGCGCACAAAATTCCAAGCGGACCAAAGTTTTTTATTTTTGGGTAGTTGGGTGTTATCGGTGTGCAGGGTGACGGTATTTTCTTGATAGCGCCAAGGGCTAAGGAGTTTGTGTTCTGCGGGGGTTGGATTTTGAAGTAATTCTAATGCTTGATCGGCGTGGGTTGCGATTACGGCTTGATCAAAGTTTTGCTGAGTGCCGTTAGAGAGGTGCACAATAACGGAATCAGTTTGGCGTTCAATTGCTTGGGCAGCTAGATTTGTTTCAGGGATGTGCTTGAGGGTATCGCGGATGCGCTCAATGTAGGTTCGTGAGCCACCGGGGATGTATTTCCATTGCGGGCGATTGTGCAAGCGAAGGAGTCCGTGATTCTCGAGAAAGTGTAAGTAGGGTTGGGCAGGAAATTGTTTGAGTTGCGCAACGGGAGAAGACCAGATGGCGGCGCCCATTGGGTATAAATAACGTTCGCGAAAATAGACGCTAAAATTGCGCTCGCAGCAGTAGGCATCGAGGGTTTTCCCATCCAAGAAGCCTGATTGTAAATCCGCGTAGCCGAGTCGTGCAAAACGCCAGAGATCACGGATAAATTTAAGATGGTGCGTTTTGAGCAGATAACTAGGAGAGGGGAAGAGTCCGCTTAAACCGTTGCCAGCATAGCCGTAATTACTTGCTTGATCGAAGTAACTGAAAGACATGGTGCTGTCAGCGACGGGCACTTCGAGTTCTTCTAGTACCTTTGTAAAGTTTGGATAATTGCGATGGTTCATCACAATGTAGCCAGTATCGACGGGAGTACCCGCGTCTGCGCCTGTTTCAACTTTTAGGGTTCGAGTGTGGCCTCCAAGGTAATCGTTCTTTTCAAACAAATGAACATCGTATTCTTTGTTCAAAAGCCACGCGGATGTCATTCCTGCGACACCGCTTCCAATTACCGCAATTTTTTGTTTTTGGGTTGGGGCGGTCATCTAGTTTTGTTTTTGGCAAAACGATAATGTATGACAAACCATTCATTACCGTCGTTGTACCCAAAGAGCTCAGAGCAGGCTAAGTAGAAGAGTCGCCAACGGTGATACCATTTATGGGTTTCAGTTCCATAGCAGGGGCGAAGGGATTCGAGCACGGATTCTTTATGTGTATCGTGCAATGCGAGCCATGCATCGAGAGTTTTTTGGTAATGTTTGCCGTTTATTTCCCACCGTTCTTCCTCGATGAAATCTTCGGCTGCGGTTGGCAAAAGATCGGTAGCTGGCATGATGCCTCCAGTAAAGAAATAGCGAGACATCCATTCATTAGGATCGTCGGCTTGGTAGAGAAAAGCGTGGGTGTGGTGCGTGAAAATATGTACGAAAATTGTGCCTTCATCGGTCAGCCAGTTCGCTATCTTTTTAAAAAGTTGCTGGTGATTTCTCAGGTGCTCAAACATTTCAACCGACACGATGCGATCGAACTTCTCTTGAGGATCAAATTTATTAATGTCGCAAGTAATGACGTTTAAATTCTTTAAGCCTCTTATTTTTGCCTGCTCTGTAATATGAACACGCTGGGTATTGGAGTTTGAAACAGCGGTTATAGAGGCATTCGGATAGCGTGCTGCCATAAAGAGGCTGAGAGAACCCCATCCGCATCCTAGTTCAAGAATGGTGTCACCATCATCTATGGCAGCATGCTCACAGCTCAAAGCCAGCATGTCGGCCTCAGAAGTCTCCAAATCGGGACAATCTTCGGACCAATATCCACTACTATATTTGAGGTGAGGACCGAGAACGGTTTTGAAATACTTAGTCGGAACCTCGTAATGTTGCTCGTTGGCAGCTTGGGTGTCTACCGCTAGGGCAGAATTTGAGAGGGCTTCAATCCACTCAGCGGTTGAGCGAGGGGAGTTTTGCAATAATTCGAGTTTGTTTTTAAGGCGTTGACGGATTCCGAAGCGAATGAGCGCATCAGGCAAAAGACCTTTTTCTGCAAGCTGAATACTTAGGTTTTGCATCGAGTATTTGAGAGATTGGGTTCGGTGTTAGGGACAGTGAACGCTCTTTGTAAGTTAACGAGCAGTTCAACGATTGTTAGTTAATCTATGAATGCAACTCGTGTAACGCTTAATTTAGTCCCTTTATTCATTATTTTTTCAGGATGCACTCGCCAAGAAACTATGCACACACAAACGGTACCAGACTCGACATACCTAAGCGCGCTTGAGGTATCTAACCCTGAAAAATATGATTTACCCAGTGAGGGATCAGAAGCTGAAGCAGAGATGCTCGCTCGGTTAGAGGATCTTTTTGTAAATTATACGTATGAAAATTTGTCAAAAAATGTCACGAAAGTCTATGCGGAGGAATTTTATTTCCGGGATGCATTTAAGCAGTTCTCAAATGGAGAAGATTTACGTGACTATTTGCTTCATGGTTTGAAGCCTTTGGATGGGATTCGTTTTACGTTCAACCGAGTTCTCCGTGATGGGGGTGATTTCTATATCGATTGGACAATGGAACTAGACTTCAAAAAGACGCCTCCTGAAACTTGGGAGCCTTCAATTGGAATGTCGCGGTTTCGCTTTAATAGCGAAGGGCGAGTTATTTTTCACCAAGATTATTGGGATCCTACAGACATCGTATACAAACGGATTCCCATTGTAAAACAACTGATTGCATACGTTAAGACTAAGCTGTAAGCCTCAATCGCATGTATTCTAAATTAAGCTTTGAGGCATGCCTGAATTAGCAGAAGTTGAACTCTCGCGTCGCGTTTGGCAAATCGCAACGGGCGAGGCTATTTGCAAAGTGGATGGGCATCCTAAAACACGCATCTACCGCGATTGTTCGCTCGCATCTTTAAAGGTATATTTGAAGGGTAAGAATTTACTCTCAAGTCATACGCATGGTAAACGAATGTTTTATAAATTTGGTGCAACTAAAGGGTCAAAATATTCTGCAGTTCGTTGGTTGGAATTACACTTAGGTATGGCAGGACGTCTCACGCGGGGAGCTCCTAGCGAAGGCTCGCACAAGCACGATCATTTTGTGTTAAAAACTAAAAATTGGCGTTTGAATTTTAATGATTACCGTCAATTTGGTCGGGTTTATCTGCATCCTAAGGGAGTGGATCCATTAGCGGCATTACCGATTGAGATATTAGCGCCTAAGTTTACATCTGCGCATGTGGATACAATTTGCGAGAAACGGGTAAAACGTAGCCTGAAAGGAGTTTTATTAGATCAATTATATTTTCCTGGTGTAGGAAATTGGATGGCTGATGAAATCTGCTGGCGCATGGGTAGAGATCCCGCCACTCCGTTGGGAGAAGTGGATTCAAAAAGTGTTTGGAAAGAAACCCGAATGGTTGCTCGCGGTGCAATGCGACACGTAGCGGATGCAAATTCTAATCAGTTTGGGTCGAGTAAAGGTTTTCGTCCTGGGAATTACGTACATCGAGTGCCCCCTAAGTCGTGGCTGTTCCAACACCGATGGAACCCGGGGGGACAGTGTCCTCAGTGCAAAGCGGTACTGTTGAGAGGAGTCGTTGCCACTCGGACCACAGCTTGGTGTGGCATATGCCAACCGAACTAAATGATTTTAAGAATTTGAGCGCTCACAAAGAGTGATATTTCAATGCGACTATTTAGAAAATTTAAAAATACGATTGGTGACCAACTTAAGAAAGGGTTGTCAAATAAAGAGTGTGAGCGCGCTATTGGCTTGGGCTTAACGATTGGAGTTTTCCCAATCATGGGATTTTCAACTCCAATGAATTCATTGGGGGCTTATTTATTTAAGCTTAATATGGCAGTTGTCTTGGCGGCTAATTTTTCGATTGGATTTTTGAAAGTGCTTTTAATTTATCCGTTCCTTCGAGTGGGAGAGTGGATGTGGGGTGCGGAGCCTTTGACTTTAAATTTAGTACAGCTCACTCAACAATTCTTCAATGACTGGGTTGGCACGCTACAAGAATTTGGTCTCTCTTTTATCCACGCCATGATGGGGTGGACGGTGTGTGCCCCTGTTTTGTATTTGTTATTTTGCTTACTTGCTAAGCCAATAATACGTAGTGTTCAGATCGCCTACCGTGTAGGCATGGATTCCTACCAAAAGCTTAATTAAGCTTTGGTGCGGAGTAATGCATCAACGCGATCGAGAAGCTCAAAATGGTGCTCAGGGTCGTGAAATGAACCAGCTCCATGCGGGGGAGTCTCTTTAATCTTACACACTCGAGGGGTGTTTATAACCCGTCGACTGCTATCTGTTTCATAGGTAATTTGGTGCTCAGAGTTGAGATCTTCAGCCGCAAAGACTTGGATTTTGCGCGGTGTATTATGCATATTTTACAAAGAATGAGCTTCATAAAAAAATGCAAATCCGATCTTAAAAGTTTCCAAATTTATAGCTTGTTTGAGTGCTATAGGTCGCTCCGGGTTCCAGGATTGTCGTTGGGAAGTGTGGGTGATTCGGCGCATCGGGGAAGTTTTGGGTCTCTA
>CBFHPQ010000041.1:0-12518 GCA_965657865.1 Coraliomargaritaceae bacterium | reverse complement strand
CGACCCCCGTGAGAACGGAAGGCTCACTGAGCATCTCAGGCGCGATGGGTAATTCCGTGCTGTAATGCCCCGTTTGAGGATCCATCAAAGTGACTGCACCCACTTGTATACCCGTTCCATCAAAGATCCCGCCGCGAATACACACATCCCCTTGCGCCTCCGCCATATTACGCGATTGGAAATCAATCCGTGGATCAAAATCCAGATTCGAGACTGCCGATTCAAAAGTTGAAGCAGGTCGAAGATTTGCAATCTCCTGTCCCCGCACGGTGAGCTTTGGCAGCGTGTAGACCGCCGCATCCGCGTCCGCGTCCAAAGGCATTGAGTCCGCAGAGACCCAAACAGTAGCGAGTGCGCAAATTGCATGTAAAATAAACTTAAAAGAAGTTTTATAACTCATCTCGAAGACTATTGCATTTCTTAGCTAGAGTTCAATTATTAAGTGTAAATCTTATTTAATTAATAATCAAAGTACCCAAAAATTGAATTCAAGATCTAAGGAAATCTATTTGGCAGGGGGCTGTCTCTGGGGCGTACAGGAATTTGTGCGTCATCTCCCCGGGGTGCTCGCCACCGAGGCGGGCAGGGCCAATGGCAACACCGCGTCACTCGAAGGCGCTTACGACGGTTACGCCGAATGCGTGCGGGTTCACTTCGACCCCGACCAAGTCACGGTCGCGAAATTGTTAGAATACCTCTTCGAAATTATCGATCCCTATAGCATCGACCAACAAGGCCCCGACATTGGCAAACACTACCGTACTGGAGTTTATAGCTGCGATCCTGCGCACCTCGAAGCGGCTCGTGCCTACATTGCAAGCCGCGAGGATCACGCACGAATCGCCCTCGAAATCGCGCCCCTCACGAATTACCTAAAGAGCGCACCCGAACATCAAGACCGCCTAACTCGCTACCCCGAAGACCCTTGTCACCTACCCAAAAAACTTCTGCACAAATATCGAACGCTTCAATAAACGCTTCGCAATTGTCTTATTGATCGCCGTATCGAATGCGGTAAAATTGTTTACTTGAATGATCTGACTTTGCCTTCGCTCGGATCTGAAGCTTTGGCTTTTCAGAATTTGAATTATTTGGATGGTTCGCTTTCACGACATATCTCTGATTCACGCTGCCAATATTATTAATGCTTCCGATTTCGGGACTGATTCTTAAATGCAAATACGATCCTCCATTATAGCTGGGATTGTTTTCGTAAAACGCAGACAAATAATTTGTTAAGTGACTCGCGGCACTTGAATTGACCCGTACATAAACTGTCTCTGATGATTCACTACTCGCGATCAAATCATGAAGGTACGCATTCTGCAATTTTACCGAGTTAGAGTTTCCCGTATTGCTTTCGTGATACTCATAGATCCCGTTATTATCTGGATCGGAGTCGCGCTCATTAAAGATTCCTAAACTCCAGAGATCGGCATCAAAATCGCTTGCCCCATTAAAACGCTTTGCGGTTACCGAAACAACCGCATCGTGAATTCGCTCATTAGATCCAATGACTGGCAGTTCAAAAACCAGAACGGCATTCCGACCTCCCGCAGGGCTTGTAGTCGATCCAACCTGCATGGTCGAATAACCATTGTTTACACTCACTTGGGATCCATTGAATAGAATTACGTGATCGGTGTCCTCTCCAATGACAGGAGCTAAAGAATCTAAGCTTGGAATCGTAGCGGATTCGTTAGCGCCCCTTGGATTGATGAGCGATAAATCCGCGACCGCATCATCACCTTCAAAAGAACCGATTGCGGTCCAAGTAGCGGCCTCTAAATCTGAAGCCGACTCCACGATAAAGGGCGATCCTTCACCTGCCTTAACAGTTAAACTTCCGCCCGACGGAGTAATATCCGCGGAAATAATTTTAAGGAACTCATACTTCGAACTCTCTTGATTCAGCAACGCCATCATTTCTGCCTTATTCTGCTGATGAGTTGGGTCGCTAGATGCCATTAGATTAGAAATTTCGTAAAGGTCGTTGTTGGTATCAAAGAGTTCATCCCAGTCAGAGTTTTCTTGATATTTAACAATTTTATATCCATCCGCACGGCGCACCGAAATATACGGTTTAACATTTGCGGTCGGAAAGGCCGCATCATGATGATACTCAAAAAATATTTGCTCTCTCCAATCACTGGGGTTCGCTCCGTTTAATAGTGGCAGGAGACTTACGCCCTGCATCGTGCTGGGAATTGGAATGCCTGCCAGATCTAAGATAGTGGGGGCAATGTCTAAGTTAGACACCAGTTGGGTTTTAACTTGAGCCAGAGAAGCGGCGTAACCTGGAGCATAGATCATGAAGGGCAACCGGCAGGATTCCTCATACGCTGCCCGTTTATCACCAAGTCCATGCTCGCCTCTAAAAAACCCGTTATCGCTTACGTAAATGATCACAGTGTTGTTTAGGATCGACGGTTCGGGACCGTTCCCACTGTTGGGATAAGAAGGATCTTCAAGCGTACTGAGAATTTGGCCAACGCAATCATCGATGGCAGCAATACATTCGAGGTAATCGCGCGTGTACCAGGCTTCACTTTGTCCCCCAGTTGCAGTGGGCGCAAAAGGAGGCGGAGTATTAATATTATCAACTGGCTCGATCGAATAACCATCGAATATACCTGCGGTGCGCGCGGGCGGGAACCATCCAGTCGTGCCATTTTCAGTACCCGAGTGCGGTGTTTTAAAACCTAAAAAAAGCATGAACGGAGTCGTGGAACTGTTTGCCGCATTTTGACGAATGAAATCAACCGCATAATCCGTTGTCACATCATCGATCCATTCCGTCGACGATGCCACCTTAATGGTGACGCCTGCGGCATCTTGCCAGGAGTTTGAGAAATACTTTCCCTGACCATAAAAAGTTCTTACATAATCAAAACCAGGTCGCGCCGATTGGGTCCCCATATGCCATTTACCAAAATAACCAGTGGTGTATCCATTTTCCTGGAGCAGATTCGCATAAGTGTCGATGTCACTCGGAAAATCCGTTTGATTGTTTGTGATGCCATGGGTGTGCGGGTATAATCCCGAAAGCATTGTTGCCCGAGCGGGCGAGCAAAGCGAATAGACCCCAAATGCATTATCAAAGTGAGTGCCATCTTCAGACAAACGATCCATATGAGGCGTCGAACCCGTCATAAACGGGAATCTTGCAACCCTTCCAAAGTCAGCCATGCGTTCTTGCATGAAGCCAGTCGCATCCCATCGGTGATCGTCGGGAACAATCAAAATTATGTTGGGTCCATTGTTTGCGCAACACAGCAAGGCGCTCAGAAAAAATAAAATGGATGCGAAGCGTATCTGGGTCGTGCGAATCATTTGTGGGCAGAAGTAGAGGGTAAACTATTTTATAGGTTAAAAGTAATTTACATTTATTTAAAGCACTTTTATGCACTCTTAAGAACAAAAAACGCCCCCTACTCCGTGCAGGCTTAAACTCTAGAACAAATTGATAACCGACTCCCAGAGAACATGCGCGACTTTATTTCAATCGCACTAAGATAGGGGCAAGCGTTCCCACAAATGGAACTCAAGTAGAAACCAGGAGCTCATTGGTAAAGCCGACCCTACCAATGTTTAAAGCGGTAGGGTTCAGGATCGAAGTCGGAACCAAAATCGACCTGCACTACGTCGGTGACTTTGATCGCTTTAAGGGAGTACGGGATGACAAAACGGAGTTGTCCATCGCGGTAGTTATAGTCGAGGGGTTCACCGGTGCGCATGAGGGTCACGCGTAAGGGCTTGGCGGGGCATTCCTTTAAGATAACGGGATTTTGCTCGGTGGCATGGTTCTGCTTGGCGTGGAAATACCAAGTACGATCTTTCGTGGTGATGGGGACGTTGCACTGTTCGGGCCAAGGACCGCCGCCATCAATCCCAAAGACCGACGCTTCGTTGGTAGACATCCATTCTGCCATTTCATCAAAGAGGCGGTACACTTGGTCTTGATAAGTGCCATCGGGACGTGGCCCAATATTGGCGAGAAGATTCCCACCGAGGCAACGCGCTTCCGCAAGGGCGCGGAGCACGGAGTCGGTCTTGTTAATCTTTTCCCCTTTTGCGAGGTCGTAGTGCCACGAACCACCTTGAATAATGGTACAGAGTTCCCACCACCAACCGTTTTCAAGGATTGGTTTTCGGATGAAGCGCGGGTCTGCCATTTGAAAGCCTTCCGGAGTAGCGTGGTCGCCACTGTCACTATCGCGGTTATTGATCACGATAGGCGGATGCAATTCACGAATGTATTCGATACTGGCACCGTGTCCCGCATCACCCCACCAAATGTCGGGTTTAAAACGGGTAATGAGTTCTTCCACTTGACTCTTATTAAATGCACGCAACGCCTCTCCACGATTAGTAGGCTTTGGCGGCAGTGCCTCTACGACCTCCCCTTTGTAATTCATCTTTTTTCCACCACCGAGCGCGAAATTCATGTGCTCACGATCAAAATACCAATCCATTCCCGAGTAGTAAAACCCGACCTTCACGTCGTTCTTACGACACGCCTCCACGAAGGGAGTCACTAAACAACGTCCGTTCAAATACTGACGCACTCCAATCAAGGCAGTATCGGAATCCCACAGGGCGTACCCGTCATGATGCTTGGTGGTAAGAACGGAATAACGGAAGCCCGCCCGACGCGCAGCCGCCATCCATTTATCGGGATCATACTGAGTGGGATTAAAAGTCTTAGCAGCTTCCCAGATTTCCGACTGCGGATGAAATTTGTCCGCGCGACTCTTATGCCAGCGTCCTGACCACGCCTCCCCAGAGGGTTCAAACTCACTCACGATGCCCCAGTGCATAAAGAGACCCAGTCCCGCATGCGGCCACCACTGCGCGCCGGGATGGGTAGTGCGTTCGCGGTGCACTTGGTTCTTACGGTTCTTGGATTGATTCCAATTGGACCAATAATAATAGCGCTTCCCGTTCTTAATCTCGATACGCGGGGTGACCACCTCGCCCGAAGCGGTGGTATACGCTGCCGCACTGCCGTCCACGTCTAGTTGTCCATTTGCCTCCGCTTGGACTGATGTTACGCATACAGCAAAGAAACTAAGAATAACGATATAAATTGAGAGGTATTTCATGCAAAAAGCATAGAAGCTTTACACGAGTAAAATCAACCATCAAAAAACTAAAAAAAGTTCAATCTACACAAATCCGTCCGCAAGCGCACACTGTGTAAGCACCCTAATAGAGGCAGGACTTACCCTGCTTACGAAATCTCTGGATGCGCTTGCGACCCCTCGGCCTGCTTGAGGTGAACCGTTTGGGTGGGAAATGCAAATTCGATTTCCGCAGCATTCAAGCGCTCAAGAATCTTCAAATTTAAATCCTCTGTAAAAGCCATATAATCCCAATACCGCGCAGGGTGATACCAATAAAAACATACTAAGTTTAACGCGCTGTCTTTGAATTCATTGAAAAAGACGCGAGGCGGATACTCCGGATCCATGCCTGGGTGCTCTTTCAGTAACTCCTCTAAAATTGATTTTGCCTCCGCGACTTTTTCAGGAGGAGTATCATAGGTGAGTCCTATATCAAAAATACGGCGAATGTGGGGACGTTTACCGATATTCTGAATTAGCTTGTTCGCCATCTCGCCGTTAGGAACAGTGACTAAATGACCTTCCAAAGTACGAATACGGGTTGAGCGAAGACCGACTTCTTCAACGGGTCCATCGTAACCACCCACTTGGATGCGCTCTCCAATTTTAAACGGTTTGTCCGCAAGTAACACTAATGAGCCAAAGAAATTTTTGATCGTATCTTGCGCCGCCAAGGCAAACGCCAAGCCGCCAATGCCGAGTCCTGCTAAGAGAGATGAAATCTCCTTGCCGCTGAGAATTTGCGCAACTTGCACAATTGCAAAAATTACGACCGTCGCTTTGAGGCTCTTGCTAATGACTTGCGCTAACATGTCATCCATCGTGCCTGAGGTCTTTGAGACATGTTTAACTAACCACAGCGTTGGGGCTTCAACCAGCATGAATGCCATCAAGGCAGCCGCAAGCGTACACAAGACCGCTGAACCCGTCAGAACAAATTCCTCCGCAGCACCTAAGTTGATGGTGCGCACTCCATAAAATAAACCGACCGAAAACGAGAGGAAGGCGATCGTCCGAGCAATTCCACCCAGCGCTGAAGCAGTCGCAGGACGTTGCTCAATCAGCGCTTTCGAATACTTGGAAGCAATGAGCTTCACCAGCATTCCGATAGTCAATCCAATAAAGACTGAGAGAAATAATATAACAATCTGCCAAAGAATACTCTCAGGATTACTGATCAATAGATTTAGATTTTGCATAGGGAACAAACGGGTTATATGCATTAAGCAAGAATCATACTCATTGGTTCAATTCTTTTTTATCCTAATTCATTCCATAGAGTTGCCACGCGAATCCTGAAGAATTTAATTAAAACTGTATTAACTGCGTGACTTTACACGTGTATTACTAGAAAATTAATATACTCAGTTTTAGAATTAAATTCATAATTCACTTAACCATGTCCTTAAATAAAAGCCTCCTCGCCCTCAGTTGTTCACTTTGTTGGTTCGCAAGTTTGTTTGCAGAACGTGAGCTCCCAAACATCGTTCTCATTTTAACCGATGATGTTGGACTGGGTGATATCGGAATGCATCACCGCGAATACAAGGGCACTGAGCCGTTAGCGCCGACACCCGTTTTGGATCAGCTCGCGCAGGAAGGGCTTTGGTTAACCGATGCACACTCACCGAACGCACTGTGCTCGCCGACGCGTTATGCTGTGATGAGCGGAAACTATACTTACCGCAGCAGTTCCCCATGGGGCGTATGGGGCTCTTTTCGTGAATCCCCGCTCTTAAAAGGACGCGCCACGCTTGGCTCTCTCCTTCAAACCAAAGGCTACACCACTGCGTTTTTAGGCAAGTGGCACCTCGGGGGCGACTTCTATGTTACGGGCACCGAAATGATTTACCGCGGCGACGATACAAGTGAAAGCTTGCTTCCGATTGATGCCACTCGTTGGGTCGATCGCGGACCCCAAAATTACGGCTTTGATTACGACTTCACCCTCCCCTGTGGCGTACAAGGACCGTTTTATACCGTTTATGAAAATGGTGACTGGTACCCCCTCGCGGACGATTCAGAGTTGATTCACTACGATGCAACCACCGCAAAAGACCCCATTTTTATCAGCGATAAGGGTCCGGGAATCGGCGACTCCGAGTGGGACACCGTTGCGATCAATCAGATTCTTGCAGAAAAAGCAGTTGATTTCATCGAAGCCAACAAAGGCGCGAAGCCGTTCTTTATGTACTACTGTACCCCAGCGGTGCACCTTCCGCATACCCCGCCAGAAAGCCTCGATGGCGAGGCGATCGCGGGCACTTCGCCCTCTAAGCACCTCGACATGAATCGCGTCATGGACTGGGAAGTTGGGCAAATTATAAATGCCCTCAAAGCAACCGGAGCCTACGAAAACACCCTCATTATCTTCACCTCAGACAACGGAGGTCTCTGGGACCCAGTGGCAGGCAAAGCGGGTCATTTTTCCAATGGGGGCTATCGCGGAAGCAAGAACCTTTGTTACGAAGGCGGACATCGCGTACCGCTGATTGCAGTCTGGCCAGACGTGATTGAAGCGGGTCGGCGCTCGGATGCGCTTGTCAATGGCACTGATTTATTTGCCACTTTTGCGGAGCTCACGGGGGCAACCTTTGCGAGTAATGAAGCGATGGATTCGTATAGCTTCCTCGACTTATTGAAGGGAAATTCTGATTTCAAAGGACGCGAGACCGTGCTCCTGCAATCGGGAACCGCCACCGAAGCTATTTATCGCGAAGGTAACTGGAAGCTCATTATCGATACCGATTACGGGTATCCAAAGTGGGATCCCATCGCGCTCTTCAATCTAGAGGATAACCGCGCCGAACTCGAATCAGGCAATCTGATCAACGATCCCGACTCCCAAGAAACATTAGCAGCGATGTTTGCTCGTTTTAAGGCAATTCGTTTCAATGAGGCACGTTCCGTTCCTCTGCCAGAGCATTTGCGCTAAGGATAATATCCTTTTACCTGCAAAAAGTCTCCTTATTTTTAGGCTTTAGGTTGACTATTGTATGGGGGCTTTTTGTTTAAGCTGTTACCGATTTAAAATTTCATACACTTACCAAACCCTAACTATTTATGAGTGACGCAAGCACATCTGATTCTGGCAAATGCCCCTTTCCGCACGGAGAGACCACTCCTTCTACTGGTAAATGCCCAGTGATGCACGGAAGCAACACCTCTGACCAACAAGCCCCGCAAGATTGGTGGCCCGCAAACCTCAATCTCGACATCCTGCATCAACACGACCACAAAACCGACCCCATGGGCGCAGACTTCAATTACCGTGATGCAGTCCAGACTTTAGACTTTGATGCTGTTAAAAAAGACTTACATGCCCTCATGACCGATAGCCAAGAATGGTGGCCCGCGGATTGGGGACATTACGGCGGTCTCATGATTCGCCTAGCCTGGCACGCAGCCGGTACTTATCGAGTGACCGACGGACGCGGTGGCGCTGCAACTGGCAATCAACGATTCGCGCCCCTCAATTCATGGCCCGACAACACCAACCTTGATAAAGGGCGTCGCCTCCTTTGGCCTATGAAGAAAAAGTACGGCAATTTGCTCAGTTGGGCAGACCTCTTCATCCTTGCAGGGAATGCCGCTTATGAATCGATGGGACTCGAGATGTTTGGCTTTAGCTATGGCCGCGAAGACACTTGGCACCCCGAAAAAGATATTTACTGGGGCGCAGAAAAAGAATGGCTCGCCCCCAGCGACGAGCGGTATGCCGATCTGGAAAAACCCGCCACGATGGAAAACCCGCTTGCTGCAGTTCAAATGGGATTGATCTATGTGAACCCAGAAGGCGTTAACGGAAAATCAGATCCCCTCAAAACAGGTGCACACATTCGCGAAACTTTTGCCCGAATGGCGATGAATGATGAAGAAACCGTCGCCCTCACCGCTGGCGGTCACACCGTTGGCAAGTGTCACGGCAATGGAAATCCTGACCACCTTGGACCCGCACCTGAAGGCGCCGAAATCCACGAGCAAGGTCTCGGTTGGATGAATCACACCACTCGCGGCATCGGTCGCGACACCGTCACTAGCGGTATCGAAGGTGCTTGGACTACAAACCCCACCCAATGGGATAACGGTTATTTCTATCTCCTCTTCAAATACGACTGGGAACTCAAAAAAAGCCCTGCCGGAGCAACGCAATGGGAACCCATCAACGTTGAAGAAGCCGACAAAACTCCCGACGTCGAAGACCCTTCCATTCGTTACAATCCCATCATGACCGATGCCGATATGGCGATGAAAATGGATCCCGCATACCGCGTAATTTCTGAAAAATTTAGAGACGATCCTGACTACTTCGCCGACACTTTCGCCCGCGCTTGGTTCAAGCTCACGCACCGCGACATGGGCCCTAAGACACGTTACATCGGACCCGAATCACCCGCAGAAGAATTGATCTGGCAAGACCCCATTCCTGAAGGTGCAAGCGAGATCAATGCCGACGCGATCAAGGCCGCCATTGCGGAAAGCGGACTCTCCGTTAGCGAACTCGTTTCGACCGCATGGGACAGCGCGCGTACGTTCCGAGCCTCTGATATGCGAGGCGGCGCGAATGGTGCCCGACTTCGCCTTGCCCCTCAGAATAGCTGGGCAGGCAACGAACCGAATCGCCTCCAAAAAGTTTTAAGCATTCTCGATCCCATCGCAGCAGCAAACAACGCCAGCATCGCAGACGTCATCGTCCTTGCAGGTAATGTGGGCGTTGAACAAGCCGCGAAGGCAGCAGGCGTGACAGTATCCGTACCCTTCATCGCAGGTCGCGGTGATGCCACTCAAGCGCAGACCGACATCGAATCTTTTGCGGTTTTAGAACCGCTCGCCGACGGTTTCCGTAACTGGCAGAAAAAAGATTACATCGCCAAGCCCGAGGAAATGCTTCTCGACCGCGCGCAATTAATGAACCTCACTGCAGTTGAAATGACCGTCCTCCTCGGCGGTATGCGCGTTCTCGGGACCAACCACGACGGCACGCAACACGGAGTCTTTACCGAGCGCGTCGGAACCTTGAGCAACGACTTCTTCGTCAACCTCACCGACATGGCGTACCTCTGGCATCCCGCAGACGAAAACCTCTACGAGATTCGCAGCCGCAAAGACGGTTCCATCAAATGGACCGCAACCCGTGCAGACTTGGTCTTTGGCTCAAACTCTGTGCTCCGTGCCTACGCCGAGCTCTATGCCCAAGATGATAACCTAGAAAAGTTCGTGCACGATTTCGTAGCCGCATGGACTAAGGTCATGAACGCAGATCGATACGACCTTACCTAAGGTTTTAATTTCAACTTCGCAAAAGCCGAAACCCCATCAAGGTTTCGGCTTTTGTATATATGCAAGGAAAGACTTACTGAATCCCATTTTTAAAAATCCGGTTTCTCAAAGAAAAAATCATAGAGCGAGGGGTTGATATGAATTTTTGAATAGATCCGATAGCCAACCATTTGACCGCGATCAAAGACTTCAATCCGATGGGCAAAAGGAATCCCTTCGACTAAATGATAATCAAGGTAGATCGCCTTCAATTGATAGGAGCCATCCGCGCTCAAAAGTTCCTTGCGTTCGAGATACTTTGTGACCGGATTCAAATAATAGGTTGTTAGCGTACCCTCACTATCCAAAGCTTCAACCACAAGCATCGGCTTGTTATCCAGCTCGACCGCATCTTTCAGGGTCAACTGAATTGAATCCTCCCCCTTTAAATATCGGACGAGGTGGTTATCAAAATGCGATTCAAACTGAAGCCAATCAAAGCCTTTATTCATATAATTTTGCACAGCAGTACCTGCAGCCTGTTCTTTTCTTCGCCATCCCGATTCACCGTCATAACCCACCGTAACCTTTAAGTGCTTTTGGGAACGAATCTCCCTAAATTTATTTGAACGCTTACGGTCCGTGATAAAATCAATAACCGCATTATCCTGATATAAAACCCCTTCCATAGAGACCGAATCATACCCCTTTGGATGCACCGCGCTCGAGAAATTTGCCTGATGTTCTCGCAAAATCCGCTGAAAAGTCGGATCCGAAATCTCCGCTGCCATCCCCACCCAGTGGAGCCCGATTAAAAAAACAAATACTTTATACATTTTTTACAATGTTAGTATTAATAAAAAGAATTGTAAACAGAGTCTATAAAATAAACAATATGCAAGATATGCGCAGTCTAAGCCCAAAGATTGAGACAAGATCTCTTCAATACCCTGGATGCCAACCACGCCACGCGTAGTCGTAGATGTACCCATCCGAGTCAGAACACAGGCGGGTCGGGTTAGAACTCAAGGGTACGCCTACCTTTGTGATTTCCTGTATCCAGAGGCTTGGAACGAGGTGTATCGAACAAACTTATTAGGCTGTATAAAAGTATAAATAAACTGTAAATTGGCATTGATTTTGCTAGCTAAGTTCATAGATTACAACACTTTACCAAATTTACAGACAAGTGAAATACCTCCTGCTAACGGGTTTGTCAGTGCTTATGACTTCGTCACTGTGCGCTGCAGACATAAACGACTTGAGCTTTTCCCTAAACGGGAATGGCACCGCTTACGCGGTCAGCGATTGTAGCGAAAACGCAAGCGGTACGCTAGATATCCCTGCAAGTTACAATAACCTACCGATCACGGTTATTGCATCTAATGCCTTTAAAGACTGTAATTCGCTAACAAAAATCACGCTACCTCAGAGCATCACAACTATTGAATCCAACGCCTTCCAAAATTGTACTTCCCTCAGCAGTTTCACAATTACCGATAGCGTTTCTTTAATTGAATCCAACGCCTTTCGTGATTGTCGCTCTCTCATTAAATGCTACTTCACAGGCCCTGCCCCCACAGTCGATAGCAATGCCTTTAAAGATATTGCATCTGGAGCCGTCGCCATTGTGAGTCGCAATAATTTGGACTCCTTTGGAGGAGAAGGCGCACGTTGGAAAAATATTTATGTGATTTCATTGGAAGGCGACATCTACACCCAAGCTCAATACGATGCCGTTGTTGCACAGCGTGATGCGCGTCCCACTCAGACTGCGTACAATACCGTTGTTGCCGAACGCGACGCCCTTCCCACTCAAGCGGAGTTCGACGCCGTTGTTGCACAGCGCGACGCGCGTCCCACCCAGACTGCGTATAATACCGTTGTTGCCGAACGCGATGCCCTTCCCACTCAAGCGGAGTTCGATGCCGTTGTTGCACAGCGCGATGCGCGTCCCACCCAAACGGCGTATAATACCGTTGTTGCCGAACGCGACGCCCTTCCCACTCAAGCGGAGTTCGATGCCGTTGTTGCAGAGCGTGATGCGCGTCCCACTCAGACTGCGTATAATACCGTTGTTGCCGAACGCGATGCCCTTCCCACTCAAGCGGAGTTCGATGCCGTTGTTGCACA
>CBFHPQ010000040.1:0-13600 GCA_965657865.1 Coraliomargaritaceae bacterium | reverse complement strand
GCGAATTTCTCTTAGGCTATGGAATTGCCCGAATAATTGGAGAATGCTTTCGTGAGCCCGATGCAGGACTCTTACTCGGAATGAGTCGCGGGCAATTTTATTCCATTTTTATTATCTTGGCAGGCGTAATCTTAATCAAAATTGCGCGCAAGAAAGGTCTAGCGAAAACATAAGACCGGAATACGACAGTTTTGAATTAATTCCGTAGTGGTGCTCCCCACAATAAAATCACGAATGCGACTATGCCCATAAGCGCCCACGACTAATGCGTCGATACTTGCATCCTCCACGTAACTTTTCAGTGCAATTGCAGCTTCACCCGTTAAAACTTGCGAGATCGGATTCAAATTTTGAGCCCATAAAATTTCTTTTGCTTCCGTTAAATTTTCATACGCCTTGGATTCGAAAGCCTCCTCAGCAACTGAAATGAGATGTATTTCTAATTTCGTAAAAGGTTTATTTTTCGAGATAAACTCCAATGCATTTCGAGTGCTTGCGCCTCCATCATAAGCAAGAGCTATGCGCCTGAGCGGTTTAAAAGACCGGCTGGTAACAAATGTTGGCTTTTGACTCGCCCGCACGATGCGCTCGAGCATCGAGCCTAAATGCTTTGCTGCATACTTAGCGCTTTCTCCTCTTTTTCCGATTAATACCAAATCGGCGCGCTCTTCATACGTTCCAATTAAATCAACGAGCATCCCGGTTTCATGATGATAGGATACCCTATTCTGCTGGCCCGCTTTTTCAAAAATGTGCCGCGCTTGTTCAAAAATAAAATCTGATTTGATCCTCTCGACCTCATGCATTTGTGCGAGCATGCCTTCATAGGGTTGAACTCCCAAGCTCCCACCAATATCTGCTACCGCAGGCACTTCAAAATGCCGAATGTCCGAGACGTAAAGTACATCTATTTCAGCGTCATTAGAGGCTGCTAGAGCGCTCCCAAATCGACACGCCTCTAAACTGTAGTGAGACCCATCAGTACATATTAAAATACGTTTCATTTTTGCTTAATTTATAAATAACTTATAAAAAATAAACTCCATTACTTCAATGTAAAAATATACGTTTCTGGTAAATTCAACAAACCGTGCCCTGGGCTCTATCAGAATTAAGCAGTCAGGGTAAACCCGTCAGGCAGGATCACATCTTTGCAGACAATTAAAACACCATCTCGAATTGCAACTTCGACCCCATCACCAAAGCGATCTGGCAATCCCTCAGGGTCTAAAGTGACATTATTTCCAATCCGGACATTCTTATCTAAGATTGCATTTTTAATCTTACAATTTTGCCCTACCCCAACATCCGGCCGAGCAATCTGCCTATTTTCAACCATTTCATCCAATGATTCATAACAATCAGCTCCCATCATGATCACATTTTCTAGGACTGAACCGTCACGTACCACCGAGCGAACTCCCATTGAGCAGCAGGTCAATTGCGCATTTGTAACTACGCAGCCATCACCTAAAACTGCGCGCTCCATGAAAGAGGCATTAATCTTAGAAGCCGGCAGATAACGCGCACGCGTGTAAATACGTGCCTCTTCATCGTAAAAATTAAATGGCGGAACTGGATCAGTGAGACGCAAATTTGCATCAAAAAACGCCTTAACTGTTCCAATGTCCTCCCAGTAATCGTCAAAGACATAACTACGCATCTTAATCGAATCTAAAAGACTCGGAATAATTTCTTTACCGAAATCTTTTGATTCTGAGTTGAGCGCATCTTTCAAAGTGTGCGCATTAAAAACATAGATACCCATGGAAGCTAAACAGAAATTGCCATCACCACGGTCACACATCTTTGAAAGTACGTTGTCTCCAACCTTTAGACTATTGATAAGTTCTGGGTCTTTAGGCTTTTCAACAAACTCCTTAATTTCCAAGTCGTCATCCACTCGCATCAATCCGAGTCCCTCAGCCTCTTCCAACCCAACAGGCTTTGCAGTGATCGTAACCTCCGCACCCGAGGCGTCATGCTCGCGAACTACATCCTCTAAATCCATGCGATACAATTGATCGCCTGATAAAATGATGTATAGGTCATCCGCTCCAGTCTCGCCAAAGTGATGCATATTTTGACGCACCGCATCTGCCGTGCCTTGATACCAACTCTCTCCCGCCTCGGTTTGCTCAGCAGATAAAATATCCACACAGCCTCCCGAAAAAGGATCAAATTTATAGGATTCTTGAATGTGCCGGTGCAACGAAGCCGTGTTGAACTGAGTGAGCACGTAGATCTGATTCATGCCCGAGTTCAAGCAATTGCTAATCGGAATATCTACCAAACGATATTTACCCGCCAATGGAACCGCAGGCTTACAGCGAACTTTTGTCAAAGGAACAAGGCGCGTTCCACGTCCTCCACCCATTATTATGCAGATTATTTTTCGTTTTTTCATGAAATTCTTCTAAAGGAGCTGAAATGATATAGGCTTGATTTATAACGGCTTCTAATGCTGTGTAAAACCTTATGTGTGGAATTGTTGGATATGTAGGTCGAGACCGTGCTAAGAGCGTCATGCTAGATGGGCTAAAGCGCCTAGAATACCGAGGGTATGATTCATCCGGAATCGCTACTCTACGCGAAGATGCAATTAATGCGATACGTCGCACTGGACGCGTCAAAGAACTCCAAGCTGCAGTCGGTGAAGAACTCGGCGGCACGCTTGGAATCAGTCACACACGCTGGGCAACACACGGTAAAGTAACCGAAGCGAATGCCCACCCACATCTCAGTAGCGATCAAACAATCGCGGTTGTTCATAATGGGGTCATTGAAAACCACGAGCAGATTCGCAGATACCTCGTTACTAAAGGTTACACCTTCAGCTCCGAAACCGACACCGAAGCCCTTGCAAATTTAATCGCCTACCACTACGAAAAAGAGCCTGAAACAAAAGGCAAAAACCGCTTTCTAGAATCAGTTCGCAAAAGCCTGAGTCACGTCGAAGGAACGTATGGCATCGCCGTTATCTGCAAAGATTATCCAGATGAATTAATCGGCGCCCGCCTTGGTTCACCCTTAATTGTGGGGCTTGGAAAAAAAGAAAATATCATCGCCTCCGATGTCTGTGCCCTCGCTCATTGTACAACCAATGTGGTTTACTTGAATGATAAAGAAGTCGTTCATCTCACCCCCGAAGACTTTTCCATAACTACGACAGCCAATGCCAACGTTAAAGCAATCATCCAGCAAGTTGACTGGGACACCTCTGCGGCTGAGTTAGGTGACTTCACTCACTTCATGGAAAAAGAAATTTTCGAGCAACCCAATGCACTCGAAGATGGGATGCGCGGTCGATTTTCCGACGATGGGAGCACCGCTGTTTTTGGAGGACTCAATCTCAAGCCCCAAGAATTGCGTAATGTAGAGCGTATCTTATTTCTTGCCTGCGGAACCGCATGGCACGCCTGCCTTGTTGCCGAGTACTTAATCGAACGCTTTGCCCGCATTCCAGTAGAAGTAGAATACGCCTCCGAGTTTCGCTATCGCAATGCCCCTGTTGATCCAAACACCCTTGTTTTAGCAATCAGTCAATCTGGGGAAACGATCGACACCCTAGAGGCTCTACGCGAGGCCAAGCGTAAAGGTTACCGCACGCTTGCAATCAATAACAGTGTAGGCTCGACGATTGCCCGCGAATGCGATGGCGGAATTTACCAGCACGCGGGACAAGAAATCGGCGTGGCATCAACAAAAGCCTTTACCTCCCAAATTATGATTTGCGGAATGATTGCGCTTTATCTTGGACGCCTCCGTGACCTGAGTTACGGCGACGGTACTAACATTATTAAGGCGTTTAAGGCACTCCCCAATCTTGTGCGCGAAGTTCTCAAACAAAATGATGCCATCAAAGCCATTGCAAAGAAATATGCACACTACGAAGACTGTCTTTTCCTAGGACGCCAACTCATGTTTCCCATTGCACTTGAAGGCGCACTCAAGCTCAAAGAAATCTCCTATATTCATGCTGAAGGCTATCCCGCTGCTGAAATGAAACACGGCCCCATCGCCCTCATCAGCGAGGACTGCCCAAGCGTTTTCCTCACTACCTCAGGAGAAATTTTCAAAAAGAGCCTCGCTAACATCCAAGAGGTCAAAGCCCGCAAAGGAAAAGTAATCTGCGTCGCAAGCGTAGATTGCGACCTTCCAGAAGATTTAATTGATGAAATTATTCGCGTGCCCGAATGCCATGAGATCATTCAACCCATCCTAATGTCGATACCGGTTCAACTACTCAGTTATCACATTGCACTCGTCCGCAAATGCGATGTCGATAAACCTCGCAACCTAGCGAAATCCGTTACGGTGGAATAAATTTCGTTGACTCCTTAACCAATCCATTCCTCGTCCAGATACACAAAAGGATACATAAAAAGATTCTTTTCCTTTATAGAAATTGAAGGAGAAAAGAAAGTACGATTAGAAGATATTTAGAACCTTTATAAAGAAGGAAAATCTAGTCGATAAATCACCGATCGAATTATTTAGATCAAAGTATTCACAGGTAACCTATCCGCTACAGTGAAGTAAAAATGGTGCTCCCGCCCAGATTCGAACTGGGATTTGCGGCTTCGGAGACCGCTGCTCTATCCATTGAACTACGGGAGCTAACAAATTATTATACAATGACTTATGTAAATATTAAAAGTGGAACAATAATTTTTAAGCCAAAAGAAAGCCAAACTTTATCGACTTTTGATCTGTATACTGCTTATCTACCAGAATGAAAAAGCCACAGCGCATCCCCACTACAGACAGAAATAACAAAATTGTACGTTTTACTCTTAAGAAGGGTAAAAACACCAGTGGCACGACGCATTACCGTGTAACTGGCACACTTCACAAAGAACACCTTGATAAAAAGTTCAAGCAACGCTGGGAAGCTGAACGTTTCATTAATGACTTACAGAAACAAGAGGATGCGGCACGGTCAAAGCAAAACAACATCAATACCACGCTAACTCAAGAGCAGGTCAATGATGCTACGGCTGCTTTTGATAAGATACCTAAAGACGTAAGCTTGAGCCAAATAGTTGACTTTTACCTTCACCATAAACCAGAGGAGGAGAAAAGCGTTAGTGAGGCCTACGAGCATTACTTATCCGAAAAGAAACGGGTCGGCCTATCAAAGAATACGACTAGAGAGATTAAAACTGTAATGAAGCCATTCGTTAAGGAGTATAGCTACTGTCTTACTTCAAGTATCCAGGAGGCAGACCTAGCCAAGTTCATCCAAAAGGGCAAAGTCGCCCCACAGACCCAAAACAACCGCCAGAAGGTCTACCATAAGTTCTTCAACTACTGCCTCAAACAAGATTGGGTGAGTGAAAATCCTCTCCGCAAGTATGAGAAGATCAAAATCGTTCACGACACCGTTCAGGTTTTCACACCAAAGGAGGCCAGAACTGTGATTGAAACCGCAGTCCACAAGGATCACCAGGCACTCCTACCCTACATTACTCTTATGCTGTTCTGCGGTCTACGGAACAGCGAAGCATCAAAGCTACCTTGGGACAAAATACGCTTCGATAGAGACACCGTGAACATTCATGTAGACGCCAAGGTAGCGAAAACTGCCAGCCGTAGATCCATAACCGCACAGAGAAATGCCGCTCAGCTTTTGAAATACTGCAAAGATAAAAATCTTACAGACCCTCACCCTAAAAACTTCCGTAAACGCTTCGATAAGCTTAAAGCAGCGACAGGCCTGGACTGGAGACCTAACATCCTGCGCCACACTTTTGGCACTTACCGCTACGCTCTCTCCGAAAATGCAGAGGCAACCTCCAAAGAAATGGGCAATAGTCCGACTGTGCTAAAAAAATACTACGACGGCCTAGCAACTAAGAGAGAGGCTGAGAATTTTTTTGAGCTAGAGATTTAAGCTGGGGCATCTACACCAGACAAATCAAAAAATAGGTCTGATCGAAAATGGCTGGGAGATATCAGTGGAGATCCCACCCCCTGCTCCATAGAAAATGTCTGCCCCCAACTTTAAAAATGGATACCCCAACACTATATACCAAGTTGTTTTTCCATTTCTAGCAAGGATGGGAGTTTTGGATCTTTCATCATCTCTCGAGCATCAAAACCTAATTTATATAATATAAATGCTGTAGCTAATTCTCCGTAGATAAACATACCGCACGAAGAATCACAAAAGAAACCTCTGGTCTCTGTAAACCCACCGTCTAAAAACTCACAACCTCCGCTGTAGCTAGAACTGACCATTGAACCATAGTAAGAAACACTAGGCCCTCTTTGCCTCCCCACAATGCCAGCAATTTCACGCACTCTATCCTGGTATTTAACCCTTACACGCCCTCCAGCAAAAACTTCTTTAATAGATTTACACATTTGCTTATTCAGATTTTCCATCAATCCAACCATCCTGAATGGTTCCAATAAACCCATCTCCGCAGCTGAACCCGTCTTCATCGTCTGCTCTTTGATATGTAACGTAGAGAGACCCTTTTTCAGAACAATTAAAATTAAAAGTGAACACGAATTCCTCTCCTTCATACCAGTCATTTTCCGATTCAGAAAACTCTTCTCCGTTTTGAATACTCTGCCAGTCTGCCTGAGATAATTCTATAGAGCGAGTGTCGTAACCGACTGTTATGTTAAATGTAATTTTCTTTTCTTTCATAAAGACTTAAAGTGCAGCATCCATGTCTTCCAAGAATTCTGAAGCAGGGTCTACAGCTGTAACTAACAATCGATCTCTGGCTCAGTTTGGGTAACTCGACCATGTCGGCTGGCCTTCTCCATCCAGCTCCCAATAGCGAGTTGGGTAATCGTAGGGAGAATTGAGAATCGGTGCTGCAAAAAAGTCGTCCATGTGGTGACTATCAAAAAACAGCGAAATCTGGGATCATTAAAGAGAAAAATTAAAATCTTTAGAAATTTTAAGTGTAAAAGTTATTATCTTCTAAAGACGCCCCTTCGGGCAGCCCAGCTTCAGGGTCTGATGAAGCTCGTTCTTTAACTAGATTGTATCCATCTGAAGGTGCGCAACGCCTTCAGCAGCAAGCTCTGTCTTAAGGCCTGACAACTTGGGAGGAAAAACAGGACTCATGTGAGTCCAGGTTTTCTGGAGAGGATTAAAGCTAACATTTTGGGATGGAGTCCTTCGCATTCTGCTAAGCGTGTTAGTCATCTGATGTATATCAGGGGTAATAATGGATACCTTCAAAAAGTGATGGAAAAACCATTGCCTGTTAAAAACGAAAGCGTGGCAGCGAAAACTCGGTTCCAAAGACAGGGTAATGGCCTTGCTATCACTTTAAACGAAACGACACAGTCTTAATTCTTTGATGAAATATCTTAAAGGATGTCAGTAATTTCTGAAGAAATTCTGACAACGTTGGCACAGCCAACGTGATAATTTTTTAAACAAGAAAGTTTTTAAGATTCTTTAAAGTTTTTCGGAAGTTTCGTCTAAAAAAAGTGTAACTATAGTTATGTTACATTCACACCAAACACGACACGATCTGACCCGAAAATATAGGATCCTCATAAATCAAAACAGAGCCGATCTCGAAGCTCTCGAAAATATCCTTAAGTGGATTGATAATGACGAAAGTCTCGAAGAAACGAGGCGCCGATCGCTACGAAAACTATGCAATGAAGAAATTGATGTTTATCTGGCGCACCAAGATCTAAGACGTGCGGAATTTCTCAGCGACAATTCGTAATGATTTCGAATTATAATTTCAAATGAAGACGGAAACAAAAATCACGTTTAGAGATAAATCGGGCAGGCCTTTTATGACTTCAGGTATCGACGAGATTATTCAAACAGCAAAGACTGTAGCCAAGTATCGAGAATACTTTCCTTACCACCACAAAGTTGAGTTCACTAAAACCAGCCAGGAAGCATTTCTCGAAGAGAATGGGATATTAGCAAAAGATCTTTTGATTGAATTGAACCAAGCAGGTTTTGAGGTCGAGTTTTACCACCTGAAATACGAGCTGAGAAAACCAAACGAGATAAAACTAGCGTTTATAAAAACTGATCGCCATGCCTTGGCATTTTACACTGAAGATGATTTTACAGTGCGGCTAGAGATGCTTTATCGCCGCTGCGAGCGAGACAAGAATCGAAAAAGCAAGGCATCTAACCTACTGAACGCCTTTGCAGTCGCATGTAAGGCCGCACAAGCCACGACAATTACCCTAGACTGCCAGCCATTCGGATTGCACCCACGACTTCCATACAGGGAAAATTTGGAGCATTTAGATCCAGAGCCAGATTATCTGCTGCCGAATCAAGGAGATCTAGTGAGCTTCTACAAGAGGCTTGGTTACCGTTCCTTGGACGAAGGAGATGCGATGATGGTAAAGTATCTTTATTGAAAATTACTAGAAACAGGGCCGCATCTTAAGCGTTTTTCCCGAAACGCCTGGAACATGAAGGTATTAAAAATTCTCTATTAAATGCTAGATTCCTAAATAAAAACCAGTAGAATGCTATTTGTTTTGATCAAAACGTTCAACTAACCGAACCGCCAAAGTATTTCACGATTAACTGAGATAGCCTCAAAAACTAATCTTTATACTTAATGACTGCGCCATTGAGAATCGTCCGAGAGCCTAACACCATTTGGTTGCTAATAACGATCGCATCACCCCCGACGGCGGCTGCTTTTATTCTCATGTCGTTATACGCAGAACTTGGATTAGTTCCATATATATCGCCGTGTATTAAGGCAATTTCCTCAAATGGCTGATCATCACCAGGAACGATAGCCTTAATTTCTACGTCAGCTGGCAAAGTCGGCTCGTATATACCTTTAGCTGTCTTATTGACTTTTATTGTTGTGCAACCAACAGCAAAAAGAATAGCTGCTAGTAAAATGTATGTGGTTAGTTTTTTCATAATTGTATAACTTAGATTTAATCGAAAATTATCGCAGTACAAATAGATTCCCTGTTAGTGTCAGTGGTTCGCTCAGTATAGCTATTCTTTAGCTCAACATTTGACCCGCTATAGAAGCTTCCGTAGCTAGCAACATAAAGCGCATCTGCACCATAGCTGGCAGCTTTGCGCTTCAAGCTATTCTCAGTCGCATTAAGCTGTTCGAATTCCGCAACAACTCTGAAGCTTTTAACGGGAAGCTTATAAATAATCTCAACATTTTCATAATCCGTCCTTGGCTGAAGGTCTATGAAGACCCTGGAAGTGCTGGTGGTAGCACATCCGACAATGAACAAAATTAATGTAAGGAGTATCGACTTCACCTAATAATATGTCTTAATACTTATGCACTTTTTATAGCAAGACAATTGTGAAACTTTCTTATATAATAGAGCAAGAATCCCTTAAACTAGAACGGATAACCGTAAAAGAAAATTCATATGAGCCGAAATAAGCCAAACTTTTAGCTCTTTTTATTGGCTTTTGAGCTACTTAACCGAAAAACTTTTTTTGTTCGATCCCTTTTCCAGTATAAAATGCGTATGGCACAAATAGGGCGTCGGCTTCGGAGACCGCTGCTCTATCCATTGAACTACGGGAGCGTATGTAAAGAGCATTACGAACGATGCCTAATAGGCAAAATCAAAATTCGAGGCGTTCTTTAACTTCAACTGATTGGCTCAATAAGTCTTTAGAATCGGAAGAAGCGCCCACCATGAATTCAAATTCACCTGCTTCAACACAACGTTCCATATTAATATCTAAAAAGGCTAGCCGTTCGACTGGGATTTCAAAGGAAACTTTTTGAGTCTCCAGTCCTGAAATTAAGACCCTTTGATAAGCAACTAATTCCTTAACAGGCCGAGTCACAGTACTGAAGCGATCCCTGAAGTAGACCTGCACAATCTCTTCCCCACTTCGTTCGCTGGTATTTGTAACTTCAACCGTTAATTGGATGACGGAATCTTTGCCTTCGGAAATTTGGGAGACTACTAAATTAGAATAGCTAAAGTCGGAATAACTTAGCCCGTGTCCAAACGGATATAATGGAGTATTTTTTTCAAAGGCGTAGCGCTTAAAATACTGCGAGGGCTTGTGGTTATAAACCATTCGTAACTGCCCAACGCTGCGCGGAAATGTAAGCGGAATTTTTCCACTTGGATTGACGTCTCCAAAAATAATTTCTGCGACTGCTTGCCCACCAAAACTGCCAGGTTCCCATGCTTCAACAATCGCGTCCACCGTGTCGTCAATCCACGGCTCTGCGATCGGCTTTCCATTAACGTAAACCACAATTAGAGGCACCCCTGTGGCATGTAATGCTTGCACTAATTCCAATTGTTTGCCTGCGAGATTGATATCTGCGCGCGCCATATTCTCGCCTGCGGTGCGCAGATTTCCTAGATGACGAAGGGAATTATCGCCTACTACCACACACACATAATCATAACCTTTAGCTTGTTCTACCGTACGAGCTATGTTGTCGCTTGAAAGAGAACGAATGTCCGCATTACTATCGTAAAAATCGACGGCGTAGCCCTTTTCGTTTCCGACAGCTTGCATGCCCTCAAATATAGTAGTGACATTGGCCTCAGGTTGAGGCTTCACCCAATCCCCTAAAATAGCATGGTTATTTGCATTGGGTCCGGTAACAAGCAGGCGTTTATTACGCGCTGCTTCGAGCGGAAGAAGCGTTTTATTTTTTAATAATACAATCGATTTACGCGCTGCTTCGAGGGCAGTGGCGCGATGCTCAGGAGTGAAAATTTGCTCGGCCACCGCATCCAAATCAACAAAAGGATTCTCAAATATCCCAAGTCGAAATTTTGCCTCTAAAATTTTAGCGCAGGCGAAATCGACCCGCGCCTGTGGAAGTTTTCCCTCCAATACCAAGTCACGGACTGCTTCGAGAAAATAAGGTCCATGCATATGCATGTCCATGCCTGCACCAACAGAAAGATAGGACGCTTCTTTCAAATTTTTAGCGATGCTATGCAATGTTTCAATGCGTTCGATATCGAGCCAATCACTCACGTAAAATCCTGAAAATCCAAACGCATCGCGCATGATGTCTGTCATAATACGTTTGTGCATGTGCGCAGGGATTCCATTGATTTCATTGTGCGCAGCCATCACTGTATAGACTCCAGCATCAATCGCTCGCTCATAGGGCTTTAAGTAGATTTCCCGCAGACTACGGTCGGAGAGATCCATGGAAGAAACATTCAGACCATTGGAGGGCTCAGAACCCGCCACCAAATGTTTAGCACACGCAATCACTCGGTCTTCACCGCTGAAATCATCGAGCTGTAATCCTTGAATCAAACTCGCTCCAAGCGCTCCAACCAGATACGGATCTTCCCCAAAGGTCTCGCCTACACGTCCCCAGCGCGGGTCTCTTAAGACGTCCAAGTTAGGCGAAAACGCCCAATGCGAACCCGTGGCACGCATTTCAAGTGCAGTTTGACGCCCCATCTTAAAGAGTAAGTCATCACTAAAAGACGATGCCATGGTAATAGGCGATGGGTAAATGGTCGTACCCCGTACCATTCCATTTCCGTGAATCGCATCAATGCCGATCAAAAGCGGAATTTTGAGACGCGATTTAAGCGCTAGTGCTTGTAATTGATTGGCTTCTTCAGCAGTTAAAACATGCAGAAACGAACCAATCTTTCCATCAGCCACCATTTGGGCAATGTCCTTGGTTTTAAAATCAGGATAGGAAGCTTCCGAGTCGCTGCTTAAAATCTCTTCGGGAGTCATCGAGCCCGATGCATCATTCAGATAGTTGAACCCTACAAATTGACACATTTGAGCAACTTTTTCTTCCAAAGTCATCTTGCCCATAAGATCTTCAACACGCTCAGCATACGAAAATGAGGGATCTTGATACACCTCTAATACTGGATCACTTGAACTCCAAAGCATGCCAGCAAACGCCACAAAGAATGAATGAAAAAGGAATAGCTTAGAGTAATTATAGAACATAAATTTCATCAAATATATATAGCTCTGTACGACAAGCAAAGTATTCAAAAATGCCTTCCTTACATCCTAACTAGGCATTACTTAGGGAGTGCTGCCTATAGTAATTCCAATTGATTATCGCCACTTAAGGACCAAGCATCACGGCCTGCGCGCCGTAAATCTGCCGCTAAGGCTGCAGTCGATCCATGCAAGGTATACACCGTCTTTGGATCAACCGCCTCAACAAATTCTAACAATTCAGGATAATCCGCGTGATCGGATAGTGGAAGAACGGTATCGGTCTTATAACGATAGCGAGCATTTGCTTGAAGTCCCCAGCCACTAATCATTGCCAGTCGATGCGGACCCTTGGGAAGCTTTTTAAGTACGGTGGGCGGTAAAACTGACACACAGCCTTCCATATTTAAAAAATCTAAGGGGCGTGTTTCTGGCATTGGATACCCATGCGCCTCATACACTGGGTTTAAGGCACGAATCGTGCGGTACGCCATTAGTTTAAAATCGGTCGACTCAAGAATTTTCAAGACCTCTTGCGCCTTGCCTAAGGAATATGCCAAAAGTACTGGAACCTCCCCAGCTTCAAACGCTTTTGAGCAAAATTCGACGATGCCGGTGTGCAGCACCTCAGTTGGTGGAAAGACAAATTCTGGACGACCAAAAGTAGATTCCATTATTAAGATATCCGCCTTGGGAATTTCAATTGGCTCTGCTGCTAAACCCCGACGCGTTTTGAAATCTCCAGTATACAAAAGCGATTCGCCTGAAGGCGCTTCAACTCGCACCATCGCAGATCCTAAAACATGCCCCGCAGGAAAGAGTTGAATTTTTAAGGGTCCATGTTCGTAAATAGAACCGTATTCAAGCGCGACTCCCCTGCGAGCTACCGCATCACCCATCCGCACCCGCATCAGGTCAATGGTTGCAGGAGTTGCTACAAAGGACTCATGACGCGCGGTGTGATCACTATGCGCGTGCGATACCACACAGAATGGCTTCGCCCGCCGTGCATCCATCCACAGGCCACAATCAGGCAAATAAAGCCCCCCACATTCAATCGGCGTTAGCATAGCACATTTGATGTACCCAATGGACACCCTTTAAGTGATGCGTGCAACCGTCCGAGATTAAATGTGTATAGCTTCACCAAAGACAGACGCCGCCGCTTCCATCATTGCTTCACTCATGGTCGGGTGTGCGTGAATGGTGTTGTGGATTTCCTCAGCAGTCGCCTCAAGCTTCATACCAAGTCCATATTCCGCAATCATCTCAGTCGCTTCTCCGCCAACGATGTGCGCACCAAGAATTTCTCCATATTTTGGGTCTACCAATAATTTCACAAAACCTTCCGAGGTACCCGAAGCGACTGCCTTACCCGATGCCATAAATGGGAATTTACCGACTTTGTAATCAATCCCTTCTTCCTTCAGAGCCTTCTCGGTCTTACCAATACTTGCTACTTGAGGGAGACAGTAGGTGCATCCAGGAAAGTTTGAGACTCGCTCAGGAGTTCCATGACCAAACATACCTTGTACCGCTTGGATCGCTTCATAGGTTGCTACGTGAGCGAGCCATGGGGGTCCGATAATGTCACCGGCGGCATAAATCCCTGGAATCGATGATTGATAATGATCATCCACTGTAATGTAGCCACGATCCATTGCAGGCTTCACCCGACTCGAG
>CBFHPQ010000039.1:0-13601 GCA_965657865.1 Coraliomargaritaceae bacterium | reverse complement strand
GGAGCCGACAGAGGTGGTGGTGCCGCCTCCCCAAAGAATCGCAAAGACATTCATATCAATGAGGTCTTGAAGATGGTTTGTACTCCAGTCATAGCCCTCCCCAACTTCGAGGAGTTCTTTGACAGTGGATGGGCTTTGGCGTCCGTATTTGTTAGGATCGGGAAGGTTGAGATTGAGTACAGTCGGATTGATTTGAGTCAAATCAGTGCCAATGCGAGGGTCTCCCAAGATGTAGGGAGCTGCACTACAGCTATGGTCAGTTAGACTATAGGGCCCTGTATCTTCACCGATCACTGGCATATGACCACCAGGAATTTGCCAGAGCATAATCGGAATGTCGCCCATCTTTTTGCTGACTTGCTTAATGTGCGTGAAGTAAGCCTGCCAATCTAGATTGTTATATGCATATCCATTGAATCGGCTGATATCGCTAAAGCTGTCCCGCTCATAGCGGTCAAAGACAAGGAAGTCAGGCTTCCAAGGACCCTCGTAGACTTCGAGAGAATCCATGAAATTAACAAGTGGGGTGCTGATTTGAGTATCAATTTGAGATTCAGTAAGAGAATGCACCCAAAGCGAATCTCCGGTAGACCAAATATTTTGCTGCCAACCAAAGGTAACATTTGGACCAAATTGGCGCATAATAAAGTTATGAGATTGGATCCAGCCTTTTAAGTCATTGGTAAGGCTTGTAGGAACTTCAACGGTGGTAATCCCATCTTTCTCGACAATGAATTCTATGGCACGTGCGAGTTGTTCTTTAACTCTAATTGTGAGCCCAAGAGTGCCGCCGGAGGCTGGGGGGATATTGATTAAATTCCCTTGTTGAAGGACTCCAAGACAATCGGGATTGAGCACGATGGATCCTGCGTGCGGATGATCGACGTCATGATTACTCTGAATGGCTAATACTTGGCGGATTAAATTGATGTAGTGTTTGTAGAGATTATCATCTTCAAAGTCTTTGTTTTCATTATTACCTCCGCTGTATTCAGCGGTATAAATCACCATTACTGGAATAATATTCTTTTTATGGACAGCCTCAATGCGACGCGCCTGAGCGAGGGTGTTATTAGTGGCGCGTAAAGGCATATCTAATATAATTCCACGATCTCCGTTTCCTCCGTCACCAGCATATACAAAGAAGCAGTCAATGGGCGCGATGGTAAGAGCAGGGTCTTGAGAAACGCCACCACCGCTAACTGTTCCCATTGATAGATAAGTCGGCCAGCGTGGTGCAACGTGTTCTGGAACGGGCTCAAGGGTTATTCCGCCTATGGTATATTCAGTGTCGCTTTCAAAGGTGTAGAATTTCTTGAGGGTTTTGATGTAATACTTGTTGGTATCGGTTGTTTTAATATTTGTCAGGACAAGCCGATAGTTACCTGGATTGGCTTCAAAAACAGTACCATTAGACCCCACGTTGGCTGCGAAAAAATCGTTTCCATTTGTATCTTGGCGTTCAAGACGGACGTCCACGGTGGCTCCAAGAGGCAACCATCTTAAATCGACAGTTACGGTGGCGGGTGTGTTTGTGATCGCAGCTAAACTTAAAGTGATTTCTGGTATCGTTCCTTCGGTATTAGCAGTAAAACTGTGAGGGCTCTCTTCTGTGTAATTCGGCGTATAAAGGGTAGATGTTCCCCAAACTTCTTCGAAATAGAGATCGTAATTATATCCAGGAATAACAGAGATGTCGACGGTCTCTCCTAAAGTAATATTCTGCGAGGAAAGACTCGATAAGTCATCACTCTTAAGATAAACGGGCATGGATTGCGTACTGCTTTCGGGCGCTGCGGGCGTGTGTATTCGCACCACTCCAAAATATTCAGGTGAAAGATTATTATTACAGAAGAATCGGGCAGAAGCGACTATGATATCATACTCTTCTTGGCTCAGTTGACTAAAGGCAAGGGTGATGGAGAAAGATTCTCCATCTGCGATTACCGTATCGACAGATGGCTCTACTCCAAACTCCAGAACACCACGATATTGCTTTAAGTTCTCGGTGGCAGTTGGGTATGATTTTATGACTAGAGGGTCAGGCCATGAAATATTGCCTGTGTTTGTATATCCATGTTCGCTTGACGCTTTAGGTGACTCATAAAGAAATACTCCATTTCTTACATTTAATAGCCCACCGGAATTATTTTTTATAGTTATCGAGATTACATTATACCACTCTCCTTTGGTCTTCCACTCGGCGAGGTATTCAAGATTTTCCAAATAATTTGGGTTCGGCAGAAGTTCAGCATCAGGCTCTTCTGGCTCAGGTTCAGGCTCGGGTCCTGGACTAGGTTCTGTGCCGGGGCCCGTGTCAGGATCAACCGGGGCGATATAGTCTTCAGTGATGGGACCGAGCAGGTTGCCAGTAGGGTTTCGATCCGCATCAGCGGGTAGATTTTGAAAGTATGCCTGAACCTTGGTATTAAAGAAATTATCGTCAGGAGGTGAAGCTTCTCGGTTTGAGCCTGGATACCAACCCCATGTACTGTCTGAGAGACCATGACCGAAAAGCATCATTTCAACCCCTGCTTCTTTCACGAGGTCGAAGTGGTTATTCCAAACGATATCGCCAGCGGGATCTTCCGAGACATCTGCGATGCCATATGCTTTTAAGAAATAGGTTTTGTCCTGCGCATCTGGTTCACGAAAGGTATCCCCAAAGAAAAAGCTAATAGTCGAATCTTCATAGAAGGTCGCACCTCGATTTGCCAAATCGGTAAAGCTACCATCGGGCTTCCATGGGTTATTTGTTTGTGTGCTATCTAAGTGACCCATTGGCAGTTGCCAGAGGCAAATTGGCAGTCCGCTTTCATCATGAATTCCGCGTGTAAAGGTGAGATAGTTGACCCAGTGCGTAGCATTCCAAAGCCATTTAGTTTCTTCGGGATGGTCGAGGCCTTCTTGATTCAGTTCGCGGCCACCGTCCCAGCCGTATTTATCGAGCGCAATGAAATCGGCGTTGTGGCTTTTCACGCCGCAGTCCACGTAATACGAAGTAATGGCACGCGCTTCTGCATAAATTTTCTTACGTTGTTCAAGAACTTCAGCTTCCGAGTCGAGCCCATCCGTAGAGCGGCAGATGCCTTTTTCGGGCACTGGAAAGGTAGAGCCCAGTCGAGTCGCCCAAAGATTTGCTTTCCAGCCGAAGCGAGCATTTGGAAGATATTTACTGATTGCGTAGTTCATCGCTTTGACCCAGCCGACAACATTATTTTCAAAATCGGGATCAACGCCCCTTTCAAGGAGGCCGACATGGTAGGCTTTACTAACAGGAACTGGAATCGCATTAGGTTCAGCCGCTTGATTTTGAGCGAGGTAACCAATTTGATCGGGTTCTAAAACAATGACGCAGCTTTCGCCTGCAAGTTCACGTTCGGCCATTTCAAGGAAGACTTTAAAATCGTGAAAGTATTCTTTCATGTGCTTGGAGTCTTGCAGCGCATTGCAGAAATCACCGTCGCCGTATGGGTCGCTCACCATATTATACCATGTATAAACGGGAATGGCGCCGCGCTTGAGAGCATTGCGGGTTAATTTACTCACGCGTTCTCCGTCATAGGTGGCGTCGGTACGCCAACTCGCAATGGTGGAAAAGGTACCACCCTGGATATAGCTATAATGGAAATCGTACCATTTTTGCTTCAAGGGATTTGAGGCATCCCATTCATCCAAATAATCCATTTCGTTGTTATGATTTTCATGCACTCCACCCACTCCAAGGTAAGAGGGGATTTGTGAGGGGTTGCTGCCGTCGGTGTCTTTAATAGTAACACCAATGAGACGAACCGCCCCGTCGGGATGCACGAGCTTGATTGAAGAGCGACCCGCTTTCAGTCCGTTGAGCTGAATACTTTTAGCATTTGTATCAATACTCGCACTCAGGGTACTGGAGTTGCTCACATATAGGGCGAGGGGTTTATCGGCGATGCCGCTCAGGCTATAATTAAGGGTGCTGTTTCCTGAGTTAACGACTATGCGGTGAATAATTGCGTCTGCAGTTTCATTATCAGGAAAATAAATACCAGACGTATCAGGTGGCAATGCCTCGAGAACCGGTCGAAGCCCATCTGCATTTGTCACTTCAGTTCGATAGAAAAAAGCCTCAATACTTACTTGGGAAGAATCGCCAGAGCCTGTGTAATCAAAAATACCTGCCCCTAGTGGATTCAGATCGGAAGGGTAACTGTCTATCTCGCCTCTGTTTTCAAAGTCGCGTTCGACGTAGTAGAGATCATCGCTGACATGATATACGTAGCTCCGCAATGGAAGTTTAGTGGGAGCCCGAAAGTAGATACGTACGGCTTTTATGGTTACATTATTGCCAAGCCCATTCGGAACTACATTAAAGTACCCTGAATATCCAGTACCCCAATCAGATGGGACTACATGTTGCGCAAAAGAGTCGTTTCGATCCCAGGACTTGCCAGGAGATAAGGGATCTGTGGGCGTGTTATAGCCTTCGTAAAAATCAGAAAAAGTATTCGCAAATTCGTAGGTGGGGGTGCCTCCGTCGTTACTAGCGTCCCAATTGATACTCCAAGTCATAACGCCACGCAGGTCTGGATAGGGGCCTTTGTCTTCATGAAAGTTGTAGGTCATGTCGGCAGTTTTTTCACCTTTCATGAGATAATTAAGGGCTTTAAGTATTTCTACGGGAGGGAAGTAATATCCGTCAGGATTTGTGGGCGACACTCCGCCAGCGGCATTTGGAACACAGGGAAAGCCAAGTGCGACTTGATCGGGCCTAAGACCTGGAAAGTTTATTTGGTTTGTGCCTTTTAGAGGGAATCCCGTAATCAACATATCGGTCATTGCGACCACAAAATCGATGTCACCTCGATTGTAAGTTTTCCCATCTAGAGCGCTCCAAAGTGCACCTCCAAAATTATAATACTGGACGTGAATGTAATCGAGAATGTTGCGAATATTATGAAGAAAAGGAATGAATTGGCTGGAGTTAGGGTACGCGAAACGTCCTTCTTGCACGTAAGCGAGCTCAGGTGCCGCAGTAATGATGAAGCCTTCGCCAAAATGAGCTTTGATTTCTCGAATCGCATCGATTCCAAATTTTAATTCAGGGTCGGTGATGTCGTCATATTCAATACTATCTTGAGGGCCATTTAAGATCGTCATTGAGCCGCCTTCGTAATCAATGTCGATTCCGTCAAAGTTGTATTCAGTAACAATATCAATCACTCCTTGAACATAAGCATCTTTTTCCGCTACGTTACGAATCTCCACATGTCCATTCTGTCCACCGATTGAGATTAGGACTGGAATCCCTGCCGCTTGGAGTGCTCGGACATCACCTTTAAAATCGGCATCTGAATAGGTTAAATTTTGTGAACGCGAGCCATCATACACTGTAAATTTTGGATGCACGCCCTCTGCGATAAAATTAGCGGGTCTTCCAATTTCATTTTCTTTCCAAGTTTCAATGAAAGATACATTGACGACGTTGTAATCAGTATCGAGGACGTCCCAAAGTTTCATAAAGGGGGCGTCGTCATTTTCCCAGTTATGCCAATAACCAACGATGACTTTGTTGGGGAGGGGCGTAAAGGAACGGGTTAGAGTAGGCGTTTCTGGATCGCTACCAGAAGGACTGCTTGGATATTCAGGATCTGTTGGAGTAGGAGGGGGAAGAAGGAGGGGAAGTCCTGTATCAGGTTCTGGGAAATAATTGGGCTCGTCTGGCGTTTCTGCTTCACTGCCATCACTATGGCCACCATCATAGGGTGGATAATCGGGCTCACTCGGCACGGAGCCAATTTGCGCACTTGTGATATGTATCGAACAGAACAACGCAATTATAGCAAAGAAGGAACGATGGGTTCTTTGATTAAGGAAATGCATCGGTCAAATGTAAAATTAAAATAGGGTTAAATCAAGTAATTTATAGGCTTTAATATTTAAATGTAAATTTAATGAAACTTTAGAAACAATGTTCCGATGGTGCATTTAGACTGCGTTAGATTCTATCCTGCAATGCTTGAAAATCGCTATTCGCCTTTGTGTTTTGCAAGCGAGCGAGTACTTCGCCGATTAGATAAATAGAACCAGTTACCACGATTACAGATCCTTTTTCTCCTACCGTGCATTCGGTTGCCGATGGAAAGAGCTCCTTTAACGTACTTGAATGTACTGGTTTACGAAAATTAGCTGGTAGTAATTCTTTGAGGGTCTTAGATTTGATTGCTCTCGGTTGATTGGGCTCAACGAGGCAGAGCTCCTTTGCAAAGGGCGCGATTGCCTCTACAAGGCTTTGCCCGCGCTCGAGTCCAAGAGTACCTGCAATAATTATGGGAGATTCGGTGAGTTGACTTAAATTCTCTCGTAGATGCTCAGCGCCTTCTGGGTTGTGAGTGGCGTCTAGGATCAAGGTCTTATCACCCACCTGAATCCTTTGCCATCTTCCTGCCCAATCAACGCTTTTCAAGGCATCGGTTTTTTTAATTGGAAATTTTTGAGCTATGATTTCGGAGGCAAACAGAGCTAGACCTGCATTATAGCGTTGATACGTTCCGTGCAGGTTTGTCTCAGGGAGGGCGTCGAAATCTGGAAAGCGCTCCATTAATGCATAGATTTTAGAGTTACGTTCTTTGGCAATGTTTCGTAATTCGGACTCAGCTTCAGCAGGTAGTTTGCCAAGTAAGACGGGCTTTCCTGGTTTAATAATACCTCCTTTCTCGCGTGCGATTGCTGTTAAAGTTTCTCCGAGTAAGTCGGTATGATCGAGACTTATAGAAGTAATGATACTGAGTTCAGGGGTGACAATATTAGTCGCATCGAGGCGACCCCCAAGTCCTGTTTCTATGAATGCTAAATCAATTTTAGACCGTGCAAACTGGGCAAACGCCATTGCAGTCATGTATTCAAAAAAGGAAGCTTGTAGCTCGGGGTCAGATTGCTGAAGCGTTTTTGCAAATGGGCGTATAGTTTCTACCCAATTAATTATAGCGGCTTCATTGAGCGGCTTACGGTTTACTTGAATACGTTCGCCTAAGTGCAAAAGGTGCGGGGAATTATAAAGCCCTGTTTTGTATTTGTTGTTTCGGTACAGAGCTTCAAGCATGGCACAGACCGAGCCTTTACCGTTAGTGCCTGCAACATGAATAATTGAAAATTGCTTTTCGGGGTTTCCGAGTGCATCCGCGAGTGCTTGGATACGTTGGAGTCCGTAGCGCGATCCTTCGTTGCGGAGGGCAAAGAGTGATTCGCAGACTTGAGCGAAGTTTGTTTGAGCAGAGGGACTGTCGGAGGCGTCATTCATGGACGGCCTGTGGGCTAGCAAATCAGTGTCTAGGCAGACTGAGTGCCGTAATTTTTCTTAAAGCTTTTGAGTAAACGGATTAAGCGGTCGCGCATTTCTGAGCGCGGTGAAATTATATCAACCAGACCGTGCTCAAGGAGGAACTCGGAAGTTTGAAAGCCTGCTGGAAGATCTTGTTGTGTGGTTTCTTTGATAACGCGCGGCCCTGCGAAGCCAATAAGGGCTTCGGGTTCTGCGATAATAACATCACCCAGCGATGCGTAACTTGCCATCACTCCTGCCATCGTCGGATTAGTTAAAATAGAGATAAAGGGTAGACCTGCTTTGCTGAGTCGAGCCAAGGCAGCGCTGGTTTTTGCTAATTGCATCAAGCTCAGAATACCTTCTTGCATCCGTGCTCCACCGGAGGCGGAAACTATAATTACAGGACATTTATTTTTGATACCACGTTCAATTGCGCGCGTAATTTTTTCTCCTGCGGCAGAGCCGAGAGAAGCTGCCATGAATCGAAAGTCCATGACCGCAATACTTACGGGGATCTCGCCGATAGTTCCAAGTCCGTCAATGACGGCATCGGTTTCTTTGGTCTTCGCTTGGTTGGCTTTGAGCTTTTCAGTATATTTTGCAGTCGCGTTAAATTTAAGGGGGTCGAGGGACGTGACGCCTTGATCTTTTTCCTCAAAGGAATCGGTGTCCAGGAGGGACGCGATCCGTGCGCGGGCGTCGAGCGGAAAGTGATATCCGCTACTAGGGACTACCATGTCGTTTTCCTTAAGGACGCGATTGTAAATGATTTCGCCTGTCTTTGGGCATTTGGTCCAAAGATCCTTGGGAATGTCTTTTTTCTTAACCGTGACAGTTGAGTAGTGTGGTTTTCCGAAGAGAGCCATAATTTAGAAAATCTGGTAAAATTTGTTAGCCATGACTGAGCGTAATGACCTTTAAATGTTGAGCGCCAGCAGCACGAAGAACCCGCGCGCAGGCATTGAGAGTAGATCCTGTTGTAAAAACATCGTCTACTAAGATGTAATTTAAATTTTGAATTAAATCAGTTTCTTTGGACAAGGCAAAAGCATTTTTTACGTTCTGAGCGCGCTCTTTTCCGTTGAGAAGGGTCTGAGAATTCGTGAAACGAGTCCGTTTGAGTATGGGTAGGACTCCGAGTGCTTGGCTTGATTTAGCAAAGACATTTGCGAGTAATTCACTCTGGTTAAATCCTCGTTGGCGTTTTTTGGCGGGATGTAATGGGACGGGGACAAGAAAGGCATTCTCAAGAAAGCGACTGAAATGAGGCGTGGCTCGAATGATTGTTGCAATATCTTTAAGGACATAAAACCCGCTATGATATTTAAGTTCATGCAGGAAACTGCGTCCTGCGCCTTTTCCGAGAAAAAGGGTCTTGCCCGCCTCGAAGACGGGTTCGAGTTCAACGCAATGGGGACAGGTTTTTGATCCCATTAAGCTACCGAAGAATGGATAACCGCAGGTTTTACAAGCGGGTGGATCGCAATAAAAGAGTTCACGTTCGCAGTCTTTGCAGAGGTATTTAAGTGGATTATTTTTGCTTTGTACGCTTCCCTGGCAATGAATGCAATGACGCGGGAACAAAAGATCCAGAAACTGAGCGGACAAATTTCGGATGTACATTTGTCTCATTTGTAGAATACCCGATCGAGACAAAGCCCTTCGCTGGGCGCTGTTACAATACGATGCGTGCGTTTTTTAGATTTAAGAATTTTAGAGATGTCTTCAGGCGCTAAGCGACCGCGCCCAACCGAGTAGAGCGCGCCTGCGAAGCTTCGCACCATACGATATAAATAGCCACTGCCTTCAGTGGTCATAGTTATGTGTTTTCTTTTTTGGACGATCTCCAGGCGGTGAATGTCTTTAACGGGGTTCGGGTCGCTGTCCTTCCCGTGGGTCGCTCCAAAGGCGGAGAAATCATATTTTCCCCTTAAGCGAGCGGCGGCATCTTGCATGGCAGGAAGATCTAGCGAAACATCGCGACACGCCCAGAGGTAGCGTTCTTCAAGTGGTGATGCCCGTCCAAGATAAAACCGATAGACGTAACGTTTCCCAATCGCAGAATACCGAGCATGAAAACTGTCAGCTACACGCTGTGCGGATTTCACTTGTATGCTTGTAGGTAGAATTGAATGTAAGGCACGGATCAGTTTGCCTGAGTCATGGAGCCAATTAGCGTCAAAGTGGAAGCATTGTCCCTTTGCATGTACCCCTGCATCGGTGCGACCACTACCGTGGGTTTTTATAGGGGTATTGAAAATATTGCCGAGTGCGGCTTCGATGCAGTTCTGGATTCCTTTGCCGTTGGGTTGGCGTTGCCAGCCGTCAAAATCCGTTCCGTCGTACGCGCATATGCATTTCCATCGCATGCAACGATGCTTGCCAAAGTCGCGAAGGATGCAAGGCTCTCTTACAAGGATGGCGGGTAAATCAACACGTAAATTATGGGCGGATTATGTCGCTCGCGGGAATAGCGCTACTTCAAGTGCGAAGGGGCAAGTGTCTATGAATGTGCCTGCACAGTTTCAAGGGGTTGTTCTCGGAATTGATCCTAGTTTACGCGGGAGTGGTTTTGCTATTATCAGAGTGGGTTCAGGCAAACCGCCTAAAGTATTAGAATCGGCCACCTTGAAATTGAAAACAGCGCTTTCGCAGATTGAATGCCTTGGCGCGATTGGAAATCAAGTGGAAGATTTTTTAGATCAACATTCCGTCAACCATGTCGCAATCGAGGAAACAATCTATGTGCAGAATTTTCAAACTGCGCAGATCTTAGGTGCAGCTCGAGGTGCGGCGATAGGGGTGGCCGCGATGCGCGGCTTGCCTGTTTTCGAATACGCGCCTCTACGGATTAAGCAGGCGGTTGTAGGTGCTGGACGTGCCAGTAAAGAGCAAGTTTCGCGAACAGTTGCCCACTTAACAGGCACGGACTTAGGAAAGCGTTATGATGAATCAGACGCAGTTGCAGTTGCGCTTTGCCATGCTTTTACATGGCGGGAATCTTAACGGGCGACTGAAAACCCAGCTCGCTCGGGGTATTGTTTGATAAACTCTAAAAAGAGGTCTTTGGCAACTGGGCCTGCGGTTGATCCACCATGGTATTGTTGGCTTTCATTCGTTCCTTCAACCATTACCGCAACTGCGATTTGCGGGTTTTCGATGGGAGAAAATCCAATGAACCAAGCGAGATTCACTTCTTTCCCATGAGCACGGAAATCTGCGGTTCCGGTCTTACCTGCGATGCGTAATCCATCGATACCGACAATTCGACCGGTTCCATTTCGCCCCGTCACACGCTCCATCCCTTGCCAGAGGATTGCTCGTTGACGTGGAGTCAATCCGATTGGTTCGCCACCATGATTGATGGTATAACGCTTGCTCTCTGGAATGGTGAGAAGGCTAGGTTGAGTAAGGGTTTCGCCGCGCGCAATAGAGGCGGTGAAGCAGGCCATTTGAAGCGGAGTTGCAAGTAGGAATCCTTGCCCGATAGAAGTATTTGCAGTGTCGCCTGGAACCCAGCCTGCGCCTGTGGCTTCACGTTTCCATGTTTTGGTCGGAACGATATTTCGAGTTGTTTCGTAGGGTAATTCAATGCCGGTTTTTTTGCCAAATCCGAAACGCTTCGCTTCGGCGCTGATTACATCAATTCCCATCTCTAAGCCCTCAGCATAGTAAAAAACATTACAGCTTTTCTCGATCGCTTCAGGTAATAACACCGTTCCATGTCCGCCTCGAGCATGGCAACGAAAAACTCGATTGCCCACTCGATACATCCCCGGACAATTATGAGCACTCTCGGGGTTAATTGTGCCGTGACGCAGTCCTGCTATAGAACTCAAAATCTTAAATGTGGAGCCCGGAGGATAAGAGAGTTGCATCGCCCGATTGAGCCATGCGCCTTTCTCGTTGATTGCATTGAATGTTGCTTGGGGGATGTAGGGGCTTAAGTCGTTTTGGTCATAGCTTGGGTGGCTCACGAGCGCGAGGACTTCGCCGCTGTGTACATCGAGCGCAACTGCGGCACCAGTGCGATCACCCAATGCAATTTCGGCGGCTCTTTGTAGATCAATATCGATACTAATATTTAAGGACTCACCTTGATGGGGCGGCTCAAGCTCGAGGCGAGTATCTTGAAAGCCAAGCGGGTCAACTCGCCATAATTCACGTCCTGTGCTTCCTTTTAACTTTTCATTAAATTGAAATTCAAGACCGGACTTGCCGACTTTTTTTTGGAAGGCGAACGCCTTAATGGGTTCCTCTGGGTATTCCTCTGGGTCGAGGCTTTTGTTTTGAACGTAGCCTAGTAGATGAGCAGCTAAATCGCGGTACGGATAATAGCGCGCGGTATCGGTATGAATTTGAATGGGTGAGTGCGGGGGTGGGGGAATTTGTTCAATGAGGAGGGCGTATTCATCGGGCGAAAGATCCTGAACAAGCGGGAAAGGTAATAAAAGATTTTCGTTAAAATGACGAATGAAACGACTCGCTGAAAGTTTGCTCGAACGTCCCGTTATAGAATTAATCTGGTCGAGGTAGCGTTGGACTACTGTGCCTTGGGCTTCCCATTGTAGGGATTTATAATCTGGCAGGGGCGGAGTTTTGGGGCGTGCTTCAGGTGAGGTATTTTTAAATTCTAATTTCAGTCGTGCGCGTTCTGCTTTTACGATTTTGGAATATTCCGAACGAAACTCGGGCCGTAGGTCGTCAAGATAAACCACGGCAGAGTAATGCGGGCGGTTGCCAACAAGCAGTCGCCCTTTGCGGTCATAAATATCCCCACGCGGACCAGGCTTTAAAATACGGCGTTCAGTTTGTTGTTTTTCTATTTCTTTATAGGAATCGCGATCAATGAGTTGTCGCCAAGCGAGTCCGATAAGGAGTACGAAAATTACAGCGCAAGTAAGCCATAAAAAAAGTAAAATGCGCGGGTTATCTCCGGTATGGTGATCGTAGGATTCCATAAAGGATTAAGAAATAGGGAGGTCCTCAGGCTCTGAATTTAAATGGAATAATTCAATTAACATGCGTTGAAAATTGAAGAACCATGAACTGATCACGAATAAGCAAAGTGCAGAACACAGGATTATTGAGGTTGTTTGAATCCAGATTTCTTTATTCAGTAGATGCGCCCATCCATTGGAAAAAGATAGAGAGAGAATTAACAAGAGATTGATTACTTGCCCAATTATATGAGGATGAAAATTATGTTCCAAGCGAAAGCGATGACGCAAAAGAAAGAGGAAAGTTCCTAAGCCATAGAAGGAGATAGTGAAGATCCCAAAAGTTGCAGGGATGTTGGTATCGATCCAAATGCCCGTTATAATTAAGCAAAAAGATGCCGACCGATGGCGCATAAAGAGCGCAGGGAGGACGAGCATCGGACCTAGTAAAATCAGGTAAAGAAAGGAACTCGCTAAAACGCTATTAACGAGTTGGAACAAATAGAGCAGAAGTACATTTGATCCCAAAAATATGAATGCTCGCGGATCAATTGGCATTGCTCACCGCCCCCTTAGCTTCAGATGGAATGAGTACCGTCACTTCTTTGAGGTCGTGGAGTCGAGGGTCTAAGCGTACTTCGCCCGTTTGAAAAATGCCTGTGCTGCCAGGTTCCAGCCAATGCACGCTTCCAATTGTGAGCCCGGGAGGAAAGGTCCCGCCTAAACGAGTCGAAACTAGGGTGTGTGGATTTTGACTGGTGGGTAGTAAATCTTGGGGGGCATCTCGTACTTCACCTATCGGGAAACCGAACCCAGATTGATTGCTTCCTTGATAGACGACAGGGCGAGAATCGCCCGAGAACAGTGCTGCCATCCGGAAGTTCGGACTCGAGATAAGTTCAACGGTGCTTGTAAAGGCATAGACTTCTTTAATGCGTCCCACTACACCGCCCGCAAAAATGACTGCTGCCCCAACTGGGATGTCAAAATCTTTGCCTTTGCGGATCGTGATCTCTTGCCACCAAACATTGAGGTCGCGCTTTAAGACGCGTGCCACTTCATGGCGAAATCCAGGGCGCTCAGGAAGCCCGAGGATAGATTCCAGTCGTTCAATTTCATTTTCAAGAGTCTCGTAACGTTGTGCTATTATTTGGTAGCGAGCATTGCTACGAGCAAGATTTTGTCCTGCTTCGATGAACTCAATCTTCGAATGGTTTCGGTGTTTCCAAAAATCAGCAAGTTGATCGAACTTAGAATTCAAAACCCAAGCGGGGGCATTGAATTCTGCAAAGCTAAGGCGTAGGCTTGATTTGACGGCAGTGGGAATCACCCACCAAAGAAATAGGAAAACCGCGAGG
>CBFHPQ010000038.1:0-13676 GCA_965657865.1 Coraliomargaritaceae bacterium | reverse complement strand
TCCCTTGGAACACCCTCAAGTGAAACCAGCGCCATTGCCTCAACATGTGCGGTTCCGATAATTTCTAAAACCTCCTGAGCTGAATCCCACCCCTTAAGTTCATCAACTGGAACTCGAATTAAGGCGTCATTTCGTGACTGCGGTCGAATGAAAATGCGAGCACCTGGAGTCACTCGTACAAGCGAACGTATCTGAGACAATCCTGTACCTTTAATCTCTAGAAAAGAAAAGGAAGCAATGTGCGGAGCAATATCCTCGGGGATCAATAACTCTATAGAGCCTTCATGCGGTGACCCGCCCTTATAAAATTCAATTAACCCCAATACTTTCTCTTTACTATTAACATGTGCACGCGTCTCACATTCATAGTTGAGAAAAACTTCCTCCCATAGTTTTTGATGCAGTTGCTTGGCAACCTCTAGGTCCGAGCCTACCGCAAAAGAGGTAACTAAAACTTTAACTAAGATACCTAATAAAATTATTCGTGAGCAGCACATAAAATTAACGTTTGATACTGAGTTCAATGGAGTCAGTCACACCCTCCCTAGAGAATTCTTTCACATTTGGATTCGAACGAGGTGCGGCATCGTCCCATGAAAATATGGAAATGTTTGTCTTACCTGCAGAATGACAGGTTACTACACCAAATTTATCAATTGACGCAACCTGAGGATCACTACTTTCCCAAATCACATTCTTAACAGTGGCATCTGCAGGCAGTAATCGATATCCAAGTTGAAGACTTTCCCCAACCGAGGCATTACCTGAGGGGCTTTCAATCTTTAAGGAACTCACCGGCTTATAGGAATGAGTGCTTAAAACCTTACTTAACTTATCATAAGCTTTTTGTTCAGCTCCTGTGAGTCGCTCGAGGTCAAGACCTGCATATAGCCAGTCGTTCCAAGAGAATTTGTATTCTTTATTCCCAGCAATTTCAGTGGGATCCATTTTTAAATCAAACAATCTACCTTTTGGATAACGCGTATTGGGCGCGTACAATTTATAACGTGCGTCACGTGCATACGCTAAAATTTTGTCCGACGAATCCCAACCACGATTTGCATTATACCAAACATAAACAGAATCTCGATGGGATTGGCTTGTTGACCCGTTTAGTTGATCCCAAAAACTGATTCCATCAAGGTGGTAATAAGAAGGAATTGGGACGGTCGCAGCCTCGCAGATTGTAGGCAAAATATCCATTATATCAGTTAAACCATCGTAACGAGCACCCTGAGGAATTTGCTCTGGCATGGAGGCAATTAATGGAACTTGTTGACCGGAGCGCTTAAGCTTTCCTTTGCCACCAGAATATTCACTGCCATCAGGCAAAACATAAGAAAAACAATTTTTCGTACCATTATCACCCACCAGCAGGATAAGTGTATTTTCCCTCAACCCAAGAGCATCCAACTTATCAACCAACTTACCAATCATCTTGTCGGTATAAGCGACCATGTCTGGGAAATAACGACGGTCATCACCAGCAAAAGAGCCATAAGGAATCCCAGCGACTTGTGTCGAATCCTTCATAACCTCAAAGGTATCGTAATGAGTAGTTGGTAATGTATCTGGCGTAGGCGTGTGCTCATCATGCACTAATAGCATGCTGTAATATAGAAAAAAAGGTGCATCCTTATTCGAGTCGATAAAATCGATTGCCGCCTCGTTTACCATACGAGGTCCATAGTACCGACGCCGAGTATCAGGGTTAATACCAGAATACCAAATGATCTCACCATTGATTACAAAATTTGGATCAATATGACGCGGTCCCTCATACTTAAGATCGTAACAGAATACTTCATCCCAACCGAATGCCTCGACATAGTTTTCCCCTTTAATTTTTTGCGTTCCTCTCGACTGCTTCCACTTACCAAAGATGCCAGTTCTATAACCCGCTCTATCGAAAAGATCTCCAAAGGTTATTTGTGAGGCATGCAAAGCCTTTGCATTCACGAAATTCCTTCGATTGTTCACCCCTGACATCATTGCCACCCGCGTGGGCTCACATATAGGTCTCGCATAAGCTTCTTCAAAGAGAACGCCCTCATCTGCTAGGCGATCGATATTCGGTGTTGAAACCTCAGTAGCTTCAAAAAATCCTTCGAGCGATTTTAATTTCTCCGCGCCATATGCAGAAACCCCGTAATGCGATAAATCATCAATTAAAATTAATACCACGTTAGGAGCGCTTGCCGCAGCACCCGAAAACCCCTTGCAGGCAAATGAAAGTAAAAAACAACTGGCAATGAATATGTGACTTAGATTTTTCATAAACTAATAAAATAAATTTATAACCCTTCTTTCTCCAATGCGTCCGAAATTACATTGATTACTTGTTGGGCTAATTCTTGAGTTCCTTTTCCTTTAAAATGAACATTGCCAGGACCACTAAACCAAGTCTCTGAAAATTGTGAAGACAAGCGATGCAAATCATTCACAACTACACCGTGACGCTCCATTATTGTCCGCGCAATTTTGTTATAATTAACAGCATCGCCCGCTATGCGCCCCGGTTCACCTTCAGGGACAACTGTCGTAGAAGCCCATATAAGCTTCGCGCCAGTCGCTTTTAATTTAAGCACCAGCGCTTCTAGGTTTTCCGAATAGGTTTTTAGTGGAACAGAAAGCACGCCATGGGTCTTATCCCGTTTATCAGCAGAGGCTAAATTATAATTCCGATAGCATAAATCGTGCAGTCCCCAATTAAAATGAATGACGTCCCATTCCGCATCACCCAACCATTGATCCAGCATTCTAAGGCCGTTTCTTGTGTCGCCACAATTCCCGTTGGGTCGCTCAACTGATGCAATCCCCTTCAACCCCTGCCGGACAAGGTTAGTATATCCCATCGAAATTGAATCCCCGATGAGCAAAACTTTTGGCAAATCCTTATGCCCATACAAAGGCATCCTTTCTTCATCTTTAGAATCAACTTTTTTGATACGATAGCGATGCGGTATGGGCGTATTCAGCGAATATAATTTGTGATGTAATTCTATAAACTTAGATTCAATCCCCGCAGCGACATCCTTTTTAGAGAGGTAGGAATCATATTGCTGCTTTAGGTATGCATACCAGGGTTGACCCTTTTGCTTCTCTAATTTGTTTCCAAGAAAACCTTTAACTGCTTCTGTGTCAGATTGATCAAGGGCTGCTTCTGAAAGTCCACTACCGTAGTAAACAAAAGCCAAATCACGAAGTTGGCTTTGCTTAGCATTTCGCTCTTGATTCAGGGCATGCACTCTTAGTGCCTGTTTGTGTTGGGGCGTTGTTTCAATAGTAGCCAAACTGATACCTTCCACAAATTCAGATGCAGTCCATGTCCCCACCTTGATACCGTCTATATCAAGGCTGTATAAACCCGCATCTAAACCTTGAATGCTTAAAACTTGTTGGTTCATCTCTTTTTCAAAAGGAACCAGCTTCAATCCCCTAGCGATGCCTTGGGTCTGTGGGAACGGCAACGAACCTTCGAGCAAGGTGAAATCAATAAAAGCATTTCCTATTTCAAGCTCTGAGACTGCGGCATTTTCAATTGATAAGACTTTTCCTCGTTTCCCATCTAGATGTACCTTCGATACATATTTAGAAACCCCTTGCGCTTTTAAGAATTGATACGCCATAAAAAAATGGCCGGGGTCAGCTGAAGGATGCACGCGGTCAGGGCCAACAATCGAAAAGGTAGGGTCTTGGCGTTGCTTTTGTGTATTCAAGCGCAGCATCGGTTCATGCAAATCAATAACCTCATGCCCGTGTTCTTGAGCATACCGCTTGATATAATCTGAGCATGTACCTAATGCATCATTAACCCCAAAATCATTCGCCCGTTCAATGTCCGCAGTTTGATCATAAATCGAAGGCGTCATTAAAATAAGATCACTCCCCGTTGCATCAATTTTACTAACCAGTTTATTTATATTTTCATAGTAATAATTAAGCATTTTTTCCTGCTCAGACTTTGCCGCAGAATCTTTTTTGCCCGAGCCATATAACCACCTGCCCACATCATTCATACCGAGCATCAAGGTCGAAACAGATGGTTTTACGGGCTCAATATCAGTTTCAAAGCGCTTGAGTACATTATAAGCACTGTCTCCGCTAACGCCACGATTCCAAAACGAAATCTCACGCCCTGGGTAGCGTGTTAAGTAAAAGAGATAGACATAATTATGGTACGATCCACCGTGCGTAATACTGTCACCAATAAAACAGACTCGTTCCCCATCTTCAAATTGAGGAACTACTTGCGATTGAAGGCAGGGAAGCAAACAACAAACACCTAACAGGGCAACGGATGCATGCTGTGTTAGTTTGAACATAAAATTGGAGTGCTTATTATGACTATTAATTATAAATTTTAAGGTACTGGTGTTCGCGGGCTTCAAGGGATATTAACTTTATTTATAAGAGAGCTTAAAGGCGCGTACTACCTGATGCGTTCCATAGGGATTAAGAGTCAGTTCAATGCTACATTTTCCATCGTCGCCTTGTTTAAACTTGAGCAACTCTCCGTTATCGACCCACTCTACCGTATCAAGCGTGCCTGAAAGATTACTTAGCTTAATTTCAGTTTGAATCTTTCCGTTTACAGTCACTGCAGAATCACCTTTGACGCCTAATCCAATCACTCCGCCAAACAGCTCACCATTACGTTCCATAACAAAAACGTCATCGGTCTCACCTAGGATTGAGGAAGGAATTGCATCACAAAAATATTTTCCTGAAAGATCATACCATTGCCCAAATCGTAATAATAATTCCCGCTCAAGCGCTGGTATTTCTCCAGAGGCTAAAAGCCCAACATTAAACAGGTAATTCATTCCCTCAGTTCGGCAACGGGCGAAATTTTTAATGATTTCCCCAAGCGAACTATAATTAAAATCATTCTGGGAATAACCCCAATGATGGTTGAAAGTTTGACACATTTCACCAGCAACAAACTTAGTATGACCCGCTTGATTTAATTTATTCGGCAAACCCTGTTCGTAGGTCACGCAATCAATTTCAGGATGCCCAATTTCACCGCGCGCATGTAAACCCGTGTTATTCACAATAATTGCATCTGGATGATAACTACGAATCATACCGTAGAGACGATCCTCATCCCAATTTGATTCTGGGCGTGACCAATTTCCATCAAACCAAAAGCCCCCAATCTCGCCGTAATTCGCACATAAAGTTTCAACCGACTGATTGAGATAATCTAAGTACTCCTCAAATTCAGAATCCGTTAGCGCGTCCGTGCTTTTACCACGCCAGGTCCAATCTAGAGTTGTGTGATACAAAAAGGGAATAATTCCCTCCGCCCGGCATCCTTCGGTAAACTCTTTGATTAAATCGCGACCACAAGCAGTTTGCTGAGCATCAAAATTTGAAAGCCCACGTGTATCATACAGAGAAAATCCATCATGATGGCGAGTTGTCAGGACGATATATTTAAAACCGCACTTACGGGCAGTCCGAGCAATTGCTCGAGCATCAAATGCATTGGCATCAAACGTCTGCGCTAGAGTTTTGTAAGCCTCAGGATCCTTCTTGTGGAGATTGAGCGACCATTCGCCCTCTGCATCAATGGAATATAAGCCCCAATGAATAAATAAGCCTAAGCCAAGTTTGCGAAAGGCGTCGACTCGAGGCAATGGAACTGGCAAGACAGCTTCTGCTGAAGATTCGGGTGATGTCATATGGATCATAAGTTAAGCAGCAGCGCCTCTTTGTTCTTCGAGTGAGGCGCGAATTTCCAGCATTTTTTTCCTGCTGAGTGGATATTTCATTAGGATAATAAAACAAATTACGAGCGCGATAATTGGCGGAATTGTGTAACAGATTAATAGTCGCTCCATTGTACCAGGCTCTTGCAAAACCCCAGGCTCAAGTTCCGTATTAAAGCGCACAAAATGCTCAAGAAGCACACCGCCCAGTAGCACCGCCATCGAGATTGTTAATTTAATCGTCCAATTCGCGGCCGCAGAGATCGTTCCTTCACGACGACGACCAGTCCGAAACTCATCCCAATCGCAAACATCGGCACGCATTGAAATAACAAGCACCCAGAAACCGACCTCTCCTAGTGCCAAAAGAGGCTTCATTGTTAGCGTTAAGTAAGGGCGCCCGGGAATGTGCGTAAAATACATTCCTATGAATGCGACGACCAGAATTCCGACACACATCATCAACAAATGATGCTTATCTACACGCTCCGATAAATATTTGATTCCAATTGCACCGAGAATAGAAAAGGCAAAACGTAAGGTGCCATCAATACCACCCAACGTCGTTCCCTCCTGAAGCTTCCCTTCATAGATGTAATAAACGTTCACGAAGTAAGCCAGCTGCATTGTACTGATGATCGCTAGTAGGTAGGTGGCGATTACTCCAATAACAATTAAAAGGGGACGATTCTTTAAGAGTTCAGACAGTTCTTTAAGAAAACGTCCTCTAACTTGCCCCTTGGCAATATCACGATAACGCTCGCGGCAAAAAATAGCGGGACAGATACCCGCTAATATAATAACAAAGCCAATTAAATAACCGACTAAACGCACCCCTCCGACTTCACCACCAACCCACGAAAAAGTTGCCAGCCACGCAGCCAAAGGGAAAACCCATATGATACCTAAATTAAAGGTCTGTTGCACGTAGGTGCGTACCACAAAAATATTTGTACGCTCTTTATAGTCCGGCGTCAGTTCCGCGCCCAGCGATTCATACGGCACCGAGAAAAATGAATAACAGGTATAAAAGAGCAACAATACCCCAATCAAGAATACCGTACTCACAGTATCACTCCAATCGGGTGACGCCTGCCATATTAGCGGGAAACAAAGCCCTGTTGCGATAACACCTACGAAGATAAAGGGTTTACGGCGTCCATATTTACTCTGACATTGATCCGACCAAGCACCCACAAAAGGATCAGTAAACGCATCCCACACTCGCGCTAAAGCCATAGTCGCGCCCACCAGAGTCGCACTGAGCGAGAGAAAGTCGGTAAAAAACGGAATGAAGAAGATGGATAAGCAGACGGTAGCGTAATGATCTGAAACAACCCCCATCCCGTACGCTATCTTTTGCGAAACGGGTACTTTGTCAGCGCCTGAAATTGAATTAGATGCAGTCATTTGAATAGAGGGGCTATGGTTTTAATTTAATTTGAAAGGGTTTTCGCTTTAAAGCTTTAGCCTGTAATGCTTCGGCTTGATCACGGAAAAATTGATCTCGAGTTTTTTGATATTCAAAAGCCTCCATAGACGCGTTTTCAATATTTCCTAAATTCCATTGATTCCATGCTTCAGACATAACCATCGCCTCGCGAGGAAACGAACTAGTAACCGTGTTTGATTCCGTTGGATCCGCTTTAAGATCATAGAACTCAATCACATTTCCACTCGCTGCATTTAAGAGCAACTTGGAATCATTTGAACGCACCGCGAACGAATTATTATATGCAGACCGCCAAAATAAATATGCATGTGGTGAGCCGCTTACTTTGCCTGTAAGATAGGGAGTTAAATCTACCCCATCTAAAGCTGACTCGGGAACACCCTCAAAGCCAGCAGCCGCAATCGCGGTGGTTGCAATATCTAAACTACTAACCATAGGGCTGTAGCGTTTACCAGTCGGCCATTTCGCAGGCCAAGAAGCAATGAAAGGAACTCGGATACCACCCTCGTAGAAACTGCCCTTCCCCCCTCGAAGAGGAAAATTATTCGCCCAATTTTCATGACGACGCGACTCCGAAGCATAGACCCCACCGTTATCACTTAAGAAAAAGATGAGTGAATTATCATAAAGTCCGTTGCGGTCTAATTCCTTCAGAAGACGCTCAACATTTTGGTCTAAAGAATCCACCATTGCTAGGTAGGTAGCACGCGCCCAATCGCCTGCATCACTATACTTATCTACCAATTCCTTAGGCGCTTGAAGCGGCCCGTGTGGAGCATTGTAAGACAAATAAAGGAAAAAAGGATTTTCAGACTCAGCATTAATAAACTCAATAGCTTCAGTTGTAAGCGCATCTGTTAGATACCCTTCAAAAGAAACCGTGCTCGTTCCTTTACTTAAAGGTAATGTTGCTCCTTCAATTTCCGAATATAACAACTGCCCATTTTTAGTATGCGCTCGAGTGGTATCGACCTGAAAATAATCATGCCCACCACTTAGAAATCCATAAAATGAATCAAAACCTCTATTTAATGGGTGGTATTCAGGAGCCGCTCCCATATGCCACTTACCAAAGATACCAGTCCGATAGCCACTCTCTGAAAGATACTCGGAAAGAAGCTTCTCGTCTAGCGGCAAGCCATGATAACTATCGTACGGGGAATAGCTTGGATTTGTCTCCATTCCGAAACGCGCTTGATGCCTACCAGTCAATAAACCTGCCCGCGAGGGCCCACAATAAGGATGCGAAACAAATCCAGCATCAAAAATTATTCCACTCCGAGCCAAGCGCTCAAGCCCCGGCGTCTTGATTGTAGAGTGCGGGCTTAAACTGTGATCCGCATATCCCAGATCATCTACTAAAATTACAATAATATTAGGCTTAACAATTTGAGAAGCACCTACAATTCCAAAGAAAAACAAAAATAAACAACCACAACATAAGAACATTCGCTTTAGAAATTGAATTAAATTTTGAATATTCATTACTGTTTCTGTTGATTGAAAATAACCCACCTATAACGCCCCATCGATGGCATTTTGTTTATCCGATGATTGCTGGGTCGTTTCATACTGCCCACTTATTTCAAGCATCCGATTGCCTGCAGCAGCTGTCCTGACTGTGCAAGAACCCGTTTCTAAATCTGAACTGCTTGCGCTAAGCGTAAGTTCCCCTACCTCACGACCGACTTTAAACAAGAATTGAGCAAAGCCATTATATGCCGAACGATCACTCGTCTTATTCGCCTCATGGCAAGTTGGACTTCCATTACCTGAACCCAAGAAGGTCAAACCCGTCGGGCAGTCCATAGAAATTAAATCATTCGCAGTAGGAACTACCCTTCCCTCTGAATCAATAATTGAAGCTGAGATAATAATAACATCCTCTCCATCTGCACAATAGGTTTCACGATCCGCACCTAACTGAATCGCATGCGGAGCGTTGGTTGTTTGAATAGTTTTACGATCTACGGCCTCGCCTTTAAGATCATAGCCAACTGCCTCCAAAGTACCAGGCTCGTAAACAACCACCCAAGAACCTTTACCATACTGTTCAATGGTCTTACGTCCTAGACTCTTTCCATTTAAAAAGAGTTCGACCTGTGCGTGATTACTATAACACCATACATCAATCGATTCGCCCTCACGGCCGCCCCAATTCCAATGCGGAAATAAATGTAAAACAGGCGCCTCAACCCATTGTGATTTGTAATAATGGTAGGCATCCTTGGGAAACCCACACAAATCTAAAAGACCATAACGCGTAACTACCGAAGGCCATGAAAAGGGATAGGTCTCGCCCCGATAATCAAACCCAGACCACAAAAAGACCCCAGCAAGGAAATCACGTGTCGCACAATCTTTCCAGGTGTCCTCAATTGAGCGACCCCATGGAGTCATGGTCTCGCTATAAGCAGTTGCGGTACCGGATCGCTCGGGGTTGATATCCACAAAAGGATCGCCTTTAAAAGCTTCTGGGTTTGGTAAAATTGGTTCACCGTCAATTTCCTCGATTCCATACATACCGCGAGTAGTCATGGTACCCCCCGCCTCCGATGCAAACAAAGGCCAATCCGGAAACTGCGCATGAAATTCATCGTAGCGCACTGCTTCACAACAAAGACCGCCATCCTTGGTTCTACGGGTCGTATAATTCGCTCCAAAAACATCCACCCGAAAACCACAGGCATCAAAATTCTCCGCAATCTCGTTAAAGTCACAATTTGCAGAATACGTCGACGGTCGATCGGGATCTAATAACCGCATCCGCTCCTGAACTCGGCGTAAGATTCGCGGTCCGTCAGGCGTTTCTTGAATATTCATCTCTTCATTCCCAAGAGACCACATAATGACCGAAGGATGATTCCGATCACGACGAATTAAAGTCTCCATTTGATTCATTAACTCGGGCGCAATACCCGGTAAACGAATCTCATTCACGACCAAGATTCCCAATTCATCACAGATATCAAGTAAGTGCGGATCGGGCGGATTGTGCGCAGTACGAATTGCATTCGCCCCCATCGCTTTCACCTGCTCCACCCGCCAACGCTGCAAAGCATGCGGGATCGCAATACCGACACCCGCGTGATCTTGATGCTCGCAAACTCCTTTAATTTTCAAGGACTTGCCGTTGATATAAAAACCACTTTTCGAATCAAATCGAATGCTTCGGAAGCCAAATGACTCACTCACGCTATCCACAAATCCAGAATCCACCTTCAACTCAACAATTAACGTATATAAATGGGGATGCTCTGGATGCCACAAAAGCGGAGTATTTACCGGCATCTCAAATTCCAAACCACTGGTACTTAACTTTTGAACCGAGAAACTAAAATCTTCATCATTCAAAGCAACGCCATCAGCTCCAATAATCTTTGCAGTCAGAGTTCCCTCAGCAGCCGCATACGAATTATTTTGAATTTGAACCACTGCTTTGAGAAGGCCCGAGCTTGCTTCATTCGCATTCTCAATAATTGGGCGAATATGCATTCCATTGTAAGCAACACGCACCGAATCGGTTACCAATAAACGAACATCGCGATAAATGCCCCCACCTTCATACGACCATAACTCAAAAGTACGTGGATCAACTCGAACCGCTAATGCATTTGCAACTCCAAGCTCACACAGCTCAGTCACATCAAAGGAAAAACTCGTGTAACCTGAGGTATGTTTACCTACAAAATGGCCGTTAAGCCAGAGTTCACAGTCGCGAAATACGCCATCAAATTCTAAGAAAATTCGTTTACCGTCTGCCTCATTCGGCACCTCAAATACTTTTTGATACCAACCAACCTGTACCGGCAAAGAGCCATGTGTTGCATTAGCAGACTCGTCAAAATCTTCTTCCACAACATAATCATGAGGTAGATCTATTGATGTCCACTTACTAGTATCAAAACCAGACTTGGAGAGACCTTGATTTCCCGCCTTGATCCACTCAGGGACATCATAATGCACCGCATGAATAGCGTCAAAATTTCGCTTTGCTATCTCACCTCGGTGGAACTTCCACCCTGAGTTCATATTGTAAATAATTCTCATACTTTAACTTAACTACCTTGAAAAAGAAAAAGAAGTAAGAGTAATTAAAATTCAATAAGATAGCTCAACAAACGAAACTTGACACAAATGGGCTCGTTTGAACTAACCCCCTAACGAAAAACCTAGGGTAAACAGGCCTCTCACTAATACTATTTATTATGACATAACTAAGACCGGCGTCTTAGTATCACTAGTCCCATAATTCCAAAACCTAAAATGAGGGCATATGTTGAAGGTTCTGGAACTGCCGAGTAACTAAATGATTGAAAATTCATCAAATCAAAATTGCCGCTTTCTTTAACCGCACCCGATGAGAAAAAACCATACAAGTCTGAATTGTACGCATTCGCATGTGTGAGCGTCTTTGTTATCGTTTTGATTGGATTCGCCGCATCTGCATCCAGATTGTATATACCAGCAATTAAATCAAAATCATTAGTGGTTGCGGACTTCGTCAAGGTCACAGAAAAGCGTAGTTGATCAGTCAAATCATCGTTGTCAACTTCGTCATCTCCAAGCGATGCGAAAGTTAAATTAGTACTTTCGTAGCCTGAACCACCTTGTGTGCTGACGTACATTCGATAGTTTGAATTTTGACCACTAGCCTTCATCAATGCCACACTTAGAGCATTTTCCTTAGCAGTTGCGGAGGTGGAAAAACCAAATTCCGTGAGAAAGTTGTCAGCTCCGATTGCAGAGGCTTGCAGACCTTCAAACGTAAAGTCCAAACTAGTTGTCCAGCTGTCACCTGCAGTAAAGTCAGAACCAGCTCCATTCACATAAATTGCACGCACATTATTTGCATTAGGATCTCTCTTAGCTTCACCAAAATTCGGTGACTGCCCACCAGGTAAATAAATTCCGTAACCAGTGGTGTTAAAATTCGGTGCGCCCGTTTGAATGGTCTGGTCTATAGAACCGTTTGTGTATCCTTCAGAACCATCAAAGCTGGTTGAAAAAGCTGCAGTTGCCTGCGCAAAAGTCACGCATAACAAAGAACACAGCGCAAAGAAAAGTTTAGTAATGGTAGTAGAATACATAGTAGAAAAGCTGAATAGGGATATAAAATGGGGTTATATTACACGTGTATAGTGCTTTTAAAAATGAGTCTGTCAATTAATTTCTAACATTTTCTAATACCGACGTTAGAGCTACTAAAGATGAAAGTTGATCTCATAAAGACTCGTCGTGAACATCTCCACGGCTTAAGGCATTAAATATTAGCCCAAATTGACAGGTTTTGCAGACAACCTTATGGAGCACCCACTAGGAAGTAAGCCCTAGCCACAACCCTTAGCTCCTCAACTAGGAACGATGTTTATAAGCAATGATGCTTAATAGAGCAAAACCAAGCCACAACCCATAGGTTGAGGGTTCCGCTACCGTAGAATAGCTAAAAGCTTGCGCATTAAACAAATCATAGTTGTCGGCTTCCATAACCGCCCCTGAAGAGAAAAATCCGTAAAGATCTGCATTGTAAGCATTTGCATCCGTCAGCGTCTGAGTGAGAGTTTTAATCGCAGTATTGGGATCTACATCCAAATTAAAAAGATTTGCAGTAATTTGAAATTCATTTGCAACCACCGATTTAGTCAAAAGCACTGTCAAACGTAGTTGGTCGGTAAGGTCGTCATCATCAACAGTATCATCTCCAATACTAGCAAATGAAACATTCGTATTATTGTAACCGCCCCCAGCATTTTGCGTATTTACATACATAACATAGGCAGAATCCTGATTCGTATCCTTCATCATAGCTACGCTGAGTGCATTTTGCTTCGCGCTTGCAGATGTAGAAAGCCCTAATTCCCCTAAATAGTGTTGAGTACCAGTTGGCCCTGCCTGCAAACCCTCAAAGGTGAAGTCTAAACTTACACTCCAACTATTACCCGCAGAAAAATTCGCCCCAGTACCATTTACATAAATCGCACGTGTATTAGCAGCAGTAGGATTTCTTTTAACGTTTCCAAAAGTAGGATTTTGACTACTAGGGAGGTATAATCCTACCGTTGAACCGCTCAGATTGAAGTGTCGCGCTCCATTTTGAATACTTTGATCTAGGCTGCCATTAGTGTAGCCCTCTGAGCCCTCAAAACTTGTGGTAAAATTTGCTAATGCAACAGTGCTATTTATGAGGGAAAGTACTGCTAAAACGACTGGGGGTATGATTCTTGATAACATAATAAATGGTATTAAATTTGAAAACGACTGTTAAACTATACACGTGTGTAGATTAAAGCCCATTGACTGTCAACTATTAAATCCATTTAATAAAAAATAATCACAAATAATAGGGTAAATAATTTATATAAGTGTAGTCCGAGAAGATTCCGCAAAAAATAGAAGTATATCGGAAATTTTGAGAGCTCTAATCCAAATTCAACTCGCTTGCTGAGTGATTATTGTTTCAAGTCTTAAAAAAATTTATAACTTTTAAAAATATGTCTGATAATTAC
>CBFHPQ010000037.1:0-14120 GCA_965657865.1 Coraliomargaritaceae bacterium | reverse complement strand
ATTCATCTTGGTCGACTTCTGGAGGCTTCTTCTTACGGAGCTTTGAAATATGAACCGCTCGTGGCTTGGCGGTCTCATCTGGAGGCGACTCAAGGCCTAGAGCCTCGCTCATATTTAATGGTTCACGTGCAGCATTCACAGCGTCCGACTTTTTTGAAGGTACCACGCTCTCAAGTTCAACCTTTGCCAAAAAACAAATTTCGAGTGATTGCGATTTGGAAGAATCCACCACCGCACCCAAAATTATTTCCTCATTCGACTGAAACTTTTCCGAAATTTTGCTCACTAAAGACTGCATCTTCGCAAGTCCTAAATCGGAACTAGCGACTAAATTTACCAGTATTTTATCTAGGCGACTCGGTCCATCCGAAACACTTAACAGAGGGCATGCGAGTAAATCCTCAAGCGCATCCTCGATGTAGTTTTCACCCTCGCCCACTCCTGTCGCAAAAATTGTTTTACCACCTCTCGCCTGCATCAGATTTCGCATCGCGCTGAAATCCTGATTTATTATACCAGTCTCAAAAAGCATTGCGTTCAAAGAATGGATTCCTCGTCCTATCCAAGTATCCGCAACTGCAAACGCTGAAAGTGCAGTATCGGACTCATCGGTCTCTTGGAGAAGAAAATCATTAGGTACAGGGATCAATCCATGAACCAATTGCCTCACCTTATCTAAACCAGCTTGTGCAACCTCTCGACGGCGCCCGCCTTCAAACGTAAAAGGCAGAGTCGCAAAGGCTACTACTAAAGCCTCCGAAGATGCTGCTAGCTCCGCAAGAATTTCCATCGCAACTGTGCCTGTTCCTCCGCCAAGACCCGCAACTAAAATAATTAAATCTGCATCCTCAACGAGTGCTTTCAATGCTACCCGATCCGCCTCGACTGCTTGCAATCCTATTACGGGATCCCCTCCTGCCCCTAGACCACGAGTTACCTGCTTCCCAACCAAAATCTTATTGTCGACAGCAGACTGCTGAAGCGCCTGGGCGTCCGAATTCACAACACAATATTCCACTTGGGGATACGCCTTACGGTCAATAGCATTTAACATATTAGAACCACCCCCACCAAGACCGATAACCTTAACTCGCAAAGTAGGTTCTAGCGTAAGCTCTGTCGGTAGATCTGTTTCCGTTACTTCCATCTTTAGTATTTGCTCGTACTATATTTAGGCTCTTTACCGCCGATAAACCATTCTAAGATTCCACCTATTAAATTAGTTGTTTCCTTATTTTCGCTTTCTTCTTCATCACCCGTTAAAGCATATCGTAAAAGCCCAATTACGGTCGTATACTCAGGTTTACGCAAATCCGCATCAAAGCCCGCTTCAATATCAGCCGAACGTACTTCTAGCCCTAATACATCTTCCGCAACTTTAGCAATGCCGTCTAATTTTGACGCGCCCCCTGTTAGAACGACTCCACTTGCAATTTCTGACGACTTCAACAAGTCTTCGCGCTTAAGCTCTGATTTTATGATCTCAAAAATTTCCTTCACTCGGGCTTCTATGATTCGAGTAACTGCACCTTTAGGAAATTCTTTGTCTCCAATTGTGAAATCTCCGATCAACCACACTTTTTCGTTTTTGTCCTCGCTTTTGTAATACGCTCTTCCGTGTTCAACTTTAATTTTTTCTGCCCGTGTGCGACCGGTCCGTAAACCGACGCTTAAATCATTAGTGATATGATCCCCTCCGACTGCAATAACACCCGTTCGGATAATATAACCATTGTGAAATAATGCCCAATCAGTGGTTCCGCCACCAATATCAATTACCAAAGCGCCTAAATCTTTCTCACCTTGTTCCAAGAGAATCGAAGCAGCCGCTACACTTGAAATTACAATATCTCGAACTTTGATATCATACCCGCCAAAAATACGCAGATAGTTCTTAATCATTTCTGTATCCGCATGCACAGTCCAATAACTGACCTCAAGCCGACTTCCTTGCCGCTCAATAGGATTATAAACTGGAATGCCATCGAGCTCGAAATGATTACGGATATAATGGATATAACTTCGGGTTTCAGGTAACTCGCGACGCTTCGCATCCGAAATCGCTTGGTCAACATCCACCCCTTTGACAATCCCCTTCGCATCTCGAATCGTCGCATTTCCGAAATTCTGAGTTCCTTCAAGATGTTGCCCTGTTAAAGCCAGATAAACTTCATCAATACGAGTAGACGCCTTACTCTCTGCAGCTTGCAATGCCGCATGCACGCAATCACTTGCTAACGGCAAGTTCTCGATCACACCCTTCTTAATGCCTCTAGCAAGACAGACGCTGTGACCAATAATAGAAAGTTTGTTGTCCTCGGAAAACCTACCGAGTAAAACAGCAACCTTACTGGTGCCGATTTCAACTGCTGCAACAACTTTCGATTGACTCATAAATCTTTAGACAAAGTACATTAAACCCTCAAGTTCATATCCTTTTAAAGTATACGAACTGTGCGAGGTAAAAATGCCGATTTACAAATTTTTTTAGTACAATTTATCGCGCCCGCTCTTAAAACGAGCTACTGCGGAATTCGGCATCGATAAATCAACCTGCAAGAGAGTATCGCCTAAACCCCTAGCTACTTCCTTAACATGACGTAAACGATCCAATTGCTGGCTAAAGTCAGCATTAGCACCAAAAATTAAGCGGATGTTTGCTTCATTTTCAGTGACCTTAATTTCTACAACTTCACCCGGTAACTTCAAATCGCCAGAATAGTGCTTGAGCACCACCACTTTCCAAGTCGCATACTCTTCTGGGTAATCACTACGACAGAGATCCAACAGCTCTGCAACCCTTTCCATACCCATAAGCGGTCGATAACTCCCATCACCTCGATAGAAAGGACTGAGATACGGTAAGGGCGCAATTGTCTCATCAGCATAATCAATACCCTTATAAATTTCGCCTTTTGCATCGACGAGTAAAATTCGCTGCGTTCCAACCGAGTCCTCCAAAATAAGCCTTAAAATCGGAGTTCGCTCAAAAATTTGAATAGATAGGATGTCAGGCAACTCACGTTCAATGATCACTTTTTCGACCTGTCCAACCGATTCTAAGGAGTCTTTTATTTTATGAATATCGACTTCCATCAAGCGCGCTCCAGGAGGAAAAGTTAACAAACTTCCGAGCCAATCTTCACTCAGCACCCCGTTTGTTTTGAAATTAACAACCGCAAGCGGTTCTGAAGGTAATGCATCCAATGCCTGCTTGTTACCCAGAAACAAAGAAAGCATCCATATTACGATACAAATAAGTAACCCTAGACCCGCTATCAATGAAGCTGAGAGACGTAAGCGTCTTAACCAGCGCCTGCGCCTTGAAGTGTAGGTCGTAATGCCGTCTGGAGCTTCCGTATCCGATTGAAGAGCTTTCCAGCTTTGGTCACGTTTTGAATGCATGTAATTTCTTTCTTAACGAGATCAATGAGAGAACACTTTTTCGTAACGTTTAAAGGCTCCTTGTACTAACGCGAGCGCTAAGCCTTCAAAATCATAGCCGCGCGCACTCGCACTTTTTGGCAGAAGACTCGATGCCGTTAAACCGGGTAAAGTATTGACCTCTAAAAAGTATGGCGTTGTTTCATCGAGCAAAAAATCAACCCGAGCGAAATCCCTACAACCACAAGCCTTGAATAAAGCTTCGGCGTATTCGCAAATTTGAGCTCTCAACGATGGCTCAATCTCTGCCGGGCAATAATATTTATTAGCGGTGCTTGCATACTTAGCGGCGTAATCATACACACCACTCGCACTGACAACTTCTACAACCTCTAGAGCAGAACATTCAAGAATACCTACTGTTAATTCGCGACCCTGAATCCGCTTCTCAATCAGCCATTCCCCAGCATGGATTTGAGAAAGAGCCAATCCGAGTTCCGAACGATGCTCCGTGAAGTGTAACCCCACACTACTGCCCATATTCGAGGGTTTGACTACTAATGAAGTCCCTAATTGCTCGATCACAGTATCTGCCAAAGGCGTCTCATTAGCGTCAAAATAAAGTGAGTCTGGAGTCGGAATGCTGAGTTCCCTTGCTACTTTTTTAGCAGTTTCCTTAGCCATACACAGCCGACTGGATTGAGCATCACTGCCACTAAAAATTACACCCCTCGCCTCTAGAGCCGCCTGTAAAGTTCCATCTTCTCCAAAAGTTCCATGCAGTGCCGGAAAGACAATTGCATCTTCAAAAGAAAGCGAGTCGGGAAGTTCTGCAGATTTCAACTCAACTTCCTCAACTAAAAAGTGTTTAGCAAGCACTGCAGATATAGCCTTACCGCTCTCCAAAGAAACCGCCCGCTCGCTCCCCACTCCTCCATAAAATACTAAAATCCTAGCTGGTTTACTCATTAGATTCACCTTTCACATCCACCTCAGCTTTATCCAGAAGTGTATCCCACTCCGCACCCAGCAATAAAACCTCTGGCTCTAAAAGATATCCACTTTCCTTTAAAACGGAGTTACGGATAATTTGAACCAGTTCAATCATATCCTTTGAAGTCGCCTCACCTCGGTTAATAATAAAGTTTCCGTGAATCGTAGACACCTCCGCATCCCCAACTCTTAGACCCTTGAGTCCATTTGAATCAATCAACTTTCCCGCAAAATTACCTTCGGGATTTTTAAATATACACCCCGCACTTGGTTCTCTTGGTTGACTGGCCTTTCGCGCACTTGCATAGGAATCCATACACTCACGTATCGCGTCTCGGTCTTTATTTTCAGGGCTTCTTAAGATCGCACCCAACGCCATTCCCTCGCTTATTTCCTCTACCTTACGGTATCCAAAGTTAAACTCCGACTGCGGCAAGTCCCTTAAAATTCCTTCCGAATCCAAAAACTGGACACGTTCCACAACATCAAATATCCAACCCCCCATTGCCCCAGCGTTCATCCTTAAAGAGCCCCCTACAGAACCTGGAATTCCCTCAAGGAATTCAAAGCCCGCCAAGCCTGACTTAGCTGCAAAGCCACATACCTCCTTCAAACGTACACCCGCACCAACCCAGATTCGGTCATCGGACAAAAGACGACTCTCACGCCAAAGACCTTTATTTAAACGAATCACCAAGCCTTGAAATCCAGAGTCCGAGACAATCAAGTTAGAACCACGACCCAAAGTAAAGACCTCCAGCTCAAAAAGCTTTGCCGCATTCAAAAGCACATGGAGGTCACTTAAATTTCCGGGCTCAGCATAAAAGGAAGCACACCCACCCACGCGCAAAGTTGTTTTATTCGCTAATGGCTCGTCTAGGGCAATGCGACACGAATTTGAAACTCGAGAGCTGATGTAATCAACCCACGCTTCTTTAACGTTAAAGCCATGACGTACCTGCGAAGTAAATGCTGCGGCGAACTGATTGATATTACCCGCCCCTAAAAAAACCAAGTTTATCGGTTTGTCAGGTAAGGACATTACAATGCGTTCCATGCCAAGCGCATTCATTGGGAGTACCTTGGGTTGCTTCGCACCAAAAGCCATCGACAAGTTAAGCAAACTACCTCCATCAGTTTCCTCCTCATGTGCACCATAAACTGGAAGTAAATAAACTGAATCAGCCGCGCTGAGCGCTTGCGCCAACTCATCTTTAAACTGCCGAGTGCGAGAATAACGGTGCGCTTGAAAAACAACGACTAAAGTTCGATCAGGCTCCGTCTTTTGTAAGCTTTTTAAAACTACTTCAATTTCAGTAGGATGATGCGCGTAGTCTTCATAAATTGTCAGTAATACATCGCGATGTAAGCAAGACTGCCTTCGCTCTATTCCGGGAAATGTATCCAAAATAGTTGCAGGTAATTCGCTAGACGCTTCCATTGCTTGAAGCAGATCTTTTGCATTCGAGGCGTTGCTCGCATTCAAATTATCAAACTCAGGGTCATCACTTCCAGAATCGCTCCCCAACGATAAAAAATCAACCACCGCCTCAATCTTAGGATTCAACTGTGCATACAAATCTTTCGAAATTAAGATGCGGCCTGTTGTTCGAGTCAGTAAATTTCGAAAAGCATCCCGCAAAGCCTCCTCACTTTCATAATGATCGGCATGATCCCAATCTAAATTTAAAACAATCGTAATTTCTGGCGAAAATAAATCGATCGTGCCATCACTTTCATCGACCTCCGCAACCAGCCAATCAGTTCCATCGTTACGAAATGCGTTCATCACAGAATTGGCAAATAAACCACCTAGGATGTAGTCGCCTTTCATCCCGTTCGAAATCATTCCATACGCCGCCATCCCTGCCGTCGTCGTCTTGCCATGACTCCCAACTATTGCGACCAAACGCCTTGTCTTAGAAATTTCAGCGAAGAGTTCGCCTCGACGCATCAACTTGAGCCCCTTTGCTTGAGCCTGCTGCAGTATAGGATGGGTCTTTGAAAGAGCGCTTGAGTAAACAACGATGTCACAATCATTCAAATCTTCCTCAAATAAAAAATCGGCAATCACCACGCCTGCATCCTCAAGCAAGGTACGTACTTTAGGTTGTAGGTAATCATCATAACCCACTACATGGCTATCGGCAGAAGCTAACCACGACGCCAAAGGAGCCATTCCCATTCCACCAACTCCGGCAAATATGTAGCGTGTTTGTTTGTTCTGCATCAGGGTTTAAATCGGGGGTCGAGTTCTCTTTCAATTTGCACTACACAAAGTTTCGATGTCCTCAGCAATCATTACTGCAGCATCTCTTTGATTTAGAAATTTAAGATTATTTGCGTAGCTCTGTAAACGTTCGGGTTCTGAAAAAAATAGCTCTACCCTGTTCTTTAACACGTTTAATTCGTTTTGGTCTAAACAGATACCGCCTCCTGCACGGACATGTGCCTCTGCATTCGCAGCTTGATGATCGTCAGCAGCAAAGGGGTACGGAATCAAAATGGATGGCGTCTGACACCTTTTGATCTCAGCTAAACTACCTGCTCCTGCACGAGAAATTACCAAATCAGCCGCCGAAAGCAGTGCACCCATAGAATTTGAAAACTGCACCCTCGTCATTGTAACCGACTTTCCATCACTGACGCGAACGACATGAGTACCTTCGGGGCTCTGTCCCATTCCGGTAATACAGTACGAACTAATACCATCATCCGCAAAAGCTTCATAATTTGTTTCCAGCCAAGAATTCAAAGCCTGCGCTCCCTGACTGCCTCCAATCACAACTAACAACTTTTCTGGAACAGGAATTTTTAAAATTGAACATGCCTCTTCTTTTGAGATCGGCGCTATCTCCTTTCGAACCGGGTATCCAAAATCACGCACCTTAGAACTATCACATTTAGAGATGCTCACATCTTCTGGAAGATACACTCGCTTTGCATATGGTGCTAAAAGACGTGTGGATTTGCCAGGCGTGCAATTCGCTTCATGCAACACAAGCGGTACTTTACGGAGTTTTGCTGCAATGCCCAAACTCGCAGAAATAAATCCCCCAAAAGCAAAGACCAAATCAGGTCGCTCTCTGCGTAGTAACAACCAACTACTAACTATACCTTTAAATGTTTCCAATAATGCCTGGAAACGTGCGCGCGTTCCTTTTGAAAACCCTCGACCCGGCACCTGAATAAAATCTATGTGCTCGTACTTACTAATTAAAGCAGAATCCACCTGCTTTTTACTAATAACAAGCAAACATGAGTGACCACGGGCAGTGAGTTCTTCAGCCACTGCGATACCAGGCGCAAGATGACCCCCAGTCCCACCGCATGCAATTAAGAGCTTACTCATAGAACCCGCTTCCCTAGCATATGAGAAAATTCCCAATTTCGGAATCCATTCAAAATAATCCCTATTAGGGTGAACATAAAGACAAGGTTTGATCCACCGTATGAAATAAAAGGAAGCGAGATTCCCTTAGTTGGCAAACAACCCGTCACAACCCCAATATTAATTAAAGCCTGAAAAGTTATGAATAATAATGCCCCCAGCATTAAGAGGTAATGATACAAACCTGGCGCACGTTTCAGCTGCATAACCCCTACAAAAAATAAGGTCATGAATAACACAACAACCCCAGCCGTAAAAAAGAAACCCAATTCCTCACCGATGATTGAAAAAATAAAATCAGTGTGCGCTTCAGGCAGGAATGACATTTGCTGACGACCCGCACCAAGCCCAACCCCTTGAAGCCCACCTGCACCAAAAGCTAAAATACCCTGCCATAATTGGTAAGCCGAATCACTTCGATTCCCTTCGATATCTAAAAACGATGTGATGCGCGCCAATCGAACAGGATCATTATAAATAAGCACCGAGAAACACACGACCGCAGCCACCGCAGTTGGGATCAAATACATTAAACGCATGCCTGCCAAAAATAACATCACCCCTCCTACAGCACCGCACAGAAAAGTTGTTCCAAAGTCGGGCTCTAAAATAATCAATACGCAGAAAATACCTAACAAACCGATCGGAATAAAATAACCCCACAGCGGATGACTGAGACGTCTGCGATTGGATGCTAAATAATGCGCCATCACAAATAAGAGTCCTAATTTTCCTATTTCCGAAACCTGTAATCGCATAGGTCCAAAATCCATCCAACGTTGCGCACCATTTACAGTGACTCCAATTCCGGGAACAAGAACTGCCCCGAGGAGCAGCAACGAACCCGCACCCAGTAAATAAGAATAAGGACGCAAACGATCCAAATTAATAAACATAGCAAGTAATCCCGCGCCGCTCGCAATGATCAGCCAAGTCACTTGCTTACGCAACAGCACCGTAGCGTCATCATGCATTGCCTGCGAAGCACTGAACAAAGCAACCAAACCCAAAAAAGTAAGGCTTACAACAATTAGGCAGACAAACACCCCCGCAGGCGGAATACGAATTCGGGAGATTAACCCACCGTTAGTTTTTCCCATCCTTGTTAGCTAAATGAGTTAAAACTGGGTGAATTCTCGTTAGTTAGGTTGTTTGAAAATATCAACTACCTTGGAATTGTTCAAAATCTCGTTCGCATCAATTGGCTCAGAAGGCTTTTCCACAACAACTTCTTCGGGCAATGGATCCGACTGACGTAACTCCACTGGTGCATTGGATTCAGTAACACTGGCCGTAGGCTCAACTGTAACAGCCGTAGGTGCGGGTTGAACGGTAGGTTCCACTGCAGCAGCGCTCCCTTCGATAACTGGGATTAATAAATTTTCTCCGATACGGATCATGTCGGAAGACTTATTATTTGCCGCCTTAATGGCACTTACAGATGTGTTAAAGCGTCGAGCTAACACACTCAGAGTGTCTCCCCCGCTTACCGTGTAGGTGGTAGTAGCAGCATTAAATCCGCTAGGTTGATACACGTCAGGCGTGATCATTTCTGCCTTTGCTATACTACTTTCAACTGGGATTTTTATGACTCTGCCGACTGGAAGAATCGATTCTTTCGTCATGTTATTGACCGCAAGTAACTCTTTTAAGGAGATTTTTTCATTTCGAGCGATACTCCACATGTTGTCCCCACTCTGGACGGTGTACTCTTTAAATGAAGCGCCAGTGACTTCAATTTCTGGGCCACTCATTTCAATTGGAGCACTTTCAGCGACTTCGGGTGACGGCAACGTTTCCTCTGTGAAGAAGCCATCATTAAACGCTGGGTCGATCATTGCGCTATCGCTTGGATTGTTACTCACTTCAGGAAGCACTTCCTCAAGGGTATTTGCTTTGTTCCAACTCGTTGGCGTATCTTGCTCATAACGTGTTGGGGGCTGCGTTGTGCTACAACCCGGCTGTACAATTAAAACTGTAATTAAACAGACGTGAAGACCAAGGACGACTCCGAAAAGTTTAGTAAGTTTCATAATTATTTGAGTAGCTAATTTGATTATTGATTTATTATTTATTCTCTGCCGCGAGCCTTCAAACTTAAAACTTCATTTATAAAAATTTTTCCACGCTCGGAATAAGATTTAAATTGGTCAAAACTGGTAAATCCAGGACTGAATAAAACTTGGATCGGAAGCGACGTTCCAGCTGAGGTAAATGGAGTCGCCATTGCCGGTGCCGCTGCCATTGCCGCTTCAGATGCTCTATGCACTGCATTCTCTAAAGAATTACAACTCTCTACCTCTATACCCTCATTAATAAAAGTCTCGAAAAGCATCGGCGCGGTTTCCCCGTACACAAAAGCATGCTCGACACGCCCTTTAAGCAAACGAGCCAAATCTGTAAGCGGCTCCCCTTTATCCTGCCCACCCCCAATCCAAAAAACGGGTGCATTCGTCATCGCATCCAATGCTCCGCGAACCGCATGAAAATTTGTTGCCTTTGAGTCATTCCAAAAAACAGCACCGGCGAAATGCTTATTTTCAACTCTCTGTAAACGATGCGCAGGCAATTCAAATCTTTGGACTCCTTCCTTGAAGGCTGAAAATACATATTCAGATTGGTGCCAGTATGAATACACCAGCTGAAGGTTTTCAATTTGTGGCTGTCTTTCAAAAGCAGTTCCCTGCAACCAATCTGCTGTTTCTAAAGAATCTGCCACGATTGTAGTATCTGGAAGCGTTTTGCCAAACTCCTTACATGCGGCGACTACATCTTTGCTACATACAAATAAAGCACCGGGTTTAAGGCATTTGATTAATTGCCATTTAGCCTCGAAATATTCACTCAAGCTCTGGTAACGATCCAAATGATCAGGTGCAAAATTTGTCCAAAGCAAAGCATCCATCTCAATCCCTTCACTGAACTCAGCTTGGAAAGAACTTATTTCGCAGATTGCGATCGCTTCCGAGTCATTCTCTTGAGCGCAAACTGCATCTGCGAGTGGGAAACCTATATTTCCAGTCGCCAACACAGATATCCCCTGAGCCTGAAAACAAGCAGCTAACAACTGCGTCACCGAAGTCTTCCCATTCGTTCCTGTTACCCCAATCAACTGACCACGCCAGTACCAAGATGCATATCCAAGCTCACCATAACAAGGCTTCCCACTTTCAAGTGCCCACTTACGCCATAGATGTATTTTTGAAAATCCTGGACTTATAACGACCGCATCAAAGTCCGATAATTCATTTGGACTCAGAACTTTAAAACCTGAATTGGGATCTTCGTCAAAACCCACGAAATCAACTCCATTTGATTGCGCTAGAGAAGCAACTGCTCGACCGCTTTGCCCCATACCTAATATCGCAATTCGCTCCCGCATCTTATCTCAGCTTCAAAGTAGCAATACCAATCAAAGCAAACACTAATGACAGAATCCAAAAGCGAATTACGACTTTATTTTCATGCCAACCAAACAATTCAAAATGATGATGAATCGGCGCCATTTTGAATATACGTTTTCCTCTTAATTTAAATGAGCCCACCTGCAAAATAACTGACAGTGCTTCTATAACAAAAATTCCTCCTACAATTAAAAGCGTTAGAGGTTGGTGAACCATAAAAGCAATCCCACCTATTAAGCCACCGAGCGCCAACGAACCCGTATCACCCATAAAAATTTCCGCAGGATGTGAATTATACCAGAGAAACGCTAAGCTAGCCCCTAGTAATGCCGCACAAATAACCGTCAACTCCCCGACACCAGGAACAAAGCTTATAAACAAGTAATCTGCCAAAATCGCATTCCCCGCAACATATGCCATAATCGCATACGCCAAAGCTGCCGTAACTGTACAGCCAATCGCTAGGCCATCGACTCCATCCGTAAGATTGATTGCGTTACTTGATCCACTCAAAATCAAAACGAAAAAGGGAACCAGCAACCAAAGCGGCATCTCCGAAATCAAAACATACTTGTAGAACGGAACCCACAACTCACGCATGCGATCCGCAGATTCCGGGGCACTCAGCATAAGAGCCAGCGCAACTAAACTTACAAATGCTTGCCCGAGTAATTTCCAACGTCCTGACAAGCCATCGCTGTTTCCTTTAGATACCTTTAAATAATCATCCAAAAATCCCAGCCCCGTCAGTCCGATGTAAATAAAGAGCGCTGTAATCACATAAATATTAGGTCGCGCCCACAACAAGGCACTCAGCACCACCGCCCCAGAAATCATCAACCCACCCATAGTTGGAGTCTGCGCTTTTTCCGCATGCAAATCTGCAAGTTCCCGAACCTCATCTTTTGTCCGCATACTTTGACGCGCACGTAATTGTGTTAATTTATTAATCAACCAAGGACCGATAATAAAACCAATACCCATAGCAGTCATACCCGCAAACGCTGAACGGAGTGAAAGGTAGCGAAAAAGTCTTAAAGGACCAAAAAACTCTTCAAATTCAGCGAGCAGACTTAGCATAGATAGAGATGTTTATTTTAAATTAAGCGATTGTGGTAAGAGAAATTCTAAATTGTAGGAACGACTTCCCTTAAGAAACAAGGCACCCGAAAAATCAGCAACCTCCGATTTTATTTTTTCAACATTAGTAACACAATGTATCTGTTCTTTTTTGAATCCACTCATCAAAGCACCCTCACGATACGCCTGTATTAAATCACTGGGACCCACAAACCAAAGGCGATCCTCTGCTCGAACTTGAATGCCTTGAGCAATTTTATAATGAAAAGTCTCAGCCATCTCACCCAGCTCATTCATCGCACCTACAACATAGCCCCGCGCCGATCCATTTGGCGCATCTTTAACAAAAGCCTGCAAGGAATCTTGCATCGATGCAGGATTTGCGTTGTAACAATCTAAATAATAAAATTGCCCCTCACTCACAAAGCTAGACCCCCGATAAAAATCTGGCTGCCAACGGGCAATCGCCTCCTGAATTACTGAACTCTCTAAGCCCAATTCATGCGCAGCTACTATTGCCAAAGCAGCATTACTACGCATTCCACGACTCGAACTCGCGAGCGAATACTCTTTGCCGAAAATTTCTATACCCCCAGCAGTTTCATTAAAGACTACCTGCTTTGCAGGCTTTAATCCTTCTATATTTGCGTTTGATTCTGTCACCAAGATAGTGCGCTCGGCAAAAGCTTGGAAATGTGGTTCCCTTAAAACCGAGTCCGTAAGAATTACTTTTGCATCGGGTTTTGCCTTCGCAATTAAACGAGATTTTTCATAAGCAATCATCTCCATAGAGCCTAAGCCCTTCAGATGGGATGCACTCAACTGAGTCACCAACACTAAATCTGCGGCAATCATTTCTCCAAGCTGACCCATCTCATTTGGGCAACTAATGCCCGCTTCAACCACTCCATAAGTATGCTCTGCAGAATTGAGCCCGAAGAGCGTCATCGGTACCCCTATCAAATTATTCCAGTTACCGGGAGTTGAATGACACCCTTGTAACGCCAGTATTGCATGCAACATTGATTTCGTGGAAGTCTTGCCGCAACTACCTGTAATACCAAGAACAGTACCTTTGAAATTTTGCCGACAGGCACTCCCAATTAACGAAAGTGCTTCCATGCTGTTAGGAACTAACAATTGAGGCAAATTTACGGGACATGGCCGTTCTACAATCGCACAAACTGAACCCTTAGAAATTGCTTGCTTGATAAATGTGTGTCCATCGCGCGCAGCATGACTTAAGGCAACAAATCCCTCACCCGGCTTTAGAGTACGCGTATCAAAATTTAAGCCGATCAATTCATTTGGCGGAGCAGATTGCCATTGTCCACCAGTCCATCTCGCCAACTCTTCCGCCGTAAACGAAGGCATCTTAAACGCTTCCTTCCTTTTTTAGCTTCCATAAATCCCGAATTACTTGGCGATCATCAAACGGAATCACAGAATCACCGAATTCTTGGTAGGTTTCATGCCCCTTACCTGCCACTAAAAGCGCATCACCCGCCTGCGCGCTGTCGAGGGCGACTGAAATCGCACGTTTGCGATCTTCGATGAATTGCACTTTTTGTAAATCTGCGGGCTCGATTCCGCTTCGCATGTCCTCAAAAATTTGCTCTAGGGACTCGGATCGCGGGTTATCTGCAGTCGCAATAACAATTTCAGCATGCTCTAAAACCGCGCGTAGCATTAGTGCCCGTTTAGATCGATCACGATCTCCCCCACATCCAAAGACCACGATTCGATTTCTTTGAGTTAGATCACTTAGCATAGAAGTCGCATTCCTCAACGCATCATCCGTATGCGCATAATCAACCAAAACACTCAAATCTTCACTTATTTCTACACGTTCCATTCTGCCCGGAACA
>CBFHPQ010000036.1:0-14272 GCA_965657865.1 Coraliomargaritaceae bacterium | reverse complement strand
CAGCCACTGAATATGAGCAACGGCGTGTTTAGCTACACCCGTAGAGATGTTGGGCTCAGCGGTGCTGCATACTCGGTTTGGGTCCCGACGGATCTGGTCAATTGGACCGAGGATACAAACGCGACACAAGTGACACTGAGTACAGATTTCCAGACCGATATTGAAACCATGCAGGTCAACCTGAGCTCCGCTTGGCTCGATCATGATGATTTATTCATTTAGGTGCGGGCTGCGGAATAAAACAAAAATCTTACATTAATTATCACTATCTACTGCTACAAAAAGTCATAAAAATATGAATAAATCATTCACTTTGATTGCTTCCTTATTTTTCGGATGCCTATGTGCATATCAAGCTGGCGCATCGAATCCGGTACTCAAGCACCGCTATGTATTTGAGAATAATTCATATGATAGCATCGGCGGTGAAAACGCAACAGTAAGCCAGGCGAAGGACTATCTCGAGCCCCCGCGCTATGTAGCTAATAAACCCAGTAATGCGTCAGATAATGCGCCGAAACATTCAATAGAAGTTGGCATGAGCTATGGATCCAAAAAGTCCGGCCTCATCATACCGAGCGGGGTGTTTAATGAAGTTACCGTTTCCTACAGCCTTTGGCTGAAACCCGATAATAACTCCAATAATAATTACCTCCTCAATCATTCTGAAGACGGCTTAAAATTGCGCTTAACCGGAAATGGTTTGGTCTCACCTTACAACGATTTTACAGCAAATCTCGGAACTGCTGCAATCTCGGTTGGGGAATGGAATCATTTAGTCGTCGCTTGGGACGGCACAAAGGGAAATGTATCTTTTTATGTGAATGGATCCTTGATCGGAACGAATACTAATTTGAATGCCTTTGGTTCCCCCGGTGATATTTACTTGGGGAATTTTGCTTTGTGGAATAGCAACGGCGGATTCAGCAACCAGTATGATGGTCTGGTCTACGACCTGCAGGTCTACGAAGGAGAACTTGATTCTGAACAAGTGACTGAGCTCTTTAAGAATCCTGGTAATGTTCTGGATTCCGGTTCAGGAATAACGCAGTCGGCAGCTTTTGATGTCTTGCCTAAGCAGTCGACTAATACTTCGGTTGAAATGAGTGCGGTTGTTCCGGAGAATGGAGGTTCATTGCAGTATTATTTCGAGGAGACAAGTGGTAATTCGGGTGGCACCAGTAGCGGTTGGCAGTCGAGCCCAACTTACATTGATACAGGTTTGGTGAATGGCACAGAATACACTTACCGTGTGCGGATGCGAGATCTGAGCGGCAATGAAGCTAGGCCCTCCGCTCCTGCGAGCGTGACGGTATCGACGATATCAGTGCCTGCAGCAAGCGCTATCCAAAGCGGTAACTGGAGTGACGCCGCAACTTGGGGCGGCTCCTTGCCGGCTGCGGAATCGGACGTGACGATCCCCATGGGGATTACCGTGATCCTGGATGGGGATCAGGAATGTGGTTCAGTAACAGTGATGGGCAAACTGACCGCCGATCCGACTGCGAACTGCTCATTGCTTTGTGATTGGGTAATGGTGATGGGCTCGGGTGCTGAGTTTGAAGTTGGCACCCATGTGGCCGGTTATCCTCACCAGTTTACCCTGACTTTGAAAGGGCTGTCCTCCGAGGCCAATCCGGGGGGAATGGGGAGTAAATTTCTTGGCGCGATGAATGGTGGGACGATTCACCTGCACGGCCCTGAGCGTGTGTCCTGGACCAAGCTCGGCGCGACTGCGCTTGCCGGTGCTGCGACCCTGACTTTGGACGACCCGGTGGACTGGGTTGCTGGAGAGCAGATCGTGATTACCTCGACCGACACCAATTGGAATCACGCGGAGGAGCGGGTCATTGGCTCGGTTTCCGGTGATGGTTTGACGGTCACCTTGACCGAGGCATTGAAGTATACTCACACCGGTGTCACGGAAACGCATACACGCCCGACCGATAATAAGAGCTGGTCGATCGAGCTCAAGGCGGAGGTTGGGTTATTGAGTCGCAATGTTAAAGTGCAAGGTGATGTCTTCTCGGATGCGGACGGTTTCGGTGGTCACACCATGGCGATGGATAGCGCGACAACCGCGCCAGCTGCCTTTTACGCGGAAGGCGTCGAATTCTATCGCATGGGGCAAACCGGTGTGACGGGGCGCTATCCGGTGCACTGGCACTTGTTGACGGATCAGGCAAAGGGACAGTATGTGCGCAATTGCAGTATTCATCACTCCTTTAGTCGCGCCGTGACGATTCATGGCACGGATTACATTCAGGTGGAGGATAACTTCTGCTACGACCACATCGGCCACGGTATTTTTCTGGAAAACGGTGCGGAGCGTTTCAATGTAATTCGGAACAATGTCGTTTTGCTGACACGCCGTCCCGAACCGGGGGATGCGTTGACACCGTCCGACAACTCTCACGATGAGGCACAGAACCGCACTCCGGCAAGCTTCTGGATTACCAACCCGAACAATACCTTTGAAGATAATATTGCCGCCGGCACGGAGGGCACGGGCTTTTGGTTTATATTCCCGTCGATACCCTTAGAGCCGGCACAATCGCTGGCTTACTATGCCAATGATACTCCTTCAAGTGAGCCGCTGGGCAAATTTGATCGCAATACGTCGCACAGTTGTATGGGCGGCCTGGATATCAATGATAAGTTGAGTTCGACTCATTCAATTCTAGCAAACGGGGCTTGGGATGATGACGGCCCGTTTTACTTTAACGATTGTACTTGGTTCAGTAATAACGTTGCGCTTTACGCAGGAATCGGCGGACGCAAACAGAACGTAATATATTATAATAATACCTTTGCGGATAACATAACCAACCTCTTTCTAGCGACCTACCAAATCGTTGAGGAGTCGATGTTAATTGCGGACAGTGGACACGGTAATTTGCTAGGCTTCGGAACTGAAATGTATCGCGTCTATGATGGCGCCGGTCAGATGAGAGATAACCACATGGTGGGTTGGGATGCTGGGAATGCCACGCTCTTGAAGAATATGGGTGCCTTGAACAAACGTGTGAACCACCGTTTCTCCGGTTTTACTTGGGACCACGCTGGGACGCCGCGAAATGTACACCCAAATTACGACTTTATTCCGAGCACAGGGCAAGGAGACAATCAATTCCAGAGGCCTAACCACTGGGGACAGGTTATTTATGATCTCGATGGTTCTGTGGGCGGAGTTCCCGATTGCGCCATTATTGTTAATCACCCGTTCATGATGACGGGTGAAGAAACCAAGCCGGATAATTGGGAAAACAATGTGATCAGCCCATACCGTTTTGCTCAGATTCGCATTTCCAACTACGATGACGTAAGTCTCTCAGTATTTCGCACCAAACCTGGAAAACCAAGTGCAGGGGTCTATTACTCGACCGATTATTTAGGTGAGGTGTCCAAACACTTCCAATTGCCTTACATCGTTAACGATGATTTCCTTTATACCTTCACATTTGAAAGCATCCCCGAGAGCAAGCAGCTAGAGATTTCCTTTGATGATACCGAGGTCGGTGATCACGTTCTAATGCGCTTCAGGGACTTTGGTGGATTGAGTGACTTGAATATAAACTTTGGCAATGAGCATAATTCCTTGGAGTCGCTTCAGCAGTCCACCGCTACGGGCTTTTACATGGAAACGAACGGAGATCTCTATCTGCGACCAGTCTCTGAGCAGCCCTATTCGAATGACTATACTATAAGCTGGGGCAGCGCCCCGAACAACTGGGCGGCACTGGATTCTGATGGCGATGGAACCACAGACGGGGTCGAACTTTCAGCAGGAACCGATGCGTTTGGCTTTGCAGAAAACGAAAACGACAATATCGAGTTCAGAAATGCTAACGAAATGGGCAACTGGCGGGCGATCGGCAAGGTCAAATCCTTCGAAATTGCTGAAGGGCGGCTAAAGTGTTTCATGGAAGGGTTTTGTCGACTCGTAAATACAAGTCTTAGCTTTCAAGGCAATAGTTCCACGCAGATACGCATTCGCTACCGTAACACCAGTAACGGTCCAGTACATTTGTTTTGGGGCCATTCCGATCATAATAAAGTTAGTGCATCCCGCAAGTTGACTGTCCCATATTCAGGTGATGGGGATTGGCAGGTGTTAGTTTTTGATCTGGGGCTAGAGCCTGAGTGGTTAGACCATGAAATCACCCGCCTGCGGATCGACCCAAATGGCAGCTCCGGCGTTTTTGAAGTCGATTATATCCGTGGTTGTGGCTCCAAAAAGACGGATCATGCGGTCTGGGCTGCTGGATGGTATGGCAACGAACTGAGTGACCCATGGGCTGTTAGGGGTCGCAACGGATTGACGAATCAGCATGCACGTTTGTGGGGGATGGATCCCTATGCATTAAACCGTGTTAGTCCGATCACCCAGCCACTGAATATGAGCAACGGCGTGTTTAGCTACACCCGTAGAGATGTTGGGCTCAGCGGTGCTGCATACTCGGTCTGGGTTTCGACTAATCTGGTCGATTGGACTGAGGACACAGGAGCTGTGCAATCACGCCTGAGTTTAGCGAATGAAGTTGAAACCATGGAGGTCAGTCTGAGTCCTGACTGGCTCAATCATGATGTACTATTCATTCAAGTGCGGGCGGTTGAGTAAGCAGGAATTTTGCGTCGATTGGGTAGAGCCCTGCTGTTGTGAGCGCACCAGCCCCGCGGGTAAACATTGCCTTAGTTCCATTGATTACCTTGACGTGTATTATAAACAGTAATTTGTAGTTGGTTGTAATCCATTGAAGCCCTGCCCCATTGTGTACTTAGTATTTGTACTGAACAGTCTGCTATTGGCGCTAAGCCTGTGCTTGGGCTGCATGCAGAAGAGCGTGTTGTGTGGGACGACCGTTTTTAAGGGTGTGGTCGATCAATTCCAACCTGACTCAGCCGAAAAACCTAAAATACGCTATGAATGTCACCCATTGAGCTACACGTAACCGACGCCCTTAAAGTGGTTCCTAATCAACTCGCCGTTCGTCTTACATCGACCACAGTCGGAAAGCCGAAGATGCGCGAACCTGTTCAATTGAAAATTCGCACGCGCACAACCGTGGAATAACGATTCCGATGGCATGCCCGATTCAGAGACAAGCAAAAAGATGATTAAGATGATGACATGGAAAACCGCGTTAGTGTTTTCGATTGTAGGGCTCTCGCAAATACCTGGGCTTCCAATCTCCTGACAACTTTATACAATTATGATCAGAGGTGCTTTTAAAATGAAATTGAAGCCCGGCTTTGAAGCCGAATATGAGAAACGCCACGACGAAATCTGGCCTGAGCTTTCGCAGGTATTGGCCGACGCCGGAGTGTCCGATTATTCAATCTTTCTCGATGCCGAGACCTTGACGCTCTTCGGCACATGGAAGCTGACAGATGATAACACGAGTGCGGATTTACCGCAGCATCCAACCGTGCAGAAATGGTGGACTTTCATGGCCGACATCATAGAGACGAACCCGGATAATTCACCAGTGTCGTCGCCTTTGAGCGAAGTGTTTCACATGGCTTAATCGACTACTGCTACGATACCGGCGATTTTGTCAGGAAACGGATCAGTATCATTGCCAAAGCTTATAGGGTAGCAGCGGGAATGAAATAGCGAAAAAAGAATCTTAAACTATTTTTTGTCCGTTTCGTGAACGAGATTAGCAAGGTTTTAGGTGATTGAAAATCATACCCCTACGCAATAAGTTCTAATTTCGTAATAGTATCCCCATCAGTGCGATGTGGATATGATGCCATTTTTAGAAAATTAGTCGGAGCGCAGCGGAGAGGGGCATCGCGTAGCGATGGGGCGTAGCCCTGAACGCAGTGAATCAATCGGTTCGTAACGCCATCCCCGCAGACCTACCAATAAAGCCTTCACGGAAGTGGGCTTTTTTTGTCGCTGGGCCGAAATGATGCGGCTTCTTAATGGTTCGTTCTTCCGCGTAGCCATTGCTGGGGCGATTGGCTGAACTGTTTTTTAAAGGCGCGTGAGAAGTAGTAGACGGAGGAATAACCCAGTATGTCGGCAGTTTCAGAGACGCTTCTTTGCTCCCGTAGGAGGAGGTCGCGGGCGCGATTGAGTTTCATCATGTTCTCATACTCGCGCGGTGAGTAGCCGGTCTGTCTTTTGAAGGCGAAGCGGAAACGCGAGTAACTGATGCCGAGTTGATTCGCCAGCGCTTCGAGGTCGGTGCGACCAGTGAGCTGTGTCAACATCTCGGCCTTGGCTTGCATGACGAGTTCGGCATCGGAGTTGTGGGTGACCTCGTCGGTGAGGATACTTGAGCGTAAGAATGCCAGAGTCAGTGGTATATGGCTCGCTAGGATTTGCTCTTTCGCGGCGACTGGTTGTTGGAGCCAGTGTAGGATTTGATGAAAGTGCTGGATCAGTGCATTGGGCTGTCCGACTGGTATAATCGCCTCCTGCGGACTGAAGAAGGACTGCATGATGCGGGTGGCCTCACGTCCACCAAAGCCGAGCCAGTATTCGGTCCATCCGCTCGCTTTACTGGGGCGATAGCGATGCCATTCACCGGGAAATAGAATCAAGGCAGTTCCCGCCTTGATTGGAGTTTTCTCGCTGGAAGCAGATTCGAAATGGCCGTTGCCATTGGCGATGTAGACAATTTGAAATTCATCCAAGATGCGGCGCCCATCGGTGTCAAAAAGGTAGTTTTGCGGGTGTCCTCGATGGGGGTAATCGGCCTCTGGCTCGATTGTTTGCCTGCCGGCATCGATGAGTCTCCACCCCCATTCTTTCGCCTGTTGATCGGTCGGAAGGTAGCGGCCGAAGCTGTCGATTTGAGTAGGCATGGGTGGATCGATAATATGGATGACAAAAAGTGCAAGCCTTATGTCAGGGAGTGCATTCTGAATCCGCTCTCAATCAGCTGCGAGTCGTCATCGCAGGTAGTTCGCGAAGGGTTTGCTCACACACTCGCAAGCTCGTAGCCCGACCCGCGCCTCCATTCTTTCTGTTTTGAAGCAAAGCGGTTCCTTATTTTTAGGCAAAAAGGATAATTGAATGCTTTAGTGTGGGTTTATGTATGTTTTTTATTTTTCGGGAGTTCAAATTTTGATGAACTAAATTTTTACTTGTCTATATCGAAAAATAAAAGATTTATATATCATTGTTTATTAGCTACTTAAGATACTTTAGGATGGATTTGAAAGCCAGTGTGATCGCATTAAATTGCAGGATGTATTTCTGCGTATTTTTGATACAATTAGGTAAAATTACGTAAAATTTCCTTTCCAAAGGTATTAAATTTCCTAATGTAATTAATTCAGTGAAGCTGATCTACATGCAGACTGGATGTTATCAGGGTATAGGTACCCTGAGTCGCTTTAACTTCTTTTTATTAGGTCCTATCTGGGACCTTTTTGCTTTTCTGGCAACGCCTTCGTCCCCATCGGGGTGTCGCGCGATGTTGTCGGCTAACCCTAACAAAGGAGATAAATGGAAAAGATAACCTCACAGCTTACAGATGTGATTAAAGGCATATCCGAACTCGGAATAGGTCTGATCGCACTCGGTGTAATTGCTGAAATAGTATTCGGCCAAGGCGCAATATTTGGCGCCAGCGTAGTCGGAAACTTGTCCTCAATCGTTGCCGCCATTGGTGGTGAAAACGGTTTTATTGGCTTAGTAGCCATCATCCTTATCTTCGCCCTGCTGCGTAAACGCGCCTAATGGGATACTAAACAAGCAAAACTAAATCATAACAATACTACAACTATGGAAGAAATATCCAACAAACTAAAGTCACTTATCGGTAATCTTTCCGATATTCTTATTGCTGCAATCGGCCTATTGGTCGTGGTTCAAGTAGTTTTCGGTACTGCCGGAAATTTCGACGTTATCAGTAATTTAACAGGGTTAGTTGATGGCTTCATCGGTAGCGGTGCGAGCTTGGCTAGTCTAGTTACGCTCGTCCTTATTATGGGCGTGCTCTCAAGACGTTAATTCCAATCATCTCATTTGTAATCAAGGGAGTCCATCTATGGGCTCCCTTTTTTTATGGGCTTAATAGTTTACGCCTAAGAAAATACATAAGGGCTCCGATTCCCACGAAAATGGAGGTATGCTTGTATTCTGGAATGCCGATGAGTTGTATATTATCCACCCCGACAACCCCTATGTGCGCATCACCAACTGCCGCATGACCTAGAGCGGATGAAAGAATTCGGAACCCTCGAACGTCCGCTAGAGTGTCTTCAAAGGAATCGAGTCCTAATTCCCCGCTTAAATTGGCGACACGCTGCATACTTTCTTCGGTAATGTTCAGAGTGACTTGGCTCCAATCTGAATTGAGTGGCCTTAGCACTGGAGCCTTACTGGTCCACCACGTGCCGCCCGTTTGCTGTGGGCTTGCGCGATTACCAAAGACGACTCTTAAATTCGCATCGTCGTAAGAACTCCAGTTGGCAAAATCAAATCTTAGGGCAGTCACACCCGAAGCGAGTAAATCTCCCGTCCATGGACTGTCGGGATTAAAGGCGATGAGTTTACTGCCTTTGTTGCCAGGATTGATCCCGACTGGCATCCGTAAATATCCGTTGCCGGGACTGATGGCGTCTTCAGTACTGTGTTGCCACGGATTCAACGGCTGCCAGCCTTCTAAATCGTTTACAAAAGAATTTTCATGGATGACAAAATTCTGTGCGCACAGGTTGGCGACAAGGAAGAGTTTTACTATCCAAAGAGAGAGAAGTTTAGGGACCATTCGGTAGGATGTTATAAACCTAACATACCAAGGGGATAGGGAGTATTTGCAAAGCTGAAGTTTTCTAAATTTGGGATAACAGTTTCCATCTCATTCATGGGAACTCCAAACCAAGAGGCAAGTTCAGTCATGTATGCGTCCACTGAGGTCGTGGGTAAGAGTCGACCGCGACCGATGTCATTTGGGCTGCCTGTTGCGAGCACTGGGTATTGGCCATAGATTTTACCCCCATTCATACTTCCATTGATAACGAAATGATTTCCGCCCCAAGCGTGATCCGAGCCGCTTCCATTTGAAGTTAGGGTACGGCCAAAGTCAGAAGCAGTGTAGATCACCACGGAGTCGCGCAAGTTGTCGCCATTGGGTCCAGAATTACCGATCTCAGTCCAAAAGGCTTGCAGGGCTTCATTAATTTCTTCGAAAAGGTTTTCTTGCGGTGCAATGACTTCGTTGTGGTGATCCCAACCGCCACGCTCAACGAAGAAAATTTGTCGTTGCATGAGAAGGGGGTCGCGAGCCTGCATGATGCGCGCGATCATACTGAGTCGCTCACCAATTTTAGTGTCTGGGAAGTTGGTGGTATTAACTTTGTCATCGACTGCGTATTTGAAAGCTTCAGACGCATCAATAGCGTTTCGATTTGTTTCTGCAAGAGTGCGCGCGTAGACGTTATGGTAATGGTTGCCAAGAATATCATCGACCGCCATTTTGAGGGTAGGATCGGTATAGCCTGAGAGGGAGACTGCACCATCTGGATTCGTGATATACGGGACGGTGCCCATTCCAGTTTGTAGAACATTGGTCCCCGAAAGAGAAATATTCATAGAAATACTGCTCGATTGATTGGCTTGAGTCATCGATTCCGCCATGCGACCCGCCCAGCCTTTATTGGTGGAGCCCCTAACTTGAGGCACAAGGGTTTGCCAGTGAATTTGGTGATCGGGGTGAGAGAATAGACCCTGGGGTAGTGAATGAGATCCGCTATTGTATTGAGCGAGGGTGGTGGGCTCTATGAGCGATCCAACGTTGCTAATAAAGGCTGCATTTCCTTCATTGTAAAGAGACTGCAGAAAAGGTAATTTTGGATGGATTCCGAAATCGGTGTAATCTTGTCCGACTGATGAAATCGGTAATAGGTCTTCTTTGCGGTGAGCGAGTCCTGTTCCTCCAGTATCAAGGTAAGTGCCCCCTCGCACTTGAGCATATTCCGAGTACGCATCGTCATCGCGGGGAACCAGCATATTATAGGAGTCGTTGCCGCCGTTTAGGAACAGACAGATCAGGACTTTGTAATCATTGAATGCATTTGCCGAGACGGCGCCTGCGGTTAAGCGAAGCGAAAGTAAAGAGGAGAGTAGGGAGGCGGTTCCTACGGCAGCGCAGTTAGCTTGCCCGATGAATTGTCGACGACTGATTTTGCGGTTAAGATTCATAGGGGGATTAGTGTAGGATATTGAATTGAGGGGTTAAGCTAACCAGAAAGATTGCTTTTTTGACTAGCTCGTCCCCGCTGAGATTCATTTCAGTGAGACGAGTTTCAAGGATATTCAGGGTGCTTGCATCTAAACGACCTGAAGCAAGCACAAGATTAATTTTTCCAAGAAGCTCAGAAATATTGGATGTATAATTGTTAAAGTCCGTATAACTTGGAGAGGCCTCGGTGTATGACTTTGTACCAATGGAACCGTACTGATTACCTCTGATTCCATAATGGGTTAAGGTCCAATATGCATTTTTTAACTGAATGGCAGAAACATCATTGTGTATTTGAAATTCGGGTGCGTTTAGCCCTTGATCATTAATTTCACCATTGGGTTTATAGTCGGGACGATAGAAGTTAAAGACTGAGGGGGATTCGTAGGGTGCCTGAAAAATTACGTCTTCAAGTTTGTTGAAGCTCATCCATTCGTATGTGCGCTCCGATTCTAGGTTGAGAACGCGGCTTAAGTGCATCAATCGTATTAATGGTTCTCTGAGTTTTCCGTGAGCGTTGTCGAATTGGAGGCTAGGTTCTCTGGCTTCGGGATGCAGGAGCGTCGCTTTCAATACTGCAACTAAATCACCGGGTTCACCGCTTCCTTGTCCTTTGTACATACCGGTTTCAAAGGCATCAGCGACTGCTTCAATATAATTACCAGAAGGGTTCGATACAGTGAGTCGTTGAATGAAAAATTTAGCGAAAAAGGTAGATGTGTTAGAATGCTCAAAGAGATGATCAAGTAGACCATTAATATCATCAGTGACTCCTTGATCGGTCTCTGGAAAAGGACCGTGTGTTGCGCCATCCAGTAAAGTTTTAGCACCGAAGTCGTGCCAATCATTTAATATTCTTAAGGGATCTACATAGTTACCAAAAAAGATTTCAATATTGTCACGAGCCGCTGCCAGACGCAGACCGGTGAAGACACGTGCAAATTCTTCGATGTTACTATTATCGTAGGTGGGTATGGGATTACCTGAAGAATCTTTTTTAAGAGAACCATCTTTATTGAGTTCCCAAAGTCCGATGGTGAAGAGTTGCATGACTTCACGAGCGTAATTTTCATCTGGGAAAGTTCCTGCACTGGCATTCGCTTTCCTATTATTAAGGTAGGATAAGTAATACGCCATGTGTGGACTCCAGGTGACTTCGTATAGGATGTCTTTGAAGTTTCCGAAAGCATTTCTGACGAAGATGTCGTAATAATTAGTCCAGCGTTCGGTTACGGCAGGATGGTTACTGCCTTCCTCCCCGACGACAAAGTACTGGCTTAATAGCCAAGCAATGCGTTGCCGAAGTTGATCCTCTGCTTTTACCGCTGAGTGGTACCAGATATACTGTTTGGTATCATTATTAGAGTATGATATGTCCCAAATTGTCTTACCTTCAGCATTAACGTCATCTATATGACTGCCAATTTTAGGGATGCCATTGGAATCTAAATTACCGGCATGATCGCTTGCATCAATTACAATGCCGTTGGAGTCATAAACTCCTCCGTGCCCATTTAAAGAGCAAGTCCAGTTCGGTTTAAATGAAAGATTGCCTCGGAAAAAATTGAAGCGATGACCGAGGGTAGGATCATACTCGACTTCGTTGGGTAATCGCCCAGCAACATTGGTTGCATCCACAAAGTTGGGGTCGCTTTGTTTTCTGAAAAATGCACGATGGTAAAAGGGGGTTATATTGATTTGAGCATCAATCCAATTATTAAAGGCAGTGTATGGGGGATCTGCGAAATCTACATCTGAAAGACCTGTGAAGTTGTTGATTTCGCTTAGGGTGGGTCCAAAAGTGCATTGGGTTAAAAAGCGAGCAGCTAATTCTGAATTGCTGAGAGCGAGAGCATTTTCATTGCTAGTGGTACGGTAAAAGCCCTTACCTGCAGAGTTGAGTTCTTCAACGGTAGCGCTTGAGGCAGTTGTTTCGATTGGCCACTCATAGGGTTGTATTAGCTCCCAGCCATTTCCGTAGTCGCGCGCTATCGTTTGCCAGCTTAATAGGTCGGTAGAAAATTGTAATAATTCAATATCTAGCTGCGTATTCGCAAGGACGACTTTAACGCTCCCATCATTCTCAAGTTCTACGCTGGGAGATCCATTAACTTGGGTGAAAACAATAAACAATGAGAGGGCAAAAAATCTAGCAGGCATACACTTTATAAGTAGGGGTAATTAAAGTTGTTGAGGCAATTATATGTCTCTTTAGTTATACATTTTAGATGATAGAGAGCCATTTACAAGTTTTTAGGATAGTTTGGTTTACAAGCTAATATCGCTTGGAAACTGCAAAGGTCGCTAAAAATTTATATTGGCTATGATTTGTAGAGAGTGTGACTTTATTGAGGGAACATTACGATCGATCGCTTAGCTTTGTATTTTGGAGATGCTGCGCTCGTCGTTCTCTTTCCAGTTAAAAGGTTAAGGTTGCAGACGCGGTAATGGATTTTGAATTCGTGTAGCGGGCTTGGTTTGAGCCAGTGCTAATTAAATTAATGTTATCAAAGACATTGTTTACGATCACTTGGAAGCGGGCACGAGGTGCACTTCTACCTTTTCCAAGTTTCCCCTGCCAGCCCGCAAAGATATCTGTGCTGTGTTGTTCTTCGAGGTAAAATTCATACCTAGGGGTATCACTATCGTAATCAGCATTGCCATCATAATCCGTATCGGCAAAATATGTATTTAACAAGGCTGCGGAGCGATATTTCTGGTTCGCTCCCACAAAGTAATTTTTCAACTTTCCAGAACTAAAGGTATAGCGCGCCGTGAAGTTGGCGCTGTGATTGGAAGTGCCTGGAATGGTGAGGTCGATCAGCTCTTCAAGCGAAGATTTCAATTTGATGGTATCCAAGAAGGCATAGCCAAAGAAAAGTGATAATTCTTTGATTGGATTGTAGTATATATCCAACTCGATGCCTTCACTACGCGTCTCCTCATTTGCAACTCGATTTCCCTTGGAGTCAAAAGAGTACCCAGTGATGTCGCCATCATCGTTCCGGCGGGGAACCCATAGGGAGGCGTTCGAAGCAATTGCGGTGCTATCATCCATAATATTGCCTGAGGCGGTGCGGGGAAAAATTTCCTGCAGTTGGGAGTAGGTGATATTGGTGTTTTTTTCGTTTTTCTTCTCGATGCGGAAAGCGGTGAGTTGGGCATTGATTTTGCTGTCACCAGAACTGTATTTGAAGCCCAGTTCGATGCCCCGACCGGTCTCAGGTGGGGTGATCTCACCGAAGACGTCGTATTCAAAGCCGGAGGGCGAGAGCACTGATTCCGCATAATTGCCAAAGACTCCCAATTCAGGGGTCAGCCAATACAGGCCTCCGATCGAGGGCGAGAACTCCACGAAGGTAAGCTGACTGTCATTTCTATAGGGATCGCCGTCTTTAACACTAGTATTGGTACCATCGACCCGGAAATCGGTTAGGTCGGTATTTACTTTGATCGCGTCCATGCGCAAACCAATCAGAGAGCGTGCCCGGCCATCAAGGTATGAACCCGATGCGGCAAACCAGGTTCCCAGGGTTTCCACCGTTGTCTCGTTGTGATTGGTTTTATGCATCACGGTGCTTTCCAGCGGAGATGCCGCTAATTTCCCATCGCGCACCAGGGCGGAATTAGGCTGGTTTAGGTCCGTTTCATCGGAAATAAATCCAGATTGCGTGGTGTTGTAACGAATGACATCATCGGCTTGCCCTGCGAGAAAATCGGACAGGTAGATATAGTCGGCGGCGCGGTCATTGGTCATGACGACTCCGCTGGGTCCGGTTGTAGTACCGGGTTGAAACTCTTGAAATTGGGTGAGCGATGCCCCGCGTCGGTCTGCATCGATACCAATCAGTAATTGTTGTTTGCCGATGGTGTAATCTTCGTTGAGCTCCCAATTTAAGGTGGTGCGAATGGAGATATTGTTGTCTTGCCGGTCTTGCTCCTGCCAGTAGGGCGCAACGTAGAGTTGGAGCACTTCATTTGCCCGGCCTGCCACTGCGGGGTTGATGGAACCGTCATCATTGACGGGATCGGTTGTAGTATACATCAGGTTACCGGAAGCGAACAGT
>CBFHPQ010000035.1:0-15841 GCA_965657865.1 Coraliomargaritaceae bacterium | reverse complement strand
TTTAGGTCCTCCACGTGAAGAACGATGCTCATGACCGCCAAAACGAATTCCATTTTGCCCGACCATCATTGCAGAGCGCGTCGCTGAGCAAACAGGCGCGGGCACATACGCACGTTTAAAGAGAACGCCCGCATCTGCAATCGAATCGATATTTGGGGTAGCCTCCGCGTTGATTGTATCGCCGTAACATCCCATCCACGGCGAAGTGTCCTCAGCATAGATCCATAAAATGTTTGGTTTGTCGGAAGCTGAAGCCGAAATCTTCAGTAAAAGGAAAAGAGCTAAGGGTAATAAGATGCGCATTGAATCGAGCACGTGCTTTAAAGTGTAATGGAGGTAAAATTCATAGAATAAATACAGTTGATTTATCTAATCTATTGCACGTGCATACAATAGAATTATCAGGACAAAATCAACGGTACTCATTCGCGATGACCCATAACTCGAAGTATATAATGTTAGCGAGACAGTATCGCTACAGCCAGGAAATCGGACGCGCTGGAGTTGTTTAAAATGTCACCTTATAAATAATACTAGCTATTAATTTTTAATAATAATGAATCTCTTTTAATCATTTACACTCAGCCTAATAAATTGTATTAACTGGTATTTTCAAGAAAACACTATACACGTGTATAACTAGTTTAATAATCCCCAATTCAAGCAACATGAACATCCAATCATTCAAATACCTTTTAGTCGCATTTATTACCACTGCATCGCTTAGTTTCGCAGACATAACTTTAGAAACTAACTTTAGCGGAGCGGAGGGTTATGTATCTGGCTCAATCGATAAGAGTACCCAAAAAGCCAATCCTTACTTTAAGGAATCTGCCCAATCCAAAGGCTCGCTTTACTTCCCGGCTCCACAAAGCCCTGAGTTTGGAATCTTAAGACGTAATCCGACCAGTGGTCGCGCTAAAATGGTATGTACTCGCGGCGAAGGTTCAGGGTTTGGGCCTAAAGGCTCCTGGTCCACAAGTATTGAGTTCACCATTGAAGGTTTGTCCAATGCTGCGACGGGCGCTAAGAACGCAACCATGCTCGGCGGCGTAGGTTTCACTAACTCCAATATTGAGGTAGACGATCTTATGTTTGCAGGTATTCAGAAAAATCCCCAACAAACGAACAGTTATCAATTTTATGTTTTTGGTAAAGGCGGTGGCGGTTTTACCTCAACCAATATTTCTTACTTTGCAATTGGTGACAGTACTACCGATGCGGATGATTTAACGGATATTATAAAGATAGATTTGACGGTTACGAAGTCTGCTCGACCTAATGAATTTAACTACCTTGCGGTCTTATCAAATAAAGACAAAGGGATCGCGGTCGCTACCCTTACTGGAACCTTAAAGATGCCAAAGTCATACAACTCTAGTCTCTTTGCCTATGTTAGTAGTGGAGCCATCGTTGAAGAAGGTAACTACGATCTCTTTAACTTGCATGCATTCAGTTACAAAGCGACCGAGAGCAAATAATATTTTTAACTTCAAAATGGGGTGGCAAACGGGACTCGAACCCGCGACCCCCGGAATCACAATCCGGTGCTCTAACCAACTGAGCTACTGCCACCATAAGTTAAGGATTGTGAATTTCACGAACCGTTTGCGGATTGTCAATCTTGCATTCAAGCTAGGTTAAGTTTCTCCACCTATCCTTGCAGTGCATGTCATTAGCGTTCAATGATAGCACCATGCAAACGGTTCTCTTTGATCTCGATGGTACTTTAATTGATCACTTTACTGCCATTCACACTAGCATTGCGTATGCGCAAACATCCCTAGGATTACCTGTTTCAGACTATGCTCTAGTTCGCGCAACTGTCGGCGGTTCTTTACCCGTCACCCTCGAGCGCTTGATAGGATCTGAAAAAGTTGAAGCCGCGCTCCCCTACTTTCACGAACATTTTAATAAGGTCATGCTTAAGGAGGTGAACCTTTTGCCAGGTGCGGAATGGATTTTGAAATCATTACATGCGAAGGGCTATCAACTCGCAGTTTTCACAAATAAATTCGGAGACCATGCGCGGGCGGTCATTGAGCATTACAAACTGGATAGGTATTTAATGGCCACCGTCGGAACGAATGACACACCGTATCGTAAACCCAATGCTGCTTTCACGGATCATATTCTCAACCTTCTCGAAACCACCCCCCAGCATTCATTCTTAGTCGGCGACTCACCCTTTGATTTCCAAGCGGCTCAAGTCCGTAACTTCCCCGCTTATTTAGTCGCAACGGGCTCGCATACGGTAGAGGAACTTTCTAAATCAACTCAAGCTCACGGTATTTACGAAAACTTGTATCAACTCGGCTCCAGTGTTTTTAAATTGGAAACGCCTCAAGCTACTCATTCGCTATGATCGAATCACTTCCGAAACCGAATGCGATACTCTGGGACATGGATGGCACCCTTATTGATCAAACCGCATCAATTATCCAATGCTACCAGCGCGTTGTAACGGACTTGGGTATGCCGACCCCTGAGCCTGAGAAAATCCGAAGGAGCTTGGGCGGACCCATGATCGACACCATGCGCTTGTTCGTTGAAGACTCAGAACTCGATTTTGCCTGTCGCAGCTTTCGAGAAAAGTTTCCTTCTATAATGTGCGAGGGCTTAATCATTCTACCAGGAGCGATCGAGTGTATTGAACGCTTTGCAACTGCGGGAATTGCCCAAGGTATTCTCACGAATAAACACGGAGTCACAGCGCGAGCAGTCAGCAAGCATTGTGGTTTCGATACCGTTATCAAAGAATGCATAGGAAATGGCGATACCGAATGGAGCAAACCTAACCCCGAACTCAGTAAAACTTTGCTGAGCGCGATGGGTATGGATGAGGGCAAAGTTTATTTAATCGGGGACTCACCAACCGACGTAGCAACCGCGCTTGCGATCGAGAGTCCATGCCTTGCAGTCGCTACTGGAGCGCACAGCGAAAAAGAATTGAAGGAAGCGGGAGCGACCGCCACCTACCCCGACTTAGAAACATTGTATCAGCAACTCACGCTCTAGCTCGCTGGGCTAATCAATTCGCGGCGCGGTCTTGGTAGCGGAAGCGCCAAATGCCATCCGCCCTGCCTCTAAAGTACCTCTAAAAGACAAAGCAGGTACAACAAGTGCCTTCTTTCCTAAAACCGTACCTGGATTAAGCACCGCATTACAGCCAACCTCTGCGCGATCTCCAATAAGCGCACCTAATTTTCGCATCCCCGTTGCTTGCTTCGAACCATCGAAATCTTTAACGACCACTGGAGCTTGATCCAAACGCAGGTTGGAACAGATAACGCCTGCCCCAAGATGCGATTGATTTCCCAAGACAGAATCCCCTACGTAACTGAAATGAGGAACCTGAACGCCATCGAGCAATAAAGCATTTTTAAACTCACAGGAATTTCCAAGAACACAATTTGCACCTGCAATAACGTTACCGCGAATATAAACTCCAGGCCGTAATTCACTCCCAGCACCAATGTACGCAGGGCCTTCAACGCTACCAAACGCAGGCAGCTTAACACTCGGATCTATATACACAGGCCCCTTAACGACAAAACCTTCAGGGAGATCGGGCAAGGGTTGTGAAAAATCAAACGAAGCCAACGCTTCTTTTATTTGCGAAACCCATTCCCAGGGACTCACTTCTCCTGAAAAGAACTCGCCGAACGGGAGCGATTCTGGAAATTCAAATAAATCATTCGCTTGCATCCCTCTAGACAAACTAAGTTCGCGCAACACGCCATTAAAAAATAAATCTTAAATTTTCTGAAAACTCCCTAATTTTAAGCTCCCAATTGAAGCTACTTACTGCGAGAACCTATCTGTGCACGATGTTAAAGAAAGACCGAAAATGGTTGAGCGCGCTATGCTCATCGGGATCACCTTGCCCAGTGATCAAGAATCAGTGACCCGTAGTTTGTTGGATGAACTACGTGAGCTAGTAACGACATTAGGAATCGAGATACGTCATGAGCGAATGCTTGGAGTTCGAAAACCCCAAGCGAAGCTGCTCACGGGAAGCGGAAAAGCTGAAGAATTGATCGAGGAAGCAAAAGCGCACGATTGCGACGTCATCGTCTTTGATAACGAGCTGACCCCTGCTCAGCAAAGAAATTGGGAAAAAGCCACAGATGACAAAATTTTGGTCATCGATCGCCAAGAGGTGATTTTGGATATTTTCGGAAAACGTGCGCAGACAAAGGAAGCGGTCTTGCAAGTTGAATTAGCTCGTTTGCAGTACAGCTTGCCGCGCCTTAAAAGCGCATGGACTCACCTAAGTCGTCAACGCGGCGGGGGCGCGGTTCAGCGTGATGCCGGTGAAACCCAGCTTGAGATGGACCAACGTATGGTGCGCAACCAAATTGCACGCGTTCGCAAAGAACTTGAGACCGTTATTCAGCACCGTCATCTACAGCGTAAAAAACGTATGACTGTTCCTGTCCCGACCTGCGCGATTGTGGGCTATACCAACGCAGGAAAATCTTCGCTTCTTAATAACCTCACTAATGCCGATATCCTTGCGGAAGATAAACTCTTCGCGACCTTAGATCCCACTTCACGACGCTGCCCCCTTCCCAATGGTCAACCCTTGGTGATTACTGATACGGTTGGATTTGTGCGCAACCTGCCGCACCGTCTCGTCGATGCATTTAAAGCCACCCTTGAAGAAGCGGTTGTCTCAAACTTTCTCATTCATGTCTTAGATGTAACAAGCCCCGAAGTTGATGCACACGCAGAGACCACTTTAAAAGTACTTAACGAGTTGGGTGTGACCGATAAAAAGATCATTACGGTTTTCAATAAAGTAGACGCTCTTTTAGATCCGTCTCGTATTGCGGACCTCAAACTCATTCACCCAAATGCTTTCTTTATCAGCGCTCATAGCAGTGAGGGCATTGGATTACTGCTCGAGAAAATTCAAACAATCGTGGAGGCAGATTTCGCCCAACTTCGGCTCCTTATTCCACATGATCGATACGATCTAGTCGCGCGTTTACACCGTGAAGGATCCGTCCGCAAAGAAGAAACTCGCGACGAGGGTACCTACATTGTAAGCGCCATCCCAGACCGTTTATTCTCTAGTATCGAACCCTTTTTGTTAGCACCTGAAACGCCTTAATTATTTGTTTTTCTACAAATCGGACTCGACCCCATACCGAGAATCATCGACTCTTTAAACATGTCTCAAGAACTCGCCGCAGTTTACGAAGAATTGGTACGTCTTAAAGACGCTGGGCTCGAACGCGTTTCCATCGATCCTAAAACCCTCGATCAGCTCAAAAATGCGGCTGATAATGGCAACTTGGATCTTTCCCTGTTGGAAAGCCTGACTGCCAGTTCAAATTCTGCTAAATCAGCAGCTACTGCGGCAGAGGCTCCAGCGCCTAAAAATAACAGCGCCACCGATTCGAGTTCTGTAACAACTGACCCTGCAATTCAGGCTCCGGTTCCGCCTAAACCCGTTGCAAAGCAAAGTCCCCCTGCGAAAACTTTGCCAGATGCACCGAAAGTGTCACTCCCAAGCGGCAAGCCCAAAGATCGCATGCAGGCACTCGAAGCAATGGTTGCAAACTGCGCTACCTCCCTCAAAGAGTCTGCCTCAGATGAGAAACTTGTTTTTGGAGCGGGTGCACTCGACGCTCAAGTTTTCTTCTGCGGCGAAGCACCAGGAAAAGAGGAAGCCCAATCGGGAACCCCATTTGTAGGCGAAGGTGGTCAACTCTTAGGCAAAATCCTTAAGGCGATGGAACTCAGTCAAGAGTCCGTGTACCTCAGTAATGTTTTAAAATGGCGTCCTCAACACGATAAACCCTACGGGAACCGGCCCCCAAACGTAGATGAAATACGTTTTTGTCTCCCCTATCTCCTAGCTCAGATTGAAATTATTCAACCTAAAGTCATTGTTGCGCTCGGAAACGTTGCGGCCTCTGCGCTTTTGGGGAATGACCCACAGAGCAAAGTGCGCCTCGGCGATATCAGGGGGCAATGGCATCAGGTAGGCGAAACGGATTTAATGGTCACCTACCACCCAAATTATCTTTTAAGAAACGGAACGATGAAAACTAAACGAACCTTCTGGGAAGATATGTTGAAAGTACTAAAACGCATCGATCAGCCAATTACTGAAAAACAAGAACGCTATTTCCTGACAAAATCTTAGTTATCGAAGTACACCCAACGTTTTAAAATAAAAAAGCCTGACTCAAATAAATGAATCAGGCTTTTGATTAAAGAATATGCGAAGCTAAGCCACCTTCTGGCTTTGCGTGAAGCTCAAAGCATCACCTGCTTTGTTGACTCCAACTTTGATGACTTCGCCGTGCTTGATATCACCGCTAAGAATCGCTTCCGCTAGAGAATCTTCTAAATGCTTTTCAACTGCACGCCGTAAAGGTCGGGCACCGTACTTTTCATCATAGCCGTTCTCAATCAGGAAGGTCTTCGCAGACTGATCAAATTCGAAGATCAATTCACGCTCCTTCAAACGGTCCGTCACATTACGAAGCTCAAGATCCACAATCGATTCCATGTCCTCGCGACCCAACGACTTAAAGATTACTAACTCATTCAAACGATTTAAGAACTCAGGTTTGAAAACCCGCTTGGTCTCATCCAGTATTTTTTCGCGAATCTTTTCGTATTCGTTATCCGCATTACTTTCGATGCCAAAGCCCATGGAAGTGTTGCGTTGAAGAATCTCGGCCCCGACGTTTGAAGTCATGATCAAAATTGTATTTCTAAAATCGACCTTGCGGCCGAGACTATCTGTGAGACGTCCCTCTTCAAGCACCTGAAGGAGTAATTGCACCACATCTGGGTGTGCTTTTTCAATCTCATCAAACAAAACAACGCTATAAGGTTTGCGGCGAACCGCCTCGGTCAATTGACCTCCTTCTTCGTAACCAACGTAACCGGGAGGCGACCCAACCAAACGTGAGACCGCAAATTTTTCCATGTATTCGGACATATCGATCTGAATAATCGCGTCTTTATCACCAAACATTTCCTCAGCGAGCACCTTAGCTAGAAGCGTTTTTCCAACCCCTGTGGGCCCTAAGAACATGAACGAACCAATGGGACGCTTCGGATCTTTAAGATCTGCGCGCGAGCGGCGGAGGGCTCTCGAAATGACCTCAGTAGCGCGATCTTGTCCGATAACCTCCGTTTGAAGTTCTGCCTCAAGATTGAGAAGTTTCTTGCTTTCCTCTTGCTCCATGCGCGAGAGCGGAATCCCTGTCCAAGCAGAGATCACGTGCAAAAGATCATCACAGTCGACTGTGATCTTGTTTTCTTCACGAGATTTTTTCCAAGCTTCAATTGTTTCACTCTGCTTTTGACGCAACTGCTTTTCCTCATCACGGAACTTAGCCGCCTCTTCAAAAAGCTGTTTACCAATCGCAGTTTCCTTCTGCTCACAAACGGTCTCGATCTCTTCGCCCATTGCCTCAATTTCTGGAGGCCGTTTAAGCGACTCGATACGTGCTCGGGAACCCGCTTCGTCAATAATATCAATCGCTTTGTCAGGCAAGAAACGCGACGTGATGTATCGATCTGAAAGTTTTGCTGCCGACTCAAGCGCCTCATCGGTAAAGATGCACTTGTGATGCTCTTCATATTTACTGCGGATACCCTTTAAGATCAAAATGGTGTCCTCAACCGAAGGTGCCTCCACTTTAACAGATTGGAAACGACGATCCAGCGCACTGTCCTTTTCAATAAACTTACGATATTCCGCCAAGGTGGTAGCACCGATGCACTGTAACTCACCACGGCTCAAAGCAGGCTTGAAAATGTTCGAAGCATCCATCGCGCCTTCTGCAGCACCCGCGCCCACGATTGTGTGCAATTCATCAATGAATAAAATCACATTCTTTGCGCGACGAATTTCATCCATTACCGCTTTGATCCGTTCTTCAAACTGACCGCGGTATTTGGTTCCTGCCACCATCAAAGCTAAGTCGAGGGTGATCACCTTTTTATCGTGCAAAATCTCTGGCACTGCTCCCGCAGCAATCTCCTGCGCAAGTCCTTCCACTAATGCAGTCTTACCGACGCCCGCTTCCCCAATCAAAACCGGATTGTTCTTAGTGCGGCGGCATAGAATTTGTATCACGCGACGAATCTCATCTTTGCGCCCAACAACGGGATCCATCTCGCCGTTAATTGCGAGTTCTGTTAAATCGCGACCAAATGCTTTCAAGGCAGGAGTTTTGCCCTCCTTACGTTCCTCCACTGCTTCGTTTGGACTCGCGCCAGAGGGTTCTTCAGGATCGCCAGAGAAATTTGGATCGAGTTCAGAAAGGATTTCATTTCGGCAACGTTCAATGTCCACATCTAAGGATTTCAAAACTCGAGCCGCCACTCCTTCGCCCTCTCGCAAAAGCCCTAGCAATAAATGCTCGGTACCTACATAGGAATGGCTCAGACCTTTGGCTTCTTTGGCCGCAAGTGCTAAAACTTTTTTCACACGGGGTGTGTAGGGAATCGTGCCCGAGGGTTTACTTTCGGGACCCGTTCCAACCTGCTTCTCAACAGCAGCACGGACAGTTTGTAAATCGAGCCCCATTTTTTGAAGCACATTGACCGCAACCCCTTGTCCAAGATTGATTAAACCCAGTAAGAGATGCTCAGTCCCAATATAATTGTGATGAAATCTCCCTGCCTCTTTTCGTGATAACGCAAGCACTTGTTGAGCGCGCGGTGTAAAGTTGTTAAGTGGATCCATAATTATAATTCCTATTGAGAGTAAATATATCTAAAATTCCTAATTGTCAAAGTCCAGAGCAGGAAGCTTGCTAAAAAGCTTACGAATTTTGTCAGCACGCTGAATATCACGGTCTTCAGGATCCACATCCGTACCTGCCGCGTATTGAATATGACCGGGCTGACATTCGATAAACATGCGATCCACATCCGAGCGATAGATTTCAGGGAGAAAATCGAAGTCCACCGCTAATCGTAGCAGCGAAAGCATATTCATCGCTTCATTCGAATTCAATACATGCGCATTTCGGATCACACCATAAGCACGACCAATCTGATCTAAGAATTTGGCGCGGTCATCCTCCAAGCATTTGAAGCGCGCGTTGATTTCATGATCTATAATCGTTTTTAAAATATTCCCCAAGCGTTTTAAAATTTCACCTTCGGGCTCTCCTAAAGTTTCTTGATTTGAAATTTGAAATACATGCCCAGAAGCATCCGAGCCCTCGCCAAAAAGTCCCCGTACAGTAATTCCTAACTGGCCAACCGCTCGGATTACTTTTTCCATTTGATCCGCAAGCATCAAGCCAGGTAGATGCATCATAACCGATGCACGAAGCCCCGTTCCTAAATTAGTCGGACACGTGGTCAGATATCCCAAGTTGGGCGAAAATGCAAAATCCAGATTGCTCTCAAGCGCATCATCGAAGGCATTGATTCGTTTCCATGCCGAGTTGAGATTAAAGCCCGATTTCAAGAATTGGATGCGCAAATGATCTTCTTCGTTGATCATCACCGAACAGTTCTGCGCCCTGTTAATATATACTCCGCTACCTGCACTGTTCTCGCACAATTCATGACTGATCAAATGACGTTCCAAGAGTACCTGTTTTTCTAAGTCAGAAAGTTTTTGAACTTCGAAAAAAGATGCATGCTTCATCAAATCTATTTGCCCTATTCCTGCCTCGCACTTAGCCAAAACGTCACGTTTCTGGGACAAAGTGGCACGGTGAGGAAATGGCGCACTTAAGAGATTTCGTGCCAGACGAATGCGAGTACTCAAAACAACCGGTGCAGTACGCTTTGTTGTCTGCGTCAGCTCGGCGTGCTTACTATCTATTAGATTCTCAATCATCGTTTAATTTTTCTAATGCCTCAGACTCTGTTTCGTTTTCAAGGGTCTGTATCTGGTCTCTTAAATTTGCTGCGTTTTCGTACGCTTCATCAATGATCGCACGTCTTAAAGCTTCCTGTAAATTTTGTATTTTAAGATCTTTACTCATGCGATTCAAACTGTGTGTCGGAATCTTGCCAGTATGCTTTAAACCCGAGTGCATATCCTCGAGAACAGGCTCTAGCAATGGTCTGAATGTCTGATAACAACTCGCGCAACCTAAACGCCCCGTGCGCCTAAAGTCACTCGTACTAAAATTACAACTTGGGCATTTGAGCTCCGTGTCATCCCCAGAATCCTCGAAATTAGGCTGCATAATCATCTCCGCTAAGGAAAAGCCCTGCTCCCCCGAAACGCCCTTCTTTTGCGCACAGGTCTCACACAAATCCACCTTATGAATTTTATTGTTTATGATTTGCGTCAGATGCACGGTCGCCTCCTTTTCGCAAAACTTACACTTTAATGAATCTCCCATAACCGAAATATAGCAAAACTTAGTTCAATCGCAAAAATAAAGCGAATTTATGCCAATAAATATGTCACACTTTAACTGCATGACAAAGTTAATTGCATCAAGTATGCCAAACCTCAGTTTGAGCACCCAACAACCGATCAAATATTGTAAATATTCGAAGGTTATCGGATTTTAAAGCTGTGTGCCGTCTTTAGTTACAATTTTTTTAAATTGCTCAAGGAATCGCCCCGTAATTGCACCCGGCTTGCCGTCCCCAATTGTTCGAGCATCCACCTCAACAATCGGGATTATTTCAGCAGCTGTCCCCGTCAAAAAGAGTTCGTCTGCAACCCACACATCGTAACGCGTCAAGTTGGCCTCCCGTGCAGGGACTCCAAGCGTCGTCGCGATTTCCAGAACAGTGTCGCGAGTGATGCCCTTCAGTGCACCTGCACTCGCAGAGGGAGTGATCAATTCACCCTTGCTGATGACAAATACATTATCACCCGTGCATTCGGCAACATAGCCCTGATCATTCAACATGATCGCTTCGTGATACCCTAAATGCTGGGCCTCGATTTTAGCCAAGATATTGTTGAGATAATTGAGCGATTTAACAGTCGGCGGAAGTGCCGCAGGATTACAGCGACGAGTCGGCACCGTTATAATCTTCAAACCATTCTCGTATAACTCAGTCGGGTATAACTGAATCGTGTCAGCGATAATTATCAGTTGCGGGCTATCGCAATTTTTAATGGATAACCCCAAGCTCCCCTCACCCCGCGTAACAACAAGGCGTATATATCCGTCACGCAGCCCATTCGCACGACAGGTCTCACGAACCGCATTCGATAGGTCGTCCCGACTCCACGGCATCGGCAACATGATTGCCTTAGCTGAATTTTCCAAGCGTTCAAGGTGAGCATCTAACTTAAAAATACACCCGTCATACAGACGAATGCCTTCAAAAATTCCATCCCCGTAGAGCAAGCCGTGGTCGAAAACCGAGACTTTTGCATCATCCCGATCAACTAACCCATCATTCATGTAGATTTTCATAGTAGCCAAATATTGATAGTTACTAGCGGTTTGTCTAGACTTCAAGTGAAAGCTTTTATAAAACTTATCGATTAACTTAAGATGCGCTCAACTAGGGTCTTTTTTACAAGAAATGTACAGTTTATTTAAATCCTGTTGACTTTAGCTAACAGGAACACACATCTAGTCTACTTCGCATAAAGCAGAGCGAAACTCATGGAACATTTTGCCGACCAATGCCTCGACATGGCCCGATCAATATTGGGTCATAATTTAGAATCTATAAGCGATCAGGGTACCATCACTCCTATTGCTGATGAAGTGTCTCGTTTAGATGAGCCCGGACATGCTGCGCTAGCAATTGGCGAGTATTATCGAGCTACCAACGAGGTCAAACTCGGTGAACACGATCTCATTGATCTGACCGCACGTTGCGTCACTGCGCAAGCCTTCACTGAGGAGCCCTTTGAAAATGGCCTCGCCTATTCCGCGCTCGGTCTCCTCTCCTTTGGTCCATCCAAAGAACGCAATACGGTCTGGGAACGCCTCATGGATCCCACTCGCGAGCAACTGGATAAACAATTACTTGAGCGTAGCGATTACGATAACCATTTTCAAAGCTTCAATATCGCAAAAGCGGTCACTCGCTTCAGTCTTGGGCTCTCCAAAAAAGATGAAACAGGTCGCCTGATCGATCGTTTCCTTGAGCGCATTGATTCCAACTCAAGTGCGGGCTACATCGACGATGCCGCTAATACCGATTCCCCTCTGCGCGGATCATTCGATATTTACGGGGTCATGACCTTCGTGTTCATTCGTCAAGCCCTTCAACTGCACGCTAATATCAATTTAAGGGATCGTAAGCTTCCCTCCCTCCGTACCTTCAGCGAAAAATATCTTAAAATGATTCCCGACATGGTCCGTCAAGACGGTACGGGTTGGGCCTACGGACGTTCTATCGGAGCCTACGGTCAAATGCATTGCATCAGCTTGATCATGCAAGCACTTCGCGATGACTGGATTACTGCAAATCAACGCGATCTGTACCTAGACACCGCGCGCCGCCTCTTCGTAAATTTCTTTGCGACCTATCTCGACCAAGAGCACGGTTATCTTGTCATTCGTGATGCCGAGCGCAGCACCGATGGCTATCATACCACTCGTATGGCAAACTTCGATGCCGCTCGATACTTGTGCCAGTGGGCACGCCTTGCCCGCGCCATCGGTGGTAACGCAGCACCGTCCGCTCCCGTTCCGCCCCGTAAAGTCGCTCGCTTCATTAATTTCGATAAATCCCACCGCAAGGAACAAGGGCTCTTTTTGTACCAAGATCCAGACAGCGGCTTAGCTTTTCAGCTTCCTCTCGTCGGAAATATTCCTGAGTCCAAACACAACACCGCATCCCTTGCCTTTCCGCATGCTCCAGGAATCTTCGATTGGCCCGTAGATACTTATTTACCCATCATGACTCCCGAACTCACCTTCGGAGACAAGGTCATTTTACCTGCCTTCTACGGCAAGAATTGCACCACGAGTATCGGACTTCGTAATTCTCTAGTTTTCAAATACGACCAACCCGAACTCATCACCAAAGATGAAGAATTCGTCAATGGCCTAGGAAGCTGTAAAGTTACTTGGAACTTCCAAGGCGGAAAAGTCAGCTGCGAATACTGCTTTACTGTGAAACAACAAGTTCAGCTTGACCGCATGCGCTATGTCCTCGCAGTCAGCGCACCCCACAGTCAATACCGTGTCGGAACGACCTTTACCTTAGGCGCCGAAGGTCAACGCGCCAACGTCGTTAAAGATGATTTCCAAGCCGAGTGGAAAAGCTTAGAAACTGTCACTAATGATCCAAAGTATCGCACCCTTTACGGAAACATGCATTACCTGCAAATCCTCGAGCGCGATCACATGCTAGTCATGCGCCCAGGTGTTCAATATCGACTCGCGCTCTCCTTTGAACCCGACATCGTTTTTGCCGACGAATAATTTAAGACCGCTCCGCTATGCTCTCCAACCGAATCATACCCTGCTTGGATGTGCACGAGGGCCGAGTCGTTAAAGGAGTCAATTTCGTCAACCTCATCGACGCGGGCGATCCCGTTGAACAAGCAAAAGCTTACGAGCAACAAGGCGCCGACGAACTCGTTTTTTTAGACATCACCGCCTCTAGCGATGAACGCTCCATCATGCGCGATGTTGTGGAACGCACGGCCTCGGAATGCTTCATGCCTTTAACCGTCGGTGGCGGTATTCGTACGCTCGACGATATTCGCGCAATGCTCAACTCGGGCGCAGATAAAGTCAGTCTGAACACCGCCGCTCTCAACGATCCTTCCCTAGTCGAAAAAGCCGCGAGCAAATTTGGAAATCAATGCATCGTTGTCGCAATCGATGCCAAACAATCTGCACCCGATAAATGGGAAGTCTACACCCACGGTGGACGCAACAACACTGGCATCGACGCCCTCGAATGGGCGCGCGAAGTCACGCGTCTCGGCGCAGGCGAAATCCTCCTTACCAGTATGGACGCCGATGGCACTAAAGACGGTTACGATCTTCCGCTCACCCGTTCAGTCAGTGACGCCGTGCGTGTCCCCGTCATTGCCTCGGGTGGTGCAGGAACCTTAAAGCATCTCGCTGATGCCTTCACCGAAGGCCGCGCAAGCGCTGTCTTGGCCGCCTCCATTTTTCACTTTGGAACCTTTACCATCGCCGAAACTAAAGCGTTTCTAGACGATTGCGGAATCCCAGTCCGCCTGTAATCCAATCTCAAAACTACCCACCAAGAGGCCTCAAAAAGTGATTGATTGCCACACCCATTGCTTCCCCGAGAGTATTCAAGCCGATCCACGAGCATGGGCAGAGGCACAGCGCGAAAGTCATTGGGCGGAACTAGTCGCTCCACTGGATCGTCCCTCGATTCAAGACTGGGCAACGCCTCAAAAAATGCTCAAAGCAATGGATCACGCTGAAATCGATCAAGCAGTCCTCCTTGGATGGTACTGGGAACAAGAAACGACTTGCAACTGGCACAACACGGAAATCGCAAACTGGGTCGCTCAAGCCCCTGACCGCTTCATCGGATTTGCCTCCATTTATCCAAATGGAAACGTCACCGAACAACTCAATCATGCCAGCGAACTCGGTCTACGTGGCGTTGGCGAACTCCATTGCGGGGTACAAAAATTCAATGCGCACTCCGACGGATGGCTCACCCTTGCCGAGTTCTGTTCTAAGCATCAATGGCCTGTGAATCTGCACGTCACCGAAGCTGCTGGAAAAAACCCTCCCCATTCTGTTCCCACTCCCCTGCAATCTATTTGCGACCTCGCGGCCAGTGCCCCACATTTAAAAATCATTCTCGCTCATTGGGGCGGAGGACTTCCCCTCCTCGAAAGTAACCCCCACCTGCAAAGCATTCTCAAAAACGTTTACTACGACTGCGCCGCCAGTCCTCTTCTCTACGACCCCACTATCTTTAGACGCGTCATCGACTGCGTCGGGGTCGACAAAATTCTCTACGGCAGCGATTACCCGCTTCGAGTCTTTCCCCGTGCTCAGAAAGAAGCCGAGTTCAACTCCTTTCTCGATCAGATCCGAGTCCATGCCAATCTCAGCGAAACCGAATTCAACGCTCTAACCCGCGAAACATTTAAAAGCCTCTTTCAACTGAATTGCTGAAGCTCTTATTCTTGATTCAACGCATCTATTCTAAAAAGCTTAATTTAATTTTTACATGACGTATTAAAGCCTTATAGTAAGGGATGCTAAAACGATGCAATTCCGTAAACCTCGCGAGGTATAAAAATTATAAATTGCTGACTCGTAGCTACTTAAATAATTTTTGTAAGTACCTGTCTTTCATCTTATTTTTAAGTGTAACCATTGTAAACCCCTGCACTGCAAAAGAACCCACATGGCGTTATCTCCGTGTAGATTCGGTGGAAATCATTTCAGACCTACCCGAAAAAGAACTGAAACGAATTCACGATAATCTGCATTACTACAATCGGATCATGGAGATAATCTTCAAACGTTCATTGAAGCATACAAAACAAACCATCCCTGCCATTATCGTTTCCCGTTCAAGCACCTACAAAGACCTAGTCGGACCTGAAATCAGTAAAAGAACCGCAGGCGTATTTGGCGGGCTCCCCAGTATAGAAATTATAATCCTCACCGAGCGAGAAATTTACGAAGCGGACTCCGTACTATTTCATGAGTTAGCGCACTGGAATCTTATGCGCTTCAATCCACCGCGTTGGTTCAATGAAGGCATCGCAACTCTATTTGATGCAGTGGAGTTCAAAAGTGATAAAATCCAAGTCGGAAAAATTGATTCTAACATGGCGAATTATATTTTGTACGCGGACAATTTAACTGGGGTCAGCTACCAAGAAATGTTTGGTGAAGGGTTGAATTGGGTGAAGGATTCCAGCGACAACGAACGATTGGCATTCTACTAC
>CBFHPQ010000034.1:0-16433 GCA_965657865.1 Coraliomargaritaceae bacterium | reverse complement strand
CAAAAGCCGTTTCATCGTCGCTAGTAAAACTTTGGCAGAGATGCATGGCTTCGAAGATCGCAAAGAAATTGAGGGCATGAGTGATTTTGATCTCTTTACCAAAGAACACGCTCAACAAGCATACGATGACGAGCAGGAAATGCTTCGTACGGGAAAACCGATTATCAATAAAATCGAAAAAGAGACCTGGGCTGATGGTTCTTCAACCTGGGTTTCCTCTTCTAAGGCTCCTCTCAACTTAGAGGGTATGCCCCGGGCAGGTATCATCGGTATTTCGCGCGACGTCACTGCCGAATTTATCGCCCGCGAACAACTCAGGAAAAACGAACGACGCTTGCGCGAGCAAAACGAACGCCTCCGCGAAGATTTAGAGAGTGCCCGCCATGTGCAAGAAATCATGATCCCCGGAAGAGTGCCTCTCTTCCCCGGCTTAAAACTTGCCTATCTATGGCGACCCATGACCTCTGTGGGAGGAGACTTTCTGAGTTTTCCGCGCAACCCTGAAAAATCACTCCTCTTTTTTATGGGAGATGTTTGTGGTCACGGAATCACCGCAGCCTTCTACACGGTTCTTTTAAAATATCTCAGTTCGCACGAAGCCGAGCATTACAGCAACAACCCAAGTGAATATCTAAATGGTATTAACCATGAACTTGCAGGCAAAATTCAAGGAGGTTTTGTGACGGGTTTGGCGGGACATTTTGAGGAACCTGCCGAAGACGGCAGTCGCCAAATGCGTATCGCGCATGCGGGTCATCCAAGCGTTCTCATTTTACGAGCAAGTGATCATAAAATTGAACGCATTCAACTTAAAGATGGCATGGTAATGGGTTTAAAAGGAGGACAAGCCTCTAAGACGAGCGCCTTCACCCTGTATCCAGGTGATCGTTTATACGCCTTCACTGACGGCATGGTTGAAGCGAGCAATCCCGCAGATCAAGAATACGGTCTTGAAGCCCTTATCGAATATCTAGAACAGACGCATACCGTTCCCCTTCAAGAAACAATAGACAGTCTTTACAAAACCGTCTGCACCTTTACGGAAGAACCCGATCAACAAGACGACATGACAATTCTTGCGTTTGAGATGAGCTAAGAGCGAACTGCTTGATCGAGTACGCTCAAAAGATACGCCGCCGCAGTTTCAGCACGTAAGACATTGCGCCCCAAGCAAACCGGGATGCACTCCAAATCTTTCAGAGACGCATATTCTTCATTGGAAAAATCACCTTCGGGTCCAACCAATACCTCAATTCGAGTACGACTGAACCCGTCCATGCCTTGAACGGTTCTCAATAAACTCTCCGAGCCCTTCTCAAGACTGGCAACTAATCGTATGGGTGATTCGGAGTCCTTACTTTTTGCAGCAGTTTCTTGCCACTTACTAAAGTGCAAAGGCTCCATTAATTCAGGCAACCAAAGCAAGCCGCATTGTTTCGTAGCCTCAATCATTGTAAGTTTCCATTTATCAATTTTTGACAGCAGACGGTCTTCGGATAACTGAACCTCACCCTGGGAAGTGAATATAGGCTGTATCTTTGTAGCTCCCAGTTCCGTTGCCATGCGCAAAATTAAATCCATCGCTTTACCCTTTGGGACTGCCTGAACTAGAGTAATTTCTGGCATCAATCGCTCCATAGATTCCGTAGTCTCAACAGCAATCCGAGCACCCTTGCTTGAATCATGTTCTATTAGCCCATTAAAACAGTTGCCGAGCCCATCCAAAACTTCCACCGCATCACCCACTCTTGCACGCATTACCCGCACGAGGTGATGACTTTCCCGAGGATCTAAAATAAGAAAATTGGAACCTCTTTCTGCATCTGCTGAAAAGTATGAACGAAATTTAGGCATCCTTTTGAAATGACAATTCTTTCTGATTCAGACAAGCACTGAAACATGCCCCACTATGAGCGCTCTTCTAAATTTAGAATAATTCTAATTATTGCTTGAAATCATAAAGAATTACCATTCTTTAAGAGTTCTTAACAAGTACACTCAACAAAATGCAACTCTCCCCAGAATTTAAAGCACGTTTGGATTCAGCGCTTGAACGCACTGGACAGCGCCCTACCAAACAACGTGAGCAGATATTTTCAATTCTATTGAATAAACGAGATCATCCCACCGCAGATGAAATATACGCTCGTTCACGAAAAGAAATGCCCTCCATCTCCTTGGCTACTGTATACAACTGCCTGGATACTTTAACCGAAAGTGGACTCATCCGAGCAGTTAACTTCGAACGTGAGCCGACTCGCTATTGCCCTAACCTTGTTCAGCATGCCCACTTTTACTGCAAATCTACAGGCGAAATCGTCGATATCGAATTGAATGCAACCCTTCTCAAAGAACTTAAAAAAGCCTTACCAGAAGGATATAACGTTGAAAATATTGAAATTACCTACGAAGGACAAAGCTCCCATAAAGGCGCCTAATTACACTGACAAATCTAAAAATTTTACTGATATGAACCAACTCGAAATCAAAAATCTAAACGTTTCAATTGATGGCCAAGCCATCTTAAAAGACTTCAGCCTCACAATTCCTAAAGGTGAAGTCCATGCACTTATGGGACCCAACGGTACCGGCAAGAGCACCCTGGCTAAAGTAATGGCAGGTCATGAAGACTACACCGTCGAAAACGGAACCATTACGCTCGATGGAGAAAATATTCTTGGTGAGGAACCTGATGCCATTGCTCAAGCAGGTTTATTTCTCGCTTTTCAATATCCACTAGAAATTCCCGGAGTCAGCATCGCTAATTTCATTCGTGCAGCCCGTACCGCTCGTTTACCGGAAGGCGAAAATATCGACGCCGTCGCATTTTACAAAGAGCTCTACGAAAAAATGGATGCCCTCAAAATGGATCGAAAATTCACTGCGCGCTCACTCAACGACGGCTTCTCTGGCGGTGAAAAGAAGCGCTGTGAAATCTTACAAATGTCGATGCTCGATCCAGCCTATTGTGTAATGGATGAAACAGATTCGGGTCTTGATATTGATGCCCTTAAAATTGTTTCAGAGGGCGTGAACCTCATGCGCGGTGATGATCGTGGATTCCTTGTTATCACGCACTACCAGCGCCTTTTAGATTATATCATCCCCGATGTGGTTCACGTTATGTTCGATGGACGGATTGTTCACAGCGGACCTGCTGAACTTGCACGCGAACTCGAAGCCAAAGGCTATGACTGGGTCAAAGAATCCTTTGCAACAACTAACGCATAAATATCATTTAACTTCTTATCTTATATGAGCACCACCGAAATACATGACGACGCCATAAACGTCGATACCGAGAAAGGTAACTTCTCCTACCCAGAAAACTATAAGTACGATGCTGGAGTTGGACTCAACGAAGACACTATTCGCTACATTTCAGACGTTAAAAAAGAACCCGAATGGGTTCGCGAGTTCCGCCTCCGCGCCCTTGAAATTTTCAACAAGAAAGCAATGCCCACAAATTGGGCAACCAAGGATTTAGAAAATATACACTTCGATAAGATCCGTTACTACCTCTCCAAAGGACAACAACCAAGCCGCACTTGGGATGAAGTGCCCGACGACGTAAAAGAAACTTTCGAGCGACTCGGGATTCCTGAGCAAGAACGAAAATTCCTTGCGGGTGTCGAAGCACAATTCGACTCCGAAGCTGCCTACTCGCGCATGAAAGAAGACCTTGAGAAAGAAGGCGTTATTTTCGTGGGTTCATCGGAAGGTCTCGAGAAATATCCTGAAATTTTCAAACCTTACTTTGGAAAAGTAATTCCATCGACCGACAATAAATTTTCAGCTCTTAACAGCGCGACTTTCTCAGGCGGCAGCTTTATATACGTGCCAAAAGGCGTAAAATTAAAACAACCCCTACAAGCTTATTTCCGAATCAATGCGGAAAATTTCGGACAATTCGAGCGCACCCTAATTATTGCGGATGAAGACTCTGAAATCACCTACATGGAAGGCTGCACCGCTCCAAAATTCGAAACCGCTACCCTTCACAGTGCGGTGGTTGAGCTCGTTGCGCTTAAAAACGCTAAGATTCAGTACATTACCGTACAGAATTGGTCCAACAATGTCTTCAATTTAGTCACAAAACGTGGCATGGCTGACGAAGGCGCAGAGGTTAAGTGGATTGATTGCAACATCGGTTCGCGCCTAACTATGAAGTACCCAGGCGTGGTGCTCAAAGGTCGCGGCGCTCGCGGCGAAGTACTTTCCATTGCCCTGGCAAACGATGGGCAACATCAAGACACAGGCGCAAAAATGGTTCATTTAGCGGACGACACCACTAGCAACATCATTTCAAAATCCATCTCCATCGGAGAAGGCCGCTCGACTTACCGCGGGCAGGTGCACATGCCAAAGCATTTAAAAAACTGCAAAAACAATACCGAGTGCGACGCCTTGCTAATCAATACTAATAGCCGTACCGACACCTACCCTGCAATCACCACCCGTGGTGAGAACAATACAGTTCAGCATGAAGCCAGTGTCTCGAAAGTGAGCGCCGAGCAGATTTTTTATATGATGCAGCGCGGATTGTCCGAAGGCGAAGCAATGAGTCTCGCAGTCAACGGATTCGTAAACGAACTAATGAAAGCATTCCCAATGGAGTACTCCGTCGAATTAAAGCGTCTCATCGACATGGAAATGGAAGGCTCTGTCGGGTAATCCTAAGAGTATCAATTTCTAAACTTTTACTGTAATGACTCAAACATTAGAAAATTCTACACCGGTCGAGATCGTCGAACCAGAGTGGCTTACAAACAGGCGCAATGCAGGTCTTAAACAATTTGAGAGCCTACCGATGCCTACCGCGAGCAATGAGTTTTGGCGCTTTGCCTCTGTTGGGAAACTCAAAACCGATGGATATGCTGCTAAAGAAGTTTCAAGCGATGGCTCCGTTGAAGCTCTTATTGAACGCTCTGCATTGCTATCTAGTAACTCTGGATCTGCTATTCATATTAATGATACCCTCGTTCAGTTTAATGCCATAAGTTCTGAGCTAAAAGATAAAGGAGTCATTTATTTACCCGTCTTGGAAGCTATCGAATCGCATCCAGAATTGATGGAAAAATACTTTCTCAAAGAATCTACTGAATTAGGATCTGAAAAATTCTTTGGTTTACATGCTTCATCTGTACAAGCTGGCACAGTTCTGTTTGTTCCTAAAGGAGTCGAAATCGAAAAACCATTCGTAAACTACTTTTGGACAAGCGGTGATTCCGCAGCAGTTTTTCCGCATACTTTAATTATAGCAGAAGCAAATACAAAGGCGGACGTCGTCGACATCTTTTTTTCCGAAACAGATGATAATTCTGCCCTAAATGTTTCCGTAGCGAATTTACATGCTGGTGCAGGCGCCAATATTTCACGCAAAGTCGTGCAAGATTGGAACAAACAAACCACCTCTTTTCAATTAGATACCACGATCGCAGATCGCGATGCGCAGGTTGAGAATCTTGCCGTGAACATAGGTGCGCAACGTGCACGCTATGAAAATCAAACTCGCATCGAAGGTCCAGGAGCCGACGTTAAAATGTATTCACTTACCGTCGCCGAAGAGTCTCAAGAATTTGATCAACGCACTTTTCAAACGCACAATGCGCCTAATGCAGTTTCTGACCTTCTCTACAAAAATGCGCTACTAGACAACAGTCGCACCATTTTCTCAGGCCTTATTAAAGTTGCCGAAGGGGCTCAGCAAACCGACGCGTATCAAACAAATCGCAACCTGCTTCTAGACCCTACCGCTGAAGCAAATGCCCTTCCTGGCCTTGAAATCTTGGCGAATGATGTGAAGTGCTCGCACGGTGCCACCACTGGTAACCTCAACGCCGAAGAACTCTTCTACCTCATGCAACGCGGAATCTCAAAGCGTAAGGCAATGCAATTAATGGTTTTTGGCTTCTTCGAAGAAGTGATTGGAAAAATCGAGAGTGAAGAACTTGCTGACAATTTGCGTCGTCTTATCCATAAGAAATTTGATGCTAAAATCTCATAAACTTAACTGCATATGACCGAAGAAGAACTCACTCTAAATCGCGAAGTTGAAGCGACCTTAATTCCTCAAGGTACTCCCATGAACCTTGCTGAAGGCGAGAAGGTTACTATTACACACCGCCTAGGAGGAAATTTCACCGTAATGACTATGAACGGTATGTTCCGTATCAGTGGTGCCAATGCGGATGCTCTCGGCGAATCAGTGCCCAACTCCATTAAGGAACCAACCGATATATCTGGCGAAGATAAACCTTTGGACAAAGAAGAACTGTGGGAGGCACTTAAAAAAGTTTTTGATCCAGAAATCCCTGTCAATATTGTCGATCTTGGACTTGTCTATTCACTTGAGTGTGAACCTCATGATTCAGCATCCGAATCAGGAAAAGGCCAGAAGGTCAGCATGAACATGACACTGACAGCACCAGGCTGTGGGATGGGTCCAGTAATTGCAGATGATGCCAAGATGCAATTAGAGGGTGTCCCGGGTGTCAGCGAAGCCGTTGTAGAGATTGTTTGGGACCCACCTTGGAATCAGGATATGATCACCGAAACGGGTAAAATGGTCCTCGGGCTGATCTAAATAGACCCCATTTTTTGGTAAGCAATTTCCGTAAACCATTGACACAGCCAGTGGATGTATTTTTGTGGAAAGTTTTCACGAACCGCCACTAAAGGCAGATCTAGTTAATTAAATCCTAACAAGGCGAAACGCCTATCATTATGTCAGCTAAAAAAGCAACTAAAGCCAAAAAAACTACCTCTAAAAAGGCAGTAAAATACATCTATGACTTCGGAAAGAAGACCGACGGCGATACAACGCTCCGTGAGCTTCTTGGAGGCAAAGGTGCCAATCTTGCTGAGATGGCACGAATCGGGCTACCGGTTCCTCCAGGTTTCACGATCTCCACTGATGTATGTACATACTTCTACGACAACCGTCGTACCTACCCCAAGACATTAACTGCAGAACTTAAAGCTTCAGTTGCGACTATTGAAAAGCAACTCGGCAAGAAACTCGGTGCAGAGAAGAACCCGCTTCTTCTTTCTGTTCGCTCTGGCGCGCGCGAATCCATGCCCGGCATGATGGACACCATTCTTAACTTGGGACTCAATGATAAAACCGTTAAGGCACTTGCAGTTGAATCTGGGAACGAAGCATTTGCTTACGATTGCTACCGTCGCTTCATTCAAATGTACGGCGATGTGGTTATGGGCGTGCAAGCGGTTAACGAGAATGATCACTGCCCGTTTGAAGGCGCACTTGAAAAACTTCGTAAAGAAGTTGGGGTTGAATTCGATAATCAACTCACTGCCGAACACCTCAAAGAACTTATCAAGCGTTACAAGGCGATCATCAAGAAGCGCACCAACTCCGCCTTCCCACAAGACGCTTATCAACAACTTTGGGGCTCGGTAGGCGCGGTCTTCAAATCTTGGCAAAATGAACGCGCGACTCTTTACCGCCAGAAATATGGCATTCCTGCCGCATGGGGAACTGCAGTTAATGTTCAAGCTATGGTCTTTGGCAACATGGGTGAAACCTGTGCTACAGGCGTAGCGTTTACACGTGACCCTGCAAATGGTGAAAAAGTCTTTTATGGTGAGTACCTCATAAATGCTCAGGGTGAAGACGTGGTGGCAGGTATTCGTACCCCCAACCCAATTGCCCAGCTTAAAGACGAAATGCCAAAGGTTTATGACGATCTTGAAAAAGTTCGCGTGAAGCTCGAGAAGCATTTCCGCGACATGCAAGACTTTGAGTTTACTGTCGAAGATCACAAACTCTACATGCTTCAAACTCGTAATGGTAAACGTACGGGCCTCGCCGCCGTTCGCATTGCGGTTGAGCTTAATAAGGAGCGTCTCATCGACCAAAAGACTGCGGTTAAAAAGATTCCTGCAGATTCTATTTCCTCACTTCTCGTGGCTGTCTTTGATAGTAACGCAGAGAAGAAAGCAAAAACTCTTACTGCAGGACTTCCCGCAGGCCCTGGAGCGGCATCTGGTAAAATCTGCTTCACTGCAGACCGCGCTGAAGCTGTTGCAAATAAGGGTGGTCACGCTGTTCTTTGCCGTGTTGAAACCACGCCTGAAGATTTACGTGGTATGATTGCCGCAGAAGGAATTCTCACCTCTCGTGGTGGAGTGTCCTCACACGCTGCACTTGTTGCCCGCCAGATGAATAAAGTTTGCGTCTGTGGCGCTTCTGATGTCGTTATCAACTACGGTGCTAAAACACTGACCGTTGGTAAAACTATCCTCAAGGAAGGCGACGACATCTCCATCAATGGCACCACCGGTGCTGTCTATGCTGGTGCTGTGGCAACCGCACCTTCTGAAGTCAACCAAGTGCTTACAGGAAAACTTAAGGCAAAAGATAGTTACACGTACCAAATGTATTCTCAGGTCATGACTTGGGCAGACAAATTCCGCAAACTGGGCGTACGTACAAATGCAGACTCTCCAGAGCAATCCAAAGCAGCAATTGCTTATGGTGCAGAAGGAATTGGTCTGTGCCGTACCGAGCACATGTTCTTTGAAGGCGATCGTATTAACTTCATGCGCCAAATGATTCTTGCAACCGACGAAAAAGAACGTCGCACCGCACTGAAGAAGCTACTTCCCTTCCAACGTAAAGACTTCACTGGTCTCTTCAAAGCAATGGGTGGTCACCCTGTTACGGTTCGTCTTCTAGATCCGCCGCTTCACGAATTCCTCCCTCACGATGAATCTTCAAAACGTGAGCTAGCAAATGCACTGGGTGTTGATATCGATATTATCAGCAACCGCGTTCATGCCCTTCACGAAGCGAATCCAATGCTTGGTCACCGTGGTTGCCGTCTCGGTATTTCTTATCCAGAAATTACTGAAATGCAGGCACGCGCAATCTTTGAAGCCGCTGCCAGTTGCTACAAATTGAAGAAGCCTATTAAGGTGATTCCAGAGGTCATGATTCCGCTTGTTGGCTTTGCAGACGAATTGAAGAATCAAGTAGACGTCGTGCATCGCGTAGCAAAAGAGGTCATGGCAAGCAAGAAGGTTAAATTCAAATACCTTGTAGGCACCATGATCGAAGTTCCTCGTGGCGCATTAACAGCCGACGAAATTGCAGAAACTGCTCAATTCTTCAGCTTTGGTACCAACGATCTAACGCAAACAGGTCTTGGCATGAGCCGTGATGATGCAGGTTCCTTCCTCGCGAAGTACAAGGAACTCGATATCCTTCCACAGAATCCATTCGCTTCCATCGACGCCGCTGGCGTAGGTCAGTTAGTTGAAATTGGAGTCAAGAAAGGACAGCAAGGACGCAAGGGTATTAAGCTCGGCATTTGTGGTGAACACGGCGGCGATCCCGCTTCTATTCACTTCTTCCATAATGTTGGACTTGACTACGTTAGCTGCTCGCCACCACGTGTACCAGTAGCCCGTTTAGCCGCAGCGCAAGCAGCACTTGCATAAGGCGCACTGCAAACAAAGCATACAAGTAATTTTCAAAGCCCTTCCGCAATTGGAAGGGCTTTTTTATTGTATAGCTTCTAAGCGCCCTAAATGACTTTCGATTTCAGTTGCCGATTCCCAGAAGCTAGCTTTCTTTAAGAAGAATTACCTTATGAAAGATATATTTCGCTCATTAAGAAATGCGTTCCTTACCGGGGTCATAGTCATTTTGCCCTTAAGCGTTACGGTCGTCATTATTAGCGTTCTTCTAGATCGTGTTGGTACCCCTGCCAGTAGTTTCTTCTTCTTTTATTTAGACCCAACCCTACGCAACCTTCCGATGATGGAACTTGGGCTTGAAGTGCTCTCCGTCTTTGTTGTTCTTTTGCTTATAACGCTCTTTGGATACGCTTCCCGCCTTGTTTTAGGACGAATCATTTTGGGGAGCTTTGAGCGCATTCTTAGCGCCTTACCCTTTATCAATACTGTGTACCGCACAGTGAAGCAAATCGTCGACACCTTCAGTCAGCAAAAAAGAGCAGTCTTTCAAGAAGTCGTTTTATTGGAATACCCTCGCAAGAATTCTTATGTTCTGGGATTCCTAACAAATAAAGCAAAAGGGGAACCTCAGGCAGTTACAGGAGAAGTCATTGTCAACGTCTTCGTCCCGACAACTCCAAATCCTACTAGCGGATTCCTCCTAATGATTCCTGAAAAGGATATAACTCGTTTGGAAATGTCGATCGCAGATGGTATGAAGTTAATAATCTCAGGTGGCGCAGTTGTTCCTAATCATGAAGATGCAAGCCCTGTTCAAATACAAAATCCAGAAGCTGCCGAAGCTCAAAAATAAGATTTAAACTGTGAGTGAGCCCAACTCCAGTGAACATGCCTTGATCCTCAGCTTAGAGCCTTCAGGCGAATCCTATCTTAAGTTAAGTGCCTTGAGTGCTGAAAGCGGAGCATTCCTCTGTCTCAAGAGACGCTCTAAGAAAAATCCGCTTAAAGATCCACCGGATCTCTTTGATACAGCAGATATTTCCCTCGAAACTGCCCGAAGTGGTACCACACGATTTGTGAAGGATTACCGAACGATCAACCGACGTTTAGCGATCGGGAACTCCTATAAAAAACTACTGCATGCCTCTGAATTTGCGAAACTCATCGCAAATAATGCCCCGCTTATGAGCGACTACCCTGCTTTATACAAACTTTGCGAACAAAGTTTAGATGCCTTTGCGGAACGGTCATACCCCGAAATCATTCACCTCAAGAGCCTCTATCGTCTACTGTACACCGAGGGCTATCCCGTTCGCGAATCTTGGTGGCCTAAACTACAAGACTCCTTAAAAACAGAGGCACGCGTCTTACTCAATCAACCGACTCCAGAAACAATGGAGAACGCTCTTGAAGAATCTGTTAACGACCTAATGCAATCGCTTCAGAATTGGTTACAACACGAGACCGACTTTAAATTACCCTAGAGCTAAACGTTCATTAAAAGGCATTAACCCTCGTAACGTGCAATCCATTCACGGCTCCAGCTTGAGAAATCACCTGCCTCAATATGCGCACGCGCTTGCTGCATTAATTCCAAATAAAAGTGAACATTGTGAAGTGAAAGCAAAGTGGAAGCTAACATCTCCTTAGCCATGATGAGATGCCTGAGGTACGCCCGGCTAAAGTTACGACAGGTATAATTATCCACATCCATTATGGGAGCTGAGTCGTGTTTGAATCGCTCATTCTTTAGATTTATCAAACCATCGAGCGTAAAGACATTGGCGTGTCGCGCCAAACGCGTAGGCATAACACAATCAAACATATCCATACCCATTCCGATCATCTTCAGCAATTGAGGTGGCGTCCCCACTCCCATAACATAGCGAGGTTTCTCAACCGGTAAAACAGGAGCACACGCCGCAACTTGGCGAAGCATTTCTGGTTCAGGTTCCCCCACACTTACACCGCCAACCGCATATCCTGGGAAATCCATTTCTGCTAATGCCTGTCCACAGGATTGACGCAGGTCATCAAAAGTAGAGCCTTGAATAATACCAAATACATGGTGTCCCCGCTCAAGAAATCCATCCGCACGCGCGTGCTCTAAAAATTCTTTCGCCCATCGAACGGAACGCTCAACTGCTTGCGCACATGCATCGCGCTCACAAGGAAACGGCGGACATTCATCCAGTACCATAGCAATGTCCGTCCCCAATTCAGCTTGTATACGATAACAGGATTCCGGCCCTAAAAATAATTTCTGCCCATCGATATGAGAACGAAATTCAATCCCGTCCTCTCTCACTTTTCTTAATTCGGAAAGACTGAAGACTTGGAACCCACCGCTATCGGTCAAAATTGGTTTGTCCCAAGACATAAAACGATGCAATCCGCCCATTTCTTGCACGAGCTTTGAACCCGGTCTTAAATTTAAATGGTACGTGTTCCCTAAAATGATTTGCGCACCAACTTCTTTTATTTGCTCAGGAGTCAATCCCTTAACCGTTGCCTGCGTTCCTACTGGCATGAAAATAGGCGTTTCAATCTCGCCGTGGAGCGTCGTCAAAACTCCGCGACGTGCATCACCATCTTGTGCCAATAACTTAAACATAATCGCAATACTGAGACTGTTTTGATTTAGGTCGAACTTTGAATCCAAGAAAAGAGCCCCGCTTTATTAAAAGCAAAACGCCTCTTGCCAATATCGGTACATATCGCATGTATGTTCAGTCAATGAGTGAAGATTCTCCAAGTTACAAAATCTTAAATGGCGAAAATCTGACCGTCGGCATTATCGCGGCACGTTTTAATGAATCGTATGTCGACGCTTTAATTGAGTCTGCGAGCGCTACCCTTACCGCACACAACACCTTGACTCCAGCGATCTATCGTGTGCCGGGTTCCAATGAATTGCCTTACGCAGCAGAAAGACTTGCCTCCTCAAGTGATCGTTACGACGCCTTAATCGCGCTAGGTGTCGTTTTAGCGGGCGCAACCCACCATCACCTTACGATTGCCGACAGTACCGCCACTGCGCTCCACCAAATTGCAATCAAACATCGCATCCCCGTGATAAATGGTATTATTGTTGTCGAATCAGAAGCACAAGCTGAAGAACGGTGTAGCGGTTCTATCAATCGAGGGCGCGAATTTGCACTTGCTGCGCTCGAAATGGCGCTATTTCAAACAAATTTATAATGGAAAATAACGAACCCAAAACTAATAAGCGGTCACAGCGTCGTGATAATCGAACCGCTACCATTCAATTTCTATATCAATGGGAACTCAACAAACCAGATGAATTGGCTGATTCAGTTGCCACTTTTTTAGAGAATCAAGAGAACCCACGCGACTATTATTCATTTGCAGAAGAATTAATCCATGAAGTCATTCAAAATAGAGAGTCTATTGATTCTGAGATAAAGACCTACGCTGATAATTGGAATTTTGATCGCATTGCAAAAGTTGATCTCGCAATTCTACGCCTTGCGATTCACGAACTTTTAAACCGCACTGATATCCCTCCCATCGTAAGTATCAATGAAGCGATTGATCTGAGTAAAATTTTCTCCACGCCCGATTCTAAACGTTTCATTAATGGAATCTTGGATAAAATGAAAAATAAGATTGATCGCCCACTGCGTGAGGCCCTCGATTAAAGCTATGCTCAGCCGTTTTCGTAAATTTAAAGAAGGCTTTAAAAAGAACACGCCTACGTTTCAAAAAGCCTTTGACCGAGTCTTTGCAGGCGCTCGCCTTGACTCAGATGCTTTAGATACACTTGAAGAAACTCTTTACGAAGCAGACTTTGGCGTTGAAACGGTTGAAGAAATAATGGAGGCAATCCAGTCGGCGTATAAAGCTGACAAATCACTTCGACAAGCATCTGCCGCTCAAATTGGAGCCACCGTTCTAAGCAACGTACTTGAAGGAGCGGAAGGCAAATTAGATTTAGGATCACATGCGCCCGAAGTCATTGCTTTGGTTGGCGTCAATGGCTCGGGGAAAACAACGACCACCGCAAAACTTGGCTATCGATTCCAAAAAGAGGGCTATAATCCTATCCTAGGAGCTTGTGATACTTTCCGTGCCGCCGCAAATGAACAAATAAAGCACTGGTCGGAACGCTTAAATATTGAACTCGTTGCCAGTCAACATGGCGCCGATGCGTCTGCGGTTGCATTCGACGCTTATGCAGCAGCCCAAAGTCGCTCTCTAAATCCGCTCATTCTTGATACTGCAGGGCGCCTGCATACCAAGGAAAACCTGATGAAAGAATTAGAAAAATTCAATCGGGTCTTAAAAAAGAAAGATGCAAACGCCCCCCACCACAGTTGGTTGGTGGTAGACGGCAGCCTGGGGTCTAATTCAATTGAGCAGGCTAAAGTATTTAATAAAAGTTTTCCCTTAACAGGGCTTATCATTACAAAATTAGACGGGACAAGTCGAGGCGGTGCGCTCGTTGGCATTTATCGAGCCTTAAAACTCCCAATTTATTTTGTCGGGCTCGGGGAAGAACCTGACGACCTTCAGCCTTTCTCTATTGAAAATTACTCTCAAGCTATCTTTGGTGTAAGTACAAACGAAACTCCTAATGACTGAAACATTACAAGTTGAACTCGGGAATCGATCCTACCCCATCCATTTCTCTAAAAGTTTGGAAGCGATCAAAGGTACTCTTACGCAGCTCAGGACAAACGGGAAAGCGGTACGGGTACTTTCTGATGCAAATTTATTAGAACTTTTGCCACAATATTTAAATGAAATAGGCTTCCATGCTGATGAAGTCCTAGTATTACCTGCAGGAGAACCGACTAAGTCTGCATCCGCATTTTCCGAAGCGCTCAGTTTTCTCGCACAAGCAAATCTTAACAGAGATAGCGCCCTCTTTGCGTTTGGTGGAGGTGTTATTGGCGACCTCACTGGATTTGTAGCTGCTGCATACCTAAGAGGTATCGATTTTTATCAAATCCCAACCAGCTTACTCGCAATGGTTGATAGTTCCGTGGGCGGAAAAACTGGTATTAACTTACCCGAAGGGAAGAACTTAGTCGGTGCTTTCTGGCAACCTCAAGCAGTCTATATCGACCCTGAGACACTCAAGACGCTTCCAATTCAGGAATTCTCAGCAGGAATGGCAGAAGTCATTAAATACGGAATGCTTGCAGACATTGATTTGTTTCAAGAATTAGAGGGTCTAGGTCCAATTCATTCGGAATCCGAAGCGCTTCCCTCAATCATTCGTCGCTGCTGCGAAATCAAAGCTCAAATAGTAGCCGATGATGAAACTGAGACTGCCCAAAGCGGCGGTCGCGCCCTCCTCAACTTGGGACATACCTTTGCGCATGCCATTGAAAATGTCGCTGGGTATGGTGAGTACTTGCACGGAGAAGCAGTTGCCATCGGGCTTGTCTTAGCTACCAAACTTTCTATTAAGCTTGGTCAAGTTGAAGCCAATTGGCTCTCTCGGGTAGAAGGCTTGCTTGCTTCCAATAATTTACCGACTCAACTCAAAGCCCCTTTATCGATTTCAGCACTCATGACTGCTATGCAGCGAGACAAGAAAAATCGAAGTGGGCAAATTCGTTTTGTTACGATGGAAGCGATTGGAAAAGCCGTCACAACCGAAAACGTTGCGACGGACTTAGTCCAAAATTTATGGGAAGCTGCTGGCGCAGTTTAAACTTACTCCTCAGAGAAGAGTCGTACTCCAACAAAGCCGTAATTACCGCGGTACCAGATGTAGAAACGGTTAATCCCTTCTCGGAGATTTTCTTTAAACTGATTGATGTTTTCTAAGCGCACGCCGTTCGCTTCAAGCACCACAACCCCTGAGCGGAAGGTTCTCGCAAAAGGAGAATCTTTATCGACCGACTTCACGAGAAGACCGTCAATGTTATCAGGTATCGAAGCAGTCTCTCTTTGATCCGCATCTAAAGGCACTAATTCTAGGCCTTTAAGATCAATATTCGAATCACCTGTTCCAGAAACCACACCGTCTAAATCTCCTAGAGTAACCTTCAGTATTTGAGAAACCCCATCACGGATAACCCTAACCTCCACTTCTCGTCCGGGCTCCATCTGCGAAACTGTTAATCGAAGCTGACGAGCGGACTCAATCGGCATACCGTCAATCTCAACAATAATATCACCATATTCAACACCTCCGCGAGCTGCTGGTGAATCCTCCTGTACCTGATTGACGATTGCACCGCTGGTTGACTCTAGTCCAAAGGAATCTGCAAGTTCCTGACTTAAATCGCCTGGCATGATGCCTAGCAAGCCTCGCTGTACTTCACCCTTATTTACAAGCTTTTGTGCGATTCCAAGTGCGAGGTTAGAAGGAATTGCTAAACCAATCCCAATACTACCTCCGGAACGTGAAAGAATTGCGGTATTGATACCCACAAGGCGACCCCATGCGTCAATAAGCGCACCTCCAGAATTACCCATATTGATTGAAGCATCGGTCTGAATGAAGTTTTCGTAACTGCCTTGCCCGAGGATATCGAGTGAGTCACGCCCCGTAGCAGAGACAATCCCTTTGGTAGCAGTCAGCCCCACCTCAAGCGGATTCCCAATCGCGAAAACAACATCTCCAACCCTCAAGAGATTACTGTCCGCAACAGTAATCGACGGTAAAGGTTCATCGGACTCAATTCGCAGAACAGCCACATCGGTTTTTGCATCTTCCCCAATCAATTCTGCGGTATATTCTCGATCATCTGCCAAGCGGACTTTAATTTCATCAATCTTTTGATTTCGCTCGGCAGCAACTACGTGGCGGTTGGTTATAATATATCCATCTTTGGAGATAATGACTCCAGAACCGACCCCCGTGCTCTCACGCTGGCGAGTATTGTCCGAGTCCCGCTCGGGAACTGGCATTCCAAATTGGCGGAATAAATCTTCCATTCCATTGCGGCCAAAGAACGGATTCGAACGCACAGTCTCCAAGCGAGTGGTATAGACAGCTACCACTGAGG
>CBFHPQ010000033.1:0-16735 GCA_965657865.1 Coraliomargaritaceae bacterium | reverse complement strand
AATGAGTTTATCAATCGCTTCTTTGGGGACGGTCCGGATTAAATCAGTATCAATGGGGGTCGGGCCAATAGCGTTAACGGTGATCCCGTGCGCACCGAGTTCTTTGGCGGCGGTTCGAGTGAGCGATTCGATGGCGGCTTTACTGGCAGCGTAAATGGCTTCGCCTTCAAGGTTTAGGGGAGCGGCAATGCTGCTGAGGTTAATGATACGCCCCCCGTTTTGACGAGTCATGAGTTTGGCGCATTCGCGGAGAAAAATGAAGCTACCCGTCAAATTTGTTTCTAAGATGGATCGGCAGGTCTCAGTCGGCGTCAGCAGGAGATGATTCATTGCAGCCGTGCCTGCGTTATTAATAAGGGCATCCACGGATCCCCATTCGCGTTTGATCGATCGGATCATTTGTATGACCGCGGTCTCATCGGAGATGTCTAAGTTAAAATGACGGTAGTTTTCGGACTCAATATCCGCGTCGCGGCGGCTACATCCCGCAACCTTCCAACCCTGCTCAAGTAAATGTTCGGCGATTGCGCGACCAATGCCTTTGCGCGTGCCCGTTACAATGGCAACTTGACTCATTTAGAGACCTCCTCAATGCATTCCATGACATAATCGACGCAACTGGAAACGCGACGAAAGGGTGAATGCGTGCGACTCATTGCGCTCTGGTTAGCTAAAGTCAGGTCAATTTTGTGATCGTCGGAAAGGCGCTCTTCAATTTCAGCGATAAAATTTACTAGATTCATACTGTCCAGACTGCTCCGAGCGCCAAAGAGGCGAGTATTTTCATCGGCCTCAGTGAGTTCTGGCTTCTCAAGATCTTCACCCATTTCATTGAGGATTTCAATAAGGAGCCTACTAATAGTATTACGTTCTAAAGCCATGTTTAGGGGTCTGCTTTTAGGCAGTTGCGTTGATCGGTTTAAATTTTTTCTTATTAGAAAAGGGTTTTTGGGTTCGGGCAAGCAGGAATCCCGAGGCCTTTGGAGCTGAAAATGGGCTTCCACTTTTCGGATTGCTAGGGCATAAGTGAGCATTATGGCAAAAAGTTGCTTCCAAAATATACAGATAAGCGGGGTGGTTACTTGTGTGCCTTCCACCGAAAAATGTATTGATGATGAGGTGCATTTATTTGGCGGAAACTTAAAACAGATTGAACGTTTAAAAAAGACGATTGGTCTCGATAAGCGCCGTGTTGTGGACTCAAAGACAACCGCACTGGATCTCTGTGAGGTAGCGGTGCAACGTCTTTTGGAAGGATTGAATCTTACTGTGGATGCGGTGGATGCCCTTATTTTTGTCACGCAAACTCCCGATTATCCTCAACCGAGTAATGCCGCAGTTTTGCATGGTCGTTTGGGAATGCCGACTTCGGTTGCGGCTTTGGACGTGAATTTAGGTTGTTCCGGGTATGTTTATGGACTCTGGTTAGCACATATGATGGCGAGCGCTGGTGGCTGTGAGCGAGTACTGCTAGTGGCGGGGGACACCTTGAGTCGCATGGTGCATCCTGAGGACCGCACCGTTGCGCCTGTTTTCGGCGACGGGGGGAGTGCTACGTTAATTGAGAAGAGTGCGGTGAGTTCGAGCGCATGGTTTAGCTTGGAAACGGATGGCAAAGGCTCAGGGGCTTTGATGGTGCCTGCTGGAGGAATGCGCCTACCGTGTGATGCCAGCACGAAAGTGGAGGCAACGGATTCGGAGGGTAACAAACGAACACCAGAGCACTTGCAGATGGATGGAGCGGAGGTCTTTAATTTTTCCATTTCGGTCGAGCCTAAAAGCGTATTGGAGCTTCTTGAGTATGCGGGGCGCGAAATCAATTCCGTCGACTATTTCGTTTTTCACCAAGCGAACCGGTACATTTTATCAAGTATTGCGAAACGTTTAAAATTAAATCCTGAGGCAGTTCCGATGGGTACGGTTGAGCGTTACGGTAATCAAAGCAGTGCCTCAATCCCTTGCGCGATGTGTAGCGAATTGAGCGAACCCTTGATGTCGGACTCTGAGCAAACGGTTTTGCTTTCAGGTTTCGGGGTGGGGCTTTCATGGGCAAGCGCCCTGGTGAGTATTCGCGAGCTCGGGATTTGCGAGGTCGTTCAATTTGAAGAATCTGGCGCCAGTACTTTGCTCAAGGATTAGGAACTTGTCTCTCGTGTAGTTGAATTCAATAATTCTCAAATGGAACTCGAAGCCTTAATTAAAATTTTTTCTGAATCTCTTGAAGAGCTTCCGAGTTCTCCCATCGACAGCGCTACTCGTTTTAAAGACCTCAAGGCCTGGGATTCGCTGGCAGTCTTAACGGTCGCAGATTCGGTAGAAATTGAAAGCGGAGTGTTGATCAAAAAAGAAGATTTTTTGGAGTCTGAAACGATTGCGGAATTACAGGCTCTAATTCTCAAAAAAGGGGGGATTTCAAAAGGATGAAAGCACTGTACATAGTTGGAGCAGGCGGCTTTGGGCGAGAAATGTATTCTTGGCTTCAAGACTCAGATGCAAATGGCAAGGAATGGGAAGTCTGCGGGTTTCTCGATGATAACCTGAAGGCGTTGGAGGGGTTTGATTATCCAGTTTCAGTTTGTGGCACCATTGCCGATCATGTTCCAAATGCACAAAACCTTTATCTCTGTGCCTTGGGTGACCGTAAGTACAAGCAATCGCTCTGCGATGCACTCACTCGAAAAGGTGCTGTCTTTATGACCTTTGTGCACCCTTCAGCGATCTTGGGCAAAAATGTCAAACTCGATACGGGCGTTGTTATTTGTCCACGAGTTACCCTAACTTGCGACGTTAAGGTGGGCCCAATGGCAATGGTCAATTGTCACAGCACTATTGGTCATGATGCTGAAGTGGGTGCATGGTCAATCATCAGCGCTAACTGTGATTTGACAGGCTACGCTCAGTTGGGTGAAGGAGCTTTTATGGGGTCGGGTGCGCGCGTAATCCCCGGTAAAAAAGTAGGGGCAAACGCTGTTGTAGGCGCAGGGTCAGTTGTCATTCGGGACGTACCAGAAGGAACAACAGTTTTTGGGAATCCTGCTCGAAGTCTAATTTAAGGCAACAAGTCTCGATTTAAAGGACCTCTTTCTTATCCATGTTTAGAGCGTACAGGGCTTCTAAAATCTGATCCATTGCCTCGGTTGATTTGAGAGTCTCAAAATCCTTGTTACTCGAGATACGCACAAAAAACTGCTCTTTCCGTAAATTGAGCCCGAAGTTTTTAATATCGATTAAGGCTGAAAAAATGTTGGGTACTTTGGTTTGTTTATAGCTGTAGGCGCGGCCACCAACAATGTGCCAAAAGTAAACATTTTGTTCATTGGAGTTCATTTCGTAGACCCCGAATTCTGCTGGTTCAAACTCGCGCTCTGCATGCGAAAACGGCACGCTATAGGCACGTTCGTTACGCGTCCAACCATTGACCACCCAGCAAGTGTCGGGGGTGTGCGCACCCGCCCAACGATAGGACGCTGTGCCGGGCTTCCAATAGGCAATGTAGAGGCCAATGGCAGTGTCATATTGCTCATAAGTTCTAAAGATTGCGTCATCAAACTTCAAAAAATCACTCACGCGAGAACTGGCTTCGGGTGAGTCCGCCATATCGTGATCTTTAATGCGCCAACCTTTGATATCGTCAGGCATGAGATCGCTGAGCGCCTCTTGGAAGGTCGGTTCAGGTGGCGGTACCAGAGTAAAATAGGTGCGTAATCCGATGACTGAAACCAGGAGAATGGAGACTGTTATTATGACTAATTGCTTCATTAATTTATAAACTATAAGTATCAGAGGAATCCCCTCAAGCTAATGTTTTAAAATGAAAAGAATTGTCTTCAATTCTTTTTGTCTTTGTTGTCAATGATTGATCTGTTTCAAGGTCATTTTTGCAAAATATATTTATGAAACTAAATGTTCCGTTACTTGGCGATTTCACGCTGAACAATATGTTAGATTGGTTGGTCGTTTTTGTGATGGCCGCAATTATGCTGGCATTATCTTTCCTTAATGGCGGCACACACATCGAAACCCATAAAATAATTATTCCATTATTTTCCCTTTTGGTAATTGTTCATGTGTTATATCTCTACTTCGGAGCGGAAAATGAAATACATTTAAGCCGTATTCCGTTATATTTTATCCCTTTTTTACTGTGGGCATTAGTCAGTGTTTTGTTTTTGAGCCCAGTAGCGTGGCGCGGATGGCATCAGTTTATCTACTTTTTTGAAGCATTCATTTTTTTCTGGGTCGCCATTAATAATGTGCGCACTCGTGCGCATTTTTCTTTTCTTTTAGGAATCGCAATTCTGCCAATACTTATATCGCTTGTAATCGCGATATTTCAATTTTTTCAAGACTCTTCCTTTGTCTTTAATTTGTTTGGGTCTAAGCAACTTTTATTAAACCCAGAGCACGTAGGGCGGGTGACAGGTATTTTTGTTGAACCAGAGAGTTTGGCGGTGCTGCTGCTGGCAGCAATGCCGTGGGCATTCATTGCATGCGCAGTTCCGCGTTTACCTATAATTATAAGAGTTCTATCTTTTTACATATTTCTTGCCCTAGTCTTGGGCATTATTGTGACTCAAACCCTTTGGGCAGTTGTAGTTGGGATCATTGCGTGCCTATTAGCAGTATTTTTCTCTTACAAGAAAACTGCAAATCGCATTAAGCTTTCATTAAGTCTTATATTAGGGTTGTTAGGATTAGTTTTTTTATTGGTGTTCGCTTATGATGGAATCAATCGTGGGTACGAAAAAGCACTCAATGTTTACGGAGAAGGATATCGTTTGTTTATCTGGCCGGTGGCTTTAAAATTGTTTCTCAGTTCGCCCATCATCGGTATCGGTGGCGGGTCCTTTGCCCAATTTTTTGAGCTGGTGAATGCAAGTCCTATTCCGCTGATTCCAGATAGCACTAGTAGCGATTTTGTTTTACTCCTAACGGAATACGGTTTGATCGGTTTTGTACTGTTCGCAATCCCCATGTACACACTTTTTAGGAGAGCCTTGAATGTATGGTATAATGATTTTCACAGGGTGTACTTGAAAGCTCTCGAGAAAAAGGTAATGCCAATTCAGCGTTTTTTCCTCTCAATCGCCTTGGGGGGAGTCATTTGTTTTTTCCAATCTTTTTTCTTAGCTAGTTTATGGAATACTCCGCTACTGCTTCTTTATGTGGCAATTTTCCTGTCGGTTCTCATCAAGGCCTCAAATGTGCGCGACTGGGTAATTAAGAAGTCCCTAGCTCTAAAATTTGCCGTTCTTGTATCTACGGTTTTTGTGGTGGCGATTTTGAACGGATTTCTCTTGCCGATTGTTCGTTCTCTTGAATTGACCACGCTGGCCCGGGAACAAATCGATACCTTTCTTTCGCAAGACTCCGAAAGCGACTTAAGTTATAGTGAGATCGATACGATTATTGAGGATCTTAATACTGCGATAGAACTTTACTCTAAAAACGAAGCGGCGTGGTTAGCTCTGGGATCAGCTTACACCCTAAAATATTTCACGAAACCGAATGAGTATCAGGATTTTTCCAAAAAATGTACGACTGTTTCTGAAAATGCACTTTTAATTAATCCTCGTAATTGGAATGGTTGGGTAAATCTGGCAATTGCGCAAGCGATGCGCGGAGCGATCAGTGAGGCGGATGCAAGTTTTGAAAAGGCCTATGAACTCGCACCTCACAGTAGTAAATTGAACTATTACCGCGCCGCGTTTTTAGCGCAATTACCTGGGCGTAACCAAGACGCTTTAGATTCGGTCAATCTCAGCTTGAAAATGAATCCATTTAACGAAAATGCGAAGCGTCTTCGAGTTAAACTTCTAATACAATGATGCCATCTTTTTCATATTTAGCGCTTCTAGCCTCGTTGATTCTGCCAAGCATTTTGTTGGCTAATAGCCAAATCCTTAAAGGCGCGATGAAGCTTGTTGATAGCGAAGGGTCGCCTGAAATTTCCACTTTTTCAGGGGCATCTCAATTGAACGCTGGGCTTATGAAGGGTTTGATAATCAAAAATCTTTTATCAGTCAAAACCAACGCGGAAGAAGCATGTACCCTTCAAGCGTCCAATAATACCATATTTGACTTAACCGCAAACGCTCATCTACATCTTGAAAGATTTGATCACTTTACAAACGAAAATGGAACAATTGAGAGTACGCGCTTAAATATTCAACTCGATGTAGGTGCACTGACATTGGATGCTAGTAATGCCAGCAAGGGATCTCAGATTTTAATTGAAACTAAATGTGGGCGAGTGAAAACATATAATGGGCTTCTAGTCATTGAAATGGTTTTTAACAAAAGCCGTAATATAAGTAAAATGACGGTTGAAGCCATTCGCGGTCAAGTTGAGTTTGAAGCTATAGATGGTAAGTTTTATGACATCTCGCGCGGGCAACTTTTGAATGTCTATGGCAATTCAAATTCGCTCTCAGTTTCTCTTTCTAAAGGGTGGGGTGAAAATTCAGAACAATTCATTAATTACAAAAATAAGTTGAATTCTACCTTATCGGAGGATTTTTCTACAAAAGAATTTGAATCCTTCTTTCAGGTTGTTTCCGAAGAGTCCTCTGAAGTGGAATCCGATTCAAAAGCAGCCTTAGTGGATCAAAACACGGTTAAACCAATAGGCATAAGGCCCATTGCTAGCGGCCAAGTTGTTTATCCTCGTAGAGCAGTTTCGGAATAATTCAGGGTTGAGCTTATCTTAGCTCCATGTAATCTCAAAGTCGTGTTTCGATTTAAAGTGATATTAAGATCGACCTCGCAATTGTTCAAGCAACCGCAGGTTCTCTGTATCTTGATAATTCTTTTTTTGCTTTTAGGTACGGCGTTTTATTACCTATTAGCGCAGAGTATTTCAATCAAGTTTGTGGCGATCATGCTCGCGCTAATTGTGGCCCTGGTTGTCTTCTTTTTCGGATTTCCCATAATACAAGCAGCGCGATTTACAGGCACGCTGCAGCCGGGCGCTCATCGATCCTTAAATACAAAAAGCTCAGAAGTTCGGATTTCCTTACTCTTCTCAGATATCGAAAATTTTGCGTCCATTGTGCATGAATTAACTCCGTCCCAGCTGGACGCTTTCATGAAAGAATACTTGGATCTTATGACAGACCTCCTTATCGAACGCGGAGGTCTTTTAGATAAATACGTAGGGGACGCAATTATTGGGATGTACGGAGTTACTGACCCAAAGGTTAACCATGCTGCAGGAGCTTGCCGAACTGCGATGGCAATGCAGGTTGAGTGTGCTCGCTTGCGTCTAAAGTGGCAAAGTGAAGGGAGTTGGCCAGCTTCGGTATGTTGCTTGCGCACCCGCGTGGGAATCAATACGGGCAATGCCACCGTTGGGAATTTTGGAAGTCATGTGCGTACCAACTATACAATGTTGGGGGATTCTGTGAATGTGGGCGCGCGCTGCGAACAAATCGCAAAAGAATATGGAGTCTACATTGTTGTCACTGAGGCGAGCCTTAAGGAAGCGCTGAAAACAATGCCCGATTTATTGTATCGCAAATTAGATATCGTAAACTTTAAAGGCCGCTATGATCGACTCAGCCTGTACGAATTGTGGAGTACTGAAGAAGATCTCAAGTTGGCGCGCCTCTGCAAAGAACAGTATGAGGCCGCTTTTGAAGCCTACTTACAAAAAGACTTCGTGACTGCCCTTAAAGGGTTTCAATCGGCAAAAGAATTTGAACCACACGCGAGCATTCACACGCATTCGCCCTCAGAAGTTTTGGCCAAGCGCACGCAGAGTTATTTAGAGCAGGGCGCCCCCGCAGGTTGGACGGGTGCGTTCCACGCACGTTTGTGAGATCAGCCGTTAGTAAGTCGCCAAACTAGAATCAATGTGAACTACCCAGGCATGGATTCCGCCGCCCATATTGACGACTTGCTGAAATCCTCGAGCCTTTAAAAACTGCACAACTTGCATGCTTCGCATCCCGTGATGACAAAAAACTACCAAGAGTTTATCTTTAGGAATTGCCTCCAAGCGCGCCGGCACCTCGCCCATCGGAATATGCAATGCGCCTTCAATGGAACAGATCGCCAGTTCTTCAGGTTCGCGCACATCTAAAAAGATCGCTTCATCGTTCGCTTTCAGTTGTGCTGCCTCATTAACGTTGATTTCCTTGCCCATTTGTTAACTCTTGTGCGTATCAGAGCCCAATGTCAAAGATCCCTTCCATAATTGTTCCCGCTCGCGTGACTTCGAAGCGTTTTCCGCGCAAAGTTTTTCATGAGGTGCGCGGTAAGCCCATCATCTTGTGGACTGCTGAGCGCATTCGCAGTGAAGCGCCTGAATTCCCGCTCTATTTTGCGGTGGATGATCCAGAACTGATGGCGTGTTTACAGAGCGCGGGATTTGAGGCTATTCAAACCGATCCCAATCATCCCAGCGGCACGGATCGCATTGCAGAAGCAAACGCTCAAGTAGGCGCGGAAGCAGTCATTAATATTCAAGGTGACGAACCACTGGTCACGAGTGCTCAAATCCGTGCCCTAGCTGCGAGCCTCGAAACCACAAAGGCCGCAATGTCGACGCTCGCCATTCCCTTTGAAACGCCCGAAGACTTTGCAGATCCCAATCAGGTCAAAGTTGTGCGCGATCAAAAGGGCTTTGCGTTGTATTTTTCGCGCGCGCCCATCCCGTATGATCGTGGGCAGGCAGGGCAAGTCGATGCCGCCACTCTTAAAGCGCAACCGTGTTATCGTCACCTCGGGCTCTACGCTTACCGTGCTGATTTCTTGCGCGAATTTTCGGCGCTCACTCCAGGCCTGCATGAGCAAAAAGAAAAACTTGAGCAACTCCGAGCACTCGAGAACGGTTATCGCATTCACGTTGCTATCACGAATGAATCAACCGTCGGGATCGACACCCCCGAAGATATTGCAAAATTTGAAGCCGCGCTGTCCGCTTGACAAACGACGCATCCGAGAACCCTATTAAGGTACATCATGGAAGTAGACGCATCAGCCCAATCCAATCCTAAATCCAACGCTCATGGCGGTTTGGAACTCGATCCCGAATCCTTGCCCGACGCACGTGGACATTTCGGGAAATATGGTGGGATGTATGTCCCCGAGACTTTGATGACTCCGCTCTTCGAGTTAACCGAAGCGTACCACGCTGCGCGTAAAGATCCTGAATTTGAAAAGGAGCTCCAAGAGCACCTACGTGAATTTGCAGGCCGTCCCACCAATTTATATCTCGCGGAACGCCTCACCGAGCATTGCGGAGGTGCACAGATTTACCTCAAGCGCGAAGATTTGCTGCATACCGGGGCCCACAAAATTAACAACGCCCTCGGGCAAGCGCTCCTTGCTAAACGTATGGGCAAGACTCGTATCATCGCAGAGACGGGCGCCGGTCAGCACGGCATCGCCACTGCCGCGATGTGCGCGAAGATGGGATTTGAATGCGTCATTTATATGGGCGAGGAAGACATGCGCCGCCAATCCCTTAACGTTTATCGCATGCGCCTGTGCGGTGCTGAAGTGCGCGGTGTGAGCGCAGGACAAAAAACGCTGAAAGAAGCCGTCAATGAAGCGATGCGCGACTGGGTCACCAATGTGGGGCATACCCATTACATCATTGGGTCGGCTCTTGGTTCGCACCCGTTCCCTATGATGGTACGTGATTTTCACCGAGTTATCGGCGAGGAAACGCGCCGTCAAATCCTCGAAAAAGCAGGACGCTTGCCCGATGAAGTCACCGCCTGTGTGGGTGGGGGATCGAACGCGATTGGAATTTTTTATGCCTTCCTTAAAGATGCGGAAGTGCGACTCACAGGAGTCGAAGCGGGCGGTCGCGAGATAAAACGCGGGCATCATGCCGCACGTTTTGCGGGCGGTCGCTTGGGTGTCCTACAAGGCGCTAAGACCTGGATTCTTCAAGATGAAGACGGGCAAATCGACTTAACGCATTCCGTTTCTGCAGGACTCGACTACGCAGCAGTGGGGCCCGAGCACGCTTATTATAAAGAAAAAGGACGCATTGATTTTGGTTATGCGACTGATGCCGAAGCCTTGCAGGCGTTTCAAGATTTATGCGCGGTCGAAGGAATTGTGCCTGCGCTAGAGACCTCGCACGGAATTGCCTACGCCATGCGCCGCGCCAGTCAAATGAGCCCCGACCAAATCATAATTGGCAACCTCAGTGGACGCGGTGATAAGGATGTGCAAGAAGCTGCCCGCGTTCTCGGCGATCTTAAAAATTAAATTCGGATGCTCCTCGTCATAGATAATTACGATTCCTTCACCTACAATTTGGTTCAATATTTTGGTCAACTTGGGGTCGAGCAGGCGGTCTATCGCAACGATGCCCTCACCGTAGAGGAAGCGCGCGCACTCAAGCCCGAGCGCATTATGATTTCCCCAGGACCTTGCTCACCCACCGAAGCGGGCGTGAGCCTCGAGATGATCGCGGCCTTTGCAGGCGAGATTCCACTACTCGGGGTTTGCTTAGGGCATCAAAGTATTGGACAGCATTTTGGCGGAAAAGTCGTGCGTGCTGATCGCTTGATGCATGGCAAGACCAGCCCTGTGACCCATAAAGACACTGATCTTTTTCAAGGGTTGCCCAATCCAATGGAGGCCACTCGATATCATTCTCTCATCGTTGAGCGCGCAACCTTGCCCGATTGTTTGCAAGTCACTGCCGAAACAGAGGCAGGTGAAATTATGGGACTTGCCCATAAAGAATTGCCCGTATGGGGAGTGCAGTTTCACCCCGAGTCCATTGCTACCGAGTCTGGAATGCAAATACTCGAGAATTTTTTGAAGCTTTAGTCCGTTGAGTCTGCCCCGCGGTAACTAAATATAGGGCTTGCACCTACATCTGCACTATATCTAGTATGGGCAGTTACAGGAATTACGATTTAAGCAATCATCCCACCTTTAAATTATGCGTTGTCCAAAATGCACCTCTCTTGAAACCAAAGTGCTCGATACCCGCACCGGTAAGAACGAGACTTCGATTCGCCGTCGCCGCGAATGCCTCGACTGCGGTGCCCGCTTTTCTACAATTGAGGAGGTCTTGCGCGCCGATTTACAAATCGTAAAACGGGATGGGCGTCGTGAAGATTTCGACCGTGCCAAGATTTTAGGGGGCTTAAAGAAGGCAGTTGAGAAACGCCCCATTGATGCGATGCAAATTGAAATGCTAGTAGCGGATGTTTTGGCGGCCTTGGAACGTGAGCACGATCATGAAATCCCAGCGAAGGCAGTTGGGGAGCATATAATGGAACGCCTTAAGCGTCTCGATAAAATTGCATATGTGCGCTATGCTTCGGTGTATAAAGATTTCCGTGACCTCGCTGAGTTGGCGCGGGAAATCAATTCACTTGAAGACGCAGGGTCAGAATAAATTAGAGTCTCATTATAATACATAGATTTAAAGATGCCCCGTCGTGATCCAGTCGAGCAATTGCGAGCGCTCAATGAAGTTTTAGCACAGACTGCAGGTTCTGATCCTGAATGCGCCGAGCATGCTCGCAGGGCGCTCGATTTTTTTAGCAGGGAACACGCTGAAGCACAGGCAAAGATCGATGCGGATGCTCAAGCCAATGCCGAAGCTAAAGCAGATGTCAGTGCCAAAGCCGAAGCCGATACGGGTGTCCATGCCGTGGCGAATGATAGGGTAGAGGAACGGGCTTCGAAACGCTTCGCTCCAAAACCTGCTTTAGAGCATGCACGCATTAGCAACTGCGCCCGTGAACTCGTTCGTTTGCATATCGGGGATGATTCCGAAGCGAGAGTCGGGATTTCTCATACGCATTTGCCCACCCGTGAGGACTGCGATCCCCTCTGGGTGCGACAGGAAATCGTCGAAAAAATGAAAGCGCTCTCGGGGCGACCTGTAGGCTTATTGCTCGTAACGGGCTTACGAGAGGCGCTGTGTCCACAGGGTTCGTATTGGACGCAGGCGCGCCAGACTCAGTATCAAAGTGTGTGTGATTGGATTGATCGTTTGGCGTGTGAGTGGGCGTCGCGCGGTTCGCAATTGCAAGTTATTGTAATCTAATTTTTGTGCTGGAATGAGTGAACTAACATTATTTGAGCGTCTAAGCGCGATTGAATTGTGATACAAAAAAAGACCGCTTTCCGAAGAAAGCGGTCTAAAAAAGAGTAATTATAGTTTCTATTTCTTAATAGAACTACGCTTCCGAATTAATAGAGCCAAGGCACCTGCACCCAAGAAGAGGGCATAAGTTGAAGGTTCTGGAATGATAATTTCAGCCAGAAGACGAGTTTCACTGGTAGCACTAAGACCCGCTTTGGCGTCAATCGCAAAACTGATGGTGTCACCTACACTGTAAGTAATCCAAGCTTCGTTAAAGCTACCTTGAGCTTCACTAACATTACCATCGGCTGAGTTGATTGAATCATAAGCCCATAATTGAGTCGTGTTGTGAAAAACTGCAGCATGGATAGTTGGACTATTGTTATTAGCAAGTTGATTAAAGAAGTTGCCTCTAATTCGAGCATCCGAACCGTGAGCTAAGTCAGCTGCGCTGAAGGTATAACGTACAATGGTCCAAGGATTTGTGGTGTCACTAGTAGAGGAACCGTGCATTACTAGGTGAGTTCCTGCCACTGCGTTGTTAGCACTTCCCGACCCATAGATTTTAAGACCGGTTCCAGGATCTACGCCAATAACGGATGCAAAGCCAAGATTATAACCTGTTGCTGTGGAACCTTCAATAGCGGCATTTGGCGTTAACGCTGTTCCTGTTCCACCTGGAGTAGCGCCTAAAAGATAGGAATAACCAGCACCCGCAAATTCACTAGCGACGTTATGAGTCGTCAAGGCGTGTAGGAATTGCCCACTTAATAAAATGCCTGAAATAATCAGGACAAGATGATTTAATTTAGTTTTCATGATTTTATTGGTTCAATTACTTAATTGTTAAGTTAATAAGTATAAAATATATTTAATTAAATAAAGGCAATAATTTTTAAAAATAAATATTAATGTTAATATGTAAATAAAAATAGGTTTATATACCCACTTTTCTGTATTCAATATTTAAGGAAGTCTGTGATTGGATTGATCGCTTGGCGTGTGCATGGGCGTCGCGCGGTTCGCAATTGCAAGTCATTGTAATCTAATTTTTTATGCTGAAATGAGCGAACTAACATTATTTGAGCGTATAATAGCGCGGGAAATTCCTGCTACTATCGTCCATGAAGACGCGCAGTGTATTGCTATTAACGACATTAATCCACAAGCACCAGTGCATTGTTTGATCATTCCCAAAAAGCGCATTGCTCGCATTGCGGAGGCAGAAAGAGAGGATCAATCGATTCTCGGACATCTTCTCTTAACCGCAGGGCAGCTCGCTGAAAAACTGAAGTTGGAAAAAGGGTTTCGCGTGGTAATCAACAATGGTGAAGACGGTGGCGAGACCGTTCCGCACTTACACGTGCACCTCTTGGGCGGACGTTCCTTGCAATGGCCTCCCGGTTAAATCGCCAAGAGTTTTTAATTTAAAGTCGGTTTGTAGTTAAACTAGGTAGCGATTTGCAATCGAGATCCCGCTGAGCATTGCGCCTGTAATTCCTAAAAACCCTTGATCGGTTCCCGCGAGGTAGAGATTCTCTAAATGAGTGGTGCCATCTTTGTGCTTTTTAGGGGCGCCATAAATCGCGCCGTTTAGGTGACCCGTATATTTGCGCACCGTGCGTGGGGTGAACATATCCTTTGCAAGGACTGCGCTTTGCGGATCAATGCCTTCTGGCGGAGTGGGCAAGAGTTCAAAAGCTACTTTTTGAAGTGTCGCGTACCAGTGCTCTTTTTGGGCAGCATACTCTGCGTCGTCGAGCGCACACCATGCGTCATGGTTCGCCATCGCAGTGAGGCGGAGAAACCCTTCGTCGAGTTGCCGACCGTCTCCATAGTGGTAGTTGTTCGGAATACAGATTACCCCGCTCGTCGGGTCTACGCGATCCTCAGGCTCAACGCGCGCATAGCGGAAACGCGCTCGGGTATTGAAAAATATAATGGTGTCCTTCCAGCCAAAATTTGCCGGGCTTTGATCGTAGACTGTAATTGTTTCGGTAAAGGAAAGTTGCCCGATATTGTCTGCTTGAGCATCTGCGGATTGATCGTCGCACAAGCGCGCGGTTTCAACAGCGCCCGCAGTCGATAAAATGCGGTCAGTGGTCAGGGTCGTTCCATCGTCGAGCGTGATCGCAGTCGCCTTCTTTGCATCGGTTTGAATTGAGCGCACCCCACAGCGCATGGCACGCACGCCTCCCAGAGATCGATATTTATCCTGCAAAAGACGAATAATCACCCGTACCCCATCTAGCGGACGACCAAAGCCCTCAAAGAAAAGAGAACGAAACATAATCGCGAATTGCCCGTAGTCCATGTCATGTTCTTCCGCGCTCCCGTAATACATCACGGGGCAGAAGAGCATATCTTCGAGAAGGGGGTCATCGATGTGGCGTTGCACCGCTGTGCGCGCGGAGTGGTAACCCGACCCAAGATTAAAGGCATCGAGGTCGCGAATTTCTGCCGTGAGCGCCCGAAATCCATCAATCTGTTTCGGAAATTGCGTCGCCACTTCAGATTCAAGCAACGCAAATTCGTTAGAAAATCGAAGTTCACGGTCTGGAAATTGAATCCGCGAACCGAATTGTGGGCAGAGATCGAGGGCGTCGTAGGGGATTCGGAGCTGTCGCAGCAGTTTAGCGAGCGGTGTTCCCTTTGTCCCCTTAGCCATATAATTTGTCATCGCATGCAGACCGACGTCGTACTTGCGCCCATCGATGCTGTAAAAGGAGTTGAGTCCGCCCGAGGCATTGTGCCGTTCAAGGATGAGGACTTCGCGCCCTGCGAGGGCGAGGCGAATGCCAGCGGCCAAGCCAGCCATACCCGCGCCAATAATGACGGTCTCGTAATGGGTTTGTTTAGGGGAGGCGGGCATTTTAAAGTTTGCCTGCGACTCTCACAGCGTTGCTGCGCTTATTTAGCGTTGAACTTTGGTGTGAGGTAGTCCGCACAGCTTTGGAGCGAAGCGAGTTCTGGGTAATCAGCTTCCGGAACTTCGATTCCGTGCTGTTTGCGTAATTCCATCACGATATCAAGGAAATCCATGGAGTCTAAATCCATTTGTTCACGTAAAGCGACGTCGTGCGTAAGGCCCGAGGTGTCTTCATCGGGAGCGATTTCGTTGATAATATCGATGACAATTTGTTTTACCTGATCTTCGGTCATACCCTTGAAATGAATCCTTTCTGGCGCGAGCGCAAGACTTAGGATTGGAATTTTTTAACAATGAGCGCGGAGTTGATCCCGAGCATACCAAAAGAATTGTTAAAGATGACGTTTACGGAGTCGACCTTGCGAGGCGTATTGATCACTAAATTCGGGAGCGCGCACTCGGGATCGAGGGTATCGACGTTGATGGTGGGGTGGATAATGTTATCCTGAAAGGAGGGGAGGTTACCCGCAAGCTCTAGGGCTCCAGCAGCGCCCATTGCGTGCCCAATATAGCTCTTGGTGTTGTTGACGTAGGTTGTAGGGCAGGCGCCAAAGACTTCCGCTACCGCTTTGATCTCTTGAATGTCACCTTGTGGAGTCGAAGTCGCGTGCGTGTTGACGATGTCAATTTCCTCTGGTTGCATACCTGCTGATTGCAAGGCTTGACGCATACATTCGGCCTGGCGTTCAGGATTTGGCAGTACGTAGTCGCTGGCATCGGAGTTGATACGATAGCCCGCGATTTCCGCGATGATGTGAGCACCACGCGCTTGAGCATCGCTCAAACGTTCAAGGGTATAAATCGCGCCACCTTCAGAAACGACAATACCGTTGCGGTCTTTATCGAAGGGTCGGCTCGCTTTGTTCGGGTCTGCGTGTTCCGCAAGCGCACCTTGGCTTTTGAAGCCCGCAAAAATTCCAAAGGTTTGAATACTCTCGCTCACACCCCCTGCGAGCGCAAAATCAACTTCGTGCAGGCGCAACATTTGCACCGCTTGAATCAGACCTGCATTCCCCGCCGCACACGCGGCTCCAATCGTGTAATGCGGACCCGTGATGCCGGCATTGATTGTAATTTCACCCGCAGGATTATTCGCGACTGTGCGTGGATTGTGGTGGTGCGTCCAGTAACGCACATCGTAATCAAATTGTGAGATATTATAGACTTCGTTTTCAGTCTCCACATTACCGTGCTCGGTCGTTCCTACATAAACCCCGATGCGCGATTTATCATAGTTTTCAAAATCGAGCCCACTGCTCGCAATGGCCTCGTGCGCGCAATAGATCGCGATGCTCCCCGCACGAGTGCCTACCCGCAGTTCTTTCCGCGATTGGTATTTTTTAGTATCAAAATTACACACCCCCGCAGGCACTTGCCCCATGTAACGCATTTCAATCGATTCCACATGACCCACACCCGCGAGTAAATTCGCGCGAAACTCCTCCAAGGTATTCCCGTTGGGGGCGGTCAGGCCAATGCCGGTTATGACTATACGTTCGTGTTCCATCTGCAAACTTTGGACATAGCATTTGTCGGAGCGTTTGTGTCAACTCCGTAACGCAAAAGCTTTCTCCAAACTTTATTGGTGTAGGGGTGGTTTTTTTACCTTGAGAGGCGCGATGTGTCCGCGTAGGTCAATGTGGAGGGGTGATCCATGCGCGGATGTGGCAACGAGAGCGCTCCCGATTGGACCGTTTAAAATGGGTGAAAGCGTACCTGAACAGACTTCGCCCACG
>CBFHPQ010000032.1:0-17208 GCA_965657865.1 Coraliomargaritaceae bacterium | reverse complement strand
CGCATCCACTCCCTTTTCGGCCATTGCCTCTAACACGGCACCGTTATTGTAGGGATCCAAAAGACTGATCGACACCGCACCCTTAGGATACTCCTTCAAGGCCTCATCACTCGGTGCATGCATCCGCAACACATGCGTCGCTTCTCGCAAACCCGCCGCCCGCGAATCCACCAACGTGGCGCCCGCCGCTTCAAAATCCGCATCGGAAAACCCACACCCCAACCCGAGACCGGCTTCCACTCGCACCTCTGGCGCACCCTCCAGCGAGCGCAAACGCTTCACCGAATCAGGAGTTGCCGCACAACGCAGATCCTGTGCATCGACTTCATTTGGAAAAAAGAACACCATTAGTTAGGGAGTTAAAATTAATTCTAGAATGAGCACCGACCCATTTGGGAAATTATAGCATTAGGTAGAGGTAAGGAGCAGACCGTAAGATCAAGCAGGCGTTTATAAATTATAAGGGATCAATCTCATCACAAGCCTGCACATTACAGAATTTTTAACAATGACCCACCAAGCTCGATAGAATCAAGGTTTGCGGCTGATCATTCAAAGCCACTGTCAATGCTCAGGAATGTAGAATGCTACAATAATTTTATTATTCATCAATATTTTACTGGAATAAAAAGTATTTAACCCTATTTTATAAATTTTAAACAAACCTTTGTCCACAGAATTTATAAACGAGACAACTTCACGGCATCCAAAGCAACAAAGCAACATTTCAGTTTGAAGGACAGTAGTTTCAAGCAGCCGATTTTTAAAAAAGCAATTTTCATAAGCTCAACAAACCAATGATCCATAACGCTTAAGCGTATATCTCAAAACCAACGTTAACTAAATAAAAAATACTATGACAGACGCAAAAATCGAAATAACAATCGGAACGATTTTCTTTCAGGCCGAGGGCGACCAAGAGTGGGTCGCTGAACAACTAGATAAACTATTCTCTAATGCGAAAGACCTTGCGGCAGTGGCTCCCGCCTTGAAGGCAGTTGAAAGCGGAATCGATCATACACCGATTCAGCACGATTCAGATATTGGCGAAAAGCCGTTGGCCACTTTTCTAAAAGAGAAAAACGCTGAAAAAAATCAATCAAGGAAATTCATCGCAACCGCCTTATGGCTTGAGTCTAAAGGCAAGAATAGGCTTTCTACCTCTGACATAGCCAACGCACTGAAGACTTCTTACCAGACAAAAATCAACAACCCGTCTGATTGTCTAAACAAGCACATTAAGAAAGGTCATTGCGAGAAAGATGGAAACCTTTTCTTCGTGACTACTGAAGGTAAAAAATCTCTCTAGTTTTGGATCGTAACACTTTACTCTTTGGTATCCCGAAAGGCCTCCGAAAGCCTCTATTGGAGGAGTATGATACAATCGTTCAGGCATATTTTGAAGGTCGTTGGTCGCCGGCCGAGCTTAGCGGCGGCCGTTTCAGCGAGATTGTCTACACGATTCTAGACGGGCATGCCTCAGGAATATTTGCGCTAAGGCCTAGCAAGCCGCCGAACTTTGTGGAAGCCTGCCGAAGACTTGAAAGTAAAACAGACGTTCCAAGGAGTTTTCAGATATTAATTCCCCGAATTCTTCCGGCTCTTTACGAGGTTCGGAATAATCGTGGCGTTGGTCATGTCGGTGGCGATGTGGCCTCCAACCGTATGGATTCCGGATTCGTGATCGAGACCGTGAAGTGGATTCTCGCTGAGTTTATCCGCGTCTTCCACGACACGACTCCAGACGATGCAGATCGAGCCGTTCAGCAACTTGCAACTATCACTGTGCCTTTAGTATGGGAAGGAGAGAATGTTCGCCGCGTGCTTGACCCCAAGACCCCGCAAAACCTTCAAGTTCTTCTTCTAGCAGGAACTTCACCAGGAGGCGCATCTTTAGAAGATCTAGAGCGATACATCGAAGCAAAGACCCAAGGTTATCTTACTCGAACGATTAGAAAGCTACATTCAGACCGGTTCATCGAATTTAAGGAGCCTACTGGATTGGTGCGTGTACTGCCTCCAGGGGCTGCTCACCTTGCAAAATACATAGGGGGGCTAAAAGGGGACAAACGTAAAATATAGAATTTTATCCTCGCTGCCTTTTCCCTTCCCGCCCAAGCCAAGAGCATCCTACGCAAGCAGGGCATGACATATCTGGAAACTGTTAAGCCAATCAGGTCTAGCCTTTGTATGTAGCCTTTGACCTGTTTTACGACTCGAACCTATCTCGCAGAGAGAGCAAATGAAGAACGAGACCTTCGGACAACTCTCAGCTGACTGCAGTTAAGTGACGCTTAAGATGCGATTAAGGTACATTGCAGGGACTCGATTATACCGTTTCAAGATGGCAGTACCAATGCTTACCTATTCACCTCATCAATGCCATAAAGTTTCATGTGCAAAATAAATTCCTCTGCAGCCTGAATCAAAACCTCCAACTGATTCACAAGTAACACTAAAGCAACCGCAATGACCACGCTCACCAAAAACTTCAAAAAAGCAAAAAAGCTAAACTTGCGTCGACTGGATTGATCTGCGCTTTCATGCGATTTTGATCGGTGCCGCAATCTAGAGGAACTGTTATTCATAAGGCGTAAAGTAAAAGTCTTCGAGAGAGAGTCGTAGTTTTAAAGAAAAAGGTAATTAAAGGAATGAGTCAGCACACACACAAACAGCTCACTATTCAAATGTAATTAATATCAATTGTTAGCAATTTCTGTGCTAATTCATACAAAACGAGCAAACTACGCTAATGAGAGTAATAACTAAGTAATTAGAAGTAGCTGCGCGGCTTGTTTTTCTTCCTTGTTTGCAAAGATTCGATTGCCTGTATTTCTGGCTCCTCAATCAGCTACTCAGGCAATTGAACAGAAATATTAATCAATCCACGCGATCGGCTCGTTCGAGTGCGAGGGCATGATAAAGAGCACGAAGTTTCATATCGGTCTCGCGGATTTCACCTTCGGGCTTGGAGCCTTTAACAACCCCTGCCCCTGCGTAGAGCTTCGCTGAATGTCCTTTGATCAATGCGGAACGAATCCCGACTATGATTTCGCCTTCATTGCGATGATTGAACCAACCGAGTGCGCCGGCATAGAGTCCCCGTTCTATGGCTTCAAGATCGGGCAAGGCTTGGAGAGCGGCCTCACGCGGAGTACCGCCGACTGCGGGTGTGGGATGTAATTCACTGGCGACGTCTAAAATATGAACGGAGGAATCGACTTCTGCTTTAATAGTGGTTCGTAAATGTTGCACGTTTGCAAGGGGCAACAAGCGCGAGCCGCTTTCGGGTTTTCCTTCAACTCCAACCCGCGCGAGGCGACGCACGATTGAATCTCGAACGCAGGCATGTTCATGTAAATCCTTTGTACTTTTGAGCAAGCCCTGAGCGAGTTTAGCATCTTGAGCAGTCGTTGCTCCACGAGGGGCAGAACCCGCAATCGCTTCGGTCTGTAATTGGCCGTCGCGAATCCGCAGTAAGCGTTCGGGAGAAGCTCCAATGAAACTACTCCCTGCACCATTGCCGAAGGAAAAAGTAAAGCAGTCCGCAAAACGTGAGCGCAATCGATTTAAGGCGTCAATGGGATCCCACGCGTGATCCGCCTCCAGTTCAATCCCACGCGAGAGAACGATTTTTTCATAAGCGCCTGTATCGATAGCATGCAATGCGTGTTCAACCGCATTTTCGTAAGACAATCCGCCCAGATCAGTCTCCTTTACAATAGTGCGTGCCGTTGCATTGGAAGCCGACTTTGTTTGATTCTGAATCGAGCCGTAATCAAAGGCAGAAAATTTATCGTACGCGTCCCAAATTGAATCCACGAGCGCGTCTAAATCTGAATCTTTATCGACTAGAACATTTGCCACTGCACCATAACGACCCCCACAGCGGGAAACTTGCCAACGGGGCATAAAAATCGTGGCTGACGGAAAGGGATTGCTTTCAGGAACAGTATCAGAAAATGAAAAGGCAGAAAAAAAGTGTGGACCAGTAAACGGTACGTCGAGATTCCCAACCACGATGGTGTGCTCCAAAATTGTCTCAGAAAATTCTTTGGCCTCTTTGAAACGATCCGTGCCACTAAAGACAGATTGCACGACTGCACCCATTCCCGCCAAGGCAACCTCATCCGCAGGTCGCTCGACGTAAAAGTGCAATTCTTCAGCATCGTAAATCGATTCTAAAACCGCCAGCGGTGAAATGTATCCACACTCAAGGGAAATGCTTGCGATTTGAAAATGATTCTTTTCACAAGCTGCATCCTGACACGCCTGCAAAAAAATACGCAGACTCGCCTTGTCGTAACTGGATAGATTTTCAACGGGGATAAACTCCATCTGATTTAAGCAATCACTCCTTATTAAAACCGCAACTCACAAAGGCGAGTTTTAAGGAAATCACAAAATACTCTGCTTTTGCTTTGCACCCTGCCCACTCCCTGCCCTAATGAACTTTGAAATATGTCAGAAATTCCGGATCATTTATTCCCTGCAGTCCCTGAAATTGATTTTAGAGGCGAGCTCAATGATGAGCAATACGCGGCGGTGACCGCAGAACCGGGTCCCGCCCTCGTCTTGGCTGGAGCGGGCTCGGGAAAGACGCGCACCCTCACCTACCGCGTCGCTTACCTCATTCATTCGGGCATTCAACCACATGAAATCCTCTTGCTCACCTTTACAAACAAAGCTGCTCGGGAAATGCTTGAACGGGTAGAGGATTTATCGGGCATCTCACGCCGTCAGTTATGGGGCGGCACTTTCCACAGCATCGCCCAACGAATTTTACGCGTGCATGGAGAGAAAATAGGACTCAAACGGCATTACACGATTTTAGATGAAAGCGAGGCGGAGACTCTTTTAAAAAACTGTATCAACTCGGTTGATTCGGGGTTTATTAAAGGAAAGCAAAATCCGAAACCAAAGGTCATCGCGAACATGATTAGCTATGCGCGTAATACCTGCAACTCGGTCAGCGATGAGGCGGTTGATTACTTTCCTTTCGTCGACGGGATCGCTGATAAAGCAGAGAGTTTTTATAAGGCCTATCAAAAAGAAAAGCTCACTCAGCAGGTCGTGGATTACGATGACCTTCTTGAGCATTTAGTGAAGCTGTTGCGCGAACACCCTGAAATTGCCGCCATCTATCAAGAACGTTTTAAACATATTTTGGTCGATGAGTTTCAAGACACCAATCGTTTGCAGTCCGAAATTATCGATCGCATCGGAATTCATCACCAAGTGATGGCAGTGGGTGACGACGCACAATGCATTTATACTTGGCGCGGTGCCGACTTTGATAACATCTTACGCTTCGAAGAGCGGCACCCTGATGCCGCGCTGCATAAAATTGAAACCAATTATCGAAGTACGCCTGAAATCCTAGAATTCGCAAATTCGGTCTTGGCAAATCAACCCAGTGGTCGCGGCTACCACAAAGAATTGCGTCCAGTAAAGGAAAGCGGAGAACGTCCGTATTTTGTTCCGCTCATGGATGCGCGTGGGCAAGCTAATTTCATCCTTCAGCGCATTGAAGGACTCGTCGATGAAGGGCGTAACCTCTCTGATATTGCGATTTTATACCGTGCCCATTACCACGCAATGGATTTACAGATGGAGCTTTCCCGTCGTAATATTGATTATCAAATTACAAGCGGAGTACGCTTCTTTGAACAGGCACACATTAAAGATTTTACCGCGCAAATTCGATTTGCTTCCAATCCAGCGGACGTCTCGGCTTTTGCTCGATTCACCACCCTCTTGCCAAAAGTCGGACCCAAAAGCGCTGAACGCATCCACGCGTTTACGCGTCAATTAGCAGAAAAAGAGTCTCGTAATTTCTGCGAAGTACTGACCGACGCTAAAGTATTGGCAAAAGTACCTGCAGCCGCGCGTGAAGAATGGCCCTCACTCGCCGCAACTATTTTAGAAATCAACACCGCTCTCACCGAGAAGGCTCCTGCCGATGTCATCGAACTCGCGTTACAAGGATGGTATAGTAACTATATTCGAGAAATTTATCCGAATTGGACTGATCGCGAAGACGACCTTCAAAGCCTCATAGCTTTCGCCGGGCGTTATGAAACGATGGAAGAACTGCTCGCGCAACTCGTGCTCTTGGCATCTGAAAGCAATGAACGTACGAGTGAAGACCAGAAAAACTGCCTGCGCCTAACCACTATTCACCAAGCTAAAGGCTTAGAATTTCCCGTTGTTTTTATTATGGGACTCGCCGACGGATTATTCCCACTCCAACGAACCATCGACACGGGCGACCTCGAAGAAGAACGACGTCTCTTTTACGTCGCTGCCACGCGCGCTATGGATGAACTCTATCTCAGTTACCCCATGCTCAATCAACGCGGGCAAAATGTGATGCGGATGAATCCCAGTCGTTTTGTACAAGAAATCGACCCATCTAATTTTGAAACGCTTCGAGTCGCGCCGAGTCGATCATGGTAATGCGGCGCGATCCTGGAGCCTACATTGCCTAGCGTTGACAAGTCAGTGTCGCGTGCAATGCTCCTAACTATGCGATTCGCATTCAGTATTCTAATTTTCAGTTTATTCCTTAGCGCTTGTTCGTCTACCAATAATGAGGCGATAACGCAGGTTAAATTCAAGGACATTGATCCCACCTTCATGGAGGATCGGGATTTTAAACGCATCAATGAATTTCTCACCGGCGTCGAAGAACACGGAGACCGCACGGTCGTTCGAAGCCAAGCTAAGATCCGCGCTGGCTTCTACTTTGCCATCCACCTCGACACTAAAATCAATCGCCTTCCGCGCGGTGCGCGTCTGTTTGCTGAAATCTACTCGCCCTTATCAACTGAAGTTCAAACCTTTGATCTAACCCTCCCTGCTGAACGTGGCTCAAGTCGCGAAATCCTATTTGGTCTTACGGGTTCTGATTGGCCGTACGGCGATAATCGCGCACCTGCGGCGTGGCGTTTTACAATCAAAGACGCCAACGATAAGAGCTTGGGATCCGCACAGAGTTATCTCTGGAACTAGGTAACTGCCGAATTGCCCGCAGCATACGTTACTCTACCGAGAGAATCGTACCAGCACGTCCATTCGCGAGCGTAAATGAATCTCCTTGTTGCTTTCCAAGAAGACTGTGCGCAAGCGGTGACTGAGGCGTTATAACGGTCACCTCTATATCCGCAATCCGCACGCTGTGCCCACCGGCAACACCTGCGAAAAAGAAACATTCTTCAGCGCCACTCAACGAACAAACAAAAAGTGCTCCCAATGAGACTGCTGCTCGATTCTTCAACAAATCTTCCCGTTCCGACTGCAACTCTTCAATCGCTTCGATCCACTGCTTCGCTTGACTCGCTTGCCCCGCAGCTAGGTAGGAAGCTTCCAATCCTTGCGTGTCCCATTTTGATTCTGCCCGAGATTCTTCGTCAGTTGCATACTCCGCAGCATCACGCGATGCATTCAAGGCATGACCAGCCTCCACACGTAGAGTCTGAATAAGGTGATCATAGAATAGGGCTTTATCCATAAACAACTCGAAATCTAACGCTCCCCTTGATCAATGCGAATCATTTTTGCGCTATAATCACAGCTTGCCAGCAATTAAAATTTTAACATCCTGCTTCGATTAAGATAAGCAACTTTAACAATCCATGACTTGGGAAATATACTTTGTCTTCGCGCTGCTTGGCTTCGCGATCGCTAGCTTTATATGGGAACGTATATCGGCTGACCTCACTGCGCTCACCGTATTCGCTACCCTCTTGTTTGTCAGCATGCTTTCTAAGAGCACCCAGTTGCCCAACATGGAGCAAATCCTATCGGTTTTTAGCAATTCCGCTCCCTTGACCATCGCTGCCATGTTTATCGTGAGTGCAGCCTTGGAGCGAACCGGCGCAATTGACTTAATTACCAGCTATCTGGGTCGCTTGGTTAATTACCCGTACCGACGTTTTCTGTTCGTGATGATGATCGGCGTGGCCGCGGTCTCCGCTTTCGTCAATAACACCCCTGTGGTGATAGTATTAATGCCCGTAGTATTGACCCTTTCGCGTGAGATGGGTCTGCCTTCCTCAAAATTACTCATTCCTTTGTCATATGCCTCGATCTTTGGCGGCACTTGTACCCTCCTTGGCACGAGCACCAATCTCTTAGCAAGCGGCATTCTTCGAGAAGCAGGACACGATCCCATTGGGATGTTTGAACTCGCTGCAGTGGGTCTTCCCATTTTAGCTGCGGGTTCTATTTATTTAGTCCTCTTTGCTGACCGCTTGCTCCCTCGAAGAGAGACCCTCACTTCGATTCTCAGCGATGCCGAACGCGAAGAATACATCACTGAGGCATTTGTACGATTTGACTCCAACCTTATCGGAACACCTGCCGCCGAGTGTGGATTTCTGAAATCACGCCGAATTCGACTCCTTGAAATTGTCCGCCATGGCGTTGCAGTTTCAGGAGACCCGCTAAAAGTAAAGCTTGAGGCTGGCGACCGCCTCGTTCTCTCCTGCCATCCTTCTGGGGTAGCAGCTGCCCACTCCGAAAAAGGAATCGCTCTAAAAATAGAACTCTCGGAAGACCTCGAAACAATTGCCACCGATGAAGGTGCAATTGTGGAAGGCGTTGTTTCACCCAATGCTACAATCGCGGGTAAAACTTTAGGCGAAATTAATTTCCGTCAACGTTTTCGGATGGTCGTAGTGGCACTCCACCGCAAGGGACAAAATCAAAGAGAACAACTCAATGAGCTTCGAATTCAAGCAGGCGATACCCTCTTGATGATGGGTTCAAATAAAGCCATCGAAAACTTAGCAAACAGCGAGGAGCTCATTCTCCTCGATCGCCCACGAGTCCCCGCAAAAGATGTACGCGCTAAAATGCCAATTGCGCTACTGACAAGCATTGGCGTGGTTGCCCTCGCGTCGTTTGAAATCGTCCCGATCCTAGCAGCTGCTAGCCTGGGAGTCGCCTTACTCCTTTTAAGTGGATGCATGAAGCCCAAAGATGCCTACGCATCAGTGGAATGGAGTATCTTGATAATTATCTTTGGAATGCTTGCGCTCGGTATGGCAATGGACAGCACGGGAGCCAGTTTACTGATAGCGGGTAAATTAATAAGCGCGGTAGATGGCGTTGTGCCTGAGCATCTGCAGAACGTCGCCATGCTTCTACTTATCTATGTCATTACCTCGACCTTTACTGAATTCCTTTCCAACAATGCCGCAGTCGCGCTCATGGTACCCATCGCGCTGGGAATCGCGGCGACACTCGGGGTCGACGCTCGTCCTTTTGTAGTGGGTTCTTGTATTGCGGCATCCGCAAGTTTTGCGACGCCTATAGGCTATCAGACAAACACTTATATCTACGGCGTAGGCGGTTATAAATTTAAAGATTTCACGAAGGTCGGACTTCCGCTCAATATCATTTGCTGCGCAGTTACGGTCTTGGTAGTCCCAATTTTCTGGTCATTCTAGAGAACCGTCCACAATGGACGCCTTCACTCTAAGTCGTACCTTAGATGTAATACATCTCGCTTGAGTCGGTCGGAATCAGCATGTCTAAGGTGTAAGCGTCGACCTCGTTGCAAAAACTTTTACCGATTGAGTTCCAAACAGTTGCTACTTGTTTTCCAGACTCTCCTTCCGTTGAAAACTCAATATCGAGCAACTCAGGGTCAACCGCTTCCACAATGTCTCTCAATTGTATGCGCTCAGGCGAACGCGACAGAGCATATCCACCCTGTTTGCCCCGCTTGCTAATGATCAACCCTTTGCTCTTTAACTCATTTAAAATCTGCACCAAATAATTTGCTGGTACTGCTTCCGATGTCGCTAAACTATCGATATGTAACAGCGTTTCCTGCGCATGAAAACGCGCTAAATGCGCTAAGACACGACAGGCATATTCGAGTTTATTTGAGACTTTCACTGGGATTAAAACTATTATTTTGACTCAATAAGTAAACTTATTTCTCACGCTCGGTAAAAAAGACTCAAAAATATACATAAGTAATTCATTTATAACGACTTATCATATACATAAAAAAATGCGATTTGGAGCTTTTTTTGGTGGTAAGTACGGAAGAGAGTGCATAAATTATTAAGCTTATGTCTGAACAAGAATTACCAGAAAATATACCCAACAATACAAGTGCCCCAAATGGCAAAGAAGATGTCTACGATTCTTCAAAAATCCAAAAACTGGAAGGACTCGAAGGCGTTCGTAAACGACCCGATATGTACATTGGCGATACCAATGAAAGAGGGTTACATCACTGCGTTTTTGAAATCGTGGATAATTCAATTGATGAGGCCCTCGCAGGGTTTTGTTCAGAGATCAAAGTAAGCATTCATAACGACGGTTCCTGCTCAATTGAGGATGATGGACGCGGCATTCCCGTTGATGTGCACCCGAAATACAAGATTCCTGCTTTGGAGCTAGTGATGACAAATCTGCATGCTGGCGGCAAGTTCGGCAAGGGAGCTTATCAGGTTTCGGGCGGCCTGCATGGTGTTGGAGCCAAGTGCGTAAACGCGGTTTCAGAATGGTTTGAAGTTGAAGTCCGGCGCGATGGAAAAGTTCACAAAATGGAATTCTCGCGCGGTATAACAACGCAGAAAATTAAAGTCATTGGAGAAACAAAACGTACTGGGAGTCGGATTGCATTCCTCCCAGACCCAGAAATCTTTCTAACCACTCGCGAGTTTAAATTTGAACTCCTCAGTAAAAGACTCAGGGAGCTAGCGTTTCTAAATCCGGGAATCAACATCATCTTTAACGATGAACGCAGTAATAAATCTGAAACCTTTATGTTTAAGGAAGGCATTTCGGAATACGTCAGTTTCCTGAACGAAAACAAAAATATTCTTCACGAAGATCCCATCAATTTTCACGGTGAGTCGCCTTGCCCGAATCCAGACTTGGACGCAAATATTGTAGTCGATGTCGCCTTCCAATATAACGACGGTTACAGCGATCAAATCTATGCCTACGCAAATTCGATTCACAATATTGAAGGCGGCACGCATCTATCTGGATTCCGAACCGCGCTTACCCGTGTGATTAATGCCTACGCAAAGCAAAATAACATTATAAAAGATAAAGATCCTTCCTTGTCTGGGGATGATGCTCGCGAAGGATTGACTGCTGTTATATCTGTTAAAGTCCCAGAACCAAGATTCGAAGGTCAGACGAAGACCAAACTCTCTAATGGTGAAGTGGATGGCATTGTTCAAAAAATTACAGGCGAAGAACTCAAGTATTATTTTGAGACCAACCCACAGATTGCTAAAAAGCTGATCGATAAATGTTTAAATGCGGCACGTGCACGTGAGGCCGCTCGCAAAGCGCGCGAGACCGTTCGGAAAGGCGCCCTCTCCTCTGGGGGTCTTCCAGGAAAACTAGCTGATTGTGCTTCTAAGGATCCTGCCGTTTCTGAACTCTATATTGTTGAGGGTGATTCCGCAGGTGGTTCTGCTAAGCAGGGCCGTGATCGTGGCACTCAAGCAATCCTTCCTATTCGCGGTAAACTGCTCAACGTCGAAAAGGCTCGTTTGGATAAGGTACTCAACAACAATGAAATTCGTACCCTCATCACTGCAGTCGGTACTGGCATCGGAGATCACGAAGGCGACGGCGCATTTGATGCCACAAAGGCGCGTTATCACAAGATCATCATTATGACTGACGCCGATGTGGACGGGGCCCATATCCGCACCCTGCTCCTCACCTTCCTCTTCCGTCAAATGAAAGGCCTCATTGAGTCAGGCTACGTCTACATTGCGCAACCACCGCTGTATAAGATCAAACGCAAACGCCGCGAGCAATACGTCGATAACGACACCCAACTCAATCGCATTCTCCTCGAACTTGGTTCCGAAGAAGTGACCCTTATCCGCAAACGCGATGACCGAAGCTTAACCGGCACTAAAATCGACGAACTTGTGGAAGCGCTCTCCCGCCTTGAGATGGTAGGACGTGGAGTGACTCGCTACGGGTGCAATTTCGCAAGCTATCTCGATAATCACGACACCGAAACCTATGCCCTGCCGCGTTATATCGCACGAATTCGCACCGGTAACGAAGAAGATTTTCGCTTCTTAAAAAATGATGACGAACGCGCCGCATTCTACAAAGACTATGAGTTTGATGATGCAGACGTTAACAACATCTTAGTGCGCGAAATCACAAACGATGAAGGTCTAAAGGTACAGCAACGCATTTCCCTTCACGAAATATTTGAGTCGACTGAAATGGCAAAACTCCTTCGTGATTTGGCAGATGCGGGCATTGATACGCATCAATTCTCCAAGACTGAAGAGGCGCGTTACGACCTCGTTGAAAATCTCGGAGACCCGAAAAAAGAAGAACGTATCGAGCTCCATTCAATCATTGAACTCGTTGATAACATCCGCCTAATCGGGCGTCGAGGACTCAGCATTCAGCGTTACAAAGGTTTGGGAGAAATGAATCCGAAACAATTGTTTGAAACAACGATGGATCCTAATACACGCCGTCTTTTAAAAGTGGACATCGCCGATGCTGCTGCCGCCGATAACATTTTCTCAATGTTAATGGGAGAAGACGTCCCCTCGCGCCGAGCCTTTATCGAAGACAACGCTCTCAATGTTTCGCACATCGATGCCTAACGTTCCGAACTACCCCCTGAAGTACACATAAAATTTAACGACTTTCAATTTAATGGAAAATCCTCCTAACGAACCTACAAGCGCTGCGAATGCGGCTGAAAACACCTCGATTACCGAGATCATGCAAACGGCCTACATCGATTATTCGATGTCCGTTATCGTCAGTCGTGCGCTGCCGGATGCTCGCGATGGCTTAAAGCCGGTACAACGTAGAATCCTATACGCAATGCTTCGCGAAGGGCTTTTACATAACCGCCCCTTCGATAAATGTGCAGGTGTGGTCGGTGAAGTACTTAAGAATTATCACCCACACGGTGACTCCTCAGTTTATGACACCCTTGTGCGCCTCGCCCAAAAATGGGTCATGCGTTACCCTTTGATTGTACCGCAAGGTAATTTTGGTTCGATTGATGGGGACTCTGCTGCCGCCTATCGTTATACTGAGTGTAAACTGGAAAGCATTGCCGAAGATCTCCTTAAGGACATCGACGAGGACACCGTAAACTTTGTTCCCAATTACAAAGAGAGCACGACCGAGCCTTCCGTGCTTCCATCCGCCCTGCCGAATCTTCTCATGAATGGTTCAACGGGTATTGCGGTGGGTATGACCACCAACGTACCCCCGCATAATTTAAATGAAATTATCGATGCTGCCTGCGCGATTATTGATAATCCAAAGATTGATCTAGATGAATTGCTCCAATTGATTCCTGGACCCGATTTCCCAGGCGGAGGCTTTATTCATGGAAAATCCGGAATCGAAAGCTATTTGAAAACTGGTCGCGGCATTGTACGTACTCGGGGCATTGCAGATGTTGTCGAGTCAGGTGGCAAAGAACAAATTATCATCTCCGCGATTCCTTACAACGTAAACCGCGCGACCTTAGTCATGCGGATTGCAGAACTCGTTCAAACTAAAGCAATCGAAGGCATTGCAGACCTCCGCGATGAGTCGACTGAAGAGACGCGCATTGTCATCGAACTTAAACGTGCCGCAATCCCTCGCGTTATTATCAATCAACTCTACAAGAGCACCCCCCTTGAAAGCTCCTTTGGTGTCATTTTACTCGCGCTCGACAATCGTCGACCCAAGCAAATGAACATCAAAGAAATGCTAGTTTGCTATATCGATCACCGTCGTGATGTCATTTACCGTCGTACGCAATTCCGCCTGCGCAAGGCTGAAGCGCGCGCCCATATTTTAGAAGGCTACAAAATCGCCCTCGATAACCTCGATGACTTCGTAAAAATCATCCGCGCTTCGAAAAACCGCGATGAAGCAAAAAAAGCGATCATGACGAAGTACCCGCTTAGCGAGTTGCAAACGAACGCTATTCTTGAGCTACGCCTGTATCAACTGACTGGACTTGAGCGCGATAAGATTGAAAACGAGTACCGCGATTTAATGGAAAAAATCGAAGGACTTCGGATTATCCTAGAAAACGAGCAAGAACTTCTTGGAGTGATCAAAACTGAATTGGGCGAGATGAAAGAAAAATACGGGAATCCACGTCGCTCAGTGCTCCTTGCAATCGATGGTGATTTATCAATGGAAGACCTCGTACCGAACGAAGGTTGCATGATTACCGTTACCCATAACAACTTCATCAAACGTACCAATCTCGATGCCTACCGTTCCCAAAAACGTGGCGGTAAAGGCGTAATCGGTTCAGGTCAATACGAAGACGATTTTGTCGAGCATCTATTCACCGCCTCAACGCATGACTACTTAATGTGCTTCATGAACAGCGGACGCGTGTATGTAGAAAAAGTGTATCACATTCCCGAAGGTTCCCGTACCGCAAAAGGTCGTGCAATTGCAAATGTCTTAGAGCTTCAAGAAGGCGAAAAAATCGCCGCCATGATTTGCGTTAAGGACTTTGATGAATCGGATCAACGCATCGTTCTTGCCACCCGCAATGGCGTGACTAAGAAAACCCTCCTTTCCGATTTCCGTAATTTCCGCAAAGGCGGCATTATCGGAATCAATATTGATAGCGGTGATGCCTTAATTGGAGCACGCCTTACCACTGGCGCGGACGACATCCTACTCGTTACCGAAGAAGCACAATCCATCAAATTCCCAGAGACCGACCTACGCGATCAAGGACGTGCGACTCGTGGGGTGCGCGGTATAAAGCTCAAGTCTGATTCAGATGCGGTTGTAGCCATCGAGATCGTTAACCCTGAAGCCAAACTCCTCATTGCAGGGGCGAACGGACTCGGAAAACGTACTGCTTTCGACGACTACCGCCAACAATCAAGGGGTGGTTCTGGAATCATCGCAATGAAAACTGAGAAGGTTGCAGGTGCCCTATCGGTAACCGACGAAGATGAAATCATGATGTTCACCCTAAAAGGTCAGGCAATCCGCTCACCCATTAAAGATGTGCGTATTACCGGACGCTCGGCTTCTGGAGTGAAACTCGTTAATCTCTCAGATGGCGACACTTTAGTCGGTATATCGAAAGTAATTGCGAGTGAACGCGACGAAGAAGACCCCAGTGATTCTTCTGAAACAGATGCTGAGGTTGAAACTTCCGAGGACAGCACTGAGGGTTCAGATGCCACTTAAGCCCAATACGCTTAACTTCATATACCCTACTCTACGCACCAATTCTTTGCACGACTTCTTATTTAATGGCTGATACAAACAAACCCTCAGGAAAAGTGCCCATTACTCCACCTGAGGAGTGGGTCGATAAATACGGAGACTACCTCTACGGATTTGCAATGTCTCGGCTTCGCAACCCAGAAGCTGCACAAGATTGCGTGCAAGATACTCTTTTAGCCGGAATCAAAGCACTCAAAAGTTTCGACGGGAGCCGCGACATCAAATTTTGGCTTCGCGGGATCATGCGCAATAAAATCGTCGACCAAATCAGAAAATCGATCAAAGAAAACAAGGTTGATATCGAAGCCGAAGATGAAGCGCTCTTAGAAAGTTTTTGGTTCAAGTATAGCGGAATCGCCACTACTAACCCTGACCCTTGGCAGTTCAATCCGCGCAAATACTACGATAACTCCGAATTTTGGGTTGTTTTTGACAGCTGCATCAAAGAAGTGAAGGAGCCGGCTCGTCAGGCATTTATCCTCCGCGTCTTAGAAGATAAAACAACTGAAGAAGTTTGTAAGTTATTGGATGTCACACCGAACTATCTATGGGTCTTGTTACACCGCGCACGACAACAATTAAAACAATTGTTAGAAACAAATTGGACAGATCCTAAAATTTAATTAGTATTTAATAATGTTCACCTGCAAACAAGTTTCCAAAGCACTTCATAAAGAAGACCTTCAAAGTATGCCGCCTATGCGCCGTTTCTTTTTGAAATTTCACGTCAAGTTGTGCGTGTTTTGCGGAAAATTTAACAAGCAGGTCATTGATTCACAAGACATGTGCAGTTGCTTTAAAGAAAACGAAGCAACCCTAGAGCTCAATCGCGAGAAACTAGAACCGAGTCAAAAAGCAGCACTCAAAGAAAAACTATCCAACATTCGTACCGGCGTGTAATCGCTAATTGCGCCTATTTGTTGACTGAAATTTGTCTCAAGGAGCGTTGACAAAGCATTTAAGATTGCTTTGGATAAGATTGTTTTAGGACAAGTTGGGTTTCTAAACATAGAGATTACATAGATAATTCTCGATCAGATAACACCCCCTATAATCGCGCACCCTCTCAACGTTTTGCGCGCACGAATAACACAAGGCTGCACACGCACCTTTTAACGCTATACACATACGAAAACGATTTTTCATGAGTACCGAAGAAAAAGTATCTAATGATAATGAAATTACGGTTACTGGGATATTAGAAATTTTACCTAATAAAACAGGTCAATTGCTCGACCCGTCTCGCAATGGTAAAACTACCCCTAATGATCCCTTTGTTCCCCGCGAGCTGATCAAACGATTTAAGCTAAAAGCAGGAAATTTTATTTCCGCAAATTCATTTCACAACTCGAAATTCCCGAATCCAAAGGTACGTTTCATTAATACCGTTGACGATGCCACTCTCGAAGAACGGAAAGGCCGCTTTAGCTTTCAACAAATGACTTCAATTGCACCCGATGAGCAAATTGTGCTTGAAGCAGATGACGGTCGCTTAACAACCCGTATCATCGATTTATTCTGCCCCATCGGTAAGGGAACTCGCGGTTTGATTGTTGCCCCTCCACGCACGGGTAAAACCACTCTCCTCCACGATATTGCGCACGGTGTTGTCGAAAAAAATCCAGATTGTCATTTAATTGTTTTGCTTGTGGATGAACGTCCCGAGGAGGTCACAGACTTTAAACGGACCGTTGATGCAGAAATTTACGCTTCCTCAAACGACGAGGAATTGAGCAATCATTTACGGATTGCAGAACTCGCGATTGAACGTGCAAAGCGCCTCGTTGAATCCGGAAAAGATGTCGTTTTTCTTCTCGATTCCATCACTCGCCTAGCCCGCGCTTATAATTCTGCTTCTGGAAAAGGCGGTCGCACCATGACCGGTGGCCTTGATAGTCGAGCCCTTGAAAAACCAAGACAGCTCTTTTCCGCGGCACGTAACTGTGAAGAAGGCGGGAGCCTCAC
>CBFHPQ010000031.1:0-17360 GCA_965657865.1 Coraliomargaritaceae bacterium | reverse complement strand
TGGAGCTTGTAAGAAATACTTAAAGGCGGATTAACTTCCCCAAGACCATCTGACGCCTAAGCCGTATTGGTAGGTATCAAAATCAGAAGTGGAAATCCCGAGGTCTAGAATTAAATCTTCGGAGAGTCCATACTCATAGCCAAGACTAATGCTTTCATCTCTATCTGACTCTGACATTGAATTTATAAAATCAGCTCCAGTCCCGGTACTACCAAGATTTGAAAGCGCAGTTGTCAGCTTGTTTTTAAAAGCAGTGCTAGTGGATTTTGTGTCCATAGATGTGTCTGAAAAGTTTATCCCAAATTTTAAAATTGAATTTTCGGATAATTGATACCTAGAGGTTATTGCAAAGTTAATAACTGTAAGATCCGCAATATCAGTGCCCAATGTTTCTAAAGAACCCATACTATATGAAATACTTGGAATGATATCTAAGTTAGGGTTAACTGAATAGACATAACCTAATCCAATACCAAAGGTCTTACTTATCATGCCTAAACTACTAAGATCAAAGTCATTAACCTCTTCATATTCAGTGCTAGCATATGATAAACCAACTACAAAAGCGGTTTCAAAAACCTCAGAATAAATATCAAAACCGAAACCCGAACTTTTTTCATCTCCAAACGAGCTTTGATAACTAGCGCCCACTGAATTATAAGCATTCGATAATTCAATCGCTTGAAGATTCGCGATTAAACAAACAGGAAGGAACGGAAGCAGGATTAACTTTTTATAATTCATGATTTTGACTATTTTTAATACAATACTTATGTCAAATGTAAAATTATACAAAAAACAGGTTTAAACCTTGGACGCCTCACTCAACTTGCAGAATGAGTCCGCTCAATACCTGACTGGTAGAAAGGTTTAAAAGGATGGGGAAATCAAAGGGTTGAGCAATGCGCGCAAAGAGACGGGCTTCACGCCCAGCGTGCGCGGCGGCTTCGGTTACGAGCGCTTCAAAGGCATCGGCGCTGAATTCGGGATCGCGGCAATAGGTTGCCAAGACGCCCCCCGCAGGGAGACAGCGGAAAGCATCGCTTTGAAGCTGTGCCAGGGTCGCTGCCCCACCCTCTAATTCGGCAGGTGGATCGATGGTGATACATTCAAATTGCCCGATAGAAGCTTCTGCCAGATAGGTAGCGGGGTCTCCCGCAATCACTTGCACCTGTTGGCAATTGCGCTGTGCGTTCGCACCCACGACTTTGAGATACTCGGCGTTGGGATGAACAACGGTTGCGGACGTGGCCGCTTGCTTGAGCGCTTGTAGGGCAAACGCACCCGCATTTCCGTAGAGATCAAGCACGGAACGTCCACCGCATAAACTCCCCACTAATGAAAATTGTTCGCGTTGCTCCAAAGGAAAGAGCGGCTTTTCAGGATCAGCAGGGTCAACCCGATAACGCAAAGCATCGACTTCAATCCAGAATCCTTTGAGCGGATTTCCGCTGTAAGTTTTAATTGCTTGTGGAAGCGCAAATGCCGCGCGTGCAGAGGAATCGTTGCGAATGAGGATTTCACGCGGTTGATAGCCTTCCATTAAAACCTCAAGTATCGCAGGCAGGTGCGCATCCATTGCCGCAGTAGTGGTGGTCACGAGCAAAACTTCTTGAAGCAAATCAATAGTCAGTCCTGGCAAATAATCGGCATCATTGTGGATGAGGCGTAGACACGATTCTTCAGGGCGCCGTTGCACCGCCGCTTCCATGGTCTCAACGATATAATCAAGATCAAAGACCGCCTCGGGGTCCCAAGAAAAACGCCGCCATGCCGCCTGCGGATCACGGGTGTCAAAAATCCCTGTTCCAAGCGCGTTGCCATCTGCGTCTTGCAATGCGACCGCACTACCGTTTTCGAGAGGTGTGTCTGGCAAAACCAGCGACTCTAAATCAACCCATGGGGAAGCAGACGAACAATTGGAACGAAGTTGAAGCATTGTAAATTTTGATTAGCGACAAATGAATGAACACGGTGCATTAATCCGCGCGTTTCAATAACCAGACCGCAATTCCAAGCATCGCTAAATTTGGCAGCGCCGCCGCAAACCAAGCAGAAATAATTTCACGTTCCCCCAACGCGGAAGCAAAATTGATGAGGACATAAAAGCCCGCGAAATACGCGAGACTTTTGGAAATCCCGATCATGGGATTCACGCGCACCCCTGAAGCAGCAAAAGGAACCGCAATCCCAACCATCACTAGGCAAGTAAAGGGACTCGCCATTTGTTGAAAGTAACGAATGAGATACGCATGCACTGCGGGATTATCTTCCACCGGGATTGTTTTGATAATCCGATTGAGTTCGTAGAGTGAAAGCTCGTTGGGCTTCTTGTGGAGCGAGAGCATCAGACTCGGATCTTCGTCAAAGTCACTGAAAATTTTTCGCTCAAAAGGAATGCTTCGCAAGGGATCGCCTGTCTCTGCATCTAAAACTAATTCGCGCCCATTCAGAAAAACCCAATGACCGCTGAGTTCATCGTAGTACGCCTCTTTAGCTGCCACCCGACTCAACTCATTCCCCTCACTATCGCGGATGTGTACGTTCACGCCCATCGCCAACCACGCGCGTTCGCTGAAACGATCCATAAACCATAGGCGACCTGCCTGACGGTTATCAAATCCAAGATTGTGAACTAAACCCACATTGCGCGCATCCACCATCGCTTCCCGCGCTTTGAAATCAAGGTTGTCAAAAAAGGTACGTGATTGCTCGACAGTTTTGGGAACAACAAATGCAGTCAGATAAAATAGCAGAATGGAAAGCAACAACCCCGCCCCCCACAAGGAACGACTGATCAAGAGCAGGCTTTTACCCTGCGCGCGCATCGCGATGATCTCATTATTTTTGTGAAGGTTTCCCAAAGAGAAGAGCAACGATACCAAGAAAATGATGGGAAGGACCGAGGGCAAATAAGCTGGAATCGCTAACACAAAAAAGAAACACATCTGCCCGAAAGTTGCGTTGGCTCTCAATAACTCCGGCAGTTTATCGAGCATGTTTTGAAGAAACAAGATTCCAAGCACCATCCCTAAAGTCAGGACAAATGCCACGAACCATTCCTTTAAAATATACCGATCTAACAACTGCATGCCCCCTATTACGACAGGTACTCAGCAAATGTCACTCTGTTTGCGTATTTTTTTGCTCGATTAAGAAATTGCATTGCCTGTTAATACTCCCGCACATGACAGCAATTAAAGAAACTTGGAATTCCCGACTCGGGGTCATCCTAGCAGTCGCAGGAAGCGCGGTCGGGCTTGGCAACTTCCTTCGCTTCCCCGGACAAGCTGCCGAATACGGTGGCGGAGCCTTCATGCTGGCGTATTTCGTGGCCTTTCTTCTCATTGGTTTACCAATTTGCTGGGCCGAGTGGACGATGGGGCGTCACGGTGGACAAGCAGGTTTCAATGCCTGTCCTGGAATTTTAAACTACATCACTCAAAAACCCGCTTTCAAATATCTAGGAGTCATCGGAGTGCTGATCCCGGTAATTATATACATGTATTACGTATATATTGAAGCATGGTGCTTGGGCTACGCAGTCAATTTTTTTAGCGGTCAGTTGAATTTTGAAACAGTTGAAGAATCTGGAAAATTCTGGGGAAACTTTATTGGAATTGAGGCAAACGGAAGTGCACTCGGCTTCGGCCTTCAGCAAGTCGGGTTTTACCTCGTCTTAGTCTTTATCCTGAATTTTGTTCTGATCTATCGCGGGCTTTCACGAGGAATCGAACTCTTTTGCCGCTACGCCATGCCCACCCTTGTGATACTGGCAATCGTCATTCTAGTGCGCGTTCTTACGCTTGGCACTCCTGATGCAGCCTTCCCAGAACGCAACGTTAACAACGGCATGGGCTTTATGTGGAATCCCACTAAACACGTAAGCGAAACACTCGATGCCAACGGCAAGTGGATCGCTCAAGAGGAAATTGTAGATCCCGAGCGCATCGCCGCCGCACAAACCTTAGCCCAGACCCTCGACGACCTCCGTGTGCGTCGCATCTCGGTCAGCGAGCAATTACGCGACCCCCAACTCTGGCTCGCCGCCGCAGGTCAAATCTTCTTCTCGCTCTCGGTGGGCTTTGGGGTCATCATTACCTACTCCAGTTATCTGAAACGACGGGACGATGTCGTACTCAGCGGTCTGGCGGCCACGAGCGCGAATGAATTTTGCGAGGTCGCGCTCGGCGGACTCATCACTCTGCCAGCGGCAGTAACGTTCCTTGGGGTGGCTGGCGTCGCGGGTATGGGCACCTTTGGACTGGGCTTCAACGTCTTGCCAATGGTCTTTGCCAGCATGCCATTTGGGGCGATTTTCGGTGGCCTCTTTTTCTTCCTTCTCTTTCTTGCAGCAGTCACCAGTTCCCTTTCGATGCTCCAGCCGGGCATCGCATTTTTAGAGGAATCGCTTCGACTCAATCGCAAGCAATCCGTTGCCCTGCTCGGTATGATTACTGCAGTTGGTTGCGCCTTTGTAGTCTATTTCAGTAGCAGCGTGAAGGCACTCGACACTCTCGACTTCTGGGTCGGAACCTTCCTCATCTTTATCCTCTCAACTCTGCAAATTATAATCTTCGGCTGGATTTTAGGAATTGAAAAAGGGTTTCAACTCGCGCACGAAGGTGCCGCCATTCGTATTCCAAGCTTCTTTAAGTTCGTCATGAAATACGTGAGCCCCCTTCTCTTGATCGGAATTTTTGTGATGTGGGTCGCAACTAATATCTTTGGACTCAACTTCACCACGGGCGAAGCCGTTTACAGCGGCTATGTTAAAGACCTCTTCATCGAGCCTAACAAAATTGCTTGGATGAGTATTGGACTCATCGGGCTCGTCGCCGCATTTTTCATTTTTTGCGTCGCCTTAAACCCCGGCTACAAACAACTCACAGAAAAGGATTAATATGACACAAAGCGGTTGGATAATTATGTTTATTTCGGTGGGGAGCGTGACGACCCTGCTCCTGTGGTGCATCTTTAAAGTATTGAGCAGTAAAGAAGAGCCCGAAGCCTTGCACGGCTTTGAACAAGCAACGCCCGATATAGATTCAGAGGAAAGCTAAACGCCCTTTACTTTAGTCGCCTAATTCAATCACCCCGAGGGTGGTATCGTGGAAGCTTTGTAATTGTGCTAGAATTTCGCTTGGCTCCTGCATGCCCATAATAGTACCAACGAGCGCTTCCGCTTCCGTGCGATCAATTTTTCGGAGATAATATTTTAACTCGGGCAATAAACCTGAGGCCATGCTGAGCGAATCCGCACCCATCCCAAGCAAGACCGCAGTAAAGAGCGGATCACCCGCAATTTCTCCGCAGACTCCGACGGGAATGTTTGCCACCTTGGCGGAATCAAAAATCTGTTTAATTGTGCGAAGCACCGCAGGGTGTGCAGGTTCGTAGAGATGCGCAACCTTGTCGTTAAGGCGATCCACCGCGATGAGGTATTGAATCAAATCGTTAGTACCCAAGCTCAAGAAATCAACTTCCGCAGCCAAGAGATCGATAATCATAGCAGCACTTGGAATTTCCACCATCGCGCCCACAGGTATCGCAGCATCAAAGGCGTGTCCCTCGCTACGCAACTCATCTTTAACTGATTCTAAAATCGCTTTAGCACGGCGTAATTCTTCGACCCCGCTGATCATGGGGAACATTATTTTCACATTTCCGTGGGCACTCGCTCGCAAGATCGCACGGAGTTGAACGTTAAAAATTTCAGGCGTTTCTAAACAAAAACGAATCGCTCGAAATCCTAAGAAAGAACTATCGGCAAGCGTCTCTTTATTATCGATCAACTTATCACCCCCGATGTCGAGGGTACGAAAAATAACAGGCTTTCGACCTGCGCATTCCGCAACGCTTCGATATTCGGAGTATTGTTTCTCTTCGGAAGGATATCCATGATAGCGCAGAAAAATTCCTTCGGTTCGAAAGAGCCCAACCCCGTCCGCAGAAACTGAAAACGCCTGACTCAATTCGTCCGCACTCTCGATGTTTGCCATCAATTCTAAAGTCGAACCGTCTGCGGATTGGCTCGGTAATTCGAGCGCCGAACGAAAAATACTATCGAGTTTCTGACGCTTGCTTGCAACTGCTCCGTATTGCGCGAGCCGTTCCTCAGTGGGATGAATCACCACAACACCGTCGTACCCATCCACTAAAATTAAATCTCCCGTGCGAATTAAATGCGATGCATCGTGTAGACCAACCACCGCCGGCACTTGCTGCGAGCGCGCCATAATCACGGAGTGACTCGTCCTTCCACCTACATCGGTGATGAAGCCGAGCAATTTGTCGCGATCCAAATTTGCAGTATCGGAAGGCGTTATATCGGTAGAGACAATAATACTTGGAACCGAAACTTGCGCCAAATCAACATTTTGCAAACCAATCAAACGATGCAAAAGACGGCGCGAAACATCCTGAATATCCGTCACCCGTTCTTTTAAATAATCATCCTCCATCGAACTAAAGAAAGCCATGTAACGACGCGCCACTTTATCGTAGCAAAATTCGATGTTGTGCTGCGTCTCGCGCATGTCCGCGATGACTTCATCGATCAAGGCAGCATCTTCTAAAACCATTAAATGCGCGTCAAAAATACGGGCTTCACCCTCACCCAAATTTGCCGCTACTTTATTGCGTACTGCATTGATCTCTGCCCGAGTCTCGAGAATAGCCTGATCAAAACGAGCGAGTTCACTATCAAATTCATCCGCGTTTAATTGATAGCTCGGGATCTCAAGCTCGTTGCGTTGGTATACGAACGCCTGTCCCTGCACCACTCCAGGTGATGCAGCGATACCCTTAAGAATTATTTCCTTCTGGTGATTCGTGTCTGTCAAAATTGAAAAAGTAAACGCTGACTAATGATCGTGTAGTTAACTCAACCACTCGTAATAATTGTCTAAACAATACGAGTTTCAATAAAAAAGACAGCCTTACCCCATGCCGATTGAATTAAACGCTTTATTTCCTTAATCTCAGTTGCCTGCTGGCTTGCCTCTAATAGCAGAAAACAACAACTTCCGCTCCCGCTAACCCCGCACAGATGCCCCTCCCCGCGCAAGAGCTCTAAAAGCGTCGCAATGGAGAGGTATTTATTCGTCACCACAGGCTCAAAATCGTTATAAACTAATCCCTCCAAGCCCAAATCCTCCTCAAAAGTCTTCAATCGTGCCAAGGCAACTGCCTCCGATTCATAAAATTCGGGCGCACCCGCCTTCATGGTCTGATACGCCCAAACCGTTGAAATGCCAAAATCGGGCTTAAATAAAAGCAATCGTTGCCCTTCAAGAGCAGACCGCACCGCCCCTGGCACTGGGCTTAAAACCTCTCCGCGCCCTTGCATTAAAGTAACCTCAGGCTCGAGAAAAAACGGGCAATCTGAACCCAATGCCGCTGCCAGTTCTCTCAATTCGTGCGTGCCGAACGGTTCACCTAGCAAGGCATTCATACCCTTCAAAGCAACTGCGGCGTCACTACTCCCACCTCCTAAGCCTGCACCCACGGGAATCCGTTTCTTTAATTCAAATTCAAAAAATACCGCCTGCCTCGCCGCCTGCGCCTCCAATAAACGCGCACGGAATTTTTCCGCTGCCTGCAGGATTAAATTCGAGCCATCCGTCGGCACCAAAGGCGCATCCACAGTCAAGTGATCCGAGTCCGCACCTTCACCCGCAATCGCAATCGTGAGCGCATCGTGAAACTCAAGCGGCGCAACCAATGAAGTCAGAGCATGAAACCCATCCGCGCGCGGACCGTGCACCGAGAGCATTAGATTCACCTTCGCAGGCGCCCTCAGGACGAGCTCTTTGCTTGATGAAAATTCGTCTGCCTCCGCTTGCATAGTTTCTAATCCATACGCCCTGTTAAAATCTGCAATTAAAATACTACGATTTCTGCTTTGCCATTTTTAACGACCCTTTCAATCTTCAACTATGACACAGACAAAAAACTGTCAGCTTATTTTAGCACTCGATCTCGAGACTCGCGAAGAAGCACTGGCCATGCTCAAAACTTTGGGCGACTCCCTCCAATGGGTAAAGGTCGGGCTTCAACTCTTCACAGCCTATGGTCCAGATATTGTCAGGGAAATTTCAGACCTCGGCTACCGAGTTTTCCTCGACCTTAAATTGCATGATATTCCGAATACCGTTGCCAAAGCGGTTCAAAGCATTGCTCAACTCAATGTCGAACTCCTCACCCTTCACGGCTCCGGTGGTTCTGAAATGATTGAATGGGCAAATAAAGCACGTCTCGATCACGCGCCCAATCTCAACCTCCTTGCTGTCACTGTCCTAACCTCAATGGACAACCAGCAACTGAGCGAAATCAATGTGCAGGCAAACACCGAAGCGCAAGTCCGTACCCTAGCCGAAATCAGCCTCAAGGCAGGCGCTCAAGGTCTTGTTTGTTCCTCCCTCGAACTCGCCCTCCTTCGCACTCGATTTGGCAACGACCCCATCTTAGTCACTCCCGGCATTCGCCCCGCAGGCAGCGACACCGATGAACAAAAACGTGTCATGACTCCAAAACTCGCCGCCACCGCAGGCTCTAATTTCATCGTAGTCGGTCGCCCAATTTTGCGCGCTGAGGATCCCGCAGCTGCCGCACGTGCCATCACTGCGGACCTCGTGTAATACTTTTCATGAACGCCCTCATTCTACTCGCTGGCGGCAGCGGTTCTCGCATGGGATCTGCCGTCCCTGACAAAATCCTTGCCCATTTAAACGGCAAGCCCGTCATCGCATATGCCTTTGAGGCCTTCATCGCAAGTGGCCGCATCGATCAATTTTGTATCGTCTATCGAGATGCCTCCCAACGCGCTGAAATCGAAAATTCTCTACAAGCTTTTAAACAAACCATCGAATTCGTACAGGGTGGCAAAACCCGTCAAGAGTCGGTCTTAAATGCACTGCAAACTCTCCCTGCCGAATGTACTCAAGTCTTTATCCACGACGCCGCCCGCCCATTGATCACAGCGGGCGCGATTAAAAATTTGCACGCTGCGCTTGAAACAAACCCTGCCGCCGTGCTTGCGCACCCTGTTAAAGACACCATCAAGCGCGTTCCCGAATCGGGCACACTCCAAGCGACGCAATTAGAAGATCTCGACCGCTCTCGTCTGTGGGCAATGGAAACTCCGCAAGCCTTCGCCTTCCAGAAAATACTTGAAGCGTATACCACCGCGAAACAAGTTGGGATGCAACTGACCGACGATGCCGCCGCCGCAAGTCATGTCGGTATGCCAGTGACTCTGGTTTCAAACCCCTCCCCCAATCCAAAAATTACACGTGCCGAAGATTTCACTTACCTTGAGTCCTTGCTTCAAGCGCGCTAAAATTAGAACGTTCCGATCAACGCGATGCGCGCATTGATTGGCGCTCCTACCGTCACTTGGTCAGTCGAATGCGCATTCGGGTAATAAGTTGTATCCAGCAAATTTTCGACGTTCAACTGAAGACTCAAAGAATCTGAAAGTGTATAATACGCGGCAGCGTCGATCCGAGTATAACTGGGAAGCACCGCAGAGCTTGCAGAATTAGTAATGAAACTTTCATCTTGGTAAGTTAAGCCTAACCCAAGTCCCAGCTTCTCAGTCACAATAAATTTGTTCCAGACTGAGAAAGTTTGTTCGGGTAGCTCACGCGGACGAATTCCAGTCGGACCTGTGTTTTCAACAACTTCGCCATCGAGTTGACTATAGCCTGCGGAAACAAACCAACGGTCATTGAGTCGACCTTGAAGCTGTAATTCAAAGCCTGAAATTTCAGATTTAACATCCACTTTTAGAGACGAATCAATCGGATCCACATCGGGTGAAGTCTTGTTAATTTGAAAGACTGCCGCCGTTAAACTAAGGGCAGAATTTAAGTCCCATTTCAAACCGATTTCTTGGTTTTCAAAGGTATTGGGATCCAGCGCCGTGCTAGAAGTCTTGGCATATTGTTCACCGCTTTTAGGCTCAAAGGCGGTACTGTAGCTTCCATAAATTGAAATATTCTGCATGGGCTTGTAAACAATTCCGAGTCGCGGCGAAAGTTCAGTATCACTGCTTGCTCCGTTTGAAGTGCCCGAAACTGATTGCTCAATGCGATCATAGCGCATGCCTAAAATAACATCCAATTGATCTGTAATTCCAATTTCATCCTGTGCGTAGATTGAGAATACCGAAACTTCTGCCGAGGTTGCATCGGCCTGCGAAACCGTAAAGTCGTTGCTAATAGGATTTCCATCTGAATCAACACCCACACCGTTTTTCAAACTAATTGGCCTCGCTATCGTGAAGTCAGCTTGATCATCATTGGTCGTATCGAAAAATGTATTGTAGCGATCATTATCGTTATTGGTTTCAATCATCTCAAACCCAGCCACTAATTTATGCATGTAGCCTGCAAATTCGCTTTCACTGATTAAATCCGCACTGAAAATCCAACTCTCGCGTTGAGTGGTATCGACGTATCCATCCAAAGTCACCACCTCCGGGCTCACCACTGAATCATAACTAGCGGCATAATAATTTTGATACCGTTTATCAAAATTGTTGTAGGTCAGATTCAAACGTCCCTTCAAAGTATCAGAAAAATTATTCTCTAAATTAACTTTGAAAATATTTGCCGTTAATTCCGAATAGTTTTGAGCCACATCTCCAAAGACAATCGCATTGAACGCTTCAACGGGCTGCCCGGCATTATCGGTAGGTATCCCTCGGTCGATGAAACGTTTGACGTCTAAATATTCGTACGAGAAATCCAAAGTAGCACGGTCATTTAAAACAAATTTTAAGGTGGGATTGATCCCCAATTCATTCCCAAAAAAGAAATCACGATGCTGCTTCAAATCATTCCCAAAGACATTCACGCGGAGCGCAGAATTGTCGCCAAGCGAAAGATTTGTGTCCAACTGAGCATGCGTGCCACCAAAACTATCCGCAGTTAATTTATACTCGTTAAAGTTTGTACCAATCTCCGCCTTTTTCATCACTCGATTCAAAACTCCGCCTGTTCCGCCCCGTCCAAAAAATAATCCATTTGAGCCACGCAAAATTTCAATGCGATCCACATTATACAACGGACGGTAGTACTGAACATCGTCCCGAACTCCATCGATGAAGAAATCCGCCGTAGAGCGCACCCCTCGAAAGACCACCGCATCACGGTGTCCTTCACCTTGCGAGGTATTCAAACCAGGAGTATAATCAATGAGGTCGCCAATGCTATCCATGCCCTGCTGAGACAGTTGCTCTGCGGTCGTTATCGAAAGGCTCTGCGGTACATCCAAAATGGGCGTCGAACTCTTAAGCGCATTCACTTCATCCAAGTACAATGAAGAACCAACGACTACAAAGTCATCCAGTGTATAAACAGGTTTGTTTACATCTGCAGTTGTTGTTTCACCATATAGAGTACAGCTAGCACATGCTCCGACTACCATCCCTACGGCTAATTTTCTAATGTTAATTGGATTCATTTTTGAGAATAAGTCTCACTTAAAAAAATTAAGTTGCGAGTGAGTCTCATTAGTAAAACCAAGTCAAGGAATTTTGAGAAAAAATTGATAAAAGCGCCTCTAGCCGCTTGGATGCACGTAAATCTAGTCGATTTCGATTCAACGCCACTCATGTTTTGGATACCGCCCAGCCAATTCCTTGCGGACATGCGCATACGCGCCTTTCCAAAATCCATCGAGATCGTCGGTAACATGCGCAGGGCGTCCATTGGGCGCTAACAACTCAATCACCAATCCGACCTTCCCGTTTCCAATCTTCAAGGTCTGTCCTTCTACATCATAAAAATCCTGAAGCTTGGAAGCCACAAAGACTCTCCCATCCGCTTCATAGCGCAAGGAAACGGGGCGTTTTCGCCTAGGCAGTTCTAAAGTCTCAGGCGCATACGCCTCCAAATAATAATGTTGCTCAGGCGCAATCCAGTCCTGCACCACCTGCAAGACAGCACGATCTTTGATCGCCTTATAACTCACCGCACCCTCACAAATCTGCTCTATTAATAACTCCCGCGCCTCGGCATCAATCGGGGCAATTTCTGTTTCGGGGCAATGACGCGCAACGAAATTTACCCGCTCGATCCAATTTTCAACCGCCTGATTCCATTGCTTCATTTGCAAACGACCAGCCACCACTTCCTGCGCCAAAAGCTGCGCCGCCAAATCCCCATCTACATCGCCTGTTTCTCCCGACTCTAAAATCAAATCCCGAAACCGTCGTTCGCGTACCGCCACCACTTTGCGAGCGTTGGCATCATAGCGCGTCGCTGCGACCTCGTTAAAGGCCTCCGGAAATAATTCCCCCAACCACTTCGCCTCAATTCGAGTTGCCATTCCTAGCAAAACGGTCACCTCACCCCGAACTTGCCGCTCCTCCTGTTCGGTCGCAACAAAGAGTTCACTCTCCACCACGCTCTCCCGACGGAGTTCACCACCGCGCCCACCAAGTAAACGACACCGACGCGTGCCACGTGTACTCCGCAGCGCCACATAATCGGAAAAAGCCGCTAACAAACAATACCCCACCGCCGCCGACATTTCCGCATCGGATGACGGTGCTGTTGTTCTCGAAACGCCAGCCTCTTTTGCCTCGCTTGCATTGGCTCGCTCCACCAACCGCATTAATTGTTGCGCCGCAGTTCCTGCCTGACGCGCGGCATTCGCATGAATCCCCAATTCCGCACACGCCCCCATTCGAAATTTTTCCGCTGCCGCAATCTCCCAAGCTCGCAACTGCACCCACCAATCAGAATCCGAACTGCAGACGTCCTCAATTTCTTTTACCTGCCGAGCCCGCGAGGCGCCAGTTGCGCCCGAACGATACACTGCACGACCCTGGCTCATCGCCGCAATCAACGCCACCGTCTCTAAAACCCCGCGCTCACTCGCTTCCAAAAGCATGCGCGCAAAGCGTGGATGCAAAGGCATCTGCGCCATCAAGCGCCCGCGGGCACTCAATTCATTGGAAGCATCTAAAGCTCCTAAGGTTTTTAAAACTAAACTTGCCTGCTCCAGCGCCCTCCCATCAGGCGCTTCAAACCATTCAAAAGTATTCAAATCCTTAACCCCTGCCGCACGTAATAATAAAACCGTCTCCGCCAAATCGACCCGTTGTAACTCAGGGGTGTCCTGTTCCGCACGTGCACCGTGCTCAGCTTCGGACCAAAGCCGCAGACACACCCCCGGTCCCGTTCGCCCTGCGCGTCCCGTCCGCTGCTCGGCAGCTGCTCGACTGATCGGTTCGACTAGAAGCGCATTCACCCCTCGACGCGGATCGTAGCGCGCAATTCGTGCCTGACCGCCATCAATCACCACCCGCACTCCTTCAATGGTGATCGAAGTCTCCGCTACATTCGTCGAGACAATCACCTTAGGGCGATCACCGCTTTGCACCGCGCGATCCTGAGCCTCGGGCGACAATTCCCCGTGCAAAGGACACAATGTGTATCCGCGCGCCTCTGGCAACGCCTCCAGTTCCGACAAAGTACGCCGAATTTCAAATGCCCCTGCCATAAAAATCAAGACATCCCCGCCATCCGTTTCGCCAGCTTTAACAACTGCTTGAAACGCCCGCGCCGCGCGCACCCAAACGGGCGCTGCTGCACGTCCCAAAGCCGCTCCCATATAACGGGTTGCAACTGGATACATGCGCCCGTCCGCTTCCACCACCGCCGCCGGTTTCAAAAAGTCGGCCACTGCCTCGGTCTCTAAAGTCGCCGACATCACTATCAACTTTAAATCAGGTCGCACCGTTCGCAACGATTCCAGCGCGCACGCTAAGGTAAGATCCGTGGTCAAATGCCGTTCATGAAATTCATCCAAGACAATTGCACCCACTCCGGGTAATTTCGGATCAGATAGGAGTTGACGCAATAAAATCGCCTCCGTGACAAAGCGAATGCGTGTCGCTTTTGAGGTCCGATTCTCAAATCGAATTTGATAGCCCACTGTTGTTCCGAGCTCGACGCCCATTTCTTTGGCGACCCGCGTCGCCAACATCCGGGCTGCTAAACGACGGGGTTGTAAGACCACAATTGCGCCCTCAATCGCCGCCCCTTTTAAAAGAATCTGCGGTACCTGCGTCGATTTACCTGAGCCCGTCGGTGCTCGCAACACCACCCGACCCCTTTGCTCAATCCCCGCCAAAATCTGTGCGGACACTGCATGAATTGGTAAAACCCCGCTTGCCATTACTTGAGTCCTGATTCTAAGACCTGAAAAAACAAGACAATTTCGAAGTTTCTCTGAGTCATTCCATCATAGAATCTCCGACAGTAATGCCCCAATACTCAATAATTGAAAACAGGTTTCATTGATAGGACCCAATCACTGAGCCAAAATTTGATGCACCCGCATTCAATAATAGAATGATAAGATCCATCGATGCGCTTTTAAAAAGTGCTCTAAGGACTCAAACTAGGCCAACACTGTACAAGATTATTTAGTCAGGAATAGCGAACTAGCTCAGGAGTCAAGGCACTCGTTAATCCATTTGAAGTAAATGATTTAAATGACTTTGATCCATTAGCCTTACAAGCTATCAATCCCAATAACAATGCAGGTCATATTCGCATCCAGTCCATCCAGGTTGAAATCGTTCCCGAACCAAGCACATACGCCTTGTTTATCGGCATCGGTGCCCTCGCCTTCGCGATTCGAAAACGCACACTCAAAACCCAAAAGTTGAATTAAAATCGCAACACTTCTAACTCCTCAAACTCCCGACTCCTCGGGAGTTTTTTTATGCCGCAGTGGTTTTGCCGTTCAATAACTTAAGTTAAATAGTTGCGCCAATTTCATTTGAACTCGACTATTTAGAACGCTTCAAATTTTATTTTCTCAATCCGCATGAGCGAGTCCCAATCTAAATCTTCTCCCTTTAATTCCATCGAAGACGCCATCCGCGATATCGCTGACGGCAAACTCGTGATCGTGACTGACGATGAAGCTCGTGAAAACGAGGGCGACCTCATCTTTGCTGCATCTAAGGTCACTCCTGAAGCAGTCAATATGATGATTCGCCACGCTCGGGGCCTCATCTGTGTCCCGATGCTCGGACCGCAATTACAACGGCTCGGGATCAATCCCATGGCGGCGGAAAACCGCGAATCGCAGCAGACCGATTTTGCAGTTTCGGTCGATGCCGCTCAAGGCATCACCACGGGGATCAGTGCCTTCGATCGCGCGGAAACGATTCGTTTACTCGGTGACCCCAAAACTGCCCCTGAAGCACTTGTGCAACCGGGACACGTCTTTCCCCTCCGCGCAAAACCGGGCGGCGTCTTACAGCGAGCTGGCCACACCGAAGCCGCGGTCGACCTCGCCCAACTCGCGGGCCTCGACCCGAGTGGCGTCATTTGTGAAATTCTCAACGAAGACGGATCCCTCGCGCGACTGCCCGACCTCATCCGCTTTAAAGAAGAACACGGTCTCAAACTCATCTCGATTGCCGACCTCATTGAATATCGCCACACCCGCGATCGCTTGGTGGAACATCTCTTAACCGAACCCTTCGAATCTGAATTCGGAACCTTCGACCTCCACGTCTTTCGCAGTATTTTGGATTCCCGGCAGCACTACGCCCTCAGTATGGGTACGCTCGATCATGAGCCCACTCTCGTTCGGGTACAGAGCGAAAACCTCCTCGCAGATTTATTCCGCGCCAAAGGCTTGAGTGGCTATAATTCTTTAAATAAAGCGCTGCAAACAATCGCTGAAAAAGGTCATGGCGTGCTCCTCTACATCGAGCAGGAACAAGGCGGCGTGCGCGTGCAAGCAAATGAAAGCAACCTACAGCTTAAAAAAATCGGCCCCGCAAAAATGGATTTTCGCGACTACGGAATCGGCGCCCAAATCCTCGTCGCCTTAGGCCTAAAGAAAATACGTTTATTTTCGGGAACAACGCGTAAAGTAGTAGGCCTCGATGGCTACGACCTCGAAATCGTCGAGCAGGTCGAGATTTAAGATACCCACCGCACCGTCTGCGGATAAAACAGGCTACACGTATAGCCAGTCAGGAGTGCACCACCCAGAGGCGAATCAACTGCACCCGCGCTACACTTCAAATTGCTTGAAAAGCAAAGTCGCGTTTTGGCCGCCAAATCCAGAATTATTACAGATCGCAACTTTTACGTCGGCTTCACGCATAGTGTTTGGCACGTAATCAAGATCACAATCTGGATCGGGGTCAGTGTAATTGATAGTCGGTGCAACTTTGCCGTCAAAAATCGTTTTCACACATACCGCAGATTCAATTCCGCCGGCAGCTCCAAGCAGGTGACCCGTCATCGACTTTGTCGAGCTCACCATGATGTTTGAAGCATGTTCCCCGAGCGCAATCTTGATCGCATTCGTTTCAAATTTATCGTTGTACGGAGTGGAAGTACCGTGCGCGTTGATATAATCCACATCGCTCGCTTCCATGCCTGCTTCCTTGATGACCTTCTTAATCGCAGTGGAAAGCGCTTTGCCCTCTGGATCGGGCGAGGTAATGTGGAAGGCATCACAAGACGCTGCGTACCCACTGATTTCACAGTAAATGCGCGCCCCACGTGCGTGCGCATGTTCTAAAGTTTCAAGGAGCAAGACTCCAGCACCCTCACCCATCACGAATCCGTCACGACCTTTATCAAACGGACGACTCGCAGTTTGCGGCGCATCATTGTACTGCGTACTCATCGCCTTCATCGAACAAAACCCTGCGTAGCCCAATTCGGTAATGGCAGCTTCACTCCCACCCGCAAGCATGACATCCGCTTCGCCATCGCGCAAAATGCGGAAAGATTCACCAATCGTATGCGTACCCGTAGCACATGCACTTACAATGCCGTAGTTCGGCCCACGAGCACCTGTTTCGATTCCCACCACGCCACTCGCAATGTTGGCAATCAAAGAAGGAATCATGAAAGGAGAAACCTTGCGGGGCCCTTTTTCAAATAAACGAAAACTTTGTTCTTGGATGGTTTGCATCCCGCCGATGCCCGAACCCACTAACACTCCAAACCGTTCTGGATCAGGGGTTCCAATTTCAAGCCCTCCGTCCTGCATCGCAAGCTTAGACGCCGCCACCGCAAAATGCGTGTAGCGGTCATTGCGACGCGCCTCCTTCGGATCCATATAATCCGAAATTTGAAAATCTTTAACTTCCGAACCCACCTTTGAAGGATAATCGGTGATATCAAATGAAGAGACCGTATCAATCCCGCTCGTACCGCTCAAAAGCCCGTTCCAAAATGCATCGACTCCCACTCCGACCGAAGCAATCGGCCCGATCCCTGTAATTACAACGCGGTTTCTTTTCTGTTCATTTTCCATGGTCATTCAATTAAGAGAATTCTAAGCTTTATAACAAGCAC
>CBFHPQ010000030.1:0-18655 GCA_965657865.1 Coraliomargaritaceae bacterium | reverse complement strand
GTTCATTCGTGTCCATTCGTGGTTCCAAACAGAACCCATGCCCCAACCCAAACATTCCCTTTCCTCAAGCATTCGCGTTCATTCGTGTCCATTCGTGGTTCCAAACAGAACCCATGCCCCAACCCAAACATTCCCTTTCCTCAAGCATTCGCGTTCATTCGTGTCCATTCGTGGTTCCAAACAGAACCCATGCCCCAACCCAAACATTCCCTTTCCTCAAGCATTCGCGCTCGAAGCCTCACAAACCTTACTGGCTGACCTCGATCCGATAAAAATACTTACCATTACTCACAGGATCAATCGGCACGGTAAAGGTATTCTTTGGCGGATTTGAAGTTTGCGCGTCTCCATGAGCCGACCAATTCATTAAGTCGATACTCCGATACAATTGGTAGCTGCGTCCCGCCACACTTGGACAACTCAATTCAAGCGAATCCTGCGCTTGGCTTTCAATCTCCGTTTTGAAAAACGCCCCGCTATCAGTGGGATCACTCCCCGCGATAAACTCCTCCAAACTCGTAAAGCCATCACCGTCCCAATCCTTTGCAGAGTCATTCCAACGCAGGTTTAAATTATGCTCCGCCTCCCAAGCGTCCGCCATCCCGTCTCCATCCTGATCTAAATTCACACCCGTCACCGTAAGCACTCGCGTTTCGCTCACATTATTATCGATCGTTGCCACCAAAGTAGTAACTCCCAGCGCAGGCGTATCCAAAGCATAACTATAACTGGTTGCCGATTCCGCATTCAAAGTAACCGCAGTCCCATCCACTGTCAGACCCACATTGGTCGTCCCCTCAGGCACATAAATCCATGCCTCCGTGGATTCCCCAAATTCTAAATTGGGCTCTAGCAAAACCAAAAATAAATCAAAAGGATTCCACCCCTCAAGCGTACTCACCGCCGCTTTCGCTTCAGCTGAAGGATACAAACCATACGACTCCATGAAAGGCGAAATATCACGACCCACGATATTAGAGAAACGCGTCAAAATTTGAGCCAACTCTTCAGCATCATTATTATCTGCAGGTAGAGCACTTGGATTATTTTTCTTATCATCTCGATACGATTGATAAAAATCCTTGAACGCCTGCCATCCAAATTGATCCGCCAAAACAATATAAAAATAGACCCGTTCAATGTCACCCATTGTACTATAAAGTTTACCCTGCGCAACCTGACCTAAAGCCAACGACCACACCGTGCCAGGATCTAAACACCAATGACCCGAATCCGGATTCAATACTTCATAGATATAATTCGAAAAAACATTTACCGTCACCTCGCCGTCCGTGCTAAGCGTCCACCAAGTATCCTGATGATTGTGACCGATTTCATGGTAATCTCCCCAACTACCCCCTGTGATCAATGTATTATAATCAAAGAGATCAATATCCCAATTAAACGCTAATTGATAAGGGTAACCAGCGTGCGCATAGCCATACGCAATTTGAATATCTCGATTCGCTAATTCAGCATAGGTGCGTTCCCCCTCAAATTTATTATTCAACCAATCCTCGAGTACCACCACCTGATCCCAAAAACCTGCTAATCCCTCCGCATCATTTAGCAGCTTTCCATTTGCATACTGACTCACCATTCGATCGTGCAAAATAAAATTAGGCGTCTCGATAATTCCATACGGTGCCGGCCTATCTCGCATCGCATTCACCCAGTCCGAATTTTGATGCTTCCCTAAAATAAAATGCGCCTGTTCAACCGCACCCATCACTCCCACTTCCACATACTCATCAGCAGCACCCGTTCCCGGAATCGTATCCCCAAAATCAACAAACAAACTACCCCCTACCGACGAACCCACTTGCATGGTCGTGTTCGTAATCTCAAAACGTCGTTGCACCTTCGGCAATCGAAACCACTCCTCTTTCACGGTAATATTATCGGCGTGCGGATTCACCAAAACCTCAAACCCTTGACCCACTAATTCTGGCGGAAATTCCAAAGTCACCACTTCCCCAGGAGGCGCATACATTCCCAGAGGACGCCAACGCGCCCGATCTAATCCCAAGTCCACCACCTTTCGACTTCGATCCCCATCGTTCGGCACCGCCCCATACCAAGCATCGGCCATGCGGTGCTTCTCAATCTCGTCAACCGCCTGCACTTGCAAAATTCCAGATTCCAACTCTAACAACATCTGCTCAATCCCTTCCGTAATCGGATTCGATATATCTGGCATCAACGCGAGATAGCCCGCTTCAGCACGCAACGCGATCCGATTGTAGATCAAAGAATTTGGAAGCATCGCTCGTAAAATCACAGGCAAGGTTTCAACCGTATGCACCTTGTCCGCTTCCGTCGCCGTGCTCCAATCATCCATAATTGCTAACTGCTCCTCAAGCGTGACTCGACCCGTTCCGACCGCAGGCCGCCCAATCACATACGTCGCATTATTTTTAGGCAAATTGTCATCATAGACCACCCCGCTATACTTCAAAACCTTATTAATTGGCGCATCCCTTAACTCCTTGTTCCACCAAAGCGAATAACCCTGACCAAATTCCGGCACATATAAACACATTCCATCCGCCACCGCATCCACAACCGCTTGCACCGCATCTGCACTCAAACCAGTTCCGATATGACCCATAATTATATCCGTATTTTCAACCGCCGAAGCAGTGAAATCACCCTGCACCTGCGTCACATTTGTATACCCATTTTCCTCCAACCACTCACGAACCTGCGCAATACGCGTTTTAATACGTACCGATTTATCAATCACACCCCCCTGCAACCACTCCAAAACGTTCTCAAAAAAGGCCTCACTATCGCCATAATTTTTATACCATTGAATATCCGTCATGCCATAAGGAACCGTTACCACACGACCATTCCCCAAAGTAGACGCCACCACCATCGCGCCCGAATCCAACTCCGGTCCATAACGAGCCACTACCAAAGAACTCGGCCCATACGAAAACATCTGAGTCGGAGAATTCCCACTTTCAATACTGCTCACTCCATTCAACAAAGCATCCCGCGTTGCCTCCATATCCAAAGGCGTATTCACCGCTATCTCGACCAACACTGGCACTCCACTGCTCAACTCACCCTCCAAAGACTCAACCAAAGTATACGTAAAACTATCAATCCCCACAAAATCCGTATTAGGCGTATATACAATACCGTCTAAGGTATGAGTGACCCCACCATTCTGAGCCTGTGAAGCAATCCCAGCAACCTGCAAAACCCCCGCCGATGCCGCAACATCATTTAATAAAACAGGCACTTCAACAGCAGTATTTTTCAGTGTTAACCCAATATCTGAATGCCCCGTAGGTGTCCCCACGCCATAAACAGACCCCAGGCCAAAACCACACAAAAGTATAGAAAATATAAACGCAATTCTTGTATTTTTACATTTTAACATATTATAAACTAAAGATAGATGTTAAATACTGATTGTATAAAAATCAACACCTATGACCATACCCCTAAAACTTTAAACTAGAACGCAACCCAGAAACCCACACACTACCTAGAATCAAGAATCCCATGCCCATAAAAGCCACCAGTTATCGCGACCACTTATTAAAGGCCTGCCATCCTCTCAGGACGCGCGCCATCGCCTCCACCATCGCCTGCCTCCTTTTCTGCGCCTGCTTCAACCTTTCAATACTCCAGGCAAACTCTAATCCAAGTTCTCAAACAAAAGCCGACCCAACCCAACAACGCATCCAAATGTATCTCGGCCTCGCCCAAGGCCACTTCCTCAGCGGAAATCTCCAAGCTGCCCAAGTTCCCCTCAAACAAATCCTCCGCCTCGACCCCCTCAATAACCAAGCCCTCCAGCTCCAAGCAAAAATACTCCTCCAAAACCCCACCCAAAAAACAAGCGACCCATCCGCAGCCCAACAAACCCTCCAAGCAATCAACCAAAGCCTAGCCCAATCCCAATCCCACCCACACCCAAACAACCCACAAGCCCAGGCCGAACTCCGTCTCGCGCGCGCGCAATTACTCGCCCAAGCTGGCGACCCCCAAGCCGCCATTCGCGAGCTCCAAGCCCTTACCGCCCAAGACCCCTCTCACATCGAAGCCCTCCTTACCCTTTCAGCCCTTTACAGCGCTCAAAACCGTTGGCAATCCATCACCGCCCTCATTGAAAACCCCGCCCTCGCCAACAATCCCGCCCTCACCGACATCAACCTCTACCTCAAAGGTCGCATCGCATTCGCCAAAGGTCGCCTCGGCACCGCGCGCGCACACTTTGAAAACGCCCTCAATCAACAACCCAACTTTGACAACCGACTCGCCCCATCCCTCCATTTTTACCACGCCCAAACCCTCCTCCAACTCAAACGCCCCAAGCAAGCACAGGCCGCCATTCAACGAGCCCTCCAACAAAACTTCCGCCCCGAATCAATCCAAGAAACCTACACCCTCGCCCAAACCCTCCTCCAACTCAAAACCCATCTAGAATCCCACCTCCTGCCCCTCCTTCAGGCTTGGACCCTAAATCACGACCCCCATTCAAACACACACCAAAATAGCAAAAGCGTCACCGAGTCTCAGCTCTGGAGCCTCCTCGGCCACACCCATCGCGCCCTCAATCAACCCCACCAAGCCATCAGCGCCTACACCCAAGCCCTTAAAAATTTAGATTCCAATAACAATAAACAAACCGAGATCCTCGCCCTCCGCGCCGGTCAACTCCGCCGGATCGATCAACTCCCCGCCGCACGCGACGACTATCAAACCGCTCTCACGCTAAGCCCACAAGATCCCGCCCTCCAGTACGCACTCGGACTCACCCTCCTCCAACTCGGGCAAATCCCACAAGCCGCGCAATACCTAAAAACCGCCGCCCTCGTCCTCCCTGAAAACTTCGAAATCCAACACCTCTGCGCAGTCCTTGCCCTCACCGTAAACGACCGCGACACCGCACTAAAAAACCTCGAAAATATCCCTGAAAGCATACCCACAAACGATTACAGCACCCAACTACTCAAAAATATCCTAAAACCCTCCGCTCAGAATTCGTACCCCACCCCCGAACCAAATCCCACCCCCAGCGAAACCTTTTACCAAGCCCTAACCCAAATCTACCTCGAGACAGATTCCCAAACCAAGCCACTTTCAAAATCGATCACAAATTTACTCCAAACCGCCGCTAAAGGTACCCCAGACCAAGCAGAAACACTCTGCGCCCAATTCCTTTTAAACACCGAGTTGGATTAAAAATCCAATGCCAGAGCAACTAATCTAATTAATATATTTTTTTACAAATTAACAAAATAACTTAAATTTATGTTGACTATAGCCCATACATTACAGTTAATGAACTTATATTGATAAAAATTGAATCGCAAATGATGAAACATATTACACTTTCCGTGCACAAATCTAGTATACAATCTCCCATTCGATGGGCTCTCAGCGCAACCGCTTTCGTTCTAATGCTCACGCCGTCAAGCTATGCTGCCTATAACACAATCGGGTCTGGTGAATACGCAGTCACTTGGGATTTTGATACCCTTGCAACTACTAACGGCGGTGCTACTTATACTACGACATCACTCTCTAATAGCAATTACGCTGGCATTAAAAAAGACGTAACGATGACGGTCGAAGCCATTAACAACTTTAATTGGGAAACGGGTGCTAGCGATGGCAACAAAGTATCAGTGAGTTCGCAAAGTGGCCTTGAATTCAGGTATGCGGCCAGAAGCGCTAATTACAACATGAAGATTTCGTTTGATGAAGACGTATGGCTTTTAGGAACTACGGCTGGTAGAGGGGAAATGAGCGTAGATCCGGGTTCAAGTTATGTAGGCAAAACGGTCACCCTCGCCACTAGCGATGGTGCAGGTGGATTCAATGAGGTCACATCACACAATTCATGGAGTTATCAATACAAGGCTGAATTCACTAATTCTTGGATCCACATTGAAGCGGGTGATTATATTTATCTTAGACATGACTACGATGTAGATGATCTAGGAGCAGCACCTACATGGAATTATATGTACGCTGTGGTTCCCGAACCCTCAACCTACGCACTCATTTTTGGCACCTTGGCTCTAGGATTCGCGTTTATTAAACGCAGACAAAGAAACAATACGGATTAAGAATCCTAGATTTCCATTATTACCTGCCTAAAAAAGCTAAGCATCTCTGCCAATTGGTGGAGGTGCTTTCTTTTTGTCTCCTCCCGTAACCCACCCCTTTGCTGCGCTCCCGCAACTCCCTAACCCCCCCTCTTACAAGCCCGATTTTTTACTTGCACACCCCTCCTGAAAACACATTGTCCTTACCTTCAGCGCTAGAACGCATGCTGCGAAGCGTCCGTTCCTCGACTTCCCTCCTTTGGGGTATAGCGGTTTCAGTGGCCCCTCTTGGCGACCGAGACGTCTACGAACACTCGTAGATCCAAGTCGTGCAACACAATCCATAACACATGTCAGAAGATATCAGCAATACCATCGTCGACAAAGAGGCGATCATCAAAGAATTCGGTGAAAATGAAAATGACACTGGTTCATGCGAAGTTCAAATCGCGCTCCTTACCGCACGCATCAAGCACCTAACCGAGCACTTGCGCTCACATCGCAAAGACTTCCACTCACGCCGTGGACTCATTGCCATGACCGCTCGTCGCCGTAAACTACTCGATTATTTAAAACGCAACAGCTTCAATCGCTACTCAGTGATCCTTGAAAAGCTCAAGTTGCGTCGCTAATCATTCCACTTTCAGCCGGTTCCTGTTCACTCAGGACCGGCTTTTGTGCGTTTATATTATATAAACAAAATTTGTTTAAAGACGCACACCGCAGCGGTAACACGGGTCCTATCCCCAGCCTACCGTAGAAGATACAGAATAACAAAACAACAAAACGTATGAAACAAAAACACAATGTAAGTGTAGATGGACTCAATATCGAGTTCGCTACCGGAACCCTCGCTGGCCTCGCTAGTGGCGCCGTCACCATTCGCTCCGGAGAAACTGAACTCTTCGTTTCCGCGACTGCCGCTTCCGCACTCCGCCCCGGGCAAGACTTCTTCCCCCTCACCGTTGACTACCGCGAGAAATTCTCCGCGGCCGGTAAATTCCCAGGTGGCTACTTTAAGCGCGAAGGTAAACCCTCCGAAAAGGAAATCCTTACCTCCCGTCTTTGCGACCGTCCCCTACGTCCCCTTTTTCCAAAAGGCTTCATGAATGAAGTTCAAGTCATCGGTCTATTGCTCGCCACAGATGGCGTCAACGAACCCGACGTCCTTATGGTCAATGGCGCATCCGCTGCCATGCTCATCTCAGACATCCCTTGGAACGGGCCCGTTGGATGTGTCCGCGTCGCTCAAGTCGATGGCGAATTCGTCGCCAACCCAACGCACGACGAAATGCTCGATTCCGACCTCGACCTCATCTATGTCGGTAGCGAAAACGAAATGATGATGATCGAAGGCTCCGCCGAATTCATCTCCGACGAACGTTTCTATGAAGCACTCGAGTACGGACAAAAAGCGATTCAGCCCATCATTAAAGCTCAAAAAGAACTCGCTGCCGCCGCTGGCAAAGCCAAAAAAGAATTCGCCCTCGTCATTACCCCCGAGGCCGTTGAAACATTCTGCGAAGAACACGCCGCCGCTAAAGTTCAAGAAGCCCTTGGACACGATAGCTACACCGAGCGCAAGCTCGCCATCGAAGCAATTGCAAAAGAAACCACCTCCGCTCTCGAAGCCAAAATTGGCGCTGAGAACGTAGATAGCAATGATGTCGCTCGTGCCTTTGACGAAATTCAAGAAAAACTCTACCGTCAAAACATCCTCGATACCGGTCGCCGCGTCGACGGTCGTGGTGCCGATGACCTCCGCACCATCTCTTGCGAGACTGGAGTCCTTCCCCGTGTTCACGGTTCGGGAGTTTTCAACCGTGGTGAAACACAAGCCCTCGTAATTTCCACTCTCGGCACTAGCCGTGACGTGCAAGACATCGACGGCCTAACCGGAGGCGCAACCAGCAAGTCCTTCATCCTTCACTACAACTTCCCTCCATTCTCAACTGGAGAAGCAGGACGGTTCGGATTCACAGGTCGTCGTGAGATTGGACACGGAGCACTCGCTGAGCGTTCTCTCCTTCCCATTCTTCCACCCGAAGACGAATTCCCATACGCCATTCGCGTAGTTTCTGAAGTCATGAGCTCCAACGGTTCGACTTCCATGGCTTCCATTTGCGGCGGTTCGCTTTCTCTTATGGATGCAGGGGTACCCATTTCTGGTCCCTGCGCCGGCATCTCTTGCGGTCTTGTTACCGAGCGCGACGACGATGGTAAAATTACCAAACACGTGATCCTTACCGACATCCTCGGCGCAGAAGATCACTTTGGTGATATGGACTTCAAAATCGCAGGTACCACCGAAGGCATCACCGGTTTCCAGCTCGACCTTAAGATTCAAGGCTTGCCCTTCGACATCACCCTTGAGGCAATCAAACAAAACGCGCTCGCACGTCAAAAGATTCTCGCAGTCATGACCGAGCACATTCCAGAGACTCGTAGTGATCTTCGTGAACATGCACCTCGCATTCACACCATCAAAATCGATCCTGAGAAAATCGGCGCCCTCATCGGACCCGGCGGTAAAAACATTCGCCGCATCACCGAAATCTCCGGTGCCCAAGTGGACATCGACGACGACAACAGCGGACGCGTCCTCATCTTCGCCACCGATAAAGAGTCCATGGATCGCGCCATTCAAGAAGTCGATCTCTGCACTGCAGAAATCGAAGTCGGCAAGACCTATCGTGGTATCGTTCGCGGCATCAAAGAATTCGGTGCCTTCGTTGAATGTCTCCCCGGCAAAGAAGGACTTGTTCACATCTCAGAACTTGCAGACTTCCGCGTCAACAAGACCGAAGACATCTGCAAACTCGGTGATGAAATGGTCGTCAAGTGCATCGGCATTGATAAAGGCAAAACCCGCCTTTCACGCAAAGCCGCGCTCGAAGACGCCAAAGAAGAAAACGGTGAAGCTTTAGAAATCGATCCCAACGAAGACGAGGGAGAAGCATAAGTATAAGCTTACGCGGATACAAACCGCGTTGAATTCATTTCAAACGGCTGTCCCAAACTGCGGGCAGCCGTTTTTTGTGCCTGCATTCCTACAAATGCGCGAACAAAGGCATCCCTAAGTACATGGAATGAGCAAGAATACGTGGCACCATCGCCAGTACCCGCAGCCTAATCCTGCCTCAAACGAAAGAGATTCATAGAATGTGGCGGCAGCTCCAAAGCAATTGAAAACGGTTGCCCGTCCCATCCCACTGCGTCCGCTTCCACGCCTCCGCGATTTCCAAAACCGAGACCCCCGTATTCTTTAGCATCCGAATTAAAGATCTCTTCCCAGAATCCTGCGCTCGGTACTCCCACTCGAAACTCATCCCTTAAGACCGGGGTAAAACTTCCGACCGCCAGTATAGGCGCATTCCCTTCGCCACAATGCCGCAAGAAAGAAAGCGTGCCGCTGTCCCTATCGGTGCAATTAATCCACTCGAACGCATCCGAACAATCATCGCCCGCCGCCAAACCAGGCAAAGTTAGGTACAAACGGTTCAAATCTTTAAGGCAGGTTTGAATGCCCCTGTGATCAATAAACTGCAAAAGATGCCAATCCAAACTGCGTCCATACGCCCACTCTGAAGACTGACCAAAATCGCTCCCCATAAATAAAGTTTTCTTGCCCGGCCAGAACCACATCAAGCCATACAGACAACGCAACTGCCGCGCTTTATTCGAAATTGGCTCGCCCGGCATCTTGTTCAGCATCGAACCTTTCCCGTGTACTACCTCATCGTGCGAAAAGACCTGCGTGAACGACTCACTGTATTGATACAGCATTCCAAACGATAATTTGTCGTGCGAAAATTTTCGATAAATCGGATCATTTTGCATGTACTCCAAAGTATCGTGCATCCATCCCATGTTCCACTTGAGGTCAAAACCAAGCCCTCCGTCCGCAGTCGCACGCGTTACCCCCGGAAAGGAAGTCGATTCCTCCGCAATCATAAGCGTGCCCGGAAACTCTGTATGCACACTGTCATTCACAGTCCGTAAAAATTCAATCGCTTCCAAATTTTCCCGCCCCCCATAATGATTCGGAATCCATTCCCCTTCCTCGCGTGAGTAATCTAAGTACAGCATCGAAGCCACCGCATCCACTCGCAACCCATCAATGTGGTAAAGCTCACACCACGCCAGAGCACTAGAGATTAAAAAAGAACAGACCTCCTTGCGCCCATAATTAAAAATCAAAGTACCCCAATCTTGATGTAAACCCTGCTTCGGATCGGCGTGTTCATAGAGCGCAGTTCCATCAAAATTTGCCAATGCAAAACTATCAGTCGGAAAATGTGCAGGGACCCAATCCATGATCACTCCAAAACCGTTTTGATGCAAAGTGTCCACGAGGTACATAAATTCCTGAGGCGTTCCAAAACGGTGCGTAGGCGCAAAGAATCCCGTCACCTGATACCCCCATGAGCCATCAAAGGGATGCTCTGTAAGCGGCATAAATTCCACATGCGTGTAGTGCATACTTCTTAAATAATCCACTAAATCCTGAGCCAATTCTCGATAGCTCAAAGGACGGTTGCCATCTTCCACCACCGTGCGCCAGGAACCCACATGCATTTCATAAATAATCAACGGCTCTTTCTTCCAGTCGGTGCGCGCGCGTTTGGAGACCCAGTCCGCATCCTCCCAAGTGTAGTCACTCAAATCGCAAACAATCGATGCATTGTGAGGCGGTGCTTCAAATCGTGACCCATACGGATCCGTCTTAAGATGCGGATATCCCATCGCAGTCCCAATCTCGTATTTGTAAGTACTGCCTGCTTCCAAGCCAGGAATGAACACTTCCCAAATCCCTGAGGCCCCTAGGCTCCGCATCGGATGATAACGCCCATCCCAATGATTAAAATCTCCGACCACCGAAACACGCTCCGCATTCGGTGCCCATACCGCGAAGCCTACCCCCTGCACTCCATCCAGAGTCCGCACGTGCGCCCCCAGTTTTTTGTGTGCCTGCGAATCCGCTCCATTACAAAAATAGTAAACATCCGTCTCACTCAAACTCGGCAGAAATCGATACGGGTCATGAAACTGACGGATCTCTCCATTCTTTAATTCCGCCCGCAAGCGATACGGAAATACCGATTTGTGCCCCTCGATAATTCCTTCAAATAAACCGTCATCACTGATCCGCTCCAAAACGTAACGACCACCCGATCCCGATCCTGACTTCGTCTTTGACTTTGACCTCGACTGAGCCGCATCACCTGCGTTAAGCGCAACCACTTCACAACTCACAGCATCGCGCAAATATGCTCGCACCACTAAAGCAGGCTTTTGTCCCTTTGTACGCTTCAAGGAATGCATCCCCAATAGAGCGTGCGGTTCTGCACACTTAGCGTGCGTTATCGATTCATACTCAGCAGGACTTAAAATCACGCCCCTATGCAAAACCTTCTGGGTCTCTTTGGCAAGTTTCATGCAACCTTAAAAGCAAATCTCTATCCAGATTAGATTAAAAAGGCTTGTACGCGCAACTACCCCTAACATAGTAATTAACGTGTTACTAAAACAGAGGGTTTTCTTTTTATTTATGTCGCTCCAAGTCGGTCTCCAAGCCGCCTTGCCAAAGCTCAGCTCCATTGACCCCATTGAGTACGACACCGAAGCACAGCGCCTAATTGCACGTGGTGATGCTCGTCTCAACCTCGATACCACTCAAGTAGGCGCCGACAGCATCACCTATTACCAAGAGTATGCCGTTGCTGATGCAGTCGGAAATGCCGCCATCATGCACGAAGGCTACCGCTTAATTGGAGAGCGCATCAGTTACGATGCCGAAGAAAATATTTTCTCTATTCAAGAGCCACGCACAGGCGCATGGCCGCTCTACACAAATGCAGTGACTGCCGGTGGTTCCCTTGAAGATATGAAACTGGTCAATGCTCGTATTTATTACACCGACCCAGGTCCCTTTACCCCCAACATTAAAGCGAAATCCCTCCAGTATAACAACGAAGATGGCAAGGAAACCCTCACGATTAAGGGAGCAACTCTCCAAATCGGCAACGTCCCCTTTTTCTACCTTCCCGTTTATACTTACGATGTTAACAAACAACCGTTTTATCTAGACGTCGACGCAGGGAGTAACAGCAACCTCGGCACCTTCCTCCAAACAACCTCCCTTATTCCCGTAACTCCAGAAATTCGACTCGGAGCGAACGCAGATTTTTATACCGAGCGAGGCTTCCTAGTTGGCCCCGCCGCTCAATACGTCCATATGGGCGATACCCATCGTATCAAGGGCGCCTTAAGCGCAGGATTTATTTCTGATTCGGGTGATGCCGGCCTCGATGTCTACGACAATCCCATCAACTCCTCTCGAAACTTCGTCGAATGGCGCCACAAACATCATCTAGGCGAAAAAACCACGCTCACCGCAAACATCAGTTACCGCTCAGATTCTGAAGTAATGCGTGACTTCCGTGAGGGCTTGTATCGCAAAAATCAAGAGCCCGACACCTTTCTTGAAGCTGCCTACGCAGGCGACAATTATTTACTGACTGCCTTCACTCGCGCCAATCTAAGTGATTTCCAGCTCGTACAAGAACGCTTACCAGAAGTCCGCTTTGATTGGCTTCCAACGCCCCTTGCCCAAACTGGAGCCTATCAGGATGGAAGCATTAGTTATGCTCGCCTGCGTGAAGACTATAACACCATTCCAGTCCTCCCGACCGCCACAAGTTCCCGTAGTTACGACCGCCTAGATTTAAACTATCAAATCGCGCGTCCCTTCTTTATTAAAAATTGGCTCAACTTTACCCCATTGATCAGCACGCGCTTGAGTCATTATTCAAACCAAAGCACAAACCCCGATTCCAGTCTCGCCGCAGCCACCCACAATCGTTTCGCAGCCGGATTCGATTTAGCAACCGAAGGCCGGACAACCTTCAACACCCGAAATTCTATTTGGCAAGTGGATGGACTTCGCCACGTCCTGCGTCCAATTATTCGTTACCGCTATTTCACAAAAGCAAGCAACTCAGATCCCATTACTGAAATCGAACGCGCTGCCTACGACCTCAATCGCCCGCTCCTCGACCTCAACCAACTTCGCTATTTAGATACACTTGAGAAGACACACCTCGTCCGCTTTGGATTGGAAAACCTATACCAAACTCGTAACAAAACCTATGGATCGCGTACCCTCGCCGCGCTCAATCTGTATCAAGATATTCTCCTCGCTCGCGAGCAACTTCGCTTTGATGGCACTGCTCCAAAAACCCTCCATGCCACTTGGGTCGAACTCGCACTTAAGCCTGCCCCGTGGCTCAAGTTCGACCTCGCAGCTCGCCTTAAAACGTCCTCCCTTTCCCTTGAGGAATTATTGACCCGCACCACTCTTATCAGCGGAGACACCTGGCAGTTGGGAATCTCGACCGACCTCCTACTCGATGTCATTGATCAATACCGCTTGTATTACCAATATCGCATCGATGAAAATCATTCCTTCTTAGCCAACACTCGCTACAACAGTAAAGGCGGATCATTCGACTACACAAACTTTGGCCTTTTAACGCATTTTGGTTCCGCTTGGGAACTCCTCTACGGCTTAACCTTACGCAACAATACCACTCGGAAAAGTGATGTTGAATTTTCAGTCGGGCTCAACCTCGTCGAACCCTAAACACACAGCATTTCCAAATTCACCCAAAAGGTTCAGCCTCAACTTTAGTCAATGGAAGAAGCACTCATACCTAGTAATAATTTAGCAGTTCGCCTCCCCGCTTTCGAAGGCCCGCTCGATCTCTTGCTCTACCTCATCCGTAGGAACGAAGTCGACATCTATGATATCCCCATCGAAAAAGTTACCCGCCAATACATTGACATTCTCGGGTCTATGGAAGAATTGGACCTCGAAGTCGCAGGTGAATTTTTTGTCATGGCTGCCACGCTCATGTATATTAAAAGTCGGCTCCTCCTTCCTAAAAAAGATCAAGGTGAAAACCAAGACATCGAAGAAGATTCCATCGATCCACGCTGGGAACTCGTGCAACAACTGCTCGAATATAAAAAATTTAAAGAAGCGGCTTCTGAAATCGAGAGTCTGATCCGCAACAGTAGCGAACAACTCCCACGCCTTGGGCCTCGCGATACCATCGAAGCTATCGAGCGACCTTTAAAACCCGTTGATCGCATCGACTTATGGAACACCTTTAACCAAGTGCTAAGACGCCTCTCCGAGCGTATCACTGAAGGCCGCATCAACGCCGAACAAGTGACCGTCGCAGATCGTATGGAATATGTTTTGCACCGCATACAAACAGAATCCAATTTTCTTTTTTCCGACCTCTTTGAAGCGAGCACCAATCTCAATACCATTGTCGCAACCTTCCTTGCAGTCCTCGAACTCACCCGTTTAGGAGATCTCATTCTTGAGCAGGACAAAGCCTTCGCCGATATACGCTGCGTTCGTGGAAATTCTTGAAAAGTGAAGACTTTTGAGATTACCTTATACAAAGACGGACTTATGAAGCAGGAAAATAATAGAGAAACACCACGAGCGCACTTACTAGGTGTTGGTTTAGATAACTACGACGCTCACAAACGCATCACCAAGGCCGAACGGTTTTCAGTTGTTGGAGGCTCGGAATCGACCCATCAACGTATCACCGAAACTCTAGTTAAAACCTTCGAGACGCTCGACCGAAAAGGAAAAACTTTAGAAACCGTTGAAAAAGATGAGCTCATGGACACCCTCCGTGACTGTGACCCCGAGTAAACGCATCCATATGGAAAATACTGATAGCTCCGCTCAAGACCTCGAGCCTGAAGAATCTGCTCAGAATCAAAAAAAAGTATTTTTTTGTTTAGACCTCTACTTTACGACTGCTACCGTAACGATAATGATTTTAACCTATAATTTACTTCCTTAACGAAACCAACCACAACCCAGAGAACCTGATAAAATGTCCGATAAAATTACCGAACTCGATAGCTCAAACTTTGAATCTGCAATTGGCGATTCATCTGTACCTGTAATCGTTGATTTTTGGGCGCCTTGGTGCGGACCCTGTAAAGCAATTGCTCCGATTCTAGATGAACTCGCAGATGAACTCGGTGACTCTGTCAAAATTTGCAAAGTGAACGTCGATAACAATAGCGAAATCGCAGGCAAGTATGAGATTCGCGCGATTCCCACAATTCTCATTTTTAAAGGCGGTCAAATTGCAGAAACCGTTGTCGGATTGGTTCAAAAAGAAGACCTTAAAGCGAAAATTGCTTAAGCGATAACGTGCGCTATTTGAAGACACTCGTTCGATGCTGTGATACGCATTCGAGCGAGTGTTTTTTTATGCCCCACACTCACTGATTGATTCAACAAGCGCATGTTGAATGCCATCAAAAGCCCCATTAGTGAAAAAGACCACCAGTGTCGGAATCTCACTTGCTTTCAAATCCATCTTTAAATCCTGCAGCAAATCCAGATTTGCGCAATACGAGCGCGCGCTCACGCCTCCAACTTCCAGCTCTTCAGCAATCGCCTCAACATCTAAGCGCTCCTCAACCGCAATGCGTTCCGCGCGATGCACCACCCCCAGAGAAACCCGATCCGCCCCGCTCAATGCCTGCGTGAAGTCTGCCTGAAACAAAGATTGCGTTGCGGTGTGACTACGAGGCTCGAAACAGGCATGAATTTGATGCTTGGGATATGCGGCTCGCAACCCTTCTAAAGCCCCTGCAATCGCAGTCGGGTGATGTGCGAAATCCTCCAAGACACTCAATTCCGCAGTCTCCCACAAAACATCCTGCCTCCGTTGAACACCCTTAAAGCTTTTCAGAGAATCTAATTGAAATGCCTTAGGGTCTTCAAACCCCATCGCAAAAGCCGCTGCCAGCGCACCCATTGCCGCATTTCGTGCATTATACAAACCGTGTAATTCCCACGAAACCGTTGCCCATCGGTCCCCTTGCCAATGCAATTCAAAACTCGAACCTTCTACCGCATCTTTAAAATTAATGATTCGAAGTTGGTTGTGCGCATCCGTTCCAACCGAGACCACTTCGGTCCAATCGATTGGAAGCAGGTTCTCAAGATTCGCATCGTCTCCATTGAGCAATACTTTTCCCGATTTTGGCACCACTCGTAAGAAATATGCAAAGCTTCGTTTCACATCTTCCAGATCGCGAAATATATCGGCATGATCAAACTCAAGATTATTCAAGATCGCAATGTGCGGACGGTAATGAATGAACTTGCTGCGTTTATCAAAGAAAGCGCTGTCATACTCATCGCCCTCAATCACAAAAGGTGCACCTGTCCCTAAATTAGAACCCCCTGAAAGATTGCGCGGAAGCCCACCAATCAACCAACCGGGATGCGCCCCCGCGTTTTCTAGAAGATACGTAACGATACTCGCAGTCGTCGTTTTCCCATGCGTCCCCGCCACTACAATCGGTAAACGATCCGACAAAATTTGATCGTGAAATAATTGCGGAAGCGAAAGGAATGCCTGCTCGCCAGAATCCAAAACCCACTCCACTTCAGGATTTCCACGACTCATCGCATTACCCACCACCACTAAATCCGGCGCTAGCTTTGCCAATCGTTCTCCATCAAATCCTTCAAAAATTTCAATCCCAGCAGACTCTAAAACCGTCGACATCGGTGGATAGACCCCGCTATCAGATCCGCTCACACTATGACCCTGCGCCTTCATGAGCAAAGCAGCGTTGCCCATCGCGGTTCCACAGATTCCCATAAAATAAACGTGCATAGCTTCCATTTCGACTTCCCAAGCCTAAGGGGGCAAGCGGTAATTCATATTACCTGACAGAAAAAGAAACTTTACCCAACTACCGTTATTACAAAGAGTGTAACTCTATGGATTCTAACTCCTCCTTAAATATTCTTGTCGTGGGTTCGGGTGGGCGCGAACACGCCCTCGTTCAAATGTGCCAACTAAGCCCGCTCGTAGGTTCGGTGATTGCAGCACCTGGTAACGGAGGGATCGCTCAAGACACTCCATGTCATTCGGTTGCCGCCGATGATGTCGCCGGTCTAGTTGCACTCGCGCAAGCTCAGTCCATTGATCTTGTTATTGTGGGTCCCGAAATTCCTCTCAGCCTCGGACTCGTCGATGCCCTTGAAGCCGTTAATATTCTCGCCTACGGACCCCGTCAAGATGGCGCGCAACTCGAAGCCAGCAAAGTATTCTGCAAAGACTTCTTCGCCCGCCATCAAATTCCAACTGCCGAATATGCCAGCTTTACCGAAGTTGCCCCAGCTTTGAAATACCTCCAAACACACCCCGCGCCCATTGTTATCAAAGCAAGCGGACTCGCTGCTGGCAAAGGCGTGATTATGGCAGAATCACAAGCGGAGGCAGAAGCGGCAGTCAAAGATATGCTTGAAGGCGGCGCCTTTGGTGAAAGCGGTGCAGAAATTGTCATCGAGGAAACCCTTTACGGAGAAGAAGCCTCCATCCACGCAATTACCTCCGGTCAAGATTTTGTCTGCTTGCCGCCCAGCCAAGATCACAAGCGCGCGGGTGAAGGCGATACCGGACTGAACACTGGAGGAATGGGCGCGTATACCCCCACCAGTAAAATTAATGCCGACCTACAGGCACAAATTGAATCCGACGTCATACGACCCACCTTGGCAGGGCTCAAAGCGGACGGAATCGATTTTCGCGGAACCCTATACGCAGGGCTCATGCTCACAGAAAAAGGTCCAAAAGTTTTAGAATACAATGTCCGCTTTGGTGACCCTGAGACGCAAGTCCTCTTACCGATGGTTGCCGAAGATCTTGTGCCCATTTTGCTCGCTTCTGCAAAGGGCGAATCACTCCCCAAAAAACTCAATTTCCACGAAGGAGCCGCCATCGTGATTGTACTCGCGGCAGGCGGGTACCCCGGGAGCTATAAGAAAGGCGACCGCATTGATTTTCCCCAATCTCTACCCCAAGGTAGTGCCGTGGTCCATGCAGGGACGCATCGGAATGAAACAGGTGCAATTGAAACAAACGGTGGTCGTGTTCTCGGAGTGAGTGCACAAGCACCCAGCCTGCAAGCAGCCGCTGACCTCGCCTACTCGGTCTGTGATCAAATCGAATTTGAAGGCAAATACTTGCGCCGCGATATCGGGCACCGTGAATTAAATCGCGGAAACTCTAACTGATTGAAACCCAAAAAATGTCGAAACAAAGAGATCAAATTATAGTCATCTGTACTGGCAATATTTGTCGTAGCCCGATGGCTAAGTGTCTCTTAGAGCAAGCGATTGAAGCGGAAGGCGCTCCCTTAAATTCCCTCAAGGTTATTTCCGCAGGTACGTCCGCATGGAGCGGTGATCCCGCCTCCACTAATTCCGTGACAGCGCTCTCGAAAGTTGGCATCGAGCTTACTCAGCACAAGAGTCAACCGATCACCAAAGATATGCTAGAAAGCGCGTTTCTTGTTTTGGGAATGACGCACAGCCATCTCTACGGAATTGAAAAATATAAAAAATCTTTACCGTCTCGGGTGCATCTTTTTCGCGATTTCATAAACCCCACAGACGATGCAGAGACAGAGATCATGGATCCCTACGGACAAAACTTAGCCACTTATCGCGCGTG
>CBFHPQ010000029.1:0-19729 GCA_965657865.1 Coraliomargaritaceae bacterium | reverse complement strand
AGCCGCATGGCCGAATAAGACTGAGCTCCGCGACTCCACGATCGTTGTGTTGATCGCGACTGTTTTGTTAGGCTCCTTTATCGCGCTAACGGATTTCTCACTCATGAATGGGGTGCAGATGCTAACTGAACTCGTCCGCTAATTCTTTATTCTTCCACATTTCAGGTTTCCAAATTATAGAATGTCAAATTCCGCTACAGTAACAGGACCCCAGTGGTTTGCCGTTCACACGCTTTCCAATCAGGAACAAAAGGCTAAGAAGTATCTCGACAAGTTTATCCCCATTGAAGAAATGGAGGATTTTGTCTTTGATGTCTTAATGCCGACTGAAACCATTACTGAAGTTAAGAGCGGTAAGAAGAAAACAGTTACCCGAAAATTTTACCCTGGTTATGTTTTTGTGAAGATGCGTCTCTATGATGATGACGGTCATTTGATCCAGAAACCCTGGTATTTTGTCCGTGAAGCACACGGCGTAATCAATTTTGTGGGCGGAGAGCGTCCATCTCCTCTCAAGAAATCTGAGATTGATCGTATTTTGAAACAGATCGAAGATTCCGAGGGTAAAGAAAAGCCCAAGATCGAATACGAATTGGGTGAAATGGTGAAGGTCAACGACGGACCCTTCATGAACCTCGTTGGTAAGATTGAAGATATCGATCCAGATCGTGGTAAACTAAAAGTTTCCGTATCAATTTTTGGGCGCTACACGCCCGTCGAACTCGAATACTGGCAAGTCCAGAGAACAGAAGAAAGCTAACTTAACTACCCATGTCCAAGAAAGTCACTGGAGAAATCCGCTTACAACTCCCAGCAGGGGCTGCAAATCCAGCGCCACCTGTCGGTCCTGCACTCGGTGCGCAAGGTGTTAACATTATGGGCTTCTGTAAGGAGTTCAATGCCAAGACCAAAGATCAAGCCGGTATGATTCTACCGACCGTGATCACGGTTTACGCTGACCGTTCCTTCACCTTCATTCTCAAATCACCACCTGCTGCCGTGCTTCTTAAGAAAGCTGCTGGCATCGCTAAAGGTTCGGGCGTACCCAATCGCGACAAAGTCGGTAAGGTAACTCGTAAACAGATTTTGGAAATTTGCGAAACCAAGAAGAATGACCTGAATGCAAATGACCCAGACGCGGCCTTCCACATTATCGCTGGAACTGCTCGCTCTATGGGCCTCGAAGTCATCGATTAAGAATTTTTTTAACAACAACACACTAAACATTATGCCAACCCAGCAAATTAAGGGAAGCAAACGCTATCGACAAGCCGCCGAAATGGTGGATTTGTCGAAGACCTATCCGGTCGAGGAAGCGTCTGCGCTACTAAACACATTACCAAAGGCAAAGTTCGATGAAACCGTTGAACTCTATGCTCACCTCACCGTTGATCCACGTAAGAGCGATCAGATGGTTCGCGGAACACTCCAACTGCCTCATGGCAGTGGTAAGACCGTTCGCGTTATCGTATTCACAGAGAATCCAGACGAAGCCACTGCTGCAGGTGCTGAAGAAGCTGGTCTCGATGATCTCATTGAGAAAGTCACTGGAGGCTGGACTGATTTTGACGTCGCGATTTCAACTACAAGCGCGATGAAAAGCGTTCGTAAAGTTGCTCGTGTGCTCGGACCCCGTGGCCTTATGCCGAATCCAAAATCTGGTACGGTTACTGATGACGTCGCGGAAGCGATCAACCAAGTGAAGGCAGGACGTGTTGAATACAAGATGGATAAAACTGCAAACGTCGCAATTGTAGTTGGCAAACGCTCATTTACGCCTGAGCAAATCGCAGAAAATTCAGTCGCTGCGGTTCAGTCACTTATCGAAGCCAAACCTAAATCTGCCACTGGCAAATTTATCAAAACTTTGGCAATCAGTTCAACTATGAGCCCGAGCATCTCAGTGGATGCATCCGCATACAACAAAATTTAATCGAGGACCTTAAGAAAATGAGAGCAGAAAAACAATATCTCGTCGATGAGGTTAATTCACACCTCGAAAAATCAGACTACGTTTACCTTGCCAACTATGAGCGCATCACAGTGGATGAAATCGCTGAGCTTCGTGGTCAATTGGCAGAACTCGAAGCGGAATTTCACGTTGTTAAAAACACCATCTTTAATGTTGCAGCCCAAGCAAAAGAAATGCCCGACATCAGCGAGCATCTATCAGGCCCGACTGCAATTGTAATTGGTGGCAACAATCCATCAGGCGTCGCTAAAGCGCTAGGTGCTTTCTTTAAGAAGAAAGAAAAGGTAGAGCTTAAAGTCGGTATTTTAGATAATAAAGTACTCGATACCGCTCAAATTGAAGCACTCGCAAAACTTCCGGGTCTCGAGTCACTCCGCGCGCAATTGCTTGGGCTCCTTACCCAACCAGGTACTGGTTTGGTTCGTGTGCTCAATGCCGTTCCTCAAAACGTGGTCAACGTTCTACAAGCAAAAGTTCGCGAGGAGGACGCTTAATTATAATTCTACACAATTTTACGAAGCGCATTCGTGCGCAACGTCTAATACAAACTAACTAACCATAAATCCTGCTAGGAGAATTTCTCTCTTAAATGCCAAATGGCGCTAGCAAATTGAAAGGTATCATATCATGTCAGACATCACAAAAGATCAAGTAATCGAATGGCTTAGCGGCCAAACTGTCCTCGAAGTTTCTGAGCTCGTAAAAGACTTGGAAGAAAAATGGGGCGTCAGTGCTGCTGCTCCGGTTGCAGTTGCTGCTGCAGGTGCACCTGCGGGTGACGCTGGAGCTGCTGCTGAAGAAAAAGACGAATTTGACGTCGTCCTTACTGAAGCAGGCGCAAGCAAGATTAACGTAATTAAAGAAGTTCGTGCTCTAACTGGACTTGGCCTTAAAGAAGCCAAGGAATTAGTTGAAAGCGCACCTAAGCCAGTCAAGGAAGGTGTTGCTAAGGACGAAGCTGAAGAAGTTAAGAAGAAGCTTGAAGCCGCTGGTGCAAAAGCAGAATTGAAGTAAAATTTGATCTTACGAAAATTCTAACTACAGTTTTATTATCACAGTTTAGCGAGTTCACTCCATTTGGGGTGGACCTCGCTTAGCTGTTTTTTCATTTCTCGCCACTCTGTGGCAAAACAGACACATTCTCCCTCTCCAGTTCACAGCCATCCCGCATTTTAATTATGTCAGAGCGTACTAACTTCGGCCAAATCAAGGAAGTCATCCAACCACCCAATCTGATTGAAAACCAGATCGATTCCTTTAATGAATTTTTGCAGATGGACAAAGCGCCCACTCAACGTGAAAGCGTTGGTCTTGAGGCGGTTTTCTCCGAAGTATTTCCCATCGAAAGTTATGACAGTCGATGCCACCTTGAGTACGTTAGTTATAATGTAACACCGCCCCGCGAATCTGAGATCGAAGCGATCCGTGAAGGTGTAACGTATTCCGTGTCATTGTACGTTAAATTACGTCTGCGCGAAGAAGACCACATTAAAGACGAAGAAATTTACATGGGTGAACTGCCCATGATTACAAGCCGCGGTTCGTTCATCATTAATGGTGCAGAGCGTGTCATTGTTAGCCAGTTGCACCGTTCTCCTGGAATCGCATTTGAGGAAAGCACTCATACAAGTGGAAAAATTCTCCACGCCTTCCGTGTCATCCCTGACCGTGGCACATGGTTGGAAGTACAATTCGACCAAAACGACTTGCTCTACGTCTACTTAGACCGTCGCCGTCGTCGTCGTAAATTCCTTTTAACAACTTTGCTGCGTGCAATGGGGTATAGCTCCGATGCCGATATTTTAAATCTTTTCTACGAACTTGAAGACATCAAGGTTTCGGACGCTCTCAAGCGTGATTCCGTTTCCAATCTTGTTCTAACTGAAGACATTGTTGATGCAGATAAGGGTATTGTTTTAGCACGTGCTTTTGAGCCGCTCACCAAGACAATTGTTCGTTCCTTTGAAAAAGCAGGTCTTGTTTCCGTAACTGCTATTGATACCACCGTAGACGACGGAGCGATCATTCGTTGCTTGAAAAAGGACCCCACCCAAAATGAAGAAGAAGCGCTGAAAGACATCTACAAGCGTCTCCGTCCGGGTGAACCACCCACAACTTCAAATGCAAAAGCGCTCCTGAAACGTCTCTTCCAAGATCCGCGACGTTATGATTTAGGTCGTGTGGGTCGTTATAAGCTCAATCAGAAGCTTAAGATGGATACCGATCTTGAATTCCGCGTCATTGGTGCGGGCGACGTGGTTGGTGCTACTAAATATTTAACACGCCTCAAACGTGGCGATGGCACACTCGATGACATTGATCATTTGGGTAGTCGTCGTGTGCGTACCGTGGGTGAACTTTTAGCGAACCAATGCCGAGTGGGTCTTGCACGCACCGAGCGTTTGGTAAAAGAACGCATGACGCTTTACGATCAAAGCGTTGATTCCATTACTCCACAGAAGCTAATTAATCCAAAAGCGCTGAGTACCGTTATTCGTGACTTTTTCGCACGGAGTCAGCTTTCACAGTTTATGGATCAGATTAATCCGCTTGCAGAATTGACGCATAAACGCCGTCTGTCTGCGCTTGGACCGGGTGGTCTCAATCGTGAGCGTGCAGGTTTTGAAGTTCGTGACGTGCACCCATCGCACTACGGACGTATTTGCCCCATCGAAACACCTGAAGGACCCAACATTGGTCTGATCAATTCTTTGAGTCTTTATTCTAGAATCAATGAATTTGGTTTCATCGAGACGCCGTATCGGAAAGTGGTCGACGGAAAAGTTCTTGATGATGTTGAGTACCTAAATGCCGACCAAGAAGAGTCGCATTTGATTGCGCAGGCAAATTCTGAAATCGACAAGAAAGGTTTCCTCACTGGCCGAGTAACGTGCCGTCGTGAAGACGAAGTTTTAGAAGTCACAGGTAAAGAAGTTCATTACATGGATGTTTCGCCGAAGCAGTTGATTTCGGTAGCAGCGGGCTTGATTCCGTTCCTCGAGCACGATGATGCGAATCGCGCGCTCATGGGTTCTAACATGCAACGTCAAGGTGTTCCCTTGCTACAATCGGAAGCACCATTCGTTGGAACTGGAATTGAAAACCGTGTAGCGGTGGACTCTAAGACCGTTGAGATTGCTGACATTGATGGCATCATTGCTCAGGTGGATGCACGCCGTATTGTTCTTACCAAAGACGGTGAATTGCCAGCTCGTACGCGTGACATCAAAACCGATCCTAAGCGTGAAATTTATGTGTATGAACTTCGCAAGTTTATGCGTTCTAACGCAGGCACTTGCTTCAATCAAAAGCCAATCGTTTCTAAGGGACAACCCGTCAAGAAGGGCCAAGTGCTCGCGGATGGAGCCTCGACTGACGAAGGTGAGTTAGCAATTGGACGTAACATCCTCGTGGCATTCATGCCGTGGAATGGATATAACTTCGAAGATGCGATTCTTATCTCTGAGAAAATCGTTAAAGACGATATCTTTACCTCAATTCACGTTGATGAATTTGAAGTCACTGCACGTGATACCAAATTGGGACCCGAGGAAATCACTCGCGACATTCCAAATGTGGGTGAGGAAGCTCTTAAAGACCTCAACCACGACGGCGTGATTCGCGTCGGGGCAGAAGTGAAACCAGGCGACATCCTCGTTGGTAAAATCACTCCGAAGTCTGAAACTGAATTAGCGCCTGAAGAGAAATTGCTCCGTGCGATTTTTGGTGAGAAGGCCGCAGATGTTAAAGACACCTCTTTGGTCGTTCCCTCAGGCGTTCGTGGTATCATCATGGATGTGAAGGTTTCTGCCCGTATCGATGGTGAGCCGGAACAAATGTCTGCCTCAGATCGTCGTCGTCAAATCAAGAAGATCAACGAAGAGTACCGTTCACAAAACGATCGCATGCGCGATGACCTTACAGAGGCGTTATCAAACATTCTCCTCGGGGAAAAGATTCCGCTAGATGTGAAGAATGGCGAGACCGATGAAATCATCATCCCTGCAAATCGTAAGATTACCAAGACTTTGCTCCGCCGTTTAGCAGCAGTTTCCAAACATATCGAAATTGATCCTTCTCCAGTTCGGATCAAGATCATGGAAATTGTCGATAACTACCAAGGTAAATTCGACGAGGTCGAATATGAGCGTGAACGTAAAATTGAGGCCGTTGAATCGGGCGAAGACTCCGATCAAGGAGTTGTCAAAAGCGTTAAAGTTTACATCGCTAAGAAACGTAAGATGCAAGTGGGCGATAAGATGGCGGGTCGTCACGGTAATAAGGGTGTGGTCGCTAAGATCGTACCTGAAGAAGATATGCCATATCTTCCCGATGGCACTCCAGTTGAAATCTGCTTGAATCCACTGGGCGTTCCTTCGCGAATGAACGTGGGGCAGGTCCTTGAGACTCACTTAGGTTGGGCGTGTAAAAAGCTCGGCATTAAAGTGGCAACTCCTGTTTTCGACGGTATCAGCGAGTCTCGTGTTCGTGGCTATCTTGAAGAAGCAGGTTTACCATCCACTGGTAAAAGTATGCTTTATGATGGCCGTAGTGGTGAGCAACTACACCAAGAGGTTGTGGTTGGCTACATGTATATGCTGAAGCTCAATCACTTGGTTGCTTCTAAGATTCACGCTCGCGCGGTGGGTCCTTACAGCCTTATCACGCAGCAGCCACTCGGTGGTAAAGCTCAATATGGTGGTCAGCGTTTTGGAGAAATGGAAGTGTGGGCGCTTGAAGCTTATGGCGCAGCGTACACCCTTCAGGAACTCTTAACTGTCAAATCTGACGACGTTGCAGGTCGAACACGCATCTACGAATCACTCGTTAAGGGAGATAATAGTTTGCAGGCCGGTACGCCACAATCCTTCAACGTATTGATGAAGGAAATTCAAAGCCTCTGCCTAGACGTCAGTTTAGGATCAGAAGGTAAATTTAATCTCGGCGGGGCTCAAGCAGCCATCGACGTGTAACCACCCACAGCGGAATTTTCAAAAAAGGTTTATCAAAATGAGTACTGAAGTAGCACGCGACGTTTTAGGTTACGAAGCCACAAAATCATTTGACCGCGTAGGCATCGCGGTCGCATCTCCTGATTCAATCAGGGATTGGTCTATGGGGGAGGTTAAAAACCCCGAGACAATTAATTATCGTACATTCAAGCCCGAGCCAGGCGGTCTTTTCTGCCAACGCATTTTCGGTCCCGTTCGTGACTACGAGTGCGCCTGCGGGAAATACAAACGCATCAAGTACAAGGGTGTTATTTGTGACCGTTGCGGCGTTGAGGTTACTGTTTCTCGCGTTCGCCGTGACCGCATGGGTCATATCGAATTGGCAGTTCCAGTTTCTCACATCTGGTTCTTGAAGAGCATGCCGAGTCGCCTAGGCCTCTTGCTTGATATCACCGCTCGTAATTTGGAGCGCGTTATCTACTACGAGAATTACCTCGTGATTGATCCGGGCAAGACCCCGCTTGAAGAGCGTCAGCTATTAACCGAACAAGAATTCCTCCAAGCTCAAGATGAGTACGGCGAAGATTCATTTGTTGCGGGCATGGGCGCGGAAGCCGTACGCGATGCCCTCACTCGCGTTGATCTTGAAAGCACGGTTGCCGAGCTCCATGAGCAAATGCACGCAACGCGTTCTAAGCAGATCAAAAAGAAAATTTCTAAACGTCTAAAAACAATTCAAGGATTCATGACTTCAGGCACACGCCCTGAATGGATGGTTCTGGAAGTCCTTCCTGTGATTCCGCCCGACTTGCGTCCGTTGGTGCCTCTTGAAGGCGGTCGTTTTGCGACCTCAGACTTAAATGATTTATACCGTCGTGTGATCAACCGTAACAATCGTTTGAAGAACTTGTTACAGCTTAAGACGCCGGATGTTATTATTCACAATGAGAAGCGCATGCTTCAGGAAGCTGTGGATGCGCTCTTTGATAACGGTCGTCATGGTCGTGCGGTCACAGGTGCTGGAAATCGTCCTCTTAAATCGCTCTCTGACATGCTCAAGGGCAAGCAAGGTCGTTTCCGTCAAAATCTTCTTGGTAAGCGCGTTGACTACTCAGGTCGTTCCGTAATCGTGACGGGTCCTGAATTGAAGCTCAATCAGTGCGGTCTTCCGAAGAAAATGGCGTTGGTTCTTTTTGAACCATTCATCATTCGCCGCCTCAAAGAACTCGGCTTTGTGCACACCGTCCGTGGTGCGCGTAAGATGATTGAAAAACAATCACCTGAAGTCTGGGACATTCTTGAGGAAGTCACCAAAGGGCATCCAGTTCTTTTGAATCGTGCGCCTACTTTGCACCGTCTTTCAATTCAAGCATTTGAACCTGTTCTCATTGAGGGCGATGCGATTCGCGTCCACCCCTTAGTGTGTACTGCCTATAATGCGGACTTTGACGGTGACCAAATGGCGGTTCACGTTCCTCTTTCTCTGGAAGCAGTGATGGAGGCCAAGACCCTTATGATGGCGACACACAATATTTTCTCTCCATCAAGCGGTAAACCGATTCTCACACCTTCACAGGATATTGTTTTGGGTTCTTATTTCTTGACGGTTGAACCGCGCAAGGAGCCTTCTGGCAAAAAACGTTTACCGCTTCTAGTGGATGCAGACGAAGTAGAAACTGCGCTCGCAGATGGCGCTTTAAATGTAAGCGATTGGATTAATTATATTAACCCTGACTTCGAAATTGAAGGAACTGTTTACGGAAACTCTGAAAAGAAAATCATTCGTACAACCGTAGGGCGTGTAATCTTCAATACTATTTGGCCTAAAGAAGTTGGATTTATCAATGCCAACGTAGCTAAAGGTAAACTAGGTGATATTATTTTAAATACCTACAAAACTGTCGGTAAAGCTCGCACCGTTGAAACTTTAGACACCCTGAAAGACGTAGGATTTAAGATCGCTACGAAAGCTGGGGTATCTATCGGTATCGACGATATGATTATTCCAGAGGCAAAGCCAGGGATTGTTGCAGCAGCTCGTAAGAAAATTGATGAGGTTGAAGCGCAATACACTAAAGGTATTATTACTGAAGGTGAGCGCTACAATAAGATCATTGATATTTGGACAGGTACAACCGACGAAATTGCGAAGGCTGTATTTGATGAACTTAAAGACAATGGCGGACGCGATTCTGTGAATCCTGTGTACCTCATGATGGACTCAGGAGCTCGTGGTAATAAACAGCAAGTGCGTCAGCTTTGCGGTACTCGTGGTTTGATGGCTAAACCATCTGGCGAAATCATCGAACGACCCATTCTCTCATCATTCCGCGAAGGTCTATCCGTTCTCGAATACTTCATTTCCACTCACGGCGCTCGTAAAGGTTTGGCTGATACCGCGCTTAAGACTGCGGATGCAGGTTACCTAACTCGTAAACTCTGTGACGTTGCAATGGATTGCATCATTGAGCAGTTTGATGACCAAAATCGTGATGGCGTTTGGAAGTATGCAATTTACGAAGGAGACGATGAAATCGTTTCGCTTTATGATCGTATCGTGGGTCGTTGTTCTTCGGATGATATCAAGAATCCGCTCAACCCAGATGAGATTTTAGTTAAAAACGGTGAACTCATCACTGAAGAAACTGCAGCCAAGATTGAAGAAGTTGGAATTGAACACGTGAAGGTTCTTTCTGCTCTGACTTCACGTAAGAAGGTTGGCATTACTGCCCTTGAATACGGCATCAATCCAGCAACGAGCGCAATGGTCGAGCGTGGTTCTTCAGTTGGTATCATCGCTGCACAATCAATCGGTGAACCCGGAACGCAGTTGACCATGCGTACTTTCCACATCGGTGGTATTGCAAGTGGTGTTTTGAAAAATCCGGAAATCAAGATTCGTACGGGCGGTATTGTGAAATATCAAGGACTCCGCACGGTTTCTGTTGAAGGAACCAACATTGTTCTCAACAAAACGGGTTCAATCCTCATTGAGGATGCCGATGGTCGTGAGCTTGAGAATTATAAGATTGTTGTTGGTTCGGTGCTCACTAAAGCCGATGGCGAGACCATTAAAAAGGGCGAAGTCCTCGCAATGTGGGATCCGCACAACATTCCAATTATTTCCGAAAAAGCAGGTCGCATTGGCTTCAGCGATATGATCCCAGGTGTTACTATCAAGCGTGAGCTTGATGAGTCTACTGGACGCATCGCGACCGTTGTGATTGAGCACAAAGAAGATTTGAACCCTCAAGTCGAAATTCTCGACGCAAAGGGTAAAGTCATCGCCATGTATGCAATTCCAACGGGTGCTCAGGTAGCCGTTAATGAAGACGACGAAATCGCTCCAGGTACCATGCTTGCTAAGACTCCACGTCAGGCATCTAAGACCCAAGATATTACGGGTGGTCTGCCTCGCGTTGCGGAACTCTTTGAAGCACGTCGCCCCAAAGAAGCGACTGAAATGGCCAAGATCGACGGCGTTGTTTCTCTTGATGGCACCGTGCGTGGTAAGAAGAAATTGCTTGTTACCGATCCTGAAACTGGCGAGGACGAAGCGCATCTCATTCCCCACGGCAAGCACTTGACCGTTCAGGTTGGTGATTTAGTCCACAAAGGACAGCACCTAACTGAGGGCAGCGCTGATCCGCACGAATTGCTTGAGATTCTGGGTCGTGAGCGTGTTTGTAACTACCTCATTGAAGAAATTCAAAAAGTGTATCGCCTCCAAGGTGTGACCATTAACGACAAGCACATTGAGGTTATTATCGCCCAAATGCTTAAAAAGGTTCGCATCACAGATCCAGGTGACTCTGAGTTCTTCTGGGGTGAGCAAGTCGATCGTTTCGAATTTATGAAGGCGAATGATGAAATCGATGAAGCAGGTGGTAAAGCCGCCGAGGGTGAGCCCGTGCTTCTTGGTATTACCAAAGCCTCGATTGAGACGGAGTCCTTCATTTCTGCAGCTTCCTTCCAGGAAACAACCCGTGTGCTTACCGATGCATCTACGCTCGGCAAGGTCGACGAACTTAAAGGCTTTAAGGAAAACGTCATTATGGGTCACCTCATTCCTGCGGGAACTGGCCTGCCTGCATACCGCAAGCTTCGTATCGATACCTTGGGTGCTGAGATGGAGAAACTCTCCCTCGAAGAAGCTTCCGAGCGTATTGAGGGTGTGAGCGCTCCCGTTCCTGAATTCCAAACCGATACCGGTGAGAAACCTTCTGAAGAATTAGTCGCCGAAGATCCAAACGCACCCGCAAGTGCGGATGCGACTTCGGAGCCTGCAACTGAAGAAGAAGCTGGCTAATCGAGTCCCTTCAAGGATTCTCAAATAAATTTACAAGCCCTTCGCTCGAGAAGGGCTTTTTTCTTCCAAAATTCACCGAATAATTCCTAAAAAAATAAAATAAAATCCTTGCACGCTACAGGGAAGAGGCTACTTTTTCCGTCTTTCTCCAATTTCAGCGATTGAATTTTCATGCCTACCATTAATCAACTTGTCCGCAATCCGCGTGCTGTGCAAAAAGCTCAGTCCAAATCGCGTGCGCTTAAAAATAATCCTTTCCGTCGTGGTGTCTGCGTGCAGGTCATGACACGTACTCCTAAGAAACCTAATTCTGCGATCCGTAAGGTTGCTAAGGTTCGTCTGACTACTGGGATTGAAGTGATTGCGTACATCCCTGACGAAGGACACAACTTACAAGAGCACAGTATCGTACTAGTTCGTGGGGGTCGTGTTAAAGACCTTCCAGGTGTGCGTTACCATATTGTTCGCGGTACACTCGATTGCCAAGGAGTTGAAAAACGTCGCCGCAGTCGTTCCAAGTACGGCGTCAAGAAGCCCAAAGAATAAGCTCTGTATCCAATTTATTTAAAGTTAACCAAAATTTGTATTTAATTTATGTCACGTCGTCGCCAAGCCGTTAAACGTCCCGTTACTCCGGACCCTCGCTATAACAGCACCCTTGTTACCACTTTGGTTAACATGATTATGGAGCGTGGTAAACGCACGCTTGCGCAACGCATTGTTTATACCGCCTTTCAGAAGGTGAGTGAAAAACTTGAAAAGGGCGATCCCGTCGATCTTGTTATGGGTGCCTTGGAAAACGCTCGCCCAAAGCTTGAGGTCAAAAGCCGTCGCGTGGGTGGTGCAACCTATCAAGTCCCCGTAGAAGTATCTTTTGAGCGTCAGCAAAGTCTCGCATTCCGCTGGATGGTCGCATCTGCTCGTAAACGCAAAGGTGTGCCAATGGCTGAAGCCCTTGCAGATGAAATCGTCGACTCCTACAACAACACTGGAGCCGTCGTTAAGAAAAAAGAAGAAATGCACCGCATGGCTCAAGCCAACCGTGCATTCGCGCATTTGCGCTGGTAATGATGCGCGGCTAAGCCGCCTCCTTATCTCCCCTTGTTCTTTTCCAGTCGTATCGTTTTTTATGTCAGCATCCGCTATAGCATCCGTCAATTCACCGAAGCGTAAGTTCCCCTTGGAGCATACGCGCAACATCGGTATTGCGGCACATATCGACGCAGGCAAAACAACTACGACGGAACGGATTTTATTTTATGCAGGGGTTGTCCATAAAATGGGTGAAGTGCACGACGGCAGTGCAGTCACTGACTGGATGGAGCAAGAACGTGAACGCGGTATCACCATTACCTCGGCCGCGATTTCCTGTACCTGGACGAATAAAGAAGGGCCCTTTGCTGGTACCGAGCATCAAATTAATATCATTGATACTCCAGGGCATGTGGACTTTACCGCCGAGGTCGAGCGTTCCTTACGAGTCCTTGACGGCGCAGTTGGAGTTTTTTGTGCAGTTGCAGGCGTACAGCCTCAGTCCGAGACAGTTTGGCGCCAGATGACTAAGTACAACGTCCCACGTGTTGCATTCGTCAATAAAATGGATCGCACGGGAGCAGATTTCTCAGCGGCTATTGTTTCAATGCGCGAGCGACTCGGTGCTAATGCGCATGCAATCTGCATCCCCGTTGGCGCAGAAGATGATTTTTCAGGCATCATTGATTTAGCTACCATGCAGGCAACGCTCTACGATCCTGCGAACGCCGATGGAATGGAATTTAAGATTGTCGATATTCCTGAAGACTATACCGAAGCCGCAGAGACGAGTCGCGAAGCGTTAATCGAAGCACTCGCAGAATGTGATGACACTATTGCAGATTTATACTTAGGGGGCGAAGATGTGACCGCCGATGCGATTCGTTGCGCGATTCGTAAAACAACCATCGCTCAAGAATTCTGCGCAGTCATCCCCGGTAGCGCCTTCAAGAACAAAGGCGTTCAGGCCTTATTGGAGTCCGTAGTAAATTATTTGCCAGGACCTCTCGACCTTCCCGCAATTGAAGCTGAAGATAGCAAGGGTAGGCAGGTTGAGATTGCTCCCGATGATAGCGCCAAGGTTACCGGCCTCGCATTCAAACTCATGAATGATTCCTACGTCGGGAAATTAGTCTTTTTTCGGATTTATTCGGGTTCGCTCTCAAAGGGCAGCGTCCTCTACAACGCTCGCACGGGTAAAACCGAACGTATTTCGCGCCTTTTAGTAATGAAAGCAGATGCGCGTGACGACATCGACGTTGCTTACTCAGGTGATATCTGCGCGCTAGTCGGCGCTCGAGACGTTATCACGGGCGATACGCTCAGCACCAAAGGATTCGATGTGCGCCTTGAGCCACCGACATTCCCTGAGCCCGTGATCTCAATGTCAATCGAGCCCAATACCTCTGCCGATCAGGATAAAATGGCAAACGGCCTGGATCGCCTCGCTGAAGAGGACCCCACCTTTGTTGTCAGCACCGACGACGAAACAGGACAAACCATCATTGCAGGCATGGGTGAATTACACCTAGAAATTATTAAAGATCGCCTCTTCCGTGAATTTAAGGTCGGTGCCGCCGCTGGACGCCCGCAAATCGCGTACCGGGAATCGATCAATGCGCCTGCGGAAGGCGATGGTAAATTTATCCGGCAAAGCGGTGAAAAAGGCCAATACGGGCACGCTCGTATTAAAATTGAGCCGCTTGAGCGAGGAGAGGGGATTGTAGTGGAGGACAAAACCGTCGGTGGTGTAATCCCAAAAGAGTTTATTCAGCCAACCCTGGAAGGCATTCGCGAAGCTGCCTGCAACGGAGTCGTTGCGAATTATCCAGTTGTTGATTTTAAAGCGACTCTCTTTGACGGATCCTTTCACGAAGTCGATTCCTCTGAGATGGCTTTCAAAATGGCGGGCATATTCGCATTTCGCAATGCCATGGAGCAAGCAACGCCTATCTTACTAGAGCCTATCATGGCAGTAGAAGTGGAGTCTCCTGAGGAGTACCAAGGCGATATTATGGGCGATCTCAACCGTCGCCGCGGTCAAATCCAAAATATCGCCAACAAAGGAACGTTCGCCACGCTTTCTGCGCTCGTCCCACTTTCCGAGATGTTCGGGTATTCAACCTCCGTTCGTTCTCTCAGCAAAGGACGTGCTTCCTTCAGTATGCAGCCTCAGGCCTTTGAAGAAGTGCCCCCTAACGTCCTTAAATCAATTCTCGAAATTTCTATGCACGGTTCTTTCCGTTAAATCTAATCAAATAATCACACAAATATACTAATTATGAGTGCACCACGTATCCGCATCCGCCTTAAAGGCTTTGACTACCGCGTTGTCGACCAATCTGCCCTAGATATCGTCGAAACCGCTAAACGCTCTGGAGCTCGTGTCTCTGGTCCCGTCCCAATGCCCACCCGCATTGAGAAATTCACCGTCAATCGTTCCGTTCACGTCAATAAAAAGGCGATGGAGCAGTTCGAAGTTCGGACCCACAAACGCTTAATCGATATCCTTGAGCCCACCGCGGCAACTGTGGACGAGCTAAAGAAGCTCAACCTACCAGCTGGAGTCGATATTTCCATTAATGTATAAATTTTTCAAATTTCTTAAAATCTAGTATTGACGCAGGCGCAAAAAGGAACTTTTCTCTCGCGCTCGCTTAATTACTAGCGAATTTCCACATTTTTAACCACTAACGCAGGTCTAAACCAAACGGAGCCTCTGTTCCACCTGCCAATTAGTTTATGAACATAGCCCTTCTAGGTAAAAAGATAGGTATGACACAGGTATTTGACGATGCGAATCGTTCCGTTCCTGTGACTGTCATCGAAGCTGGTCCTTGCCCAGTCACCCAGGTTAAGTCCACCGAATCTGACGGCTACAATGCAGTCCAAATCGGCTTCCGTACTCAAAAAGCGCACCGTTTATCGCGTGCTGCTCTCGGACACTTCAAAAAAGCTGGAGTGGAGCCTCAAGCCGAACTCAGTGAGTTCCGTACTCCGGACGACCATGAACTCAACGTAGGCGATGTCCTCACGGTTGAGCGTTTCGAAGCGGGTCAGAAGATCGATATCATCGGTACTTCTAAAGGACGCGGTTTCCAAGGAGTGGTTAAACGCTATGGATTTGCAGGGGGGCCTGCATCACACGGTTCTATGTTCCACCGCCGTGGTGGTTCTTACGGAATGTGCCAATGGCCCGGACACGTTATTAAAGGCAAGAAGATGCCGGGTCACATGGGTGACGTACAGCGCACCGTTCAAAACCTTACCGTTGTTAAAGTCATTCCTGAAAAGAATTTAATCCTTATTAAAGGAAGTGTTCCTGGTTCTCGTGGCAGTCTTTTGACTGTTCGGACCGCAGTTAAAAACAAAGTCCGCAAGGGATAAGCTAAACCGCCAGCAACTAAGATCATGAAACTCAAAGTTTATACAGCCGACGGAAGCAGCAGCGAAGAAAAAGAATTTGCTGCGTTCCCACAATTCGAGGGCGAGAAGGGGATAGCCGCTCTTCGCCAAGTCGTTATCGCGCACCAAGCCAATCAACGTCAAGGAACAGCAAGCACCAAGACGCGTGCTGAAGTCCGAGGCTCTGGTAAAAAACTCTTCCGCCAAAAAGGTAGCGGTACTGCTCGTCAAGGTAGCCGTCGTGTTCCGCATCAGCGTCACGGTGGTATCGCACACGGACCTAAGCCCCGCGATTTCTCGCAGAAGATTAACCGCAAGATGAAACAGTTGGCCTTCCAACGCGCACTCTTTGAACGCGCAAATGAAGGTGGTATCGCGGTCATCGAGGCAATTCAATCCGAAGCGCCAAAAACAAAAGTATTTAACAAAGTCTTAACTGCAGTTCTTCCAGAGCGCGGAAAAGTACTTATCATTGATGATGCCTTCGAAAACAACGCCGCTCTTGCAGCGCGTAACATCGAAGGTGTTTCACTCACTGAAGCCGGAAACCTAAGCACTTTGGATGTCGTGCGTTACCGTCACATCCTCGTAAGCGCAAAAGGAATCGAAACAATCATTGCACGCGCAAACGGAGCCGAATAATCATGATCATCGCCGACAAAATTCTCCGCGAATATCGCGTTACTGAAAAAGCCGCAACCCTTGCTGCTAATCTAAATCAGTACACCTTCGAGGTGGCTGCTGATGCCAACCGCAAAGAAATCGCTCGCGCCGTCGAGCAGTTATTCAATGTAAAGGTTGCCAAGGTCAACACTCTCATTCGCAAACCTAAAACCAAGACCGACCGTTCACGTGGTGGACGTCCTGGTACTAAGGGTGGGCACAAAAAAGCCATCGTTACTCTTCAAGAGGGCGACGCCATCGAACTCGTATAAAGCATTTAGGAGAACTGAATCACCATGCCATTAAACAGCTCCAGACCACTCACTCCCGGACAACGCTTTTTGACTCGCAATAAGCAAGCAGTCTCTAAGAAAGAACCGGAACGTCGTCTTACCAAACACAAGCACATCAAGAAAGGCCGTAATTGTTATGGTCGTATCACTTCACGTCGTCGTGGAGGAGGTCACAAACGTGCGTACCGCATCATCGATTTCCGTCGTGATAAATTCGATATCCCTGCAAAAGTACAGGCCATCGAATACGATCCAAATCGCACCGCTAATCTCGCATTGCTTGCGTATGCAGACGGCGAAAAACGCTACATCTTAGCACCTCGTGGTGTTCAAGAAGGCGATGTCCTCCTTAGCGTTAACGAGCAAGTAGAGTTTACTCCAGGGTACTCAATGCCTCTAAGCTTGATTCCACCCGCTACTAAAATTCACGCAATTGAATTGCACCCAGGCCGCGGCGCTCAGATTGCTCGTTCGGCAGGTCAAAATGCACAGCTCATTTCTATCGATGGGGATCGTGCTACCGTGAAACTGCCTTCAGGCGAAATTCGTTACTTAAATTCCAAATGCCGTGCCACTATTGGTGAGGTCGGAAATCATGAACACGGCAGTCAAAGCCTCGGTAAAGCTGGACGCAATCGCTGGTTAGGCCGTCGTCCTCGCGTTCGTGGTGTTGCTATGAATCCCGTCGATCACCCAATGGGTGGTGGTGAAGGCCGCACCTCTGGTGGTGGTCATCCACAATCTCCATGGGGTCAACTTTCCAAAGGCTTCCCAACTCGTAAGAAGTCAAACCCAACTAACTCTCAAATCTTGGTTCGCCGCAACGGACGTCCCATGAAACGCAAGTAATTAAACAGGTTTAAAATTATGTCACGTTCCGTTAAAAAAGGATTCTTCGTTGATCCCCACCTCGCTAAAAAGGTGGACGTTGCTCAGTCGAGTAACGATCGCAAACCTATTCAGACCTGGTCGCGTCGTTCCACTATCACCCCCGATTTTGTAGGACTTAATTTCAATGTGCACAATGGCCGCAGTTTCCTTCCAGTTTACGTTACTGAAAACATGGTGGGTCACAAACTCGGTGAATTTGCACCTTCCCGTACCTTCAAGTCGCACCAGGCTGGCAAGAAGTAAATCGTTCTTCATTATTTAATACGTTTATAGCATTCATGAACCAATCACGACAGATGCCAATTAAAAGATGGGTTACCAGTCTCGCGCTTATTGCGGGGTTGTTGACAGCATCCTTTGCTGCGTCTGTACCAGAGTTTGTTTCTGAAGGTATCTACGCTCCAAACAAAGCGGTCGTTCATTCCGTTATTAATTCCGACTCTGCAGCGGTTGTTCTTCTAGACGGCGGCCTTGAGCAGGGGCTTCGCTGCGGTATGATCTGCAGAATCGAGCGCGGTTCGCAAGCGATTGCAGAAATCATTCTTATTGCTTCGGAAACCGACAAAGCCGCTGGGCTTATTCTTTCGCTTAATCAAGCATCCACTATTCAATCCGGCGATATCGCCCGCATTCAAACAATTCAAAACTCCTAACAGCTCAATCTTATGCAGGTACAAGCTTATACTAAATACGCCCGTATGTCGCCCATCAAGGTGCGTGACATCACCCGTGTAATTCAAGGACGCAACGCTGCTGAAGCTGTTGAAATGCTTCGCTTCATCCCGCGTAAGTCAGCACGTTTAGTTAGCAAGACGCTTCAGTCAGCAATCGCAAACGCTGAAAATAACAATAACCTTTCTTCCGACGCACTCACTATCCAGTCTGCGACCGTTGAGGAAGGCCCTGCATTCAAACGCTTCCGTCCTGCGGCTCGTGGTTCGGCGCATCCTTACAAAAAAAGAACAAGCCACATCCGTATTATCCTTACCGACGACGCTTAAATAATAATTTATATTTTATCTAATACCCATGGGACAAAAAACGCATCCAATCGGCTTTCGCCTAGCAGTCACTCGCGACTGGGACTCACGCTGGTACGCAGGTAAGGCAGACTTCCCTAGCTATCTAAAAGAGGACTACACCATTCGCACCTTCCTTGAGAAGAAATTACGTTATGCCTCTGTGCCACGTATTTTTATTGAACGTGCTTCAGGTCGAATCCGCGTCAAAATCTTTACTGCTCGCCCTGGAGTTGTAATTGGACGCAAAGGACAGGAGCTTGATAAGCTCAAAGCTGAGCTTAACAAGAAAGTTGGCAAAGATATCATGCTTGATATCCAAGAGGTCAAACGCCCCGATCTTTCCGCACAATTAGTTGCTGAAAATGTTGCGCTTCAACTAGAGCGCCGGATCGCATTCCGCCGCGCCATGAAACGCGCCGTTCAAACAACTATGGCAATGGGTGCCGACGGGATTCGTGTTCAGTGCGCAGGCCGCCTCGGTGGAGCCGACATCGCTAGAACTGAAATGCAACGTGAGGGCAAAGTGCCTCTTCAGACTTTACGCGCAAACATTAATTATGGCTTCAGCGAAGCTAGCACCGTTTATGGCATCATTGGTGTCAAATGCTGGATCTGCCTTCCTGACGACATCAAAGACTAAGCATCTAATTTTATAATTTTAATCTACTGCATCGAGTATCATGGCACTTTTACCATCACGCACTAAATACCGCAAAGTCCACAAGGGCCGCATTTACGGCACTGCTCAAAAAGGCAATTCCCTCGCATTCGGCGAGTTTGGAATCCAATCGCTTTCTCGCGGACGCATGACTTCCCAACAAATTGAGGCCGCTCGTGTTGCGATGACTCGTAGCCTCAAGCGTAAAGGTAAGGTCTGGATTCGCGTTTTCCCCCACAAACCCGTCACTAAGAAACCTGCTGAAACTCGTATGGGTAAAGGTAAGGGTGGTGTCGATCGTTGGGTAGCAGTCATCAAACCCGGTACTATGCTGTTTGAAATCGCAGGTTGTTCCGCAACCGCAGCTCGCGAAGCTCTTCGTCTCGCGGACACTAAATTACCTTTCCGTTGCCGTTTCATCTCACGCGATGAGGGCTAATTCTTAACAGATCTTAACTAAACTTTTAAAATGAACACCAAGGATATCCGCGAAATGTCAGAAGCTGAAATTGAAAAAAAGCTACGCGAAACC
>CBFHPQ010000028.1:0-20045 GCA_965657865.1 Coraliomargaritaceae bacterium | reverse complement strand
TATTTTTAGGTTCAGGCTCGCAAATTTATTAAAGGGAAATTCTTCTTATATATATGCGAGTTATAATCCAACGTGTGAGCGAGGCAAGGGTTTCAGTCAAAGATGCGGTAGTGGGTTCTATCGGTCGAGGGGTTGTTCTTTTGCTGGGCATTGAGGAAACTGACGATGCATCGGACATTGCTTGGTTAGTCCCTCGCATTGCTAAATTGCGTATTTGGGAAAATTCAGAAGGGCGAATGGCATTGTCTTTAGCTGAGATAGATGGTGAAGCATTGGTAGTCAGTCAGTTTACGCTTTTTGGGTCTTTAAAGAAGGGGAATCGCCCATCTTTTAATAGGGCAGCGCTTCCTGAGTTAGCTGAAAGTTTGTATAAAAAATTCATTGATGCGCTTTCGCATGAGCTAGGAAAAGAAGTTCCTTCGGGGCAATTTGGTGCTGATATGAAAGTTGCGCTCGAGAATGATGGACCGGTGACGCTTATAGTTGATACCCAGCAACGCGATTTCTAATGGCACGTGTCTTGAAGCAAAATTTTTATCAAGGCTCTACCCTTGAGGTGGCAGAGAATCTTCTAGGTCGCTTGTTATGTCGTCGTTTACCTTCGGGTAAAATTATTAGAGCGCGAATTTGCGAAACAGAAGCCTATGATGGATTTGAAGATCGTGCTTCTCACGCGCATCGAGGTCCCACCACTCGTAACGTTGTTATGTTTGGACCGCCTGCACGGGCGTACGTTTATTTATGCTATGGTGTGCACTGGATGCTTAATTTCACTACGCGTGAGAAAGGTTACCCTGCTGCGGTTTTGGTGCGTGGAGTCGAGGGGGTCAATGGTCCAGGGCGAACGACTAAACATTTTCAGATTAATGGGAAGTCGAATCGACAGATCCTTAGCCGAGTAAACGGGATTTGGGTAGAATGCGATGGTTTTCAGCCACACTCCAATGCAGTTCAAAGATCTGCACGGGTGGGAATCAACTATGCGGGGCCTGAATGGGCAGCAAAACCATGGCGGTTTTCATGGAATCCGAAGGACTAGTTTTTATTTTAATGAGCCTTTGATGAGTTTCTGAAGGTATTTATAACCGCTCTCGATATCTTCAAAGGCGCCGTCCAATTGAGCTTCATAGGCATGATCCAGTAGCGTGCCAAAATCGGGTCCAGGCTGAATTCCTAGCTCTAGGAGATGTCTCCCAAGCATCAGGGGACGCGGGGCATTGGCTTCAATATCGAGCTGTCGAGTTTGTTCGAGGAGCCAAGTGCCCTCGGGGAACTCATCGACTTCAATCGGTGGGCGACCGCATTTATCTGCATAAGCAACTCGCAAAAGGCGATCAATTCTCTGCACGCGTGCTGCTAATCGCCGAATCGCCGAAGTGCCAGCACCGTCGCGATAAAGGGCGAGTGGTCGCATGTGGTGTTCTACCAGCGGCAGCACGGCTTCAAATAATTTTTTATGGCGTGTGATTCGTTTTAAAAAGGCCTCAGTGGGTGGAAGTCCTTCGATGTCGTGGCGAGGACTTCGAATACGTCCCTCAGGATCTTTAAAGGTGGTCGTTGCCTTTCCAAAGTCATGGCATAAGACCGCGAAGCCCACGATTAAATCTTCCCATTCATCTCCCGTCCGCTTTGCCGCAAAGGCATCCAGACAATGACCTGTATGTGTCCAAACATCACCTTCGGGATGCCACTCTGGATCTTGAGGACAGTCTACGAGCGCTTTAAGTTCGGGGAAATGTTGTAGCCAGTTACAAGCCTTTAGAAAATTTAAGCCTTTGCTTATGGAGTCGCCTTTAAGAATCAATTTTTTCCATTCTTCCCAGAGTCTCTCAGCGGGAAGATACTCGGGGCTTAGTTGTTGGCATAGAGCGATTGTATCAGGCGCTGCTTGCAGGTCGAAACGTGCGACAAACTGCATCCCGCGCAAGACTCGTAATGGGTCTTCAATGAAAGCTGGGGAAACATGACGCAAAATGCGGGACTTAAGGTCGCCTCGTCCGTTGTAGGGATCTAGCCACTCGTCCGTTAAGGGGTCATAACTGATGGCATTAATCGTGAAATCGCGGCGCGCCGCTGCATCTACAGGATCCATACTTGGATCGCCCACTACTTTAAAATCTTGATGCTTGGGTCCAGTTTTGGACTCTCGTCGTGGGAGTGCTAAATCGATATCGAGACCTTTTAAGATGAATACTCCAAAAGCGCGTCCGACGGTGTCTAACTTAAAATAATGCGAGAGCGTACTTTCAACGGTTTGGGCATCAAGACCATACACTTCTAGATCGATGTCTTTGGGATCTAAGCCGAGCAAGGCATCGCGCACACATCCGCCTACTAAAAAAGTGCGCCCGCCTTTTTCTTGCAAACATTGAGCAACTTGAAGGACGGCATCGCGTTGCCGTGATGAACTATTTTCAAGGACCTGCACTCTATTATTGGCTCTCGGAATCTCGGATGGCAGGTGCACCCCAATTCAATTTATCTCGAACAATCGCGAAGTGTGAATGATCAGAATTTTGAAGAAGACGAAATCTCTTAGAGGCTAAGCCAATCTTTAGCGGAAAATTATCTTCTTCATCTTTAAAGCGAACGAGACCATCTATGGTTATACGAGGGGAGGGGCCACTCAAGCCGTGTTCAACTTTAATGGAGGTAGAATCATCAAATATGACAGAGCGATTTCCAAAAGTATGCGGACAAATAGGGGTCATTGCGATTGCGGAGACTTCGGGACTAACGATGGGACCACCCGCAGAAAGGTTGTATGCGGTTGATCCGGTAGGGGTTGAAAAAATAAGCCCATCGCAATGGTACTCAGATACATAGTTATCGTTCGCGGAAACACGCAATCGAACTAAGCTGTTTCCCTCGGTCTCTTTTAAAACAATGTCATTAAGCGCATAAATCGTTTCGCCTTTTGGATTGGTTCCCGTAAGCACGCTACGTTCTGCAATTGTGTATTCACCTTTGATGAAATTAGGCAGGAGGTGAGCTGCTTCTTCTTGTGAGAAAGTGGCTAAAAACCCTAGTTTTCCAAGATTGATTCCCAATACTGCACAGTCGGCTTCAAGTGCAGCTCCAAGCACACCCAGTAAAGTTCCGTCGCCTCCAATTGTTATGCAGAGATCGCAGCCCTTAAGTGCGTCCAAAGGGAGCGGGTAATCGTTAAAAGACTGAGTCTGAATCCCTTCGCAATCCGCAATGCCCGCTAAGTAGCGCGCGGTTTCCTCTGCGCCACTCTTGTCGGTATTTATAACAAACGCGATGGTCTGAATGTGTTCCATAGCTTTAATAGTGAGGAAATTACTAAAGTTCGCAAATGGATTACGACCCTAAAGAGTTAACTTTTTGCAAGCTGATTAAATACTCTAGGTTGCCTTCGGCACCTTTTATAGGAGATTCCATTGTCCCGATACATTTCGCTTCAGGAAGTTCTCTCAAGGCAAATTCAGTGATTTCTCTTAAAACTCGTTCTTGAATCTTCACATCCTTTATAACGCCTCGTCCTGCATCGACTTCAAATTTTTGAGCCTCAAACTGAGGCTTTATAAGTGCAATTAAGATTCCGCCATCTTTACAAAATTGCCACACCGCAGGCAGAATTTTGGTCAGTGAAATAAACGAGAGATCCATCACAATGCGATCGTAGTGGTCACGCGGAAGATCTCCTTGTTTTAAATGCCGTGCATTCGTTTTTTCAAGATTAGTGACGCGAGGATCTTGTCTAAGCTTATTATGCAACTGGGCGCGTCCAACATCCACGCAAGTCGCGCTTATAGCACCGTGTTGAAGACAACAATCCGTAAACCCTCCAGTGGATGCTCCAACGTCTAAAACATGAAGTCCCTCCATTTTGATTTCAAACTGCTTCAAAAACCCTTCGATTTTTTCACCGCCTCGGCCGACAAATCTTGGCGGTTGTTCCACCATGAGTGGAATTGCTACTGAGACCGTCCGCCCAGGTTTGTCGAGACGTTCGGTGTCGCTTTTAACTTTTCCTGCGAGGACGAGAGCTTTTGCCTGCGAACGAGAATCAGCTAATCCCCGTTGCACGAGCAGTTCATCGATTCGAAGTTTTGGATTCGCGCTCATTCTTCTTAAGTAGAAATTCAAATTTCTAGCAATTACCTAGACTAAAATGCAAGAGTATCACTTCTTTGCAAGTGCACGCATTAAACATTAATAATTTCGTATTTACGTTAAAAATTGTATCAATTTAAAAGAAAATAAATGAAAAAAATTATTTTTATTATTAAATATTAAAAAAATACGCTGCTTACTGCATGTTTTTAACTTTTCTTAATTTTTGTCTTTTTCCCGTTATACTTATCATTAACGATTTCCATAACTGACTTGTCTGGCTCTTGCGAATTGTTGTTATTACATATATGAAAGCGGATTAGTTGCTCTATTACAAAGGTACGAGAGCGATTCGTCAGTTTTGCAACACTGTCTATTTTTTCTACAAGATGCTTTGAAATTGAGATAGTCACAGATTTTTTGTGAGGAGATCTTTTGTTAGGCATGACGGTAAATACCTATTAATTAATATTTTTACAATATAAATCCTTGACGGTATCTTGTGGTTAATTATACCTAATTATTATGACGATATCCGTATCTTTGTCGGAAGAATTAGTAATTAAAATAAGAGAAGCTGCTCAGAGGGAACACCGTTCTATTTCTGGGCAGATTGCTTATTATTGTGATCAGGGGATGATAGATATTTTGGAACCACATGTTGAAGACTCTCAAGAGAGTAACGCATATGGCCAAAAGCATTTAAGAAAATCCGCTAAGAAACGTTCCAGTAGTAATAAAGGGTGAGCGTTAGGATCATAATTATTAAACAAACCGCTTACTAATTATTTGGTTACTTTTGTTCCCAAACGCTTTTAAAATAGCATGATAAAGCTTTTATCGGCCTGCTTTAGCGAGCTTTCGTCTTTTATTGGCATCTAACTCGCGTTTTCGCATTCTTAGGAAATTTGGAGTGGCTTCCACAAGCTCATCGGGTGCGATGTACTCAATAGCTCGCTCAAGAGAAAATGAAATTGGTGGAGCCAGTTGAATCCCTTTGTCAGATCCTGAAGCGCGCATATTATCGAGCTGCTTCGCTTTTGCAGGATTTACAGGCATGTCTTCGCGTCGGGGGTTTTCGCCAACAATCATGCCATTGTAGACTTCTTCGCCGGGTTCGATAAATAGCTTTCCGCGATTTTGAATGGCATCAAGGGCATACGGCATTGCTTTTCCGAGCTCCATGCTCACAAGGGTGCCCGTTAAGCGAGTTGAGATTTCTCCGCAGTATGGACGGTAGTCTAAAAATGAGTGACTCATCACGCCATGTCCTGAGGTCATAGTTACAAGATCGCTTTCAAAGCCAATTAAACCGCGTGTTGAAACTTCTGCTTCGAGGGTAACACCTGCGTTATGGTGTTCGATATTGGTGATTTTGCCTTTGCGCTTTGCAAGGTTCTCCATGATGCCTCCGAGTTGATCTTCGGGTGTTTCTACCCAGACTTGCTCAAAAGGCTCACAGCGTGTGCCGTCTACTTCTTTATACAAGACCGTTGGACGTGAAACCAAGAGCTCGAATCCTTCGCGCCGCATGGTTTCTACAAGGACTGCGATTTGCATCGCACCGCGAGCATTTACGCGAAATTTTGTACCTTCATCCGTATCTTCTAGCGAAATGGAAATATTAGACTGCGTTTCACGGACAAGGCGTTCACGAATCTGCCGAGAAGTCACCTTTTTGCCGTCTTGTCCAGCAAGTGGTCCATTATTAACCGAAAATTCCATTTGGACAGTTGCGGGGTCTAGCTCCACAAAGGGTAGGGCTTCAGCGGTTTCATCCATAGCGAGGGTATCGCCAATATCAACATCGTCAAATCCTGCTAATCCTACGATATCTCCTGCTACTGCCTCGCTCACTTCATCCGTCGCTAGACCTGAGAAAGTTTTCATCTTGGTTATTTTGACGCGTTGTTTGCGTCCGTCCTTACGAAGTGCAAAGATGGTCTGGCCTTGTTTTACGTCACCAGAAAGAATACGACCGATTGCCATTCGACCCACATAATCATCCCAGTCAATATTCGAAACGAGCATACGGAATTCGCCATCTTCAATGATCGGAGGCGGAATACGCTCTACGACTGTTTCAAAAAGGTCGTTCATGTTTTTACGTGGACCGTCGGCTTCGCGGTCGGCAAATCCCATCTTGGCAGAGGCGTAAAGGAAGGGGGCGTTGAATTGGTCATCATCTGCCTCCAAATCAAGAAAGAGTTCCAGTACCTTGTCATGCACCCACTCAGGGCGAGAAGTATCGCGGTCAATTTTATTGATCACACAAATTGTTTTAAGGCCGGCATCCAGCGCTTTGCGAAGCACCCAACGTGTTTGCGCCTGTGGCCCTCCAACCGCATCGGTAAGTAACAAGACCCCATCGACCATTTTCATGACACGTTCCACTTCCGCGCCAAAGTCCGCGTGTCCAGGAGTATCTACAATATTAATAGTGTAGGTAATACCATCTTTGGGGTTTTCCCATCGCACTGCGGTATTTTTTGCTTTAATAGTAATGCCTTTTTCACGCTCCAGATCCATGGAATCCATTGCACGTTCTTCAACTTGCTGGTTTTCACGGAATGTGCCACTCTGTTGAAGCAGGCAATCCACTAAGGTGGTTTTCCCGTGATCAACGTGAGCGATAATGGCGATATTGCGGATGTGTTCGGCGTTCATGGTCGCAGTGTTAAAAATAAAAGCGCCCCGGCGGCAGTGTGCGGCGGGGCGAGCATTCTTGCAGGCGCCGATAAGGGCTTAGCAAGCAAAAGAAGTCAATGCGAAAGGATTAGCCGAAGTCAGGATTCACTAGCAGGTAATTCTTGGTTCAAGTTTTTTATAAGAAATCCACACAAAAAGAAAAAAGGCGGCGAGGAGAGAAATAAATTTCAGGCGATCATCGAGGTAATCCCAATTGTTGGCGTAACCATTACAGATGCTAAAAATGCCGCCAAACATCAGGCCAGTCCCTAAGCCTTTTTGCTGTATAAAGGATCCTATTAATAAAGCAAATAGACCTACTGGAACCGCTACAAAAAATAGAGATTTTTGATAATACCTTTCGGCGCTTTCAAAGCGCTCTATCTTGTTGAGTTTTTCTGCTTCCAGCTCCTTTTGGGCTGCTTCGTCTGCTCGTTCATGTTTCTCGTAGTAATTATCTATTTGGGAATCATTCCAATTGGGGTTTTCAACAAAACTCCCAACACCGTAGTGAATCATCATTGGTAGGATAACCGCGATCCCGAATCCGAGTGCTATTTTTTTTGCAATCATAGTTTTTAATATTGTGAATTGAATTTATTTCTGTGCAACCGGGTTCAGAGTCGTCTCCACAGCGTGCACAGTGTGGCTTTGCAATGAATGTTATAACTGAGGGACGGGTTTGTTTGGGTACCTGCGGAGTTGCTAGTTATTTGTTCAATCAGTTGTCCATTTTCTGGACTAGCAAACGCTTTGATCGAGCGAGCAATTTTGCTGTGAAATACTTCAGTTGTTTTGCTCTCTGGGACTCCGCCTTCCGCGAAAAACTCTAGGTAGTCATCGCTATAATCCTTAATAAGCGTACTTATTATAAAATGACTGTCGAAGTAGGTTCCTTTTTTGAGCGGACTTATAATTTGTTTAATTACTGTATTCATTGAATGAACTTTTATACCTAAAAAGTAAATAATATCAAAACTAAAATTTGAGGCATTTTTGGGTCTCATAAAACTCAGATCTGGTACATTTCACTCGGAGTCGGATCAATGACTGAGCTCTCGGGCATACGATCGTTGAGTTCCTGAGCAAACCATTGACGGGCTTCGGCATCGCCGTGAGTGAGGATGACTGCACGGGCTTCGGATTGCACGGCGTAGTCCGCGAGTTCTTCGCGGTTTGCGTGCCCACTGAGATCAAATTGCTGAACAGAGGCGCGGAGGGGTGCGCGGTATTCGAGAGTTTCAAAGTAATAATGAGACGCTTCGGAGTCGGCGAGTAGTTTCCCACCGGGGGTGTCGGGGTCGTTATAGCCGACAAAGCAGAGACCGTTTTTCGGGTGGGGCAAGAGACAAGCGGCTACTTTATAAGAAGGGGTGTGTTCAACCATCATCCCGCTGCTTAAGAGGTAAATTCCTTTTTGCGGTAGGTCGCGACCGGGACGGAGGTTAAATTCAAGGGGTTTAACGCGCATGCGCTCGAGCATTTGGAGATCGAAATCAATGAGGCGAGTTTTTTTACGAATTTTATTAAAGTAATTACAAAGATCCATCCCGAGACCGGCCGCAAAGACGGGGCAACGCGGAAGGCGCCCAAAGTTACGAGCTTCGTAAATGATTTTGAAGAGTTCCTGCATACGACCCAGTGCAAAAACTGGAATGAGGCAGCTGCCGCCGCGCTCTAGGATTTCGCTCATGGATTCGAGCAGGCGATCAACTTCTGTAGCGCGAGTAGTTTCAGACTTCCGAGCCGAGGCACCGCGAGTGGTTTCAAGCACAAGGGTGTCAATTTTCCCAGAGGGAAGATGTGCGCCGGGAAGGGTGCGTTGATCTTCAAAGAGAACATCTCCAGTAAAGACAATCCGACGGTGCTTATAGATGAACTCAACCGCAGCCGCGCCAATAACATGCCCTGCAGGATGGAGTATGACTTCGATTTGATCCTTTCCTTTAGTATAGATTTCGCCCCGTTCAAAGCGTTGACCTACCATTTGGCGATCTAAGGTGGCGATGTCTCGGTGAAGAAATAGGGGGTATTCGGTAATGCCATGTTCTTCGCGTTGTCGTTTCATAACATTTACAGAATTGCGCAGCATACGAGGTCCAAGGAGGGTATTAGGGGTGCTGGTTATGATGGAGGCATTGGGATTCTGTGAGGCTACAAGGGGCATAGAGCCAAGATGGTCGAGGTGGCAATGCGTGAGCACGACAAGGTCAAGAACCTCATTTTTAATGATCTCGAAGTTAGGCAGCGCATCTTTCCCCATCATTTTTGGGTGCAGTCCTGCATCGACTAAGATGTTAAACGACCCGAGGCGTAAGAAGTGGGAATTGGCTCCGATGCCGCCGTGGCGATTGAGGTCGATGAGTTCCATAAGGAAAAGGTTTGAAAGACGTTTAGAGCCTTATTGAGTTTCATATATGAGTAGTTTCTCCCTTAAAGCAACTTTTTGAAAAAAGAATTTTAATAAAAGTGTAACTTAATATCGCCACAGGCTAAAAAAAACTTTTGCGTTAAGACTTAACCACTCATGAGCGATTTCCTGAAGCACGAATGCGGTATTGCAATGATCCGCCTCCTCAAGCCTCTTTCCTATTATCAGGAAAAATATGGCACTCCCCTCTATGGGTTTAATCAGTTATTTCTCTTAATGGAGAAGCAGCACAATCGCGGACAGGACGGTGCGGGGATTGGGTGTGTTAAACTGGGGGTAGAACCTGGCAAACCGTACATGTTTCGTGAACGTAGTATTAAGAGTAATCCTCTGGCGCGCATTTTTAACGGGCAATTGGAAGAGTACAACAAGCTTGTAGCAAGCGGAACGGTGCATCCAGAATTTCCTGCCACCGTTAAGCAAAATTTTGATTATGGGGGTGAAGTCTTATTGGGGCATTTGCGTTATGGAACTTCAGGCGTCTACAGTTCTGCAAATTGTCATCCCTTTGTGCGTCAATCGAATTGGCCGACAAAGAATTTAATGCTGGCGGGTAATTTTACGATTACCAATGAAAAGGAGCTTAATAATTCCTTAATCGAGCGTGGTCAGCATCCTATTTTTGGAACGGATACGCAGGCGGTCTTGGAGGCAATTGGATTTCATCTCGATGAAGCGCATGATGCGATTTATCACCGTATGCGCGACGAGAAGATGAAGGGTTCTAAGATACCTAACGTGATTAGCGATGATTTAGACCCAGTTCGGATTCTCCGCAAGGCGGCAGCGGATTGGGACGGTGGTTATGCGATTGCCGGTTTGATTGGAAATGGGGATTCTTTTGTGATGCGTGATCCGCGTGGAATTCGCCCCTGTTTTTATTTTCAAGATGATGAAGTGATTGCCTTTGCGTCGGAGCGGGTTGCCTTGATGACAATTTTTAATCAACCGATTGAGCGGGTGTGTGAGCTTGAGCCTGGAACAGCAACGGTAATCAAAAATGACGGTCGTATTTATTGTGAACCCTTTACGGAACGCCAAGAGGTAACGCCTTGTTCCTTTGAGCGGATTTATTTCTCGCGGGGAAATGATGCAGATATTTATCGAGAGCGAAAAGCTTTGGGGGCTGCTTTAAAGGAGCAAGTGGTACAGGCAATTGACAATGACTTTGCGCGGAGTGTTTTTAGTTTTGTTCCAAATACAGCGGAGACTGCATATCATGGTTTGTTGGAAGGCTTGCGTTTGCATCGCCGGACGGAAGTTAAAGAGGCGCTCTTAAAAGCAAAGCGTGACGGAACTTTAGACGAGAAGTTAATTGATGAGCTTATCATGGGCAACTGGCCGCGCGGTGAGAAAGTTGCGCACAAGGATATTAAGCTCCGTACCTTTATTTCGCAAGAGAAGGGGCGAGCGCAGTTAGTTTCCCACGTTTATGACATTACCTACGGAGTTGTGAAAGAAGGGGATTGTTTGGTCTGTATCGATGATTCAATCGTTCGTGGCACAACTTTGAAGGAATCGATCCTTAATATTTTGAGTCGAACTAAGCCTCGTAAAATTGTGGTGGCTTCGACGGCACCTCAAATTCGATATCCCGATTGCTATGGGATCGATATGTCTGAACTCGGTAAGTTTATTGCGTTCAAAGCGGCGGTTGCACTTCTCAAGGACGATGGTCGAAGTGATTTGCTTCAGGAAATTTACCAAGACTGTGTTGCTCAACTAGATTTACCTGATGAGCAAATTATAAATCATGTTCGCAGGATTTATGATCGTTATTCTGATACGCAAATTGCCGCCAAAATAGCGGAGCTTGTCTATCCTAAGAATGTTACTTGGAATGGTGAATTAGAGATTGTTTTCTTAACGGTCGAAAAGATGCGAGCAGCGATTCCTGTGCACAATGGGGATTGGTATTTTACGGGTGAGTACCCAACTCCAGGAGGGTACGCGACTTTAAATCGTGCCTTTATTAATTATTACGAAAACAAAGACGGGCGCGCTTATTAGCGAGCGAGTAGTTTTGCCTAAACACTCGTGTGGGTCTGTGTACTAAGATTTAAAAGATTATAAGAATTTATGCAAAAAACCGCCTTACTTTCAGTCAGTGATAAATCCGGCTTGGTGCCTTTCGCGAAGGCTCTTGTTGAAAAACATGGCTATCGCCTGCTCTCTACAGGAGGGACAGCGAAGCTTCTTGAGAAAGAGGGGATTCCCGTTACGGAGGTCAGTGACCACACGGGTTTCCCTGAAATGATGGAGGGTCGAGTAAAGACCTTGCATCCAATGATCCACGGCGGGCTGCTTGCGCGTAGGGACAAACAAGAACATCTAGATGCAGCGAGTGCGCATGGGATTGATTTGATCGATCTCGTGGTTGTGAACCTCTATCCATTTGAAGAAACAGTTGCGAAACCCGATGTGAGTTTTGAACTAGCGATTGAGAATATAGATATTGGCGGACCTTCGATGTTGCGAAGTGCAGCAAAAAATCACGACGCGGTAACGGTAGTTGTGGATGCGAATGACTACGATCGAGTCTTGAGCGCAATGGATGCGGAGAGCGATTCTGCTCTGCAGAGTTTGCGACGTGAGCTAGCGTTAAAAGTTTTTGAGCGTACTTCGGCATACGACGGTGCAATCGCCACTTACTTACAGGGAGAGGTTGAGTCTGAGATGCCAGATTTAGACGCGATTGCGGGGGTACCTGCGCATCTTAAATTAGAAATGTCGCAAGCCGCTTCGCTTCGATATGGTGAGAATCCGCATCAAAAGGCAGCGCTTTATGGAAGCTTCTTTGATTGTTTCGAGCAACTTCAAGGTAAGGAATTGAGTTTTAACAATCTCATTGATATCTCGGCAGCGACGTATCTCATTGGAGAGTATCAAAAACCTACGATTGCAATTTTGAAGCATACCAATCCGTGTGGAGTTGCTTCGGCAGATACATTAGTGGAGGCTTGGAATCAGGCGTTTGCTACGGATCAACAAGCACCTTTTGGAGGTATTATTGTTGCGAATCAAACAATTGATGCGGACTTGGCTGAGATTATTTCGGGTATTTTCTGTGAAGTTATTATCGCGCCTGAGTTTACTGCTTCGGCGCGCGAAATTTTTGGCGCGAAGAAGAATCTACGTCTGATGACGGTTAAGGGAAGTTTACCTGCCGATTCCTTGCAGGAAGTGCGTTCGGTAGTGGGTGGATTACTACTACAGGATCGTGACAGCATGCCAGACCGTCCGGGCGACTGGGAAATCGTAACGAAGCGTCAACCCAGTGAAGAAGAAATGCGGGCTATGATTTTTGGTTGGAAGGTCGTGAAGCACGTGAAGTCAAATGCGATTGTGTACGCTGGCTGCGAGCGGACGCTTGGAGTGGGTGCGGGGCAGATGTCTCGAGTCGATAGTTCTAAGATTGCAGTTTGGAAGGCGGGCGAAGCTAAACTTGATTTAGAAGGTTCAGTTGTTTGTTCAGATGCTTTTTTCCCGTTTGCGGACGGCTTAATTGCGGCTGCTGAAGCAGGAGCAACTGCAGCTATTCAACCGGGAGGCTCTGTGCGCGATGCTGAAGTGATCGCGGCTGCGGACGAGCGCGGAATGGCAATGATCTTTACGGGTCGTCGTCACTTTAAGCACTAGAAATCAATTGCCCCGTTAGAGTGCTGACTCTGCTTTGCGTTTGCAGTATTTCTGTATTTGTACATTTATAAAGTATGAATTATAAAACTGTACTTGGGTTACTGACTTTTGTTTTTCTTCTCTTTTCGAGTGCTTGTACCACGGTGCCAGTGACCGGGCGAAAGGCTTTGCATTTGTATTCGGATGGTCAACTCGCGCAAATGGCGGCGCGTCAATTTGGTGAGTTAAAAAAGGAAACCCCGCTCTCAACGAATCAAGAATACATCGACAGGGTACGCCGTGTGGGCGCGCGTATTGCTCCTGTTGCAGAGATGGATTTGCCGAATGTAAAGTGGGAGTTTGTGGTTTTTGATGACTTGGATCAAATCAATGCTTTTGCAATGCCAGGTGGCAAGGTCGGGATTTATTCAGGGTTGTTTAAAGTTGCTAAAACAGATGCGGATCTTGCGGTGGTTATTGGGCATGAGATTGCACACGTCGTTGCAAAACATGGCTCGGAGCGGATCACTCAGCAAATGCTTGCGGCAGGTGGAGCACTTGCGGTTACCGCAGGCACAAGAGATATGGATGCCAAGGACAGGAATCTAATCTTGGCTGGATTTGGGGTGGCTACTTCGGTGGGGGTACTTTTGCCGTACAGTCGTCTGCACGAAAGTGAAGCGGATGCAATCGGGATTTTATACGTTGCTGAGGCGGGGTATGATCCGCGAGTTGCTCTAAGTTTTTGGCAGCGGATGTCTGAACAGAAATCAGGTAGTATGCCAGAGTTGTTATCAACTCACCCTGCAGACAGTACGCGCATGCGTCGGTTGGAGGCTATGATGCCTCAGGCGGTAGAAATTTACGAGACGGTTCGCTAGGGGACTTGCAACTTGTTTAATATTGGTCAGCTTTAGATGACTGGTTTTAAACTTAATATTATCTCGTTTACGCAATGAATCCTCTCGACACGCTTAAAGAATATGTCCGTTTTCCTTCAGTTTCAACTGATCCTGCTTACGCGGAAGGGATGGCTGGCGCGCGTGCTTTTGCGATTCAGCTTTTAGAGCAACTGGGTTTTGAGGTTGAGGTGGTCGAGACGGAACTGCATCCCATTTTGCTGGCAGAGCGTCAGGGAAATCCCGATTGGCCGCATGTGGTGCTTTATGGGCATTATGATGTGCAGCCAGCCGATCCATTTGAATTATGGTCGTCTGATGCATTTGAGCCGGAAGTGCGGGGCGAGCGTTTATATGGTCGTGGAACTGCTGATAACAAAGGGCCAACGATTGTGCATATGTCCGCGCTGGCTCGGGTATTAGAAAGTCATCCTGATTTGCCTTTGAACATTACCTACGTAATCGAGGGTGAGGAAGAAATCGGTAGTCCGAGTATGGCTAAGTTTTTTGATGCCTACGCGGAGCGATTGTCCAAAGCGGATTGCCTATTGGTTTCCGATACTGGCAGTCCAAATACTGAGCAATTGGTTATTACTACGGGTTTACGTGGTCTTGTGGATCTTGAGGTAAAGCTTCGCGGTCCAAAGAGTGATTTACATTCGGGCATTCACGGTGGGGCAGTTTATAATCCGCTTCAAGCGCTCATGGAATTGGGAGCTTCGATGCATAATCCTGACGGGAGCGTGAACGTACCAGGATTTTATGATGCGGTTTTACCTTTATATGAATGGGAACGAGAAGAATTGAAACGTTACCCAGAAACTGAGGAAAGTTATCGGGCGATGTTAGATGTGCCTGCCTTTTATCCTGCGAATGGATTGTCTCCATTAGAAGCGGTACGATTTGGGCCGACTTTAGAATTCAACGGCATTGGCGGTGGTTATCAGGGAGCGGGTAGTAAGACCGTTATTCCAAGTGAAGCCTTTGCTAAGATAACCTGTCGTTTGGTTGCGGCTCAGGATCCTCAGAAGATTCAAGATCAAGTGATTGCTACTTTAAAGGAGCGATGCCCCAAGGGAGTTGAAATACAGATTCGGAAGGGTGGAATTGCGGCGGCCTATTTGGCAGTCCCACCAGGGCGTGAAAATACTCCGAGCGATCAAAGCCCTGTTTTAGCTGAGGCATTCAGTGCTGCAGAATCTGCCATTGAGGCTCAGTTTGGTAATGCTCCGCTTTTTCTTAGAGAAGGTGGGAGTATTCCTGTAATTGCAGATTTTAAGAATCGTGCAGGTTTGGATTCAGTGATGGTTGGACTCTTTACTCCGGTTGATAATCTGCATGCGCCTGATGAGAGTTTTGATCTAGGGCTCATGAATCGTGCGATTGCGACCTTTGAGTCTATTTTTAAGACGCTTGCGAACGTCTAAAATCAAAGTGTTTGAGCTCAATTCTGCTACTTGAGCCGGTAAATTATGCTCTTTTGAGTTAATTTTGGGTCGTTTATACCTGAAAATCATCAATTAGATCTGTGGTGGGGTATGCTCCCCAGATAATCGCCTTCAATGTTACGACGTAAATCGATATAAAATTATTTCGTAACTACATGTAAAAGAGCTGGATAAGCATCTTGTTGACAAGTTATTCACAAAAATTTGTTACAAAAAGTGCTTGACGAGTGGGTTAAAATGGGGCGAAGTAGGGCAAAATGGTATTAATAGGCACTAATGGGTTTGTTTAAGACAGGTATGTTTGTTGGGGAATTCCGTCATAACTTAGATGAGAAGGGGCGTTTAACGATCCCTTCCTCATGGCGTCCGTCTGCAGATTCAGCGGAGTCGAATGTCTTTTTGGCGTTACCTAGTCCTGAGGGATATGTAACGGTTTACCCGCCTAAAAAGATTGCTCAATTAGAGGAAACGATTGCGCAGATTAGTTTAGGGGATCGTGAGGGACAGCAAGCGGTCGAGGAACTGATGTCGCGAGCGCACAGTTTTAGCTGTGACAAGCAAGGGCGTATCAATCTCAACCAGAAGTTAATTGATTTTGCAGGTATTCAGAAGAGCGCGGTTCTCTTAGGAAAACTCTCCACCTTTAGCATCTACAGTGATCAGGGCTACGATTCGGTTCAAACTCGTGATCCTAGTGATGCCGAAACCCAAGCATCTATTTTTAAACGATTTAATCTCTAGCAAAACTACTACTCGAACGAATCCATGGAAACACTACTCGAAGCAATCGCCCGCAAAAATTTCCGAACCTCTGGATATATAACGCATCCAGGTAGCGAACGTCGAGTTCCATGGTCTTTCACTTCAATGCCTCGAAGCCCACTCACACAAACCGATGCCGTTAATACGATTCAAGCACGTAGAGCACAAGCAGTAGAGGGACAAAAATCAAAACCAAGAAAATTAAGAACTTTATTTAATGCTCTCTTCCCTCGATGAAAGCCTTCAATCACCCGCAAGCGGGCATCTCTCGGTCTTACTTGACGAGAGCGTGTCGCTACTTGCGCCTGAAAAAGAGGCACGAATTTTAGACGGAACTTTTGGGGGAGGAGGACATACCACAGCACTCTTGGGTGCAGCTGAAGGAGTAACCGTGGTTGCTCTGGATCAGGACCCTGCTGCGGTTAAACGTGCGTCGGAACTGAAAGAGCGGTTTGGGGACCGCCTTCAGTTCCACGCCATGAATTTTGGAGACCTTGCGAATTTAGAATTAGATCCAATCGACGGAGCGCTCTTTGATTTTGGGTTATCGTCTTTTCAGCTAAATACTGCGGAGCGTGGATTTTCGTTTCGTTATGATGCTCCTGCTGATATGCGAATGAATCCAGATGCGGGTCGAAGTGCAGCCGAATTTCTAGAGACTGCTTCGGAGGCCGAATTAATAGAGGCGATTCGTGATTTTGGAGAGGAGAAGCGCTGGCGAAAAGTGGTAGCAGCGATTCAAGAAGCACGCGGCTCAGGGATTTTACAACGCACTCAATCGCTTGCAGAATTATTGACAGAGGTGGTTGGGACAAATCCACGGAAGCGAAACGCCGTACATCCTGCGACACGTAGTTTTCAAGGAATTCGGATTGCGATTAACGATGAACTTGGAGCGATTGAACGGGTTTTGCCGGCTGCTTTTGAGCTTCTAAAATCGGGAGGTATTTTAGTAGCGATTAGTTTTCATTCGCTTGAAGACCGCATTGTTAAGCGTTTTTGCCGTCGAATGGCTGGGCGTCCAGAGCATGCAAATGATAGCCGTACCCTTGATGAACGCATTGTCCAAGCGGAGATGATTTCGACTCGAGCAGTTGCACCTAGCGAGGACGAAATAAACCGAAACCCTCGAAGCCGCAGTGCTCGGATGCGCGCATTACGAAAAATTTAAAAACCCCTTAAACTTATAAAACCATGAGCTCCAAACTACCTCAACTTCGATTACAAAGTTTAAGTATTATTCTTTTTATTGGCTTACTGACTTTAGTGAGCGCTTTTGCGATTGTATGGATGCAGCAAAAGATATCGCGCACTGCCAATTATACTGCGCAGCTGGAGACTCGTTTAGAGACAAAGATCAATAAGCTTCGTTACCTCGACGAAAAAATTTCTAAATCGCATCAACCGATTGTTTTGCAAAGTCGTGTAGCTGGATTTCTACGTCCTGCAAAAGATTTGCAGATTCATTGGGTTGCGGAACGCGAAGGTTTACAGGGACGTGTTTATTCGGATGCCTCCGCAAGTTCTATAACTGCTTTAGGAAATCTCGCTCTACTTGATACGACTACTCAACCAAATTAAAATGAATACCGTTTACGTGACCAGTGCTCATTATCGTACGCCTTCAGGATGCCCAGAGTTAGATTCTTTGGTTACTGCCATTGAACGCTCTCCACGTTTGGAAAACCTGCAGCCACCTTCTAGAGAATGTAAACCTTTGCGACCTTCAAAATCAACACTCCGTCAAATGACGCAGCGTTTTAAACGAGCGGTATAGTCTATAATGAGTCAGGCTTTTGTATGCAGTAAACGATCACGCTTTATTCAATCTTTGATTGCGCTGGCATTTTGCGTTTTGTTAGTGCGACTCTTTTTTCTGCATATTTGGGATCAAGGTTTTCTAGCGGAACAGGCTGACTCGAGTCGCAAGATGGTGCGTATTTTAGAGTCGCGGCGGGGGAATATCGTCGATCAGCGAGGAAATCTTTTAGCGAGTACTCAAATAACAGTGGATATAGGAGTCGATCCGCAATCAGTGGTTACGGAAGGCTTCAAAAAGATTCAGCGTTTAGCCGAGTTGCTGGATATTCCTGCCGAAAAAATTGAGACTGCCTTTAATACGACCACTAGGAAACGTGCTAACGGACAACCTTATTTAGTGCGATGGGTTCCTCTGGCGAAAGGAGTAGATCAGGCAATTGCGGATGCAGTAAAGGCGCTGAAGGTGAAAGGTGTGTATGGGAATAGTCGCTATGCGCGTACCTATCCGGGTAATGAATTAGCCGCGCATGTTTTGGGATATGTAAACAAAGCGGACAAGGCTTCGAATGGGGTTGAGCAAACTTTTGATTATTACTTGAGAGGGCAGGATGGATGGGTTGAGTCCGAGCGCGATGGCCGCCGACGCGAATTAGCGCAGTATCGAGATCGTGAAGTTTCTCCACACAATGGTCTGAATGTACAGTTGAGTCTTGATCAAATGATTCAACATATTGTTGAACGAGAGGTGATTCGTTTGCAGGCAGACTATGATCCTGAAAGCATTAGTATTATAGTTAGCGAGCCGAATACGGGGGCACTGTTGGCATTAGCCAATTACCCAACTTATGATTTAAATGAGTATTATAATACAAAGAAATATCCGCTAGCGAATCATCGCAATCGCGCGCTGACGGATGCGTTTGAGCCGGGTTCTACGTTTAAAATAGTCCCGATTGCGGCGGCATTAAACGAAGGGCTAGTCCGGCCTGAGCAGCGCTTTGTAACGGATCAGGCTTATATGAGTTATAAGGGCAAAAAATTAGGATTGCCTCGGGATGATCATATTAAAAGTCGCGAATTGAATGTGCATGATATTTTGGTGAAATCGAGTAATCGAGGTTCCGCGCAAGTAGGAATGGTGCTTGGAGAAAATCTCTTACACAATTACGCCGCAGCTTTTGGGTACGGTGAGCGGACTGGGTGTGATTTAGTGGGCGAGGGAACTGGTATTTTACACCCCGTGCGTGCGTGGGATGGCTTAACGATTACGCGGATGCCGATGGGACATGCGGTGAGTGCTACGCCTATGCAGGTTCACAGCGCGATGTCGGTTATTGCAAATGATGGAGTTTTGATGGAGCCAATGATTGCGCGTCGAGTATACGACGAGGTTGGCGAAACTGTTTTAACGTTTCGTCCAGTAGCTAAGCGTCGAGTTATTTCAGCTGAGACAAGTGAGCGTGTTACCGAAATGTTAGCGGATGTCGTGGAACATGGAACTGCGCGAAGGTACGCGCATTTTAGAAATTTTAGTGCGGCAGGTAAGACTGGCACGACTCAAAAAATTGAAAACGGTCGTTATACCACCGAAAAGCAAGTGACTTCCTTTAGTGGATTTATTCCTGCGTATAATCCACAGTTAGTAATCACGGTAGTTGTTGACTACCCGAAACAACACAAGGCTTCAGGTGGTAAAATATGCGGACCAGCATTTAAAAATATCGCACAGGCGTGCATTGCATATTTGGGGATCCGCGCAGACAAGCACAACACTGCACCTCTAGCTCTTAAACCACTTGTACCGAATGGAACTCGCCGACTTTCAAATTAGTCTTCTTCTCACTCATTCATTTTCTAGGTCTTTCGAGGATGGCGAAAATCATGCTTCGAATGCTGTTAATACTAAGGGCATGTGTGCCCCGACGTTGGGTGCTTTAGTCGCTTTACTCGATACTGAGTTAAAAAAGCCTGACTCAGAATTGGCAGTGACATCACTCGTAACTGATAGTCGAAGAGTGGTTCCTGGTGCTTTGTTTTTTGCGATTAGTGGATTGCGGACAAATGGAAATTTATACATTGAAGAAGCGATTGATCGGGGTGCGGTCGCGATTGTGACGGCTGAAGATTTAGGATCGCATTTACCAATTCCTGCGGTTCAGGTTGGGGATGTACGAATTGCATTAGCTCAAATTGCACGTGTTTTTTATGAAGCTCCGGATGCTTCACTTGCTTTAACGGGAGTCACTGGTACGAATGGTAAGACTACCGTTACTATGCTTTTGCAACATTTGATCGGGGGCGAAGAGACCGTTGGACTTTTAGGGACTGTTCGCTACGACTTAGGTAAACGAACCCTTC
>CBFHPQ010000027.1:0-20145 GCA_965657865.1 Coraliomargaritaceae bacterium | reverse complement strand
CATTCAAAGAGATGGCCTTGAAATGCATCCCGACTCGGACGATGCAAATTTTGTAATTCAAATTCGTTCGACGTCCGAAATAAAGATAAGTGTTTTTGCCAACGGAGAATGGATTGGCAGGGGTTCGATTTCGGGATCCAATCAATTCGAATCTGTTTCAATAGCGCTCGACGCTAATAATTGGAATTCTCCAATTCGTTCCATACAGATTCAATTTGAGGGCAGACCAGGAACTGTAATTGAAGTCGATTCTATTGAGGTCCAAAGAAAGCATTCTAAGTAGTGGCGGCGATGGATAAAATTTTGATTGTATTCATATCGGTGGTTACATCCGTTGTAGGGGAAACGAAGCCTAATATCCTGTATATAAACGCGGATGATCTCGGGGTAATGGATGTTGGTTATAAAAATTCTAAATTTCAGACTCCGCATATTGATCGTCTGGTAGCAGAGGGATTGATCTTTGATAATGCTTATGCGCCAGCTGCGAATTGCGCGCCGAGTCGAGCGTGTGTTCACAGTGGGCAATGGGGACCGCGTCACGGAGTCTACACCGTTGGCAGTTCGTATCGAGGGAAGGGCGCCTATCGAAAACTCATTCCAATAAATAACCGTATTCATTTAAGCCCAGAAGTCCTTACGATGGCAGAAGCACTCCAAGCTGGGGGTTACCGTACGATTCACCTTGGTAAGTATCATATCGGCGAAGATCCTTTAAAAGATGGCTTTGAGATAAATATTGGTGGCGACCATACTGGAGGCCCTAAAGACGGAGGTTATTATTCTCCATGGCGTGGTGGATCCATGGAAGAATGGTCGGATACGGTACCAACAAACACGCACCGTATTGATATCTATACTGAAGCAGCGACTCGTTTTATTGAAGCACACCGAGAAGAACCTATGTTTATTCATTTCTCGCCCTATTTAGTACACGGACCGATTACGCAAGTTCCCGAGTACATCGAAAACTACAAAGGCTCGGGGTTGAATGTAGCGTATGCTTCCATGGTTGAAAAACTCGATGCTGCCATTGGTCAAGTTTTGCAAGCAATCGATACGAATGGATTAGCTGAAAGGACCTTGGTAGTCTTTTGTTCTGATAATGGTGGGATTGCCGCAGTGAATCCTCAGACTCCATACCGCGCGGGCAAAGGCTCTTACTATGAGGGTGGAATTCGTGAACCTTTAATTGTTCGTTGGAAAGGGACGATTCAATCGGGTCGCTCGTCTGAAATTGTCAATTCCCTCGATTTCTATCCTACCTTTATGGAAGTTGCAGGATTACCAATCATGCCTGAATTGGACGGAGTGAGCTTAATGCCGCTCCTGAAGGGTGCAGATGATTGGGAACCGGTGCCTCAGTTCTGGCATTTCCCCGTCTATCTACAGGCGTATAATGGGGCGAAGGACGATGCCCGCGATCCGCTTTTTAGAACACGTCCTGGTTCCGCGATCCGGGTCGGTAAGTGGAAACTCCATGAATATTTTGAGTCAGGTTCATTGGAACTTTATGATCTCTCGAATGATCCCGGCGAACGATCCAATTTAGTTGAACACATGCCAGCTAAGGCGGAAGAATTGAGTCTACAGCTCAGCGCTTGGCGCAAACAAGTAGGGGCTCCAGTGCCGAGCCAACTCAATTCCAATTTCAATGCTCAGTTAGAGTCAGAAGCGATCGCTCAATTTGAAAAATAGTTCCCGCGAATAATGCGTATTGAGCGAATTCACTGAATGCTTTTTTGCGTGCTCAATTATTTTTTGAAGGGCGAAAACGTATCAGTACGGAACGGGAAAACAGGCATCCCGTCTTTGCTAAAGAGGTTCACGTTCGGGAAATTATCCCAGCCGTAGCGAATCGATTCGGGTCGCTTGATACCCTTGTGATTTATCTGAACTTGATTCGGCGCGACGATGGCACCGTCCACTCGTTGGTAATTGCCGTTGGAGTCCATCACTGTAAAGCCAATGACTGTTCCTGCTTCATAGCTCGGGTCGTCAAGGAGAGGGGCAGTTGCCAATAGTCCATTTTGAACATTCTTAAAAGTTATGAGAGTCGATTCCTTTTTAAAAGTATGTGTCAAATATTCAGGTGATTGCGGCGCATCGGCTTGTTGATAAACCATACGTTGGGCAGCATAAGCAAGTCGTTTCCCGACGTTTTCTTTATAGGGAGGGTGGATGTCATTTTGCATTCCGCTGTCGATAGCGCAGACGGTTTTACAGTTCTCAATCGAATCAATCTTTTTTTGAGATTCACGCATCCAAGGCCAATTATGATTCGAGTTGGGTTTTGAAGCCGCTTTTCCGAAGCCAGGTAATTGCACCACTAGGAAGGGCATGGAGGGTTGCTTCCAGTTTGATCTCCAATGCGCGACCAGATCCTTTAAAAGCAATTCGTATTGCACACATCCTTCGCGGGTTCGTGAATTCCCTTCGCCTTGATACCAGAGCACTCCTTTGATCGGAAGCTCGTAGAGCGGGGCAATCATTCCGTTGTGGAGAGCGTACGGACGCTTGTTGCTAGCGGGACTCCCCAACGGCGGTTCGGGACGCCATCCAACTCGTTCGCCGTTCGCTTTCTTTGTCTCCCATTCCTGTACTCGGCGATCGTAATCAATTTTGTTCTTCGGCCAATCCAGTACGGCCTGTTCGAACTCTTCCAAGATGGGCATATATTCCGAGCGTTCAGTGAGGGATCCTTGCGGCATCCACGCGGTGATAGGAGTGCCACCTCGACACGATTGTATCAGACCGATGGGCACATCCACCGCCTCGGCTAAATACAATCCGAAAAAGTAACCCGTTGCACTGAATAAGCGAGTGCGAGTTTGGGGTGCAATTGGGTACCAACCTTTATCGAAACGTTCCTCGCGAGTAATAAATTCTTGGGGAGTATCAATTGGTAAGCGAGCGGCACGAAAGATTCGAATTTGGTCGTGTTTCTTAACGGGATGCCCTTCGTAAAGCTTAGGAAATTTTCGCTTATAGGTTTCGATTGCGCTATCCATATTCGATTGTCCTGCACACAGCCATATATCGCCAAAGGTAACGTTTTTGAGGGTAAGAGAGTTTTGTGACCCTTTGACGACGATATCATAACTGCCTCCAGCGGGCATCGGTGGCAGGTCAACCTTCCATCGTAGGTTTGAGACCTTTGCAGTGAGTTCTTTCCCGTTAAAACGAACTTTAACGACTCCATCCTTTGAAGCAGTACCTCGTAAAGGGATGGAAACCTCGCGTTGCAAAACCATATTATTTGAAAAGATGGGCGCGAGTTCAACATCTGCCCACAGCGAACTGAATAGGGTACAAGTAACTGCAAAAATTAGGGTGATCAAATGTTTCATTATCGTTCGCTCGTTTCAGTTACTGTATAAAATCTTGCTGCTGACGTCCCACTTCATTGAGGCGATATTCTTGAAGACTTTTCTGGGTGTCACGCAATTCTTTGCGGAGTGTCTCGAGTACTTCGCTTTCATTGATAACCTCAACCGGAACACCTACATCTACTTTTGCCCCTAGCTCAGGCAGTTCACTATACAGCAATTGCTGCGCTGGTTCGATTGTCAAAAATTCAATCTCAGCGCTGTCGGGGCCATTAGAGCTATCTTTCAAAATTTCTGCACGCACCTTGATAGTGCCAGGCTTAACCCCCGAGCGTACAAGTGCAACCGCTTCGCCCCACAGTAGTTTTTGTGGATTCATCCCAGTGTGATTCCCCTCTATCAATTCGCCCGCACCGCTCACTGAAAAGCGTACGTATTCATCACTGAGGCGTTTTACTGCACCGCCTGCATCTGCGAGGTATGCAACTACTGGAGTGATGTCGCTACCATCGGCAAGGGGCTGAATAGCGACGTCATCCACTTTAAGAATAAGCCTACGTTTACGTCCAACGGGCCAACGCGTGTGCTCGCAGACGACTTTTCCATCAATTAGACCTTCGACTTTAATGACTGCATTTTCAACAAATTCCTGATCAATTTTCCCGTAGCCTTTTTTATTTTTATTACGCACATCGACGTAACGAAACACATCTTTAAAGACAACGGGAACTTGCGGAACAGGGCTTTTATCATCAGTAGCTGGGAGAGTGCCAATTTCTTTGCCATACATCGTAAGTCTTACGGATTCGCAATTCGTAAAGGCAGTGACATCTTTTGGTGAGAAGGGCGTCATTAAATGTGCAATGTGTACAAACGGTTTCGCCTCGACCAGTGGTACATTTTTCAAACCTTCGACTGGCAATAAGCTTTTAAAGAAATAATAAGAAAGCTTGGGCTGACGGTATGCGTCCATCATGCCGCCCCAGAAAGGGTCGGGGTGATAACCGCGTTGATGATCAAATGGGTGCCACATCGTGCCTCCAATAACCGAGCGACTTGCACCGTAAACCATCGTCATAGAAGGCCATTCTTTTTCTATCCCGTCATCCACCCATTCCTCTTTAAAGTAATGCATTGCCTGCCGTAATTGAGCGGTTTCGCCCCATTGTTTTGCAACACGACTTACGGAGTTATGATCGACCCAGTTATCAACGAAGTCGCCCCATTCGCGTTTAAAAATACTTTTTTCGGGATGGAGCGGAATCAAATCATTTGCATACAGAACATCGAAGAGTTCCTGAGATTGATTGCGATGAGTGCGCGCATCGGTTGCGGTGAAGCAACCGGGGTAGGGAAATTCTTCGTCCACTGCCTCCGTTGCAGCAACTGCGTAGGCATGTGGGAAGTGGGTCTCGTTTGGAATAATTTCCCACAATAAAACGGAAGGACGATTGCGCTCGAGGCGGATCAATTTGCGGACGTCTTGGAGCATACGCTCTTGAAATATAGGTTTCTCATTCCAGAACTGCCATCCTGGAATCGCAGTGACCATAAAGAGACCTAATTCATCGCACGCGTCCATGAAGGCAGGGTCTTGGATGTAGTGCGCCGAGCGCAGAACTCGCATACCCGTTTGACGAAGTTTCAAAGCATCTCGATAATGAAGGTTATTCGGAAGGGCGTGACCAATGTGCGCAAAGTCTTGGTGGCGATTCGCTCCCATAAGTTTTTCAGGGTAGGGCTTTCCATTTAACCAAAGTCCGTCGGGTCCGCGCATCTCAATCGATCGAATACCAATACGTTTTCGAAACTTATCCAGCTTCGCTCCCGATGGATCAAGGATTGTAAAGTGGAGATGATATAGATGGGGATTATCGGGTTCCCATAATTTTGGCTCTTCAACGGTCATTTCAAGCTCCGCGGTTTCCGATCCCTTTTCAGGAAGGGAAATGGAAGTCGAACGGGTGGCAACTATAGTACCGTCTGAATCTTTTAAGGCTAATTCAAGGCGGACAGTTTGCGCAGGGTCATCGTTTGCAATATCAGTCTGAACACATACACGCGCGGACGCCTCTGATACATCTTCGTAGTGAATAAAGACGCCACCGCCAGCCACTTTATCAACTCCAAGTGGATGCGTGACATAGGTGCTGTTGTGCGCAATAAGCCATGCGTCGCGATAGATGCCGCCAAAGTAGGTAAAGTCGAGCGTTTCTTGTGGCTTACCTGGTGGGTAGTCTCGGTCGTTACTATTGTCGGCACGCACAGCAATTACGTTCACACCCTCTAGATTAAGTTGCTCGCTGAGGTCGATATGAATGGGAAAATATCCTCCGAAATTCTCTTTTATGAGTTGTCCGTTGAGCCATATCTTGGACTTCCCCATGATCCCTTCGAAGTGCAGCATGACCTTTCGTCCCCGAAGTTTGGAATCCAATTGAAAAGTTTTACGATACCAAGCAGGTCCTTGATAATTCACACCTCCGCTCGCGTTTAGGGGTAGCAGTTCCATACCATTAGGTAAATTAACGAGGCTCCAGTCTGTATCATTGAAATCGATTGCCTCGGCTCCTTGAACATCGCGTTTTATAAAACGCCATCCAACATTGAAATTGATTGCTTCCCGAACGGTCGGGTCAGTTTGATAAAAACCTGCGGTTGAAAATTCGGGAGTGTAGGCAGCAGATTTATGCAGCAATCCCAAGCCAATTAAGGAAGCGCATAGTACGGAAAGTATTTTGAGGGCAGGCATAAAAGTTCTTTGTATACTAGTTGCGGATGCTACCAGATTTTTGAATGGTGTGGAGTTGTTTGCGAAGGGACTGTGCAATCTTTGGATACTCTGCGATCACATTGTTCGCCTCACTGATATCGGTCTCTAAATTATAAAGCGCGGGCGGAGGAGGATTCGGTTTGTATTTACTGGAATGGAACTCGATGTATTTCCAATCGCCTTCGCGGATCGCTAATGCATTTGCAGCTTCCTCAAGCATAAAAGGTAACCCGTCTTCGGAGTTTCCTAAAAAGGCATCGAGGGTATTCCGACTGTCAGGCGCTGCACCTTGTGGCAGGTCAAGATCTAGAAACTGCGCAAACGAATGAAGGAAATCAATCTGGTTGACGAGGGCATCGGAAACGCCCGCTTTAATTTTTGTTGGCCAACTCACAATAAAAGGCACACGGGTTCCTCCTTCGTAAATAAGATATTTTCCACCGCGAAAGGGTCCCGCACCGTAATGTCCTTGATCATTGTCTGATTGGGAGGTTTTGACGGTTGTGCCGTCGTCATAGCCATCATCGTAAACTGGGCCGTTGTCGCTCGTTACAATCACAAGGGTGTTTTCTAATAAACCGTTAGTTTTTAAGGCATCGATAATTTCACCGACGCTCCAGTCAAATTGCACCATCGCGTCACCACGATATCCCAATTGAGTTGAGCCTTGAAAACGGGGATGCGGAGCGCGGGGTACATGAATGTCTTGCGAAGCGAAATAGAGAAAGAAAGGGACGTCTTTGTGAGCGCTGATGTAATCACGTGCCTGATTAACAAAAACGTCCGCCATCGTTTCATCGTCCCATAGCGCCGCCTTACCGCCCGACATATACCCAATGCGCCCAATCCCGTTAATGACACTGTGATTGTGACCATGACTACTCTGGTAATAGGACATTGCATCGCGATCTTCTTTGCCATCTGGGTAAGCGGTACTTCCAGGACGGTTGACTTGTTGAGTATTGAAGCCCACGTATATTGGATCGTTGGGATCGTAGTTGACCACTCGATGATTTTCTAAGTAAACGCACGGCACGCGGTCATTGGTTGAAGGCAAAAGAAAGCTGTAATCAAAACCAATTTCAAGGGGTCCGGGCTGAACATCACCATTCCAGTCAGCGGGGGCGTCTTTGCTTCCAAGTCCGAGGTGCCATTTACCGATGACCGCAGTTTTGTAGCCTGCATCTTTGAAAAGATCGGCAAGGGTGTAGGTCTCGACAGGAATCGCAAGTGGCGCGTTGGGTGCCAAAATTCGAATCTCGGCACGGAATCCATGAATGCCCGTAAGCATCGAAAAACGGGAGGGGCTACAGGTTGCAGCGGTGCAATGTCCATCCGTGAATCGTAGCCCGCCAGAAGCCAGTGCATCAATATGTGGAGTAGGAATCATTTCTGAGCCATAGACTCCGACATCGCCGTAACCGACATCGTCTCCGTAGATAATCACAACGTTAGGTTTCTCCGATGCATTTAAGAAAGTCGCGCTTAAAAGAAAGCTAAGAAAAATGGGGTATAATTGCATACAAATGAGAACGATATCTTAAATTCAAAACGGAAGCAGTAGAGCCTATTTTTTCCTATTTGGATTGCCCTGTCCGAAGACGAAATGCTCGCTTGGTTCGTGGGACTCTTTGAAAAGTTGTTTAAATTGTTGTATTTTTTCAGGATACTGATCCGCAACGTTGTTAGCTTGCGCTAAATCATTAGCGAGATTGAAGAGTTCGACCGGATTCACGTCTGGATTCAGGGACGAGGTATTTTCTTGCACCGCTACCCAGTCGCCTTGACGCACGGCGCGTTTGGTTGGCCAATGTAATTCAAAGTACAGATAATCGTGTTCACTTTGATTTTTTAAATCACCTTTGAGAAGGGGCAGGAAGCTTACGCTATCGGTCCCTTCATGGAGGTCTAAGCCTGCCATCTCGCAAGCAGTCGCCATGAGGTCGTAATGCGCTCCGAGGTGCGCGCTGCGACGACCTGGTTCAATCACGCCTTCCCAGTGCGCCACAAAAGGAACCCGTATGCCACCTTCATATAGATTTCGTTTGATCCCGCGCAGGGGTCCACTGTCGTCAAAGAAATCGCGATTAACGCCGCCCGCAGTAGCAGGACCATTATCACTGGTAAAGATAACAAGGGTATTGTCGTCGATCCCTAGGTCTTTAAGAAGATCAAGAATCCCGCCCACGTCTTGATCCATTAGACTGATCATTCCCGCTAAACGTTTCTGCACATCGGGCCAATCTTTGTTGAGGTATTGAGTTACGTTGGGATCGGAAGCTGGGATTTGTATGTGGGAATGAGGGATGGTATAAGCGAGATAGAGAAAGAAAGGATTCTTTTTGTTATCGATAATAAACTTACGTGCCTCGGTGGTGAGACGATAATGACTATAACCTTCGACGGTGTCGCGTGCTCCCAGTTCAACCTTATTATGATTTTTCCATAACCAACCAGGGTAGTAGGAGTGCGCGTGGCGCTGGCAATTATACCCGTAGAAATAATCAAAACCTTGATTCAGCGGATCGCCTTCGCTCAATGGATAACCCAAGCCCCATTTCCCGATACAGGCATTTGTATAACCCGCTTCTTTGAGTCGCTCGGCAATCGTAATAGTGGCATCAGGAAGCGGTAGTTGCCCCGATTCGTTGTTCGCAGTCGCCTTAATCTCATAATTGCCGCGAATGTATGTATGCCCCACATGCTGACCCGTGATCAACGACGAACGAGTCGGCGCGCAGACTGCGGTCGGTGCATAAAAGTCGGTCAGCAATAATCCATCGCGCGCCATTTGATCGATGCGTGGAGTCTTGATTTCTTTTTGACCGTAAGCACCCACCTGACCGTAGCCCAAATCATCCGCCATGATAAAAATAATATTCGGTTTTGAGTCGGACGCGAATAAGGCGAGTGCCTGCAACTTAAAGCACAAGAGAAGGGAAAACTTAAAAAAGGGGCGCATGATATTTTTTTAATTGGAAGGCAGAATACTTCAAGCATTTCGCACACTTGAGATCTAACATGAGGAATGAATACAATAGACTCTCTGTAAATTATTCAAAAGGATACGAGTTGGCTAACTTAATTGACTTAAGTAGTGAAATTGAGCTCTTATAATGCTCACTAATCCAATTAAATCTACCTCTTTTCTAAATCACACTGCTATGTACCATCTGCTCAGCGCCCGAACATTTCTCTTCCTTTGGGTATGCTTCGCGCTCTCAATTTTTCAGACTCCTCTTTCAGGTTCGAATAAACCCAATGTCATTATCATCTTCACCGATGACATGGGTTACGGCGATATGAGCGGAAACGGACATCCCACTATTAAGACGCCGCATCTCGATCGCATGGCGTATGAGGGTCAGAAGTGGACTAGTTTTTACGCGCCTGCTCCGGTTTGTACTCCCAGTCGGGCAGGGCTTTTGACGGGCCGGTATCCCATTCGCAACGGGATGTGCTCAGATGTCTTTTGGGTCTTATTTCCTGAATCCACTGGCGGACTCCCGCAATCTGAAGAAACACTCCCAGAGTTACTCAAAAAAGTTGGCTATAAAACAAGTATGGTTGGGAAATGGCATCTCGGGCATCTACCTGAATTTCTGCCCACCGAACATGGTTTCGATTCATGGTATGGTATTCCTTACAGCAATGACATGGACTTAAATCGTCCAGCGGTTGAGGCTTTGAACGGCGGAGAACTCGGAGAATGGCACACTGGCATTCATTGGGATAAGCCGCGCTCAGAATACTGGAACGTACCGCTCATGGAGGGCGCAACTATTGTCGAGCGCGCACCCGATCAAAACGTTTTGACAAAGACTTATACCGAGAAATCCATCGAATTCATTAAAGCGAATAAAGACAAACCCTTCTTTTTGTATCTAGCGCACAGCATGCCGCACGTTCCGCTCTTTGCTTCAAAAAATTATAAAGATTCCAGCACTGCAGGTATATATGGTGATGTTATTGAAGAAATCGACGGCTCGGTCGGCGCGATCTTGCAGACCCTTAAAGAACTCGAAATCAGCGAACAGACCCTCGTAGTCTTTACCTCTGATAATGGTCCTTGGTTACAATTTAAAACACAGGGTGGACTTGCAGGACCATTAAGAGACGGCAAAGGTACGACGTGGGAAGGCGGCATGCGAGTGCCAACGATTTTCTGGTGGCCAGAATCGATTCAACCTGGATTGGTACACGGCACTGGTAGCGCCTTAGATCTTTTCGCAACTCTCCAATCTCTCACTGGAGCCAAACCGAAACAAACACCCGAAGATAGCTACGACCTTTCATCGACCTTGCTCAATGGGGCTGAGAGTCCACGCAAAGAAATGATCTACTACCGAGGTCCACGCATTCAAGCCATCCGACTCGGAAGCTATAAAGCTCATTTTGAACGTGAAGCGGCAGTGGCTAACCCACCGATCGTGACCGCATTGTATAACCTCGATACCGATCCCGGCGAACGCTTCGACCTCAAAGCCAAATATCCAAAGGTCATCGCAGAAATTCAAGCACTTCATCAATCGCATTCAATGAGTATCGTCCCTGCGGTGGATCAGCTTGCGAGGCGGTAGGTCTGAAGAAAAGCTTCTTAAAATATTGGCATTAGAAAATTTAGTAGCCAATGGTTCTCACTTTTGTCGACGTTGTTGAGCGAGAATATCCATGACTTCGGCTGGAGCGCGTTGTTGGCGGTATAGGTCTGCCATGATTTTCATGGCGGGGTCGATGTGCTTAAAGAATTTTTTGTATGCGGGACAAAGGTAATTGAGTCCCCATTCGCCGTCGGGAGTCCATGTGAAGCGGTGCTTCGGGCATTCGCCGTTGCAGGCAAAGCGAACGGAGCAATCGCGGCAATACTTGGGAAGGCGGTCACGTTTGGCGTTTCCAAAATCGGTCGCCATCTTGCTGTCGGCAAGTTCCCCGAGACTGGTGTTCATGAGATTGCCGAGTTTGTATTTGGGGTAGACGTAGTGATCGCAAGTATAGAGGTCCCCATCGTGTTCCATAGCGAGGGCGCGTCCGCAGGTTTCAGAGAAATAACAAAGTCCACCAGGGATGTTGAGCCATTTATTGAGGGCAACGTCAAAGAGTTGGATGTAGGTTTTCCCAACATCGCGTTTCACCCATTCGTTGAAAATTTTGCAAAGGAATTCACCATAGGCGTCGGCAGGTACCGCGAAGGAAGACATCTTTGGATTTTCACGGTTTTCAGGCGGGGATTCAAGGTCGGGTGGGGCGGCGAAATCGAGTCCGAGTTTAGCGGCGGCGGTATCAACTTCACGTTCTACGATGGGAATGAATTGCAAATATTTAGAACCGATACTCTTGAGGAATTTATAGATTTTAACGGGGTGCTGGACGGTCACGCTGTTGACGCAGGTGAGGGTATTGAACTCGACTTTATATTTGCGAAGAATGTTCAAGCCTCGCATTACGTCCTTGTAGGAATCACGACCTTTTTTATCGACGCGGTTGGCGTTATGAACGTCTTCAGGCCCGTCAATGGAAAGCCCGACAAGAAATTTGTTTTCTGCTAAGAATTCGCCCCATGTATCATCGAGGAGAGTGCCGTTGGTTTGAAAAGCAGTGCTGATGGTTTTGCCGTGGGCGTGCTTTTTTTGGAAGGCAACGACCTTACGGAAATACTCCACTCCGAGAAGGGTGGGTTCACCGCCTTGGAAGGCGAAGCTGACGTCGGGACCCGGTTGCGCAGCAATGTAATCACGAACAAAGACCTCGAGGCGTTCGTCCGACATCTTCCATTTCTCGTTATTGGGGTAGAGCTGTTCTTTTTCGAGGTAGAAGCAGTATTTGCAATCGAGATTACAAATCGGCCCGATTGCTTTCGCCATTACGTGGAATGACTGACTGGCGGGCTTAGAGGGCTCGGGCAACATTCGGTAACGAAGTGGTGTAGCGATTCTTTAGCTAAGGATTTTGGATTTGAGCAAAGGCCCAGTCCAACCACGGAAGAAACGCTTGGATATCTGCGGTATCAACAGTTGCACCGCCCCAAATACGGATTCCGGGAGGGGCATCGCGATAACTTCCAAAGTCATAACCAACGCCTTCTGCATCTAGAAGTTTAACAATTTGTTTCGCTTTTGCGGCTTGTTCTTCGGGTGCAAGGGCTTGATACCACCGCGCGGTAATTTTAAGGCAGATCGAGGTACTGGAACGGGTCTCTACCGAATCGGCGAGGAAGTCCACCCAATCGGTGGCATCGACCCAATCCGCGACGGCTTGAAGATTGGCTTGCGAACGATTTAAGAGAGCAGACAATCCGCCAAGCGATTCTGCCCAGCGCAAACCATCGAGCGCATCTTCAATACAGAGCATTGAAATGGTGTTGATGGTGGCGCCTTCAAAAATGCCTTTGATGAGTTTGCCGCCTTTAGTGAGACGGAAAATTTTTGGCAGCGGCCATGCAGGGGTGTAGGACTCAAGGCGTTCAATCGCGCGTGGACTGAGCACAATCATGCCGTGCGCGCCTTCGCCGCCCATCACTTTTTGCCAGGACCAAGTAACGACATCCAACTTGGAATAATCGAGATCCATGGCAAAGACTGCTGAAGTGGCATCACAAATTGCGAGTCCGCCTCGGTCATCGGGAATCCAGTCCAGATTTGGAACACGTACGCCCGATGTAGTGCCATTGAAGGTAAAGACCACATCATTATCGAAATTCACTTTGGTGAGGTCGGGCAATTGACCGTAGTCCGCTTCGTGGCGATTCACGTTTTCGAGCTTCAATTGCTTGAGGGCGTCGGTGGTCCATCCGGATCCAAAGGATTCCCAGGCACACATTTCAACACCGCGTTGCCCGAGCAAAGTCCACATCGCCATTTCAACGGAACCTGTATCAGAGGCTGGCACAATGCCGCAGACGTAATCGTCTGGAATGCCTAAAAGTTCTTTTGAGCGATCAATCACTTCCTTTATGCGAGCTTTTGCATTGGCGGCACGGTGGGAACGACCCACGAGCGCATCTTCAAGCGATACGAGTGACCAACCTGGGCGCTTCGCACAGGGGCCAGATGAAAAGAAGGGACGATCTGGTTTAATTTCTGGTTTCATGTAATTAACTTTAGAAGAAATTACACATAGTGCATTTCAGTGAAAGCACAAATCGCAAAAACGATCGCTTTAATCTGTTTCAGTAGATTTGGAATTCTTGCTACTTTTCTTGGTCGCCTTTTTAGCGACTTTTTTAGCGGCTTTCTTAGCGGGACGTGGAGCGAACTCAAAGCCGATTTTTCCGGTTTCGAGGTCGAGCGTTAAATGCGCTTTAAAGGCACGCTTGGTGCGTCGAGAAATAAAACCATCGAGGAGGGCAGTTTTTCCTTGAGTAAAGAGCGGTTCGATATCCTGTGGCGTAAGTTCTTTTTGAAGAATCATTTTTCCAAGACGGAATCCTTCGGGAGAGTCGTTGGTCTTAAAGGCAGGTACATGATACGCTTTTTCGGTTTCATGAATTTCAGCATCGGTACCATCAGTCAGTTTGATTGCTTTCAAAAGAGTGGAAGCGTCCAATTGAACATCGGCTTCCAGTTCTTCATCAAAAACAAATTCCGTTTTCCATTTTCCGATCTTTCCTGTCTTGGTCACAGGACGGTCGAGTTTGAGCCCAGCGGAGAAAGGTTTATTAAATCGTGAACGAAATCCTTCCATTTCAGGCAAAGATTTTTCAGTTAAGAGCGTGGTCGCTTCTTCGACTGATAATTCTCGCCCTGCAATGTATTTGGAAATCTTAAAGCTGCAGTCCATGTCGCGGCATTCAAAGGTGGCATCCGTTTGTTTGAGCCGAGGCGCGGAGCATTCTGGGCAAGCGCATTCGAGGTCCGGAAAGACGCGATTGACCGCAGTTTCCATGTGGGTGCGGGCTTTATCTACTACTTCAGTAGTAAAGTTGTTAATTTCGTTCATGAATTGTGCACGCGGAATTTCGCCTTGCTGCATTTTGTTTAGCTTTGCTTCCCATTCACCCGTCATGGAGGGTGAAGTCAATTGATCCAGTTGCATTTCATCGCATAGCTCAATGAGCCTGAGTCCTTTGCCAGAAACGTTCAATTCGCGTCCATCACGAGCGATGTAGCGCTGTCTTAAGAGGCCTTCAATAGTTGCGGCACGAGTCGCAGGGGTTCCAAGGCCGCGTTCCTGCATGGCTTCGCGCATTGCTTCGTCGTCGATTAATTTCCCTGCGCCTTCCATCGCGGAAAGGAGAGTGGACTCGGTATACCGGGCGGGTGGTTGTGTTTCTTTGGCGTGGACTTCGATGGAATCCACCTCGGCGGATTCACCTGATTCGACGGGCACGAGTTCATCTTTTTCTTTAGCGATGCCTGCTTGGCGACCATAAACTGCAAGCCAACCCGGATTCACGAGGGTTTTACCTTTGGTAAGGAATTGATCGGATTCTGATGCGTGATTGATGGTTGTAATGCGAGTGGTATTTTCAAACTCAGCGTGGGGGTAGAAGACTGCAACGAAGCGCTTAACGATCATATCGTAGACCTTTGCCTCGACATCGCTAAGTTTTACTACCCGTCCGGTCGGAATAATGGCAAAGTGATCCGAAACTTTTGCGGTATTAAAGACTCGCTTCGTAGAAATGATGAGCCCGTTTTCGATGGACTTGGCGGCGTAGGGAGCAACGGGATGAGAAGAACCCGCGATATCTCGGGTGGTTTCATGCACCTTGCTCATGTAATCCTCGGGCAAGTAACGCGAATCCGTTCTCGGATAAGTGATCATCTTGTGTCGCTCATAGAGAGTTTGAGCAATCGCAAGGGTGTTCTTAGCTGTAAAAGGAGCTTCTCTTTGGAGCGTAGTGAGGTCGTATAACTGGGGCGCTATTTGCTTAGAGGGTTTTTTCTCCTCAGTTACAGTGCCTGTTTTGCCTGTGCAACGGGCTTCGATTGCTTTTGCTTGCTCCGCATTCCAAATACGCTCGGCGCGTCCATGCGGTTGCTCGGGGTCCTTCTTGAAGTCAGGATTGAACCATCGGCTTGGATACAATCCACTTTTGACAGCAAATTGTCCTTCAACTTCCCAATAATCTTCAGAAACAAATGATTTTATCTCATTCTCGCGTTTTGCAAGAATCGCAAGGGTGGGCGTTTGAACACGGCCTGCAGCGGTGATATTAAAGCCGCCGTGGCGCGAGCGGAAGCAAGTGAGCGCACGAGTAGAATTCAAGCCCACGAGCCAATCTGATTCAGAGCGACATTTCGCGGCATCTGCTAAATTGCTCATTTTTGAGCCATCGATTAAATTCTCCCATGCTTCTTGGATCGCGCCGCTGGTCATGGATTGCATCCAAAGGCGTTTGACTGGCTTACGAACTTTTCCGATGTCCATTATATACTGGAAAATTAGCTCACCTTCACGCCCTGCGTCACAGGCATTCACGATAACATCAAACTCTGATTTCTTAGCAAGGGCGAGTACGTGCTTCAATCGTGCAGATGTTTTTTCAATGGGCTGTAGCTCAAAGGCTTCTGGAATTGCCGGTAATACATTGAAATTCCAGGGTAGATTTTTCCCGTTGGGGCCAGTCGGCATTTTTAACTCAACCAAGTGCCCAACGGCTGAAGTAATCGCGGCATTTTCATTCGCGAAATACTGTGCGTCTCGCGATTTTCCTTTCTTATCAAACTTTCCAATTTTCTTAGCAAGTGCTTTAGAAAGGTCCGTTGCAACCGAAGGTTTTTCTGCGATAATTAAATATTTCATGCAATTATTGGGGGCAATTTCAGTTATAAAATTTACTTTGTTATTGGGTCCGTTCTCGTGAAAGTTTTAAGAAATTTGACTAACTTTGGTGTGAAGTGTCATTTGTTCCGTTGTCTTACAATAAGCATTTTGTCAAGCAGGGGGTTTTTTTGACTGGTCACAAGACAAGCTATTTGAGGATCTTTTAATTCAAAATTTGTATTGAGACTGGCAAATGCGACGAGATTACGACAATTGGTATTTATAGTAAATTATTTTTGAATCATTAATGCGTGTAAAGCTAACAGAATACCGTGAACAACTCGATGTGTGGTTGAACCGCTTCGTCCAATTCATGGTGGATGTGATCTACGATCGTCGACGCCAGGGACGCTTGGCGGAATTGACTGCGAATCTCCTCTACGGGTTATCATTTATTTTTCACGCCTTAGTTCGCTTGCGTTGGTATTTGTATGAAAATCGGATTTTCAGAAACAAACCTTTGGGCTGCTTGGTTGTGGTGGTGGGCAATTTGACGGTTGGTGGAACGGGTAAGACGCCTGTAGTAGAAAAATTCGCACGCACATTACGGGATCGCGGGCGGACCGTTGCTATTTTGAGTCGAGGCTACAAGAGCAAGAGCGAACCCTTTTTCAAGAAGCTTTGGAGGCAATTCACGCACGGCGAGGCATTGCCACCAAAAGTGGTGAGCGATGGCAAAAATGTTTTATTAAATTCTGAGGAAGCTGGCGATGAACCGTTCATGCTTGCTTCTAATTTAGCGGGGGTCGTTGTTTTGTGTGATAAAAATCGGGTGGCGGCTGGTTCGTATGCGATTCGTAAATTCGGATGTGATACCTTAATCCTCGATGATGGATTTCAATATTTACCCTTAAAGGGTCGCCTGAATTTATTGCTAGTCGACAAAACGAATCCTTTTGGAAATCAGCATTTGTTGCCCCGTGGTATTTTACGCGAACCGATTCAGCATCTATCGCGTGCCAGTTATATTCTTTTGACAAAGTCCGATGGGCAGCGTGACGAAAATTTATTAGAGCTCATTCGCGAGCATAATTCGAAGGCAGAGATAATTGAATGTGCTCATGAACCACAATACCTTCAAGAACTGGGAACGGGTAGGCAATTCCCTTTGGAGTTGCTTAAAGGTGCTTCAGTGGCTGCCTTCAGCGGGATTGCGATGCCTGAGAGCTTTGAATCTATGCTCAGAAATTTTGGTGCTGAAATTGTGTATAACAAACGTTTTTTGGATCACCATCGTTTTACGGCTCATGAAATTGATGCCATTTTTAAGGATGTTGCTGCGATTGATTCAGTGGAGATGATCATCACTACTGAGAAAGATGCAGTACGATTGGAATCTGATATCAATCCGCCTGTGCCGGTGTATTATCTAAGGCTTGAGATTGATATTTTGTCGGGGGCTGAAGATTTTGATGCTGCGGTGGATCGCATTTGTTTTCCGAAGCAAGGGGTTGCCGAAGGCTCCAATCTAAACGACTTAGATGCAAGTAAATCGGGCAATTAATGAGGATTTTAGTTTACCTATTAAAAAATTTGTTATTTATTCAGGGGTATGGAAACACGGATGGACGTACAAAAAAAGACTACAAATAACACTAAGGTTAATGACCTCGAAGTTAAAGACGGTCAGATCATTTTCAATTCTGTTTGGAATGCGTTGACTAAGGAAATGGGAGAAGAGAATCTTCGTTTCCCGAAAGAGATTTTTTGGTTAAATGGAGCTCCTGGTGCTGGTAAAGGAACCAATACTAATTTCATTATGCGCTATCGTGATCTGACCGCGCCGCCGCTTGTGGTTAGTTCTGAACTACAAAGTAAAGAGGCACGGGCACGGATTGATGCAGGGCAATTAGTAGGAGACCGTGAAGTTGCGGAGATTATTTTTAGACGTCTTTTAGATCCTGTTTTCCAATCAGGTGCGGTTGTTGATGGATTTCCGCGCACCAAAGTACAGGTCGAATGCGTCAAACATTTGTACCACAAATTATCTGAGCTCCGTCTCAAATATCTTGATTCACTTTATTCAGAATTTTTCAAGAAACCTCATTTTCACATCGTAGTTTTATTTGTGGATGAAAAGGAGAGTGTTCGCCGCCAATTATACCGAGGTGAACAAGCGATTGCCCACAACGCGGAAGTTAAAGAATCGGGAGTAGGCGAACTAATCGAAGTGCGTTCAACGGACTTGGATTCAGATGCCGCGCATAACCGTTATCGTACTTTTAAAGAGAAAACCTATGGAGCACTTCGTGATTTGCGGGAAATCTTTTTCTATCATTTCATCAATGCACACGGCACGATTGAAGAAGTTCGTAAGCGGATTTTTGATGAGTTGCGCTATCAGGGGTCTTTAGAATTAGATGAGGCAACCTATGATCGCTTGACGCCTATTCCCGTCGCAAGCACGCTTTCTTTGCATGCGCGTCAGGACTTGGTAGATCGCCTTGATGCCTACGAGAAGCGTGATACCGAGCTTTTTGCTGAGGTCGTAGATGTGATTAAAACGGATTTTATTCCAATTACTCGTCTGCATGCAATTTCTGGAACTGCGGTCATTAATTCTGAGAATTTAGTTTTTGAGAAGCCGAAGGCGCTTGAAATGCTGATCGATATTTTCTCTGAACGAGGATATCATGCAATCGTTGATGTCAATCGAGTGGAATTGCCCAATTCGATTGATCCAAAAACCTTTAAGATCAACAACAGTATTAAGAAGGTATTCCGCGTGCGAATTCATTTCCAGGGCTGTGAAATCCGTCGAGGGCGCTGATCCGCAAAATTCTTTTGGATGCGAGCCGCTTGTTTAATCTGTCCGGAAGCGGATATAGCTTCAAAAGCTCGCGCGCTTGCTTCACAACTGAGTCTCGACTACTTAGAGGCGTTTGAGATTCAAAATCTGAATACTCGCGACCGTCGTCGTTTTTTTCGAGAACAGTTTTCCGATATGGATTCGTCTTCAATGGCGCTCTTAATGGACGCAACGGGGTTGAGTCTCTTGCAGGAGGAGGGTGGCGAAATTCTGCAGGTACAGGCAGATTTTTGTAATGAGCAGTTGCTCTATCGCTGCAAGCAAAGCAAAAGCTCAAATGAAATGATTGCGAAGGCAATTGGGATCAAGGGATCATCAAAGCCACGAGTCCTTGATTGTACCGCAGGTCTAGGAGTGGATGCCTTTGTCTTGGCGCATCTTGGATGTGAACTCACGTTGCTAGAGCGTGTGCCTGAAGTGCATGCGCTTTTATGCGATGCATTAGAGCGGGCTCAAAACTTTGATAATCCACTTGTGTCGGAGGCGATCCAGCGAATGCGCCTCATTCCATGCGCAAATTCAATTAACTATGTATCGAATTTTTCGGGGGAGGAACACCCTGATGTTATTTTTCTAGATCCGATGTTTCCAGCGCGCACAAAATCGGCTTTGGTAAAAAAAGAGATGCGCGTCTTGCATGCTCTCATAGGCTCGGATTTAGATAGCGAGGCTTTGTTGGAGGGTGCCAAAAAGGTTGCGAATAAACGAGTAGTCGTGAAGCGTCCTAAACTAGCAACTGCATTGGCGTCTGATACACCCGATCAAGTGCTTTTAGGGCAACGCAATCGATATGATATCTATTTTAGTGGTTGATGCGTTCTGTGTGTTGACCTAGGGGCTAAAATAGTACGATTTAATCGAATGCATGCTGACTATACGCAACTAGCAAAACTTTTAACTGGTTTTTCTATCAACCTACAAAAGGGGGAACGGGTCTTAATTGACGCCCATGATATTCCTACCGAGATGGTCATCGCCTTGATTCGGGCAGTTCGTGAGCTCGAGGGAATTCCGTATGTTCAAACTCAGCAAGCTCGTATCAATCGCGAATTGGTCAATGGAATCGCGGCGGGGCAGTATGAATCCCAAAACGATTGGGAATTAAAGCGGATGGAGTCGATGGATGCGTATATTGCGCTGCGCGGGGGAAATAACATTTTTGAAATGTCCGATGTTTCACCAGAAAAAATGACGCAAGTGATGCAGGCTATGAAGCCCGTTTTGGATCACCGCGTGAATCAAACAAAATGGGTGATTCTTCGTTGGCCGACCCCCGCAATGGCGCAACAGGCTTTGATGAGTACGGAGGCATTTGAAGAGTTTTTCTTTCGTGTTTGTACTCAAAATTATAGTCGTATGAAGGAGGGTATGCTTGCGTTGGAAGCTCGCATGCGGCAAGCAGATCAAGTTGAGTTGAGTGGTCCGAATTGTGATTTACGTTTTTCTATAAAAGGCATCGGAGCAGTTGC
>CBFHPQ010000026.1:0-21027 GCA_965657865.1 Coraliomargaritaceae bacterium | reverse complement strand
GACTCATCCAATAAAGCGAATCAGCAACTCGTGATAACATAATAAACTAAATACGATTAATAAAATTAGGAATTTGGTTGGAGGACCCAAGTGTCTTTACTGCCACCACCCTGTGAAGAATTAACAACCAGCGAACCTTTGTTGAGCGCAACCCGTGTTAGCCCGCCAGGTACAATTACAGTCTTTTCACCTGAGAGAATATAAGGCCTCAAATCAATGTGCCGCCCCTCAAAACGTTCACCGCACCAAGTTGGATGACGCGAAAGCATAATGGGTGGTTGCGCTATAAAATTTCGAGGATCCGCCTTCACAAATTCGCGAAATTTACTTATCTCAGCCTTACTTGCTTTGGGGCCAATCAAAATCCCATAACCGCCCGCTTCATTGGTGGCTTTGATAACCAAGTTCTCCATGTTATCCATTATGTAGCTGAAGTGCTTGGCTTCAGAAGCAAAGAAGGTCTCCACCTGTCCAAGTACGGGATCTTGCCCTAGATAAAATCGTATCATTTTGGGTACAAACGCGTAGATCAATTTATCATCAGAAATTCCAGTCCCCAAAGCATTGGCGATGTTAACATTTCCGGCACGGATTGCATTGACTAAACCAGGCACCCCGAGCGCAGAATCCGCACGAAAAACACTCGGATCAATGAAATCATCATCGATGCGACGATAAATAACGTCTACTTGTTGCAGCCCATTCGTTGTCCGCATGTAGACTTTAAAATCGCGTACTACCAGATCGTTACCCTCTACGATTTCGATCCCCATCTGGCGCGCGAGGAAACAATGCTCAAAATAAGCACTATTGAAATGCCCAGGTGTCAAAAGAACGCATACCGGATTTTCCTTCTCCATCGGAGCCACATATTGGAGCGTCTTCAACAAAGCCTCTGTGTAATTTTCCACCGGGCGAACCCCAGCACCCGGAAAGAAATTAGGAAATGCCCGCTTCATTGCCTGACGATTCTCTAAGAGATACGAAACGCCCGAAGGACAGCGCGCGTTGTCTTCAAGGACTAAATAATTACCATTTTCATCACGAATTAAATCCGTTCCGCAGATGTGAATATAAATATCACGAGGAATTTTTAAACCCATTGATTCACGTCGAAAATGTTTTCCCGAAAGAATATACTCTGCAGGAATAACGCCCTCCTTAATGATCCGTTGCTCGCTGTAAATATCTGCTAAAAAAAGATTTAAAGCCTGTATACGCTGAGTGAGACCACTCTCAATCGAGGCCCATTCATTGGCGGGAATGATACGCGGCATTAAATCGAAAGGGAAAACTTTCTCGGTGCCTGCTTCATCTCCATAGACCGTAAAGGTGATCCCTTGACGCAAAAAAGAGAGGTCTACCGCTTGGCATTTTTGGATGTACTCCTCCGCGCCTAATTCAATCATTCGCCCTAAGATTCCTTCGTAATGCGAACGCACCTTTCCATCAGGGGTGTACATTTCGTCAAAAAACGACTCAGGTTGGTAATCCTCAAAAAACATTAATAAAATTAAGGTAAAATGAGTGGAAAGCAGTTTTCTTGCCAACCTCGTTAAAGTATTGAAAGCGTCTTAATTCAGGGAAGCAGATAAAGCTGCCTCAAAGATCGATTCCAAATCTGCATAGGGCTCAGTACCAACCGCGATGCGAATTAAATCAGGCTCAATGCCTGCCTCACGCAATTTCGTTTGTCCACGCTTCGAGTTTACAAGGTCGTAATGCGCCAAAAACATAAAAGGACAGAGCAAGGTTGTAGTGGAACCAAAACTAGGACCTTTCATTAAGGTCACGGAATCATAAAAACGCTCCATTGAACCTTTAAGAACAATTGAAAAAAGCGAAACAACCGTGTGTCCTTTTTTAGCGATGGCCTCAAAAAATGGTTCTTCCGTGGCGTGTACTCGTTCCACTGCAGGGTGCGCCTTCATGAATTTAATTAAACGCTCTGCATTTGCTTGCATCTGCTTAATGGCTTGTGGGGCAGTCGCCATACTACAAGCTAAACGTGCTAAGTCCCGAGCATACGGTTTGAGATGCCATTTCTCGATGCCGACACCCAGCTCTTTTGCGTGCGGTGAAGCGTGATTTACAAGAACTGCCCCCGTCATTATATCAGCACTATGCGCCGCGTATTTCGTGAGGCTAGTAGCAACGATATCCGCATGCTTTAAGACATCAACCGAGTAGAGTGACGCAATCGTTGGATCGATTAAAAATACGCCCCCCTCTGCGCGTACTGCTGCAGCAATTTTGGCAAGATCACAACTCTCTATTAATGGGTTTGAAGGACATTCAACTACCACTGCTGCGAGATCCGCACCGCAAGCCTTGATAGCTTGCAGAATAGATTCAGTCTGACTGACATCAAAACACTGCTCTAAAGACTCTTCTTCCCCTAGAAATTTCTCAAGGATTGAACCGGAATCAACGTAAAGCCATCCCAGTTGAAGCCAGCGCTTACGACCCTGCCTGCTTTGGTAAGATTGCACACTCTTAAAAGCCGCATAAAAGGCATTCATACCTGCCGCACAGGACCAAATCATCGTTTCCTTTGCACCCGATAATTGAGCGATCTCCTGCTTCACAAACTGCATCGAATCCCCCTCAAAACCACTTTCTTGAAATGCTTCGGTCTTTTCTTTGCAACCATACTTTATAAGCAAATCTTCGGCCTCGCGTGAGGAGACACCAATCCCAGTATGCTGAACGTATTTTTTTAAATCTTGGTACGTGCGGTCATTTGCCGCCTCCACCCAAACTAAATTCAAATTATTCTCTGGCTCTACCAGTAATGGACGGCATTGACTTCCAAGTGTTTCCAGAAGCAATGTCAATGAATTCGTTCCACGAACAAGAATGCACTCACGAGACTCTAAACCCTCGCGCGCCAGATAAAATTCCTTCAACTGGCCGACAAATTGATGCTCCATAAAACGCGGATATCCGACATGCATAATTGCCTCTATACGTGCCTCTTTTTCTTCATAGGCACGAACATCCGCAAGCGTTGGCAAACTACTCACAACTGAATGCGGACTTGCTCCTACCGAGGTTCCTAAAGGGAACTGTTTAAAATGATTTGCCATATAAAAAGATCTAAAAAGTTTATATCCAACAGGCGAGCCTCATTAAATTTAGTTTGGCTTCAAGTCTGATTTACCTAATTTAAATTTTTATGCCCTTCTTAAATCGTAGAGATTTTTCACGCACTGCCCTACTGGCAGCAACCTTTAGTAGCGCACTTGTAAATGAAGCGCTCGCTAACAGTGGCTCAAAAGGAATACACACGGTTAAGAAAGGCGACACCCTCAGCGCGCTCGCACTTAGTTACGGCACTTCCGTCTCGGCATTCAAATACGCAAATAACCTCAAGAGTGACCTCATTCGAATCGGACAAAAGTTAGTCATCCCGAGCCGTGCCGCAAGTAACTATGACCCCTTACATACCGTTCGAGCAGAAACTGCGCGCATCCGTCTTAAGCGGTCCAATTGGAAAAGCATTATTGTACATCACAGTGCTATTAAAAATGGTAACGCCGTTTCCTATGGCAAAGAACACCTGCGAAGAGGGATGAAAAATGGACTCGCCTACCATTTTGTAATTGGCAATGGAATCGACTCTGGTGACGGGCAGATCGAAACCGGAAACCGATGGACAAAACAATTGCAAGGCGGGCATGTGAAAAATTTCAAACTCAATCAAACCGCTATCGGAATTTGCCTAGTGGGGAATTTTGAAGTGGAGCGCCCGACCCGCAAACAAATGGAATCATTTACGCTACTTGCAGACTGGCTCCAAAGCTCCGTCTTACGCCGTAAAGTTCGTTTTGCAGGGCACCGTGAAATCAAAGGCGAGCAAACCGTTTGTCCCGGAAAAAATTTCCCGTTAGCGAGCATGCATCGCCGCTACGGTTAAAAAACTATTTTGCTTGTCGCTTTAGGACGACATTTTGATGTCTACCAAAATATCACTGGCAATTGCTTCGAGTTGAGTACCCAAAGCATGGTGATCCACCGAGGCGTCACAACTCAGCCGTGCAACTGAGGTAAATAGAATTTCGCCAGTGTCGGGGGCGTTGGAAGTTTCAGTCTTTAATTGTTCAACGTTGACTCCCGCTTGCGCTAGAATCTGGAACACATCACGTACAATTCCTGGGTGATCACTACCGGTCACCTCTAATTCAAATTCTTTTGCAGTCGAAGGTTCCACTTCGACTTCAGCAGGCGCAATTAAAACATCTAAATCTGGTATCACTCGAATCGCTGCTTCCAAGTCCTGCTGACGGTCGCCCGCAACCCGTATTTGAAGCAAACCCACAAATCGATCTGCTAAGTGCGTCATACGACTATGCTCCCAGTTTCCGCCATTGGCAGCGATTTCTTCTGCAAGTTGCTCAACGAGTCCCGCACGATCGGGTCCACTTATTGTGATGATGAGGAGTGAATCCATAATTTTAAAGTTGCTTGATTAGGTTTAAGAGAAGTTGCTTTATAAAAGTATTTTACGCTTAAGTTACAAGTGAGAATAGCGATTGAAAATTTCATCCAATTGACACCATGAACGAATATCTCCTCCTCGACAGCGGCCAAGGACGTAAGCTTGAGCAATTCGGCGCGCATGCCATCGAACGCCCGTGCGCGCAGGCTGTCTGGAATCCGACTCAGTCAAAGCTTTGGCAAATCGCAGATGCTACTTTCTCGCGAAAAAATGGACTGCAATGGCAAAACCGCGATGCCCTACCAGAATCATGGATCGTCGAAATTGAAGACGTGCGCATGAAACTATCCACCACTGATTTTGGCCATTTAGGCGTCTTTCCAGAAACGCGCGAGCTTTGGAGATGGATTCGCGAGACGATACACATTCAATCTAAAAAACGAAGCGAACCGCTTCAGTTTTTAAACCTCTTCGCGTATTCTGGTGGAGCTACATTAGCTGCCGCTCAGGGTGGCGCCCACTGCTGCCATGTTGATGCCTCAAAAGGAATGGTCGCATGGGCTCGTGAGAATGCCGCTCTCAACAATCTCGATAATCACCCCATTCGCTGGATTGTAGATGACGTAAACAAGTTTCTTCAACGCGAGCTGCGCCGAGGTCGTCGCTACGATGCGGTCTTACTTGATCCGCCCTCTTTTGGGCGCGGCAAAAGCGGAGAACTTTATAAAATCGAACACGCCCTTATGGAAACATTAGAGCTCGTAAAAAAAGTTCTTAGCGAGCAGGCAGCTTTTGTTTACCTCACCAGTCACACTCCCGGATTTACCCCGACTGTTCTTAATAATCTTCTTCAAGATCTCCTGCCGAAAGGAACAGTGGAAATGGGTGAAATGCTTCTTCAAGGTAAGCCTGAGACCTACGAGGTTCCCAGCGGAACTTGGGCGCGTTGGAGTCAGTAAGCAAAAGCGACTGCTTCAATAAAGTCTATAAAGTATTCAGCCTGCAATCTGATTGATTATTCAAACGGGAATCACCTCTCGTTAACCTACCAACGCCGTACTGGAACAGACAACGGAAGCGGCAATGCTATGGGTGGCTATGCTGTTGATGGGATCATTTATTATTTTGAGACCAGCGACTCCCTGAGTAATGCAGACTGACAAACCAACTCAATTGAACTCATCCAAGTCGGTGAACCATTGAATCATGACGACGGAACCAAAAGTATCCCCGTGCGCACACAGGGTCCCATTAGTAGCTCAGTCAACCCACGCAGATTCATGCGCTTGAAGGTTAAACCTAAAAAATTAACGTTGTGCGCTTTAAGGATTCGGCGATGTGCAGGCATGGGGATCGACTAAGCCTTCAACTGGACCCGCATGTGCCTCTGGCACAACATAATTAAATTGCTGTTCGGTTTGATTGAGGGAGTGTTTCTGAACTGCAAAAAGCGTAATTGGGCCATCTTCGCTCAAGTGGTCATTTTGCTGTTCCATCCATTGAAAAAGAGCGTTCTTTAAGCGTTCCTTGATGGCAGCTAATTCTGGATCATTTGCTAGATTCTTGAATTCAAAGGGGTCCGCCTCGGTATCGTAGAGTTCCTCTTCAGGCTTGCCGTGTTCCTTCGCCCCTCGTTCGAGGAAGTAATTGATTTCCTTCCCAGCGGCTCGTTCGCGCTGTATGCGTTCCATGTTATTAAAATTTCGAACGTAGTGATAACGGCCATCATGCACCGAGCGCTGAGGGAAAACACTACGTCTTTGAATTCCTTGATTATGAGAAACTCCGTACACGTAGTCGTGATGTTTTTGGGTGCTCCCAGCTAAAACAGGCAGCAGGCTCTTCCCATCTAAATTTTCAGGCACCGTACCGCCTGCCAATTCAATCGCAGTCGGAACAAAATCCGCAAAGCTCACCAGTGCATCTGTGCGTCCCATCTCAATTTTACCAGGCCAACGTGCCATAAAGGCAACCCGTAATCCGCGATCCGAAACTGTAAATTTACCCATGTCCGCTCCATGATCATCTGCATAGAGAACAAGCGTGTTGGACTCCAGCGCGTGTTTTTTAAGGAGATTCAAAACACCCGCAAATTCCTTTTCTTTTTGGACAATGCTCGCGTAGTACTGAGTCGCACGCTTTAAGTTCCAATCCGTACTGGGCAGATACGGCGGCATCTGGATATCCTCTTTCTCAAAGGGTGTATTTTTAATATAGGGCCCATGCGGATATTCACTTGCTACAATAATACAAAACGGTTGATCACTCGACTCAGCCATAAAACGATCCATTTTTTGCAGTGGGATAACGGGTCGTGGCAGGCCTGTTTCACGAACTGGATTCATATGTTCACTCCAAGGAAATTGCGAAGCGGGCTTAACGTGCGACTTACCTGCAAGAATGACTTTGTAGTCCAAAGCTCCTAGATAAGAGGCAATGGTCTTAACTCCACTACGCACTGAGTAGTGATTCAAGAAACATCCATTACGAATAGGGTACAGCCCCGAATAAAGCATCGAGCGACTCGGAGCGCACACCGCTTGACCAGTGTAGGCTCTATCGAAGACTAACCCTTGCTTTGAAAATGCGAGCGTAACCGGAGTCGGAACTTTGGAGTTTCCATAGACCGCGTGGTCTGGGCGGCTTTGATCGTCCGCGAGGAAGAGAACAATATTAGGGCGTGCTCCTAAAAGCTTATTACTTTTTTGCCCACACACAGTTGCGGATAGACAAAAAATTAAAGCACCCGCAACGAGAACAGTTCGATTTAGTAAATGATACATATTAAAATTATTAAGATATTAAAGGCTCTACGAATTAATTAAGACTTTTTATTCAACTAGAAATTCTTCAAATGCCTCAACGTCCTCAAATTCCTCAGAATAAAATTCTCTAGGCGGCAAATCAACGACGTTATAAATACTGTAGGTTAAATTGTTTGGACGCCGTCGATCTGGGTAGAGAAGCATCACCTTCCGCCCTCCTTGTGTGAACGACATTTTGCGTTTTTCAATAACTTTTACTCGACCCTCTTTATTCATTGCCATCGCTAGTGGTAAACGAAATCTCTTCGTAGGTCCGCTAACCTTAAAGTTGAAGGAGTCCATTGCATTCACTAGCGACTGCCGCTCCCCTACTTTAGCCATAACGGGTTGCTTAGATAAATTGATCATCATCAATTGATCCTGAGGCAGTTTATTCTCTCCAATCTCCAAAGCTAACCCTCGGTAATTGCCTTTTCCATTTCCAAAAATAACGATTAGTTTGCGCCCCGGGTTACCCAGAGCGACTTTCAGCTTCGGCTCGTACAGTTTTTCACCTTCAGCACCTAACTCCTCCTTGAAAAAGGTTAACTGGTTCAACCCTTTGTAAAAGAAGTCCGTACTCAAACGTCCTCCAAATAAATTACACTTATACGGAGTTTTCTCACTGAAATAACACCACTTTAATTGAGAAATTTTTCCTTTATTAATGGCATCATTATCGTAGTCCAAAAGGATCACACTAAAACTATAATCCTTTAATGGGTTTTGGGAGTCTTGTGCGACAAGCGATACACCCACTCCTAAAAAGCACGTAAACAGACAAATCCAAAAGTAGGCGTACTTCATTATAAATAGTTATGTGGTCTAAATATTATTTGCGTCTACCCAACGCTCCGAAAGTATTTTATACCTTCGTCCAAACTGTTCATTGAGCAAACTAGTAGGATCCTCATAACTGTTTACACTCGCATCCACGTATTCAGGTAAGCGTTGCACTGTCATCTCGTAGTAAGCACTACTATTTGCACTACCAGTATTAAGATCATCTGAACTTCCATATGCACGGATGGTAAATGTATCACTACGTGCCTGTAACATAGCTCCAATTTTATTAAGCAGATCCGCTTGCATAAAGTAGGCTGAAAGTCCCGCACTCAAAGGTTGCTGTACTGTAGTCAGTTCATTTTCAGCAAGATTGGGAACAAAGTTCAGATCTCCAACTTCCCATAGACCCGTTTTCCCAGCAACATCACCATTAATCGTAGTGGCATCAATGGCTGCTTGTAACACTCCACTGCGCTTATATGCATCATTCAGATGATCCAGCGAACGATTTATAAAATTGCCTAAGGAGAGGAACGGATAAGTTAAATTATTGGTACGTTGCGAACTCACTCGCAATTTAATTTGAGCAACTATTGATTCTGCTAATTCCTTAATTTGCGAATCGGTCAAACTACGAAATCCAGAAACGAGCAAATTCTTTTCTTTATCACTAGAACTTGAAGTAATTGAAATGGGTAAGGATTGTGCTGAGTCTTCTGAGGGCTCTACAAATCTTGAAAAATTATGTTTTTGCTGGGCGTCACTCACTAATGCATTTCCGATAACATTCACATCGCGCATTGCACCAAGAATCGATTCCCAAGCAGCAACAGAAGTCGAATTAACATTGAAGGCACCAGCATTGAGTAAATATGAAGCCGCAGACTTTTCATCGTTTAAAAGAGAAAGCTCTGAAGTATTCGCCCAAAACTGTAATCTAGGATTCGGTAATTTTGTTACGTTAGTACCAAAACCTGAAAAGAAGAAATCATCCCATAAAGCTCTATTCAATTCATAGCAGTAATCGTAATTTGCACCTATCGCAAGATTGCCATTTACACTATACGTTTGAAGATCCTTCGTTTTATCCAAAGGGATATCAAAGTTTGGAATTGAATTGCCTATCGCGTATAGAGGAACCGAGTACGCTTGCTGACGATTTGTATCCCATTTTGCAGACTGACTGGGATCCGAAATAAGCCCGTTACTTACCGAGCTCACATTCATAAGGTTTGCCTGCATAAGTTGCCCAATTCCAAGGATTGGCTTTGATGGAATAGTATAAAAAATAGCAGAATTATTCCCATTAAAGTCATTACTAAGCCCAACTTTTGAGTAGGTAATATCATCCGCAGTGCCTGAAAGATAATTTCTCCAATTAGATCCATTGAAGACATTAAAGACAGGGCCTCTGGTGTACAATTCGTAACGCTTGTCGTTGAAAGTATACTTAGTGCGAATCGACGGAGTATAAATTGGAGCAGTAAAATTTTGGTTGTAAGTCAAGTGTGTGGGCAACTCTCGTTCTGGATCAAAATCTACAAGTGGGAATTTTAAATACGCGGAGATGCCACATAAATTATTAGCCAGTTTCCACTCCTCTAAGACTGTTAAGTCTATTTGCGGAACCGTCCCATAAGAACTACCCACACTTGAACCTTTAGGCTCGATAACGTCAGAAAAGTCTCGGGGTGATGCATCTAAATCTACGTTTTGTCCCAAAAATGCTTTGTTGAGTCGTGTTGTGGTGATGTTCATTCCATTTATAAACGAAGGACATCCACGAAATGAGAGCGCTTTAAATCGATTCGCTCCCTGCAAGTCAAATTCATCGCCAGCACTTAAATCATATAAATTTACAACTTGATCAAACAAGCCCTGATTCACTCCGCTGCTATTCTCTAACGCAAGCGTGGTGGCTGATGGAAATTGCTTTACTATCCACGGAGCTTGGCTACGACCATTTAAAAGATAAAACGAGTCACTCCCAGTTCCCGCGACAGGGGCACTAAAAAATCCATTAACAAGTTCACCATGAGCACCCGCCTTGAGTACATTTTGAGTGGGATCATTTCTGTCATAAAACGAATTTAAAGGCGGAGTGAAATTAATGGCTCTGCCTGCTGGAATTGTTGTACCCTCAACAATAAACCTTAAAACATGACGGTTAATACTCCCACCATAATACTTAGCCATTGGATCAAGCGTGCAAATGTTAGTGGTGGTATTTCTATTGCCGACTCGAATCACCGCATTTGTTCTAAACTCGCACTCAATACCTATCTTAGGAAGTACCAAATCTTGATCGTATGGATTCCAAAGAGTAATTAACGGAAAAACTCCCAAGCTGTAATCATAACTACTTTGCAGCCATTCATCAAGCGGAGTACCTGTAGCGGAAAGCGCAGTGTGTCGGTAAGTAGCAAATGGGTGGAAAATAAAATTCCATCGAGTCACGACAGGAGCAATTCCGACTTGATCGTTTGATGGCATCCGAAAAGAAATTTGGTTGTTGGAAGCAAAAGTTCCATTTTGAGCGAGCTTGAAATAATCCGCGAGTTGTTGCCATTTAGGTCCTCCCGGATCTCCAGCACTCGGAGTGCTACCAAAAGGCTCAAAAATTAATGGCTCGCTTACAAAATCCTGCGGAAGATTCAATAAGGCAGTCGAAAGATCGCGCTTAAGACCGCCGTCTTTGGTATTGGCAAGTACCCCGCTGGAATGAACCGTAAAATCATGGAAAAATTCGCGATTAACGCCATCCATATTATTATCACCCAAGTCAGATCCAATAAACATTGGAATATTTTTGAGACTTGAAATTGAGGATGGATCGTTAGTGGATTGCTTCCAACGAGAGTTCGTAGCGGAAAGGATTTGATTTCCTTGGGCGTTCGAAACCGCAGTCGGATCCGCGACCTGAGCCATCGCGTTTCGGTAGTAATCCGTATCGGGATCACTACTATTTAAATAGGGATCCGATAAATTGACTCGTGCCTTGATACCCTCATCACTAACCCAATATGCATACCGCCCAACCGTAGAATCATTCGTTCCAAGAATTTCTTCAGTAGCAACACGGACAGTGTCATCCTCCGAAATAATGGATTTGTTCGAGACGCTTTTCCCGATCGTGGCTAGGTCTACATACGCGTTCGGATCAATCGTGCTGACTAGAACAGAGAAATCAGGATTCTCACCGCTCACAAGCCATTTAGGAGTACGCTGCGCCAAACCATCTTGAGAATCCAGATTATCGTTTAAACTTGAACTTGAAGACCAAACCCCCGTCCATCTTCCTTGGCCAGTAAGCGCAGAATTATTCGGAGCAACCAAAATATCGGATCGAGCAGTCACACGTTGATCTGGACCCGTGTAGCGCTGCAACTCACCCAAAGCTTTGTAGGCAGCCAATCGAGCATTCATTTGCGCCTCTAAAGAAGCATTGGCTACCCTGACCGTTTGAGTTTCAACCCTGACGAGCGAACTGATACTCAACAATAAAAACAACACAAACGACATCAATGAAAGAGCGACAATGAGCGCAAATCCTTGATTTCTGGCCTTTTGTGGTGGAGCAAAGAGTAGCATTAAGAGAAAGCGTTCTAGAAAAGATTAATTTTATGATAAAATAAACCAAAAAAACGAACGCTGGAATAAATATTACATTAGCTAAATAGCATTTAGCTGTCAACAAACCATGATCCTAGCTTAAATGTAGAGTTTAATATATCGCAATTAATGAGCCCTCTATGCTGATTAATGAAACGCTCAACACCCTTCTAGTACTGCCTTACACAGTCGAGAATCAAAACTCTATCAATATACCCTAATTAGGGTAAACATACACAAAACTGTATATTTTAATCCAACTCATCAGCCCACAAAGTTTCAGGCTTTTGGCGCTTACGAATTAACCTAAAAGTTTTATCATTTTCTAAGAGAACTTCAGCCGCTTCAGGGTAGGAATTGTAATGCTTAGTTGTCATCGCTGAGGCGTAGGCGCCTGCCCCATCAATAACGCATAAATCTCCTAAAGCAGCTTTCGGCATCGATCGAGTAGCCAAGAGTTCAGGGTCGCCAGACGCAGGACTCAAAATATCTCCAGATTCACAACAGTGCCCCGCAACAACGTAATCAACACGCTCATCCGAAGGCTTCAATTGAAGAATTGAGATCGGATGCTGTGCGCCATATATCGAAGGACGAAGTAGTTCAGTCATGCCCGTATTCAGCTTGAGAAATTCATACCCTTCCGAACCCGTCGAAACAATATCCTGAACTTTCGCAAGCAACGCGCCTGCATTCGCCAAAAGAAAAGTACCAGGTTCGATTTCAAGGTGAATCTCACGCCCCGTCTCCAGCGCAAACTCACGGAATTTTTCCGCCACGGGAGTTCCACAAACTTCTAAATCCGTCCCCTCCTCTTGAGGCATACGCGCAACTTTATAACCTCCGCCCAGATTTAAAGTATGCACCGTCGGAAACGAGCGCACTAAATCTAGACTCATTGTCGAAATCTTCTGCCAAACAAGAGGATCACTTCCCGAGCCAATGTGCGTATGGATGCGAACTACTTTTAATGCATAACGCTCAGCAATCGCCTTAACTTGATCCTGCCACTCGTGCCAAATCCCAAAGCTTGAGGCTGGACCGCCTACATTTGTTCGATTGTTGCCGCCAGACCCCGCACCTGGATTAAAACGAATTCCAACTTCCCCACCTTCAAAAGCTGCGCCATACCGCTCAAGTTGACTCAACGAACAAGCATTCAACAAAACACCTTGCCCACACAATTCCGCAAAATTATCAGGCAACTCTTGCGAACTTAAGGAAATTTGTTGCGGCTCAAATCCAGCCGCTAGTGCCCGTTTCACCTCATAGCCCGAACTCGCATCAATATGCAAACCAGCCTCACGAAAACGCTTTAAGATCGCGCGATTAGGAGACGCCTTCATCGCATATCGAGCAGTCAAACCAAAGGCATTGGGAAAATTGAGCACCGCAGCAGCACTCGCATCCAGCGCAGCCCCCTCATACACATACAAAGGGGTTCCATGCGCCTCCGCTATTTCACTGGCTAGTTGAAAATCTAGAAACCGAGACTGCTGAATTTTAGACATGCTCATAATAGTAGCAAACTTGCTAGCGACGCTGTGGCAAGCGCCATGTCACCTTTTGAAAAACGATACAAACAATCAAAAATCAACTAGGAAGCTCAATTTGAAAGCGTTCGCGACCCCTAAAGTAATGGATATCTTTAAACCCTTTTTTTCGAAGCAATTCATAAACTCGCACAAAATGTTGCGCCACTGAATTTGGTAAATGTGAATCCGAACCCATTGTTAACTTTACCCCCATCTCAGAGGCCCAATCTAAAATTAATGGGTCGGGATGAACCTCGTAAGCACCTTTATTGAATCCGCTTGTGTTGACCTCCATACAGCAATCCGATTCGACAACCGCCTCAAGGAACTCACGAATCACCGCTTCATGCTCAGCAGGCTCAAAATTTTGCACTACTCCATAGGTTCGAATCACATCGGGGTGTGACATACTATCATAGCGCCCCGACTCCACCCCGTCTTTGAGATGCCGAAAATAACAATCAATCTTCTGGGCATCCTCTTTCACTTTATTGCGCTTCAACCATCCTATGTAGCTTGCGCACTGCGCATGCAGCGAACCCAAAACAAAATCAAAATCATACGACGCTAAGACCGTATCCATTGATTCCATATGATCTTCATCAGGAAAAACCTCCGCCTCAATACCACACAAGACCTCCACTCCAAAATCTTGAGCAACCTCCGCAGTCCTTTCGATCATAGAGCGATAAGTTTCTAATTCAGACAACTGCATGCGAATCCCATCCTGCCCAAAATCATTCCATTCCATTGGAATATGACAGGTAAAAGTTATCAGATCAATTTCCCGATCGCGCGCCACCAAAGCATATTCAACAGGATGCCCAAATGCATGCTTGCATAAAGGTGTATGCATATGACAATCAACTCTCATAAATACTGATAGACGATTTAGGGCGCCAAACGATCGACCGTCCAAGCGCTAGCATCTACGTCCGAATCAGCTCTAGAGTACGCAAAGCGATCATGCAAACGACTCGATCGACCCTGCCAAAATTCAAAACGCTCTGGAATGATCCGATACCCTCCCCAGTGATCTGGGAGCGGTATTTTACCTTCCACAAACTTAGATTTCATCTGCTCCCATTTTGCTTCTAAGATTCCTCGAGAACTAATGACCTGACTTTGCGGTGAAGTCCAAGCTCCTAACTGGCTCGCAAAAGGCCGCGACAAAAAATACTTGAGAGACTCCGCTTTGCTGATGCGCTCCACTCGACCGCTCACATTTACTTGCCGCTGCAAGGGCAACCAAAGAAAATTTGCCGAGACTTGAGGGTTCGACTCAATATGACCCGCCTTCCGGCTTTCATAATTCGTATAAAAAACCAGCCCCTTAGTTGAAAAATCTTTTAATAAGACAATGCGTGTCGCGGGTTTTCCGTCTTTAGTAGCGGTAGCTAAACAAAAAGCATTGGGCTCCTCCAATTCACAATCCTCAGCAGCCGCATACCACGTTTGAAATTGCTCAAACGGACAACGCGCTAAGTCATGCACATCCATTGAACCCTTTAAATAATCTGCCCTGCGATCTGATAAATCCATAGCGTTATTAATCCGAAAAATTTTAGCTCTTCCAAAAATGTTTACTGTTCTGCTAACCAGCGTTCCGCTTCAATAGCGGCTTGGCAACCCATACCCGCAGCAGTGATTGCTTGACGGTACACATGGTCTACACAATCCCCAGCCGCAAATAAACCAGGAATTGAAGTTTTCACCTGACTTCCCTCAAAAGGCACAATGTATCCATCCCCATCCCGCTCCAATAAACCACCGGTAAAATCAGTATTCGGAATATGCCCAATGGCAATAAATACACCCTTACATGGAATCTCACGCTCCGCACCCGTAATCGAATCCTTAACTAAAACTCCACGCGTAAATCCTTTTTCATCCGCAAGCACAGCCTGCGGCATGGAATTCCAAGCCATCTCAATCTTCTCGTGCGCGATTGCCCGCTCCGCCATAATCTGGGAAGCTCGCAAAGCATCACGGCGATGAATAAGCGTCACCTTCGAGCAAAAACGCGTCAGAAAAAGCGCTTCTTCACAAGCAGAGTCACCGCCACCCACAACGACGACATCCATGTCGCGATAAAAAGCTCCATCGCAAGTTGCGCAGGTAGTGACACCTTTACCGCCAAACATTTCCTGCTCACCCGGAATTCCCAACAAACGCGGTCGAGCGCCCGTCCCAATGATCACAGTCTTGGCCTCAAAAACTTTCTCGCCTGCATGCAAACGCTTTACTTCTCCTGCAACTTCAATGCGGTCAATCTTCGCATGTTCATAGCGAGCACCAAAACGAGCCGCTTGTTTGCGCAGATTATCCATCATGGCAAATCCATCAATCCCCTCTGGGAAACCAGGGAAATTTTCAACTTCTGAAGTTGTTGTTAGTTGTCCACCCGGTTGACTGCCCTCGAGTACAAGCGGATTCAATTGCGCACGGCCTGTATATATTGCTGCTGTCAAACCCGCACAGCCCGTACCTAAAATAATGACATCTTCCATAATTGTTGTATCTGATAAATTAAAAGTTGTATATTTGCACATTGATGCCCTCTCTCGACTTCTCAAGCACTTTCAGCTTTTCTTGCAATTTACCTTATCAACTGGGTTTTAATTTCTAAACATGGATCTAATTGACAGTCACTGCCACCTCCAAGGATTTCAGCAAAAAGAGACTCTTAACGAGGTTCTTGAGCGCGCCGCTACCGCAGGCGTCAAACGCATGATTGCAGTAGGCACGTCTCCAAAAGACTGGGTTCCTTACCGCGAATTAAGCTCAAAAAATTCTGGAGCAATTCACTACACTGTGGGGCTGCACCCGTGTTACGTTGAAGCAGACTGGTCGGATGATTGCACTCAAATTGCCTCCTTTTTCATGCCCCCGAACGCCCCGTGTGCCCTTGGCGAAATTGGTCTCGATTATTTCCACCTCCCGAAAGATCCAGTTGAGGCAGGCGAAATCATGCTCCACCAAGAAGCCGCTTTTGGAGAACAACTCGCCCTAGCGCGCGAACTGGATGTGCCCGTAATTATTCACAGTCGCAACGCGTTTGAAGACACCGTTCGCATCATTGATGATTCTAAAATCGACTGGAAGAAGGTTGTTTTTCACTGCTTTAGTTACGGCGCAGATGCAATCGAACAAATCAACAAGCGCGGAGGTCGAGCATCGTTTACGGGAATCGTCACCTACAAAAATGCGGATGCGGTTCGCGCTGCCTTGCGCTCTCAAGGACCCGAACGATTAATGCTCGAAACCGATTGCCCTTATTTAACTCCCGAGCCACACCGTGGGCAAAGCAACGAACCCGCGTATCTTACACACATCGCAAAACAATGCGCACACGAATTGAACATCAGCCTTGAGGAAATCGCTCGAATTTCTACTGCCAATACTCGAGAATTCTTTAAGATTTAATTTTCTAAATTCAAAGAATGGCTTCACCACTCCCCAGTCTTTTATCAGCAGTCGTTTTAATTGCGATCTGCTTTGCGTTGCCCTATGGGTTACACATTGAGCGACAGTTTAAAGAATTACGTTCCGAGGCATCCGCTTTGAAAGCGATTGAAAAAAATCAAAAGACTCCTGAAGCGCCTCCATCCGAAGAAACAGACAAGCCATTCATTGAGATCCAAGCAATCCCGGACACTGCCCCCAGACCCCGACAGGAAGTTGTTACTCCTACAAATTGGGAAGCGCGACTGCTCGAAGAAGCGCGCGCGCGAGCAGCCACCAATCCAGAAGATGCCTTGCAATGGCTTCAGACATTTGAGCCCACTCCCACTCAAATTCAGGCGATGCTCGAGGTCGTCGCTATCTGGGCGACCAACGATGCACAAAGCACCCTCCTTTGGCTTGAATCCAACGCGCAAGGTATCGCGCGCAAAAAAACTCTTCAAGATGGCATAAAGCTATGGGGCGAACAAGATCCCGTTGCCGCATCTGAATGGATCGCAGGCATGGCAAACGATAATAGTAAAACAACTGCGACCGCTTCCCTTGCCGCTACTTGGGGTGCGAACGATCCTTTAGGAACCGCGCAATGGATATTTAATATGCCTACCGGGCAGACTCGTGACAAAGCTGCCCAAAGCCTAATTGATTCATGGATAGAAAAAGATCCCATTGCCGCAACTGAATGGGCTGCCAGTGAATCACAAATCGTAGGCAAAAATGAATCACTTGAATACTGCATCCAGACCATCGCAAACAAAGACTTACGCGCTGCTGAAGATATCATACGCGAGTTTCAACCTGCATACCCTGACGCCGCACTCATCGAAAAATATATGCAAACCCGAGCACAAACAGATCCCTCAAGAGCCTCTGCTTGGTATACTCAATTGGCAGATGACGACCCCCTGAAAAGCGAACGCAGCGCTCAGGCACTCATGAAAGAATGGACACAATCGGATTCCGTTGCAGCCTCAGCATGGTTGAGTGAACAAGCGCCAGGGCCTCGACGCGACGCTGCCATCAATGGATTTATCGAAACGATTCAAAACTACGAACCCGCTGCCGCAGTTGAATGGAGCAACGTAATTGAAGATTCCGAGCAGCGTGTTCAAGCACTGAGTGAATCTATTATTTCTTGGAACCAAAGCGATCCTGATGGCGCTGCGCTTTGGATTAACGAGAGCACACTTGAACCAGAATTGCGTGCAACTCTCTACGAATTGATTGAAAAATAATCACGCGCTTTGACGCTTGGCGTCCGCTCAAGAATACTCTTAATAAATCTATGATCTATAATCCTGAAAAACTGCTTTTAATCGCAGGGCCCTGTTCGCTAGAAAGTTTAGAAACTTGTAAGCCGGTGGCGGAGACTCTCAAAGCCCTCGAAACAAAACATCCTCAATTAAACATTCTTTTCAAAGGTTCCTTTGATAAAGCAAACCGTACCTCAATTCAAAGTAATCGCGGCACAGGGATGCATGCAGGTCTGGAAATTTTTCAGCAAATCAAAGATCAATACGGCTTTAAGACTATTACCGACATTCATTTACCCGATCAATGTGAAGCCGTTGGCGCAGTCGTTGATGCGCTCCAAATCCCCGCCTTCCTCTGTCGTCAAACAGACTTATTGACAGCCGCTTCCGCCACCAACTGCGCAATTAATGTTAAGAAAGGGCAATTCCTATCGCCGCAAGAAATGCAATTTGTGGTCAACAAACTCAAAGAAGCCGGGGCAAACGAAATTTGGCAAACCGATCGAGGCACAACTTTTGGATATCAAAATCTTGTAGTTGATATGCGCAGCTTTAGCATCATGGCCGCGAATGGATATCCAACTATCATTGACGCTACTCACAGCGTTCAGCTGCCAGGCGCGGCTGGTGGAGTCAGTGGCGGTCAGCGCGAATTTGTCCCTGCATTAGCGCGAGCTGCACTTGCGGCAGGTGCCAACGGAGTCTTTCTCGAGACCCATCCAAATCCTGCAAAAGCGATTTCAGATGCGGCCAGTCAAATTCCCTTAGAGGAACTTCCCGAGCTCGTTGAAAGTCTCATTCGAGTTTGGGAAGCTGTCCGCTAACCAACAAATCAACTACCAACTCCCTAGGAATTGCATGCGTATTACTGGAGGCAAAGCACGCGGGATTCAATTAGTCACACCTAAAGGACGGGAAACCCGCCCTGCTACCGACCAAATGCGAGAAGCTGTTTTTTCCTCGCTTGGTAACCGCATTGAAGGTGCGCAGATTGCCGACCTTTTTGCAGGCACTGGAGCCTATGGCCTCGAAGCGATGAGCCGAGGTGCTACCAGTGGACTCTTCGTTGAAAATAGCTCCGAAGTAGTCACCTGCTTACGACGCAACATTGATGCAGTCGCAAAAAGCTGTGATCTAAAAAATCACACAGATTGGGAGGTACTCACTCAAAAAGTGTATGCCATTAATGAGAGCCATGGCCCATTTGATATTGTATTTGTTGATCCTCCCTACGCTATGATCGAAACCAAGCTCCTTACAATTTTTCAAGAAAACATAGCGCCAGCAACGAGTCCCGATGGAATTGTTTGCTTTGAGATGCCAGGTGCGCTCGAGCTTGAAATTCCAGGATGGATATGCAGACGTCGCCTTGGAAAAAAAGGTAGAGACAAACCTAGTGTTGCCATTTACGAGCGATCGTAGCGAATGCCTAAAGCTCTGTCGCAGTGGGCTTTTTCCATGCCCCTAGTACCGAAGCGGCAGAACTCACCGCCGCGACTACGGCAGTCTCAGCCCTCAGTACCTGCGGTCCTAAATGAGCAAGGGTCCAACCATTATGTCTCAATGCATTCCGCTCATTATCGGACCAGCCACGCTCCGAACCTAATGCCAATACTGCCGCATCTTTTTTAGAGTTCACTGCCTGTGCGATCGATTCTTCAGCCTCATAATTATCGAGTGCAACGCGCGAACTATCATACGCTTGTGAACTCAAAGCCGTTTGTAAATCAGGATACATCGAAACTTGCGGAATGTGCGTGCTGAATGCTTGTTCGGCCCCCAACTCCAAACGCTCCATCCAAGCCTCGGTTTTCCATAGACTACTTTCTCCATACGAAGGTTCGCCATTTTCGGCTTCAAAAAAATCAATGCGCTCAACCCCCATACTTGCCGCCTCAAAAAGAATGCGCTTTGCAGTATGCGGTCGCGGTAGACCAATTAGTAAAGAAATAGGCAATGGCTTAGGTGCTGACTCTGTCCCAACCACCTCAAGACTTACGCTACTATCAGAGCCAATTTTGATGACACGCGCTCGTGCCCTCAGTCCATTAACAAAACCTACAAAGACGAGGCTCCCCACCGAAACTCGCAATACCTTACGCAAATGCTCTGCGCGAGGATCCGAGCCATCAATCGTTACCTGCTCAAAAGGTTTTTTAAAAAGCAATAAATTCATCCGAACCTAAGACTCAGGAAGTTTAATAACCGCCCATTAACGACGCCTTCCAAACTTGCTAGTAGAAGAATTTCGACGGCGGCGCTTTGGCTTCACATCTTCCGCATCTCGAATATGGGGCTCATGAAAATAATTAAATCCTTCAAGCTTTCGTTGAAGAATTTTCTGGTCTATGAATTTTTCGATCGCCTCGATCTTAGAAGTTTCATCCGGCGCGAGAATAGTTGCAGCATCACCTTCACGTTGAGCGCGACCTGTCCGCCCGATGCGGTGGACATAATCTTCGCAATGTTCAGGAACATCATAATTGATCACATGCGTTACATTGGCAATGTCGAGTCCACGAGAGGCAATATCAGTGGCGACTAAAATCTTAATACTTCCATTTTTAAATTGCTCCAATGCTTTGGTTCGAGCGCGTTGAGGCAAATTTGAATGCATCGCTGCGCAACTGTAATTACGTTCTGTTAGCCAACGTGTAATACGATCCGCTCCCACTTTCATGCGACAAAAAATAATCATGCTGTCGATATCCATTTGCTCGATGAGCGCTACTAAGAGATCAAACTTTTGCATCGCGCCAACAGGATAGACTTCATGCTTAACGGTCTCTGCTGGGCTAATTTTTATCGCAATCGCTATCTCTAGTGGATCTTTCAAGCTCCGCGCGATGAGACGTTTAATATCTTCGGATAAAGTCGCAGAAAAAAGTAGCGTTTGACGCTTTGAATTTCGGCAAAGTTTAATGATGCGTTTTACGTCCTCGATAAAACCCATGTCGAGCATGCGATCGACCTCATCGAGAATTAGTAGCTCAATCGAACTAAGATCAATGCTCCCCTGTTGAACATGGTCGAGTAAGCGACCTGGAGTCGCGATCACCACATCGGATCCGTCATCTAAATCTTTTCGCTGTTGACAGTACCCGACCCCACCATGCACGAGCGCAATTTTA
>CBFHPQ010000025.1:0-21150 GCA_965657865.1 Coraliomargaritaceae bacterium | reverse complement strand
CCAACTTCAGTTCCCCTCGGATTGTAAGGCGCTAAGCGATCCGCAGTTATAAACTTAGGCGCAGTCACGGACTTTTCGAGATAACTCATAACTGGGTTATAGTGCTCAATGTGACCAACTTGAACAATGCAACCTGCCTTTTTTGCTGCTTCAAGAATCCCTTCAGCTTCAAATAAATTCGTACAAAGCGGCTTCTCTATAAGCAAATGGCAACCGCCCTCTAGCAAAGGTATCGCAACTTCATAGTGTTTATCCGTAGGTACGACTACGCTCACCACGTCACAGGCATCTGCAAGCGCTTCAATTGTTTTAAAACGTTCGCAACCATGACGCTCACATATCTCAGACGCCCTGGTATCATCTGCCTCTACAATTCCAGCAAGTTCGCAGTTTTCTAAGGCATCATAGATTCGGGCATGATGCTGACCTAAGTAACCCGTACCCACAACCCCGCAGCGGGTTTTAGTAGTTTCATTCATAATTTTGGACCTATTGAAACCAATACTTAGTGACTGGCAACCCTCAAGAGTGCGCTCCCAAGCAGGCACAAAGCTAGATGATCATGCCTGCCGCAACGGTCTCATTTGTTTGTTCATCAATTAGAACAAAACTTCCCGTGATACGATTTTGTCGATAACCGTCTGCAATGATTGGAGCTGAAGTTCGCAAAGAAACCCTCCCTATATCATTGAGTGAAAAGACAAGGTCATCTTCAATTTTGTGCAGGGTATTGATATCAACTTTATAGCGTACCTCATTTACCAAAGCTTTAACCTCACGCTCGGTGTGGCGCAAAATAAACTTTCCACGACCTGCGAGTTTCTTAACTGACGAAAACCAGCAAATCATTGCCTCAATATCTTGCCTCGGTTCAGGTGCATTGTTCGTCTTCACAAGCATATCACCTCGGGAAAGATCAATTTCATCAACCAAAGTCATTGCCACCGACATAGGCGCAAAGGCCTCCGTTAACTCGCCGTCCATGGTGTGAATAGCCTTAATCTTAGATTCAAAACCCGAAGGCAAAATCTTGACCGTGTCTCCAGGCTTAAAGACCCCGCCTGCCACACGCCCAGCAAACCCACGAAAATCATGCCATTTGTCTGAATGCGGACGAATGACCCACTGAATAGGCATCCGCGCATCGATATGATTTTCGTCAGAGCCAATGTAAACCGTCTCTAAATGGTATAAAAGCGTCGGACCTTGATACCAGGGCATATTTTTAGATTTATCTACAATGTTGTCACCGAGTAACGCACTCGCAGGGATAAAAGTAACCTCCACGATATTATCTAAACGAGACGCAAATTGCTTAAAATCATCTATAATTTTATTATAGACGGATTCATCCCAATCCACCAAATCCATTTTATTCACACACACAACTAGATGCTGAATGCGAAGAAGATTCGCAATAAAAGAGTGACGGCACGTTTGCTCAATAACGCCCTTTCGAGCATCCACTAACAAAATGGCAAGGTTCGCAGTCGACGCCCCCGTAACCATATTCCGTGTGTATTGGATATGCCCAGGAGTGTCTGCGATGATAAACTTACGTTTTGGCGTCGCGAAATAGCGATACGCTACATCGATCGTAATTCCTTGCTCACGCTCAGAACGCAACCCATCAGTCAAAAGCGCCAAATTAATATTTTCATCTCCGCGAGATTTCGAGCTCTTCTCAACCGCCTCAAGTTGATCTTCAAAAATCGCTTTGCTGTCATACAGCAAGCGACCAATTAAAGTACTTTTACCATCATCAACCGATCCTGCGGTAGTAAATCTCAAAAGATCCATATCGAGGTATCCTGCATCTGTGTGTGCTTCGTTCATTGCTAAATTTTTAAATTGATTGTTTTTGTTACTTTTGCCTCTGCCCATGCGACTACCGCTATTTTAAAAATATCCCTCTTTTTTACGGTCCTCCATCGCGGTTTCCGAACGCTTATCATCTGCACGCGTTCCGCGCTCAGTTTGCCTTGCTGCTGCTACTTCATCAATAATAGCATCTAAATCTGACGCTGATGATAAAGCCGCACCCGTGCAGGTAGCATCTCCAATGGTCCTGAAGCGAACCTGCATATCTTTAACCGAGGCTTTTTCTTCGGGTAGCAATTCAATGAAATCCGTCACTGCCATTATAACCCCATTGCGCTCAAAACAAGGACGTACATGTGAAAAGTATAAACTAGGCAGATCAATATTTTCCAATTTTATATACTGCCAAATATCCATTTCCGTCCAATTACTTAGAGGAAATACTCGAAAATGTTCACCGTGTTGCTTCCTGCCATTAAAGATATTCCATAACTCAGGACGCTGATTTTTTGGATCCCATTGCCCAAAGGAATCTCGATGAGAGAAGAAACGTTCTTTAGCTCGCGCTTTTTCTTCGTCGCGTCGACCGCCTCCTAGCGCAGCATCATATTGCCCCGCCTCTAAACCATCGAGCAAAGCAACTGTTTGTAATCCATTCCGGCTCGCATAAGGCCCCGTCTCCTCGACCACTTTGCCAGAATCAATTGCCTCCTGCACCGAAGCAACTACAAGGTCTGCCCCAAGTTCTGCAATATATCGATCCCGATACTCCATCGTTTCAACAAAATTATGACCTGTGTCCACATGCAATAAAGGGAAAGGAAGCCGTGCAGGCCAAAACGCCTTTTTAGCAAGGTGCGCCATTACGATCGAATCTTTACCTCCAGAAAAGAGAAGCACTGGATTCTCAAACTGCGCTGCTGTCTCTCTCAGAATGTAAATTGCCTCAGACTCTAGCTGTTTTAAGTGAGTGGTTGTGTAATTATTTTGCATATTTAAAGGGTATGTTGTGTGCCTCAAGATCTTGGACTTAATTTAATGAGCGGATCTATCTTATTCAGTAATGCTTCCACTGCCTGATCTTCGCTGAGCGCCTCAGTGTCAATAATCCAATCTTTTACATCATTTTTAGGTGGATCAAATTCTGAATCCTTACCAGTGAAATTTTCAACCTTACCAGAGGCAACTTTCGCGTACAACCCTTTCACATCACGCTCCGCACAGGTCTCAAAAGTAGCTTTCACGTAAATAGGTGTAAAATTTTCAGTACCTATCAAATCGCTTGCTAAACTACGTAACCCATCCTTTGGCGTAATAAAGGACGCTAAAACTACAATTCCCGCATCCACAAACAAACGTCCAACCTCCGCAATACGTCGTATATTCTCCTCGCGGTCTGCATCCGAAAAACTCAAATCTTTATTCAAGCGACTGCGAATATTATCACCGTCAAGGAGCTTTGTAATCACTCCCCTAGCAGCCAATCGCCGCTCAAGCGCATTCGCCAAAGTACTTTTGCCCGAACCCGATAAACCATAAAACCAAAAGACATGCCCACGCTGATTTAGCTGCGCCTCTTTTGCATCCCGCCCTAGCATGCGGTGGAACTCTGTGTGTATATTTTCGGTCATCGGTAAATCTTTGGACTAATATGCAGAAGGAAAGTATTATTTATGGTTTTATAGTCAACAACCAAAGATATCGACTGGTTAGAGATGAATTTTTACTGTCTCGGTGCTTTTAGAAGGAGTAGATCACGAGACCATTGCGACATTAAGACATTGTTGTTCAATTGCTTACATATCAGCACTCCATCTTCAAGAAGTTTCAATTTTAAAGGTTTTTGAACATTTTTTTGCTTTAATAATTTCTCATACACCGTGAGCGCCTGAGAGTATTCCTCAATATCACTGCTCAAATCAGCTAGATGCTTTATCAAAACGAACTCCTCCTCTAAAAAGACGTCTATATAGCTTATAAGACGTAAAACCTTTGCGGCGGCATCTAAATCACCCGCCTTAATGTGTCGCTTGGCTAAAGCGTATGCCAACGGAAGCGATGGTTTTTCTTGAAAGTGCTTACCTAAAAATCGAGTGGCAGCAGCTGTTCCACTCTCTGAGTCTAATCTGTTAACTGCGCGCAAAATGACATAAGGCGAATTGGATTCCTTAAGCTGTGTGTCAAGCGTCACTCCAAAAGGTCGGTACAGTGGATCACCAAGAGCAATATTCATCCAACTATAAGCACTAATACTGTAATGCGCTGCCTCGCCAAAGGTCTTGCCTTCTAATAGGGCCTCCAAAAGTAAGGCGGGGTGATGCGTGAGTGATAAGTAGGGTTCATAAACATTGCCAACCGTAGCACTAAACCCCATCTGAACTAAAGGACCTACCCATCCCACACTCTTAGTACGCACCGTAGTAGCTGAAAAACTATGGAGATGCAACGCAACCGCACCTTTTGGAACAGTACGATTTCGTTGTTTGAAAATCTGATTCGCATTCCTCGAATACCATCCCATATAAATCGCCGGCGCATCCAAACGGTCTTGAGAATCTAGAATGCGTTTTGAGCTTTCTATCGAAGTATCAAAATGAGCGCCGCGTGCTAAATCTGCCGCTTCTTGAAACCATTCATCACCCATCTTATGAGGACCCCCTAAATCAAAATAAGCACGTCCCTGCAACCCGGTCTTCTCTGCCGCAAGAGTTCGATCAATCAGCAAGCGAACAGACGCTGAACTCGGCCCGTCTAGACGGTTGACGCGAATTAAAGTCTCTAATTGGTAGGTGCTCGGTGTTTTATTTTTGAATAAAGGATTTTTGGAAAAACCTGTCATCGACCGTTCGCTTGGCACTGCTAATAGCGCTAATTCGGAATCCAAAGAACCCTGATTGTTCTGAAATAATTTTGCATTCGGATTGCTGGTAGGGACAATGTATTCAGGCGAATTTTGAAACCTCAATGGCACCCCGTACATTAAAACAAGGTAATCAATTGAGTGTAATCCCGCCACTAACCAATCACGCCCGTAGATATCACGCCTTCGTGATTTCGCGCCTGTGATTAGATCTTTTTTAAAAAGACTTTCTAAAAGCGGATTATGCACCGTCTTGACGTACTCCTTCAGAGTGATCGTTTCCTTTGTAGACATTGGAAGAGCAATTATATTATCCAAGGGAATGCCTCTTTCCTGTGCATAGTATCGAGCAGTCTCTACGGATTCCGGCATCTTGGAATTCGCAAGGATAATCACCCCATTTGGAGAATTCCCCATTGCGCTATTTAAAAGACCAATTAACAAAAAAATGGTTTTATAAGACTTCATCTTAAATTCTTATTCTTCCTAATTTTTAAAAAATGATAATACGAATCAATTCCTTCAAGCAAGCCTTCCGCCAATAATTGCCGAGTTTTTTCATTCCCTAAACTTCTCGCACTTTCAGAATTTGATAAAAAACCTAACTCCGTTAACAAGCCAGGCATTTCTAAATCTTTTAATACCGCAAAACGCGCTCGCTTAAGTCCCCGATCCGTAGCGTTCATACGGGTTACCAGAGTTTTTTGAAGCAGATACCCAAAACAGACGTTTCCGTAATCAAAATCATTTCCTTTGAAATACTTTAAGTCGTCTGCCTCTGTCAAAGAACGACCCGTTGACCGTTGACCCACTGGAGTCATCACAAAGGTTTCTATCCCTACCACCTCTTTGTTCATAGCAGCATTCAAATGAATACTTAAGAACAGATCTGCCTTCGTTTCATTTGCGAATCTTGAGCGATTCTTGAGCGGCAGATACACATCCTGTTCGCGAGTCAGTGAAACTTGATACCCTGATGCCTCTAATAAAATTTTTAAACGCTTACAAATATCCAGACTCAAATCTTTCTCTTTTAATCCGTAAACTGCATTGACCGCACCTGTATCCGTTCCACCGTGCGCGGCATCTAAGACAATGCGATACGGTTCAGAAATATCGGCTTCGAGCAACTCCATCTCAAGCAGAGGAACCAAGGTTTTTTTATAATCATCCTCAGATAAATAGAGCCGCCCCCTAGCTTTGATAGTCCTAAAGCCTAAGCTCACCGGCATCTCATTAATAAACAAGCATCGAGAATCAATAAGCGCATCTATCTGATTTGAAGCAGTTCGCAAACAATACATTTCACCATTCATTGTCCACCCCGAGCGCATCCCAAACTCTTTAGCCACTGTCCCTAAATCAATATAGGATCGACCCTCAAACTCTTTGCCTGAAACACTAGAAAACCGATCAAAAAGAAAAAGCGAAAAAACGATAACAACGCACACACAGAAAAGATTACGAAAACCTCTGTAAGAGCACATCACGTAACAAGCTTTTGCCAGTCGCATCAGTGACTATTCCTCAGCAACATCTGCCTCACCTGTCGCTTCTGCCGCATCCGCCACCTCGTCAGATTCAAAATCAGCATCCGATTCATTGTATTTCAATACACGTTTACCTTGAGGAAGCGGAGAAAGCACTAAAGTAACCTGCCGACCCACCCGACGGGCATCAGTATCTGCGGTCGATACCCCCGCAAGTTCATCCCGTGCTAAATTTACTCGCTGAACACCCAATTCCGAGTGCTCCATTTCACGACCACGAAATTGAAGCGTGAGCTTAACTTTATTACCGTTGTATAAAAATCCTTCCGCACGACGTAATTTAGTCTCAAAATCATGCTGATCAATACCCACACGAAATTTCACCTCCTTCATCTTCGCACTTGTCTGCTTCGTATCCTTTTGCTTCTTGCTCTCTTCGTAGAGGAACTTTCCAAAATCAAGAATACGACAAACCGGCGGACGAGCTCCGGGTGAAATCTCTATTAAATCGAGTCCAACCTTTTGCGCTAATTCCAAAGCTTTCTTTGAGGGCATTACACCGAGGTTAGTACCTTCGGGGCCGATAACTCTGACTTCAGTGGCACGGATGCGGTCATTTCTGCGAAGGCCTTTAGGGCCGCGAGGGCGGTTCGCATTTCGACCGCGAGAATAGGGATATTTTGCCATTAATTTAATTCAACAAACATGTAAGGGATTCGAAAAGGAATCACAATCAAGCGTAGGTAACCGAGTGTCGCCATATAAATTAACGCCTTAGATTGTAGAAGTGTTTAGATTGATCTACCATGCAGTTGTAAAAGTGTGTAGCGACTCACCTAAGAAATTCAACCCTAAAGCGCATGCCTTAGATACTAAAGCTTTCTCCACAGCTACAATTCGCAGTCGCGTTTGGGTTAGAAAATTTAAATCCACCGCCAACCATTTGACTCGAAAAATCAAGATGCGTCCCTCTCAGATACAGTGCGCTCTTCGAATCTACCAAAACCTGAGCTCCATAACTACAAACAAGAATGTCACCTCGTTTCGGCTCTACTTCAAACTGCATCTTGTAAACAAGTCCATTACAACCACCACCTGAAATTCGAACGCGCAGAAAATCACCCTTATCTTCGCGCATAGAAAGTGCTACAAATTTTTCTCCAGCCGCCTGCGTCAATTCAATCAGGCTTTCATTTCCTTCACGAACCCCTTCCGGCAAACTTACTGAATTAATACTCATTATATATTATGAAAACATTATAAAAGTTTAAGTCAATCGTCGTGCAAGCTTAAGCGCAGCCTCAAAACTTGAGCTATCCGCCCTGCCCGTGCCCGCTAAATCAAACGCAGTCCCATGATCTGGACTTGTCCGCACATGCATCAAACCCAGAGTAACATTCACCGCCTTATCAAATTCAAGCGTCTTAACAGCCGCAAGTCCTTGATCATGATACATCGCCACAACTACATCAAATGCCCCCAATTTTTGACGATAAAAGACCGTGTCACCCGGCAAACATTTAGAAAGACCTATATGTTTTTTACGCAAAATATCCAACGCTGGATCCAATACGTCCAACTCTTCCCGTCCAATCAGACCATTCTCTCCAGCATGCGGATTCAAGCCACAAACTCCGATACGAGGTTCCGCAATTCCTAGACGTTTGCCCAAGGTCACCGCTCGCTCGACTGCAAGCGTTAAGCACTCGGCAGTCAAAGCCTTCGAGACTCCACTTAACGGAATATGCCATGTAGCCAAAACAACTCGCAAATACTCACCGACAAAACCCATTGAAGGATTTCCACCCCAAGCCTCCGCGAAAAATTCCGTTTGCCCCGGATGTTTAAAACCCACTTGCGCCAACCAATGCTTACTCACAGGCGCAGTTACAACTCCGCGAAACTTGCCAGCATCACAGCCGTGCGCAGCCACTTCTAAAGATTCGAGCGCAATTCGTGCCCCTTCTAAATCAGGCGCTCCAGCTTGAGTTGAATAATCATTCGAACCTAAACCAATGTATTCGATTCCAAAGCGCTCCGCTAATCCAGACGCCCAAGCCTTCGGCCCAATCAAAACGCAATCTCTACCACCCAAAGCATCCGCCCGCAAACACGACTCGATCACCTCAGGACCCACTCCTGCAGGATCCCCGCAGGTCAAAGCCAACGGCAAATGCTTGGTGTCATTTTCAGTCATTTCTAGGTCGTGCAAATCCACGCTTTCCATTTTCAAAAAACTTCAAAAACTGCTCCCCCAATTCAGAAGACCCACATGCGCCCTCTTGAAGCATCTCTGCAGCTCGCCTCTTAAGGTTTGCATCCCCGCTAGAGAACAATCCTTGGTAACAAGCCTTTAAATCCTTTATCGACTCCCGATCAAAACTAGCACGCTTGAGCCCAACTTTATTCAAACCATTTACCTCATTGCGCTGTGTCACCATCAAACACGGAGCCACGTCCACTGTTATCATAGAAAGCGATCCAACAATAGCATACGATCCAATGCGGCAGAATTGATGCACCCCCGTACCGCCACCAATAAAACACCGAGAACCCAATACTACATGACCCCCTAAAAGCGCACCGCTTGCCATAATAACCCCGGTTCCCAAAATACAATCATGTGCCACATGCGTCTGCGACATCAAGTAACAATCATCACCGATTATTGTCTCTCCCCCAACTTGGGTGGATCGATGGATCACACACCCTTCGCGAAGCCGAACATTGTTACCAATAACCACCCTGCTTTCAATCGAAGCGTCAAATCCCAATGATTGTGGCTCACCACCAATAACAACAAAAGACTCTACATGCACACCCTTCCCTAAATGAGTACCGCGACGAATCACAACATGCCCGTCAAGACGAGAACCCGCCCCTATCACTACCTCCGCTTCAACAATCGTGTAAGGACCAATCACGCAATCAGTACCAATGCGCGCGCTTGGATCGATAAGTGCAGTCGAATGAATTTCCATAGGGTAATCAGTTAATTAAAAAGAGACATTTGCGGAGTCTTTAGCATATCGTACAATTTCAAAATTCGTAACATCTGAAGCAGCTGCGAATTTTGATAACTGTGGTTGACCTCCACATAACGCAAGAGATTTTCGAGAATCGTACTATATGCAATAATTCCGTCCACCCCATGTTCCTTCAACATCGCAATGCTCTCGCTGCGCTGCGGTTCACTGGTAGGTAATCCCGGCAATATCAAAAGTTTTGTAAACGATTGACTGTTTTTTGCTACCGCCGCATCGATGCCGTCAGCATCCATATTCAAAAATTGATGCATCTTGTTGAGAACATCCTTTTTCAAAAATTCAAAAACTTTCCGACTGCTCTGTAAAATACTGGGCGTAAAACGCGAACTATGCCAACTCACCACCGAAACCACCGCCCGTTCAAGTCGTAGAACATCGCCCGAAAATAGTTGAAAATTCGAAATCGCCTCACCTACTTCCATCGATTGATTATCAACCACAAGGTCGATACTATCCTCTGCGTTGCGCTTGCGGTTTTGTACCGCATACTTCCGCAATGGGCGCACCGAGAACCCATTCACTTCAAAATACTCACGGACAATATGTTCGCTAAAACCTGACATAACTAGCAATGCATAACCTAAAGCTGACTTAGGTCAATGTATCAAAGCCCTTTCCCGTCCGTCATAAATAGACCCAGAGCCCCTTGCACCCGTCCATTGCAAAACGGCTCCTCTCTGGAATGCAGTCCCCCCGCTTTTAAAAATTTTCGAATTTTTATTGAACAATCTCCCAAAGGCCAATGCCACCAATACTCAAATCCATGAACCAAACCCTCCGCTGATCCAAGCGGGAGAAAGCCATCGATCATCAATGTATTTAAACGCGTTTCCCCAATCCTATCGCCAAATACAGTCGTGCGCAATCGCTTCCACTGTTCCGCAAGCCCGCTCTCTTTTCTAAATTGAGTGGTTTGCATTCCATCTTTTAATTCACGAAAATTAGACAACTCCAAACGAAGCGCTTTTGTCCAATTAGCGGTATGCCTAACCAAAACCTGATACTGCTTCAACCGCGATAACGGATGATTCGCAGGGCGTACTCCTCCGCGCGCCCAACCCAATGTGTCCGCATACAATCCTTCGGGTGATACCAAACCCGCGCACCAAGTTTTGAACGGCCACTTAAGTGCGACAGTAGACATAGCCGCTCGGTTTCGTGAATAACCCAACACCTCAAGCGCAAATTGATGACAAGATTCTTCCCACCCGTGCCCAGCCAATCGCTTCTTAGCAAATTCCAATTTAGCCTCCCAACGTTTACGAGCAATTGAATCCAATAAAACCATACGCTCTTCCCTAGAACCGTTAAGAAACTCTTTAATCCAAAGCGGTCCATCCAAACCACTCTGCGCAAACAACGCGTACTCCTCATTGTACACCTCTAAATCCCAATGCAAGAGCGGCATTAATACTAAAGTTTCCAAAGCCTTACCTTTAGACTGATTCACCCGAGCGCAGGTATTCAGATTTTTCGGAGCATTCAATACAACATGTAAGACAACCCCATCAAACGCCTCATTACAATCATGCCCGTGACGCCACCAATCAGGCACCTCAAAATGAATTTCTACATCTCCGTTCTGTAACACTCCATCAATCTCTAATTCAGCCCCCTTAAAATCTGGACCACCCAAATGATTCCATTCCCCAAAACTAAGAATCTTCAGCGACTTTCCAGAAACCAATTTCAAAGCATCCGTCTTAAATTCTTGGCGCCTCCAAATTTGATGCAAGACCCGCTCACTCACCGTAAAGGGTCCATATAATCCATGAAATTCCTTTACTCCGTGCATCTTAATTAACTCCTCAAAGTTCTAATTCGAAATCTAGACCATTTTTAAAACCCCGAGCATTCGAACGATTTCGACGACTCGTATCTTGCCGCAAACGCACCTCACACGCGCGCGACCATTCATAGAGTTCCTCAGGTCGTAACGCCATTGCGCCACTCGCCCGCGTAGCTTCCCGCACCATATTATCATTACTCACCACACTCACTTCATTCGCATTTTTAACGCGTTGTACAATCCGCTCGATCACACCATCCGCAGTAAGTGCACTCGGTGCATACAAATATTCAAAAGTCTTCGTCTTATAAGGATGATCCACCGTCAACTTGTCATTCTTGCTATCCAGAATCAAAGCCACTCGGACTCCCTCCGCATCATGAATCGCCCGAGCCACCTCTGCTAATTGATCACGCGCTGTGTCGAGGTCGCTCTGCATCAATACACGCAAACCCTCCACAGCGCAGATCACGTTGTAAGCATCAATCAATAAAAACCGACTACTAATCATTTTTATTCCTTTGAAGTTGCTTGCACCTTTGTCATTTCCGCACGCGCAGTCTCGTAAGCATGCAACGCGCATTGACTACACGCATCCCTTACATCCGCAAAAAAATCATTCCCTTTATCATCTACCAAAATGTAAGCCGGAAAATCTTCCACTTCAATTTTCCATATAGCTTCCATGCCCAGTTCAGGATATTCTAAAACTTCTACTTTCTTAATATTATGCTCCGCTAACAACGCTGCAGGTCCACCAATCGAACCTAGATAAAAACCACCATGCGCCTGACAAGCATCCGTCACCGACTGCGAGCGATTACCCTTCGCCAGCATAATCATTGATCCACCTGCCGCTTGAAAAGGCTCCACATACGCATCCATACGACCCGCCGTCGTCGGCCCAAACGAACCTGAAGCCTTGCCACTCGGAGTCTTTGCCGGACCCGCATAATAAATTGGATGATTCTTAATGTAATCGGGCAATGCCTCCCCCGCGTCCAATCGTTCTTTAAGCTTTGCATGCGCAATATCTCGCGCCACAACGATCGTCCCTGTTAATGACAACGAAGTCGCCACTGGGTATTGGCTCAACTCTGATAAAATTGACGCCATTGGCTGATCCAAATTGATCGCTACCGATTCGGTCGGTTTTTCCACCGAGGCATCCGCTGGCAAGAAGCGACCTGGATTCGACTCCAACTTCTCTAACCATATTCCATCTTTATCAATTCGAGCCTTCGCGTTGCGATCTGCAGAACACGAAACTCCCATCCCCACTGGACAAGAAGCTCCATGACGCGGCAAGCGAATCACACGAATATCCAACGCAAAATACTTTCCGCCAAACTGAGCACCATAACCCATCTTTCGCGTATATTTCAAAAGCTTGTCTTCGAGTTCAACATCTCGAAACGCTCGCCCATGCGCGTTCCCACTCGTAGGCAAGGCATCATAATATTTTGTCGATGCCAACTTAACAGTCTTCATCGTAGTCTCTGCAGACGTTCCGCCAATTACAATTGCAATGTGATACGGAGGACACGCCGACGTTCCCAGCGTACCCATTTTTTCAATGCAAAATTTCTCAAGATTTGCAGGATTTAAAAGCGCCTTTGTTTCCTGAAAAAGAAAACTCTTATTCGCAGAACCTCCACCCTTTGCCACAAAAAGAAATTCATACGCATCCCCGTCCGTCGCCAACAAATCAATTTGCGCAGGTAAATTACACCCCGTATTCACTTCCTCATACATGCTGAGCGGAGCCGTCTGCGAATAACGTAAATTTTCTTTCGTATACGTATTATAAACCCCTTGCGCTAAAGCTCCCGCATCCCCGCCACCCGTCCAGACTCCTTGACCCTTCTTCCCGAGTATAATTGCAGTCCCCGTGTCCTGACAAAATGGCAAGACTCCATGTGCAGAAACCTCCGCATTCCTCAAAAGCGTCAACGCGATTGTACGATCATTTTCCGTAGCTTCAGGATCTTCTAAAATCGCAGCTACTTTTTCCAGATGTTGAGTCCGCAACTTAAAAGCAATCTCACGCATAGCCACCTCCGACAAATAACGCAACCCCGCAGGATCCACTTTTAAAATACTTCGTCCCTCAAACTCAACCGACTCTACAAACGAATCCGTTAAACAAACATATTCGGTGCCGTCTTCAGCAAGCGAAAACATGGGCTCATAATGAAACGGAGTCGGTGCTTTACTCATACAAAATTGTATAGCCCATTAAAACGGATTTAGGAATCAAAAAATCCTAATCCTTAAATCTTATCCCAACAGACCGTTAGAGATGAATACTAATTAAACGATCGCCCGCATCCGCAGGTACTCGTCGCATTCGGGTTAGTAATAGAAAAACCCTTACCCGTTAATCCATCATCAAATTCAACCACGCTTCCATTCAAGTACTCCAAGCTAGTCGTATCCATTAAATACTCCACGCCATTGTGCTCGAAGAGTTGATCTCCATCTTTTTGCAGGTCAAAAGACATCCCATATTCAAATCCAGAACATCCACCCGCATCCACAAATACACGTAAACGGTGCTCCGGCGTCGCCTGCTCTGATTGCATCTTCAATAGCTGAGCAGCAGCTGTATCACTTATTGTTAACATATTACTTATAAGTATGAATTGTTGGCTATTTGTCAAATACTGGTAAAACGTAAGCATTTTTTATGCTAGATTACCAAAATTCCTTGTTTTTAAGTAAATTTCTGTAATGATTGCAGTCTTTATCATGTGTGCACAAGGATTTCATCAAACGCAAAAACAGACGCAACAACAAGTACTTGCGCCCCAATTGCGTAATTCCTTAAAAATTCTTCAAGCACCTGCGACGGACCTACGCACTACCATTTTAGAGGAACTTCAAAATAATCCCCTCCTCGAAGAACTTCCCCTCGACAGCATTAGCGTTGAGGACCTCAGTCACGATTCGAACGACGATTCCACTTCCGAAAGTTCTGAACTCGATTTTGATGCCGAAGATTTCTCTACCTTAGAACGCATAGGCGAAGATCTACGCGAACAATTTTCTGAAGAAAATAGCGGGCAACCCTTCACCAGCGAAGACGAAGCACGGCGCGAGCACTTCATGAATTCACTAGTGAGCGATACTTCCCTTCAGCAACACCTCATGCAACAAGCTGAACTCGCGGAATGCAATGACCTCGAACGAGAAGCGCTCCTCTATCTCATCGGCAGCCTTGATGATCACGGATTCCTGACCGAGACCGTTTCCAATTGCGCGCTTCAATCAGGCATTCCCTACGGCGCAATGAGTGATGCCGCCGAGCGCCTCAAAACTTTTGACCCCCCAGGGATTGGAACGGTCGACCTCCAAGACTGCCTCTATACTCAACTCAGTTTTTTAGGACACAAAGAGAGCCTTGCCCAACGCATCGTCCGTGATCACTTCAAATTGCTTGTGCGGCGCCGAGTTCCTGAACTCACCCGCATCACCAAAGCCAAGGCAGAAGAAATTCAATCCGCAATTGCTCAAATCGGGTCCCTCGATCCTGCACCCGGAAAAAAATTTAGCTCCGATTCCAACACCGTCATTGATCCCGACGTCACAGTATACCTCGACGAATACGACAACTGGCAAATATATCTACACAACGACTACATTCCCAAGCTTCGTATTAACAACACCTATAAAGCGATGCTTGCCAAAGGTACACTCAGCAAATCCGAAAAAGAATTCCTCATCGAGCGCATGCGTTCTGGCAAATTCCTAATTAATTCCATCGAGCAACGTCAGCAAACGATCGAGCGCATCACCCGCGAACTTCTCACCAATCAAGCCGAGTTCTTCAAAGAAGGCGTCTCTAAACTACGACCCCTCACCATGAGCACCGTCGCCGATTCCGTAGGCGTCCACGAAACCACCATCAGTCGCGCCACCTCCAACAAATACATTCGCACCCCACACGGCACCTTCCCCTTTAAATATTTCTTCACCACTGGTTATAAATCCAGTTCTGGAGAAACCGTCTCCAATAAATCAGTCAAAGATATGATAGCGCATATGATTGATGAAGAAAATCCCGCCAAGCCCCTCAGCGATCAGGCAATCGTCAACAAGCTCCAAGAAAAAGATATCAAAATTGCTCGACGCACCGTCGCTAAATACCGCGAGGCCCTCGGCATCCTCGCTACCAATTTAAGACGACGCTACGATTGAGTCCAAGGCCTTTGGAATCGCCTGCTTGAAGCGAAAAAAGCCTGCCCGTGCCCGCGGATGAAAATGCGCATCCCATTCACTACGTACCTGAAACACTTGAATTCTGGCTTCCGCAAGCGCCTCACGTAACGACTTAAAGGGGACGTTCCAAAGACCTACATGCACCTCTGAGAGCACCAAACCCTCAAGCTTTTGCTCCCTTGCCCACTCCACAAACGCATCGATTCCCTCGAATAAAGGCGCACCCTTAGGCAAAGCACCACGCAAACTCTCCATGCGAAACGATTGCACCGCTTTTGAAATTCCAAAGCTGTCATACGTCGCACTCGGGAAAAACCCTCCGCAAACCTCTAAAGAATCCGCCAAATCCATCCAACGCAAAACCGACAGATCCCCCTCGTGCATCAATAAACCCAAGCGCAGACCTGAGGCCGAAGGCGGCATTCCCAATTCGGGCAAAACCCCTGCTGGCGGCAACGCCCCTTCAGCAGTAATCACCGGCTCCGTCGCCAACGATTCCTCTACCGCAAACCGACCCTCGGTGTACTTTCGAATATTATCCGCACGCGCTAAATACGTCTTACCCACAGTGTGCAAACCCGCCACCCAACGCCAACTCAAAGTATTACTCGCCGCATCCCCATCCAATAAATGCCGCAAGAAAAAATCCGCCCCCAAGACCCACGGCAATTTTAAAGTATGCACCCAAATACTCGCAAACCACATCCGCGCATGATTGTGCAAATACCCCGTCTCTACCAACTCCGTAGCCCAAGCATCCATGCATTCAAAACCACTCGCACCTGAAAGCACCCCTTCGTAAAGCGTAGCACCCGCCCACTCCAAACGCGCAGCTGTCAACGATTCTAAATATTCATCCCACACCGATGGACGCAACTGCAACCAACCCTTCCAATACGTACGCCAACACACTTCATCAATAAATTTACTCGCCCGCTCCGCACCCTGACGAGCAACCACCGCATCCACTACCTCCCATTCCGATAGCAAACGCGATTGAATCCAAGGCGATAACCCCGAAACCCCCGTATGCCGACCCGGCCCTAAATCATAATTCCGACGCCCCGCATACGCACCGCCCGCGCGCGGCAAAAATGCATTCATGGCCGCTAGTGCCGAATCTCGATCTGTTTCATACATCTCAAACCATCGCACCAAACACAAAAAACCTACACCCCATGCACAAAAAACTGAAAGGATTCATCCCCGATCCCTATTAGTACTTGTGAGACGCAATAACAAAACAGTCCGCAAAGAAAATCTGCCCACCAAAACCTGTCCCGTTTGCAACCGACCCTTCACCTGGCGCAAACGATGGGCAAACTGTTGGGACTCGGTTCGCTACTGCTCCGATGCCTGCCGCAGAAATCGCAACCACCAAAGCCAACTTGCAACATGAAACCCGTTAAGCTGTCCCCTGAAGCCTCCGACACAGTCATCCGCATGGCATGGCACGACCGCACCAGCTTTGACCAAATCCGCGAACGCACAGGACTCACCGAAGCCCAAGTCATTCAACACATGCGCCGGACCCTCAAACCGAGCAGCTTTAGAATGTGGCGCGAACGCGTCACCGGACGCATCACCAAACACCGTAAGCCTTTCAAGCGCCGCGCAGACTAATTCTGCAAAAACTAAATCTTGAATTACCCATCCTTCTATCAATCATAGCAGGGTGCCTCTGTCCTCCCTATCACGCTACTGGTTGCTCTTACTGCTAGTCGCTGTATCCTATTCAAACGCAGACGACCTATTCGCCTCGCGGACTTGGACCAGTAACGATGGGCGAACCATGGAGGCAACACTTCTGGATGCGAGCGATTTACAAACCCTTCGTTTTCGCCTTCAAAATTTCTCGCACGCAACCCTCCCAATTGAACGTCTCAGCGCCGACGACCAAACTGCGATCCGCGAACATCACCAAAAACAATCCACCGCTCAAATCCCTACCCCCGAAGCAGCCGAGCAAAATCAAGCCACGCTCACACCGCTTCCAACAAAGCTACACCTTAAAAAAGTCCCCATTGTTACACAGTTCGGGAACTATTGCGTCCCCGCCTCCGCCGAAATGATCGCTAGCTTTCATGCAATCGAAATGGATCAATATGAGATCGCTAAACTTTCCTCTGCGATGTCCGCCGGCAATCAAGGCACCTACCCCCGAGACATGCTCCGCGCTATGGAAAAAATTGGTTTCAAAGGCAGCCTCCTAGATTGGAAAAACAATCAACAATTCTTCCAAAACGTCCTGCCCAAAATCCGCACCGCCCTCAACCAAGAAGGCCCCATCTATGTTTCTTTTAAACCAGGCGTTTTTGGAACAATGGGTCACGGTTGCGTCATCGTCGGTTACGACGACCGCAAAGAAGAACTCCTCTTCCACAACCCTTGGGGACACGCGTTTGAAAAAGAATATCAAACCACCGCCCTCGAAGGAAGCGGCGTCGTCTTCATTTCCCCACCTCAAGCGCATCCCATTGCCGGCGAGGCGATGATTCAATCCATCCAAGATAAAATCCCCTCCATCCAAAACGAACTCAAACAACTCCTCAGCCGCTTAAAAAACCAAAACATCCCCTTCGAACTCATTTGGTGCAACCGTTACGATACCCTCAACGACCGAAAATTTGCCGACGAGACCGCCCGCGAAGAAGGACGCCCCATGCTCAAACTCGCCTTCCGTCGCAACCCCGCCGTCATTATCCCATATAGCCCCAAAGGAATCACCCAATCCTTCTTCTTTGTCACTCGTCCCCCCGAAGGCGGCGCCCGTTACTACGTCCGAGAAATTACCCCCGACGGATGGTCCCAACCCGAGCTCAAAACCCTCGGCAACCTCACCCGCGAGTGGCCCACCTTACTCAGTAAACAAAACGGGAACACCCTCTGGCAACTCCCCCTCATCGAAATCCAGCAGTGAGACGGCGCTTATAGATTGCCAATAAAGAAAGATACGCTTTTTCTTTAGATGTGAACTTCTGGTGGGTAAATCACAAGCAAACCTTCAGTCATGAATTTGGTGGCAATTATATATGGTGTCCAAAATTAATGAAGAACGGTAATCGCTCTCATTTCTATGAAATGATTCGTGAAGTTAAACCCGGAGACTTAATTTTTTCGTATGCAAATGCAGCAATTCAAGGCTTTGGTTTTGCAACAACTCATTGTTACTCTTGTCCGCGTCCTAATGAATTCGGTAAAATCGGAGAAGCATGGGATTCCAAAGGTTGGCGAGCTGATGTAAATTTTAGAAAATTTCCCACTCCCCTTCGAACTGCAGATCATGCTCAAAATATCGGACCATTATTACCAGGACGCTACTCCCCATTACAACAAAATGGATATGGAAACCAAGGAGCTTATTTTTCAAAGATAGGCCAAGCTCTTGCTCTATTTATTGCGAAACTAGCTGACCCCCAACTACTTTCTGCATTGCAGAGTCTTCAACAATCTGAAGAAAGCCTCCTCGCAGAAATTGCACTTCCTGTCCTTCAGGAATGGGAAGATCAACAGCAAAAGACTATTGAATCTACATTTGGAATCACAGAAACAACTCGCAAAGCACTCGTCCAGGCACGAGTCGGACAAGGAAGATTCAAAAGAGCAGTTTCAAATTACGAACGCGCTTGTCGAATTACTAAAGTTGAAAACTTAACTCATTTAGTCGCCAGTCATATTAAACCATGGCGTGAATCAAATAACGAAGAGCGCCTCAGCGAGGGAAATGGTCTTTTGTTAACTCCAAGCATGGATCATCTTTTTGACCGTGGTTTCATTTCATTTGAAGACAGCGGTGATCTAATCACCTCACCAATAGCTGATACACTTTCACTGCAACGCATGGGCGTACCAACTGAGGCAATAATCAATGTTGGCCGCTTCAATTCGGACCAAAAACATTTTTTAGATTATCACCGAAGCGAAATCCTACTGAAGTCTGCTTCCTAATTTTAGAATTAAAACTCAACCACAAAAAAGCCCGCGTTGGGCGGGCTTGAAAGTTTATGCGACTTGGGAGCGCTACTTACGACGACGATACATCGCATATCCCAATACAAGCGCGCCAGCAATAAAAGCGTAGGTAGAGGGCTCTGGGACGACCGTAAATGCTGCTACCATTGAGGTCGGATGTGAAGTGCAATAATAATACAAGGAATCAGAAGTATAATCAAAGCCTGAATTAAAACTAAGGGTAAGGGTTTGATTTGCACCTATTCCAGCTTGGTAAGTGCCGTCGCCTCCAAGTGTGATGTCTGAAGTCGGTCCTGAACCATTGGTCAAGTTACTCGAATTGGCTGCATCATCACTGATGTAAAAAGCATGCCCTGTTGCGGTCGTTAGCCGAAAGAACTCATACGTTTCGTTGACATTCAAGGTGTCCGTACCTTCAAACAAGTTTAATTCGGTAGTTTTTGTTGCGTCGGTGTAGAAATTGTATCCATCCGAAGAACCAGAAATGTTTTCTAGGTAAATTTGTACAACAGCAGAGCTCGTGTGCAGGAATGAAATAGTAAAGCTAAGAAGTAAGAATAGTAATTTCATAATTATTAAACTAATTAGGGCTCATAAAATTACAACTAAACTTGTAATTTTTTATAAAAATACGTTTATACCGCTTTTTCTGTGACTTCTAGGAGTTGACTCCCGATCCCGTCTGCAAGCAAACGCCCCTCTTGTGTGAGGGTATAGCGAGACGCTGAGCGATTGAGGAGTCCTTGTGCTTCAAACTGCTCCAGTTGAAGCTTCAAAGGCGTCAAATCCCCTGCCCCGGGAAAGCGTTCCATCAACGCCCCAAGGTCAATACCGCGATTCAGTCGCAGCCCGAAAATAATGGCATCCACCAACACAGTTGAATCATTGAGCCGAACCTCCTCCTCACGAGGCGGTGCACCAGCCTCCATTCCCGCCAGCCAAGCATCCAGATTTGCAGGTCGTTGATACCGCTCCCCAGCATATTGACTTGCCGCCGATGGTCCACATCCAATCCATTGATGCATCCCCCAAGTATTAACGTTGTGCTCACACTCCCCACCCGATTTTGCAAAATTTGAAATTTCGTACTGCTGATAGCCCAACTCCGCCAAGAGCTCCCATCCGCGCTCATAAAATTGCGCGTCGCGCTCGTCATCAATCCGCACCTTTCCTTGTGAAAGCTTCACATACAGCGCGGTGTCTTCTTCAAAGGTCAAGCAATAGGTCGAGATGTGATCCGTACCAAGTTGTGCCGCTTCACGAATATCTGCTTCCCATTGCTCGAGCGTTTGATTTGGAATTGCAAAAATTAAATCGATGTTGGTATGCGGGAACCCAGCTGACTGGATCAACTCCCATGCTTGATATATTTGATTCGGTCGATGCAAACGCCCGAGCGACTCTAGGAGTTCGGCTTTAAAGCTTTGCACTCCCATCGAAATCCGTGTCACACCCAAATCACGAAGCACCGCCAGTTTATCAGCCTTCACGGTCGAAGGTGCCATCTCAACGGTCCATTCCTTCGGAGCTTTTGCGAGTTGTTTTAACTGCGCGCGTCCTAATCGCTCAAGATCTTTGGCAGCCAAAAGACCCGGCGTCCCTCCGCCCCAAAAAACTGTCTCCACCACCCGACCAGACGGCAAAGCCGCAAACTCCTGCTCCATCGCCACCAGATAACGATCCAAGTCGCCCCGTCTGGGTTTCTCCTGATAGAAGGCACAGAAGTCGCAAGTCGAGGCACAAAAAGGCACATGACAATAGAGTCCGAGTTTCTGTAAAGATGCAGTCAAAGCAAACAGGTAGATTAAAAATTAAAAGCGAAGCATACCGCTCTCCGCATCGATGCCCAAGTTATTTTATCTTTCCTAAAGCATTCAGTTCCCTGCTGTACCGCTCCATAAAATCACAATATTTAAGGCATCACTCTTCAGACCCTTTCGTGAGCGCTAG
>CBFHPQ010000024.1:0-21721 GCA_965657865.1 Coraliomargaritaceae bacterium | reverse complement strand
TTTGGGAAAAGTGCTTGATCCGCACCGACCGCAATGATCGAGGCATTTGGGATCACTCCATGAATCGATTCCACATACTCCATGAGTCGCTTCCCCAGAAAGACATTCGATTTTGAGCGCCTTAGAGTATGCTTCACGGCCAACCGCATCATCTTCACCTTGAGCGAACCCTCGCGCCATTTACCCGCATGAATCATCGCCTCAGGAAAAAGATCATACACTAGATGCACGACCCGAGGATGAAAAAACGTTGCAATCAAAGGTGCATAGAACGTGTTTGTGGAAACAACTACGTAATCCTGCTCAGCAGTATCTTTTTTACGACTTAAACAAGCGCCTATAAGTGCTAACACCAGTTGTAACGGGTACACGACATACTGCCTAAAACGAAGAAATAACCGCGCCTTCGAAGACTTTGCCGCACGATAACTTTCTTCCGAGATTCCAAACGATTGCTTAGCTGAAAGCCCATTCGCATTTAACTCACGAATCAGCCCCGCTAAAAATCCCGAGTATTCAGTCGAACTCCAAAAAGTTATTTTCATTAAAATAGAAATCAAATGGGAAGCGACTTACTCTTTATTTCTCTTTAAGAGCTTCTTGGATCTTTAAGCGAATTTGATAAAAATAAATTGCCTTAAGGAGTGCGAAATGGAGCCCCGTAATACCATCGCGGAATCCAAATTTTACGAAATAATTTAGCGTAAAATAAGCTGGAGCAAACCACCACTTTGCTAAGTTTCGATATTTTTTCTTTTGGCGAGCAGTCAAGCCTTCCCACTCTGCGCCATTAAATGAAATTGGCCCCCTATTCTTAAGTTGCACAAGCCTTATATAACGAGCCGCCTCCCATGAGGAATACTCATTGTGTTTTGCAATATAATGCTTAAGCCCCCGAAAATCGTTATGTTCTATGGGAGTATTAATTTGCCCAACCGACCCATCCAGAACTGGATGCTCATGCACCTCCATATCAAGATGGCTCCAATTATCTTCTTCGATCTTCTCGTATTCGCCGGCGGCAATGCGGAAGAGCGCAAGCTTTCTAAAAGGATCTCCTCCCTTTAATTCTTTGCCCATGAAATAATTCGAAAAGCTCAACCAAAAGCCAACGTGGAGTGTGTCTGAAATCGCCTGCTTAACCTCTTCTATAAATTCATCGGTAATGAATTCATCCGCATCTAGAAAGAGAACCCACTCTGTACAAAAATTATAATTTCTAAGCACCCAATTTCGCTTTTTAGGAAACTTTCCATCCCATGCAAAGTTTAAGACTTCGGCCCCCAAATCCATGGCAATTTCTTGAGTACTATCCGTACTAGTAGAATCCACGACTAAGACCTGCCCCAAAGGAGATGCTAGCTCAATACAGCGAGACAAGTTCTTTGCCTCATTTTTAACAGGGATTACTATTGTTATACTACTCATTGTCCCGAATCTTAATTAATTCTGCAGGGTTCCCTCCAACAATTTCATTTGCTTTGATGTCTTTCATTACCACAGATGCTGCACCAACAATGGCACGCTCGCCGATTTCAACATTTGGGCCAACGAAAGCATCCGCGCATACCCATGCTTGGGAACAAACCTTAATTGGTAGTTTTACAAGGGTCATTTCTTTACATTTATAATTATGAGTGCCTGCACATAAATGAACGCGCTGTGAAATAGTCACACTCTCCGCTATCGTTACTCTACCGAGATTATAAATGAGTGCCCATTCACCAATGGAGGAGTCCTTGCCAATCTCTAAATTCCAAGGAAAATAAATATTCGCAGACGGATAGATGTGAACGCGTGTTCCGACTTTAGCGCCAAAGAGACGAAGTAGAGCTCGCCTCAAGCCAAAACAAGGACGTGGAGTTAAACGAAATGTAATTTTACCAACTCCCCAAAGCACTCTTAGTAAGAGCTCTTTTCGAGAATACTTATTCGCACTGCGATTACCTTGAATATCCAAACTCATACTACAAATTCTGGAGTTTCGCCTCCACTGAGCAACCATTGATAAAATGTCTGCATGCGCGCGGCGATTCCATCCCATTGGTATTTTTTCTCAATGAGTTGTCGTCCCGATTCTCCCATTATTTTTAATTGCGAAGCAGGCGTGCTAAGTGCTTTTCCAAGCCCTTCTTGAATATCCTCAAGAGTCGGTTCGACCCACCAGCCGCATTTTTCGGTTTCAAGTTCTTGCCAAGGGCACCCTTTAGTCGTCAAAACTGGCACCCCGTAACTCAAGGCCTCCGCCACCACGATTCCAAAATTTTCTGAATACGACGGAAGCACAAATAAATCTGCGTTTTCATAAGCTTGCTGCTTTGCCTCGCCAAAAAGCGATCCCACAAACTGTACTTGGTCGGATAAACCTAAGTGTTGAATCTGTTCAAGCAAGGTTTGAACATACCCGCCATCATCATTCCCTGCAATGAGGAGATTCCAATCCTTGGGCGCAACTGCCTTCCAAGCATTCAATAACATTGGCAGCCCCTTCTTTGGATGTATCCGAGACAGAAACAACGCAGTTTTCTTAGCATCCTCAAATGTACTCTCTTTATCCTTTGAACCTAATGAAGGTTTAAACAATGGAAACTCAACTCCATTAGGAATAACGGCTATCGGCTGTTTAAATCCCAAACGTCGAATGCTTTCCGCTTCAGAGTGCGCAGTAGCGTGAAAAGCAGTTGCTTTTTTGAGATCGCTTTTTTGGTAGAGCATCCATGCAAGCGTTTTCTTTGAACGGTTATGCTGCATAGCCCACGGCTCTAGCATTCCTCTAGGCGCAATAACTAAAGGGACTTTATTCTTGTGCGCAAACGAAGTGGTTGCGTGCGAAGAACGCAACCATAGGCCGTGTTGGTGGAGCAATGAAATAGGATTTTTCTCGTGTAGTTGATGGAGCGCCTTTCCAAAATTAGCCGCGCTGAGTCGCTCCCAAAAGGATGTCCCCTTGCCTTCAAGTGTTGTTAATTTGATAGCATCGTTTAGGGGAACCATAGGGTCATGCACCTGAAATGCCGTAATTATTCCAACTTTAGCATCTAGCCCAACAAGCGCACCGCAAAGCTGGCTCACAGATCTAGGCGGTCCCCCGCCAGATTCGCCAAGGGAAGGCAGAACATGTATAATTTGGTTCATAATCTAATCCTTATGAAATTGAGCTAGTTCCCATCCTTTAAAACTAGCTGAAAGTATTTCTGCGATTTGCTTGCTCGAAAATACAGGCAAGAGTTCTCTAGAAGCATGCGCAACAGCTGAGGCGCATTTTAAATACTCCTCCTTATCCTCCATAAGTTTTCGTAACTTCCATGCCAAATCTACTGCGTCACCAGCAATAAATGTTTTTCCACAAAAATGATCATTAATTATTTTTTTAGCCCCCATCCCTGTGCTTATTACTAAAGGAGCCCCCGCATGCAAAGCATCGTTGACTCTTAGCCCCCATGGCTCTTCACGGCCTGACCCTACATAAACAGAACAATTTTGGTAGAGAGATATTAAATCGTCCATAGAAAGCCTACCAGGCATATCAACAGGCAAATCCTTCTCCTTAATTTTGTCTTTTAAGTATTTAGAAGTAGGCCCCTCCTGAGTAATAGTAGCAGAAAAGTTTAAGCCCCAATTCTTCAAAATAGCTAATGCGTCGACCAATGTGTCTTGCCCCCTATGCCAAGTATGAATTCCAGAACAAGCTATATGGAAATTCTTATAATGATACGATGTGCGTTCAGAAAAATTAGATCCTTCAAGCGGCGAAGAGACATATCCTGAAGGAATTATTTGTTCATCCCTCCATCCAAGTTTTGTAAGCGACAGGGTGTCCTCTCCAGAAAAATTGATAATAAATGAACTGGCATTAACTAACTTGATGACTCTATGCTTTAAAATATAATCTAAATATATTTTTTTTAATACTCTTTTAGGCAAAGATTCAAACATGTTAAGTGGCGCTTCTGAACACACCCCGACCTCACATCCGATGGCTTTGGCTTTTAAGATTATCGACTGAATTGCTGAAAATCTTTGATAGGCGCCAAATAATTGATGCCAATCTTTGTAGGCTAATAAATGCTTTGAAGCTCTTTCGAAATTATTTCCAACTGGCACAATTTCTAGGTGACTAAACTCTTCATCATTCCATCCTAGATCCTTACGAGTCTCTCCTGAGACTTTAACAATACAAATGCGCACAGGCACATTGTAGGCTTCTGCTAATCCCTCGTAAAAAGCAAGAGTTGATCTACACTTGCTATAAGCCCAAATTTGCAGTCCTTTCATATTGTATTAGCTACTTTTCAATCTCTTGAAAAAAAGTATAGTCCATACCCTTAAAAAAGAATATATAGTCACCTTAAAATTATATTTTCGCGGAAGCGTGGAAGCGGACTTAACTATATTGAGATACAGTGGAATAGCTGTTTCAATAGATAATCTTTTGGAGAAAAGTTTTTTAGCGCTTATTTTTTTAGCCTTCAACAGCTCTTTTTTGAAAAATATATCCTTTAGTATCTGAGGAGAATGCGTAGTAATTTTATTTGTGATTTGAGCCCTGTGAGTAAAATTTGCATCTTGCAGCGCACTGAAACTTACCTCATCAACACATATTAAGTCATTCATGCTTTTTGACGGGATTAATACCGCACATCCTGCCGAAAGTGCTTCCATTGACGTTCTTCCCATAGAAACAACAACTTCTGCAAGTGGGAAAATAGACGAAACGTTTTTTGTAAAATTTTCATCTGTTACCAAATCTACACTTTTATTAAGCCCTACAAGATCAGTTATCCAGTCTAAGGATGACTGGTTTACGGGAGTCCCAATCATAATAAGCCGCCAATTTTCTTGACCTAAATTATTATTGTTAAACATCTTTAGCGCTAACTCAAATATATCTCGCTTTCCTTGATCTCGCGTATCGCCCAAACTTATGCGCGAGGCTGCAATTATTACTTTCTCGACTGGTAATATTTCAAGCTTCTTCCTCAAATCACTTATCAACTTATCCGATGCGACAACTGGATTAACTCTATTCGGGATTAGGTGAAGATTCACTTCACGATACTTTATGTGATTTTGATAATATTTATAGTTCTCTCCAGAAAAATTAATAAAATTAAAACATGCGGCCGTCCATGAATCCGAATTAATCCATCCAGGCTTTACTGGAACTAATCTATTAATGAAAGTAGGATGGCATATTAAAGCAATGCGGGTACTAAATTCATCAAAGCAAAATACTGCGTCAAATATCTGTGATTGGAAATATGAATAAATTGTTTTCCATGAATTCGGCGAATATGCATCAATGTATAAAGAATTAAAATTATCTACTTTCGAAAGCGGAGAGGACATTTTTTCTCCCTTTGCCCTTACTTCTAAAAATCGCACATCTACCCCATGATTTATTAAAGCATTGCCAAGGTCTCTTACTGAGAAGTGATGACCTGCCATGCCCGTTTGGGTTCCGGATGCAAAAAAGCAAATCCTGTACCTTTCTTTAATCATATTTAATAGCCTCTTCTAGGCGGACAACTAAAGTTGGATGGTCGATAAGCTAAGTGCAATAACAAGGGGAAAAAGATGATTTGTACCCTCATTAACGAGTTAAAATTATTAAAAAAAAGACTAAAGATAAATATAATAAGATAAGGCAAAAGTAATGCACACAACGCATTATTCAGTAGAATTGTTCGTAAAAATAACTTTATTCCAGAAATCAAGGCAATTATCATGCAAGGAAGGACTAATATGCCATTTTGAGCCCAAATGCCAAAGATTACCGAGTGCCCAAGCTCGCGACGATACGGGTCGAGCATGGCTGCATTTGCTTTAAGCATACCAAGCATCTCAAGAGTTCTAACCAGGGTATTCCCTGCTTCAGGCCAAGTGCCAGCTCCAAATATCGGATTATCAATTATCCTTAAGATTGCCCCTAGAGTATAGTGCCTGCCGAATGCTAAAACGCCCCAAGGAGTGTTGCCAAAAACTGTACTGGTTTGAAGAAGGTATTTTTTATACTGATCTTCGCCAAGTATGCGATTGTAAGCACAGTAAGCATAAATATAATAAAAGCATGTCACTAAGATTAATGCCATTACACTTAATGAAATAATCGCGCGAAGCCTTATTTTACCCCTATATATAAAACATTTACCTAGCTGAGGAGCTAAACTAAATACTATTATAAGTAAGCCGCTAAGAAATAATATTCCTGTGGTTGTTCTTGATAAAATTGTGGCTACTGAAATCGCAATCAAAATCTGGAATCCTCCAGAAGTAATTTTGGAAACATTGTATAGGAAAAACCCGCCTACGGAAGCAACCCCTATCACCAAAGGGGTAAGTGTAAATGCACGTGTTCCGTAACTCATTGCTGACAATGAGCTCATGTCTGCATTCTCTGCTACCCTAAAGTCGGTTGGTATAATAAAATTTGCTATACCAGAAGCTAAAAGCCCAAAAAAGAAAAAATAAATACATCTATTATCTTTTTTCATTAAGTAATAACTAGCTAACAGAATCCCTAGGCAAAGTAGCGGGCGAGCTAGCCCTCTGAAAAATAAAACCATTGGAGTTCCATTGAAAACGTCGCTTAAAAAAACACCTAATATCCATACTAATAAAGAATAGAAGAGATATTTTAAATTTGGATGGCTACAAAGACTTCCTAGCTGCTTAAGCCCGAGAGGAGCTAATACTAAGAGAATAGTCTCACCAACTGAAAAACGACCAATGACATAAAAATCGATTCTAAGTAAAGCACCCGCAGCAAACATATACAGGCATGGAAAAGTAAAATTTCTCAATAAGTTCATAATATTTTGAAAAAGAAATGTTTATTACAAATAAAAACTTTTCATACTAACAATAGAAACACTTCTAGTAAAATAACAAAGCTCCATAAAAAACAATTGTAATTGAGAAAGTGAAAAATATTAATGGAAATAAAAATACGTACTTAGAAAAAGCATAAGTATTTATTCCTAGCATGCGGCAACCACACTGCAATGGTAGAATGTTTACAATCAATATGCTTGGCAAGAAAACGCTAGCAACAAATCCCCAAGCGCCGTACAAGGGTATTAGTATTAGAGACAATATTACAGAGATTAGGAATGCTAAGATAAATTGCTTAACCGCAAGTACTTCATTCCCGATCAAGGCGATAGTTAAAGAAAGCCTAATTTGACTGACAAAGAAATGAGCAATCAGTAACGACGTAAACAAATTTAATGGCGGAAGTTGGTGAGGTGATTTAAGCCAATCTAAAAATAAGTAAGTTCCTAACGGGACAAAAGTTATACTTAAAGATTGAAGCCATACCGATAATCTATATTTTTTAAATATACTCTCTGTTAAAGCCGAAAGGCTTCCTTCGCCTAATAATCTGCCAAATTTAGGAATGTGGCTAAAGATCGGTGCGGTAGAAAAATCATCGATAAGGTCAAGGAGCCGCACTGCTAATAAGATCGATGCCAATTCACTCGGGGTTAAAGCATTTGTTAGCACTAGTACTCCAATTCGCAAACTCCCCCGATTTGAAAGCACCTGAACTACCCCCTTCCAAACTGGAGTCCAAGCCCACCAAAATATCTTTTTATTAAAGCGTGGAAGAGGGTAATTCTTAAATCTTTTAGAGACATATCTGTTAACTAGATTTCGTAATATAATTATTTCTAGTACAAAAAAGATTTGTTGAATTATAACGAGCGAAAGAATTTTGCCTCCACAAATGATTGTTATTACCGAAACTCCGGTACATACAATTGAAACAAGGGCAGCCCATCTGCCCGCTAACGCAACTTGGTTAAATCCCCTCAAAACTATCCAATAATGCCTGAATGCCTGAGTAAGAAACTGCCCTCCCGCAAAGACCCATAACGATAACCAAATTTGATTAGGAGCAAAATAATCTGACAATATTGCTTTGAAAGACCCATACCCAAGAAAAATAACTAGAAACATTCCAGCCAAAGCTATAATTATATTTATAAACTTTATCGTCCCAGATAAGTCTTTTATCAAGGGCCAGTTTGGCTTTCGGCTAGTTTCATTAGAAGATTTCTCCTTGTAGGGGGAGAGGTCTTTTGCACCACCAACTGCCATAGATAACATTCTAGAGCATGTCGCGGATGTCTGAGTTGCTAAGACCGAACTAAAAAAAGAAAAAGTAGCAAACAACAGCCAACAAGATAACTCTACATCGTCAAAACGAATTAACAGCAGGGGTAATAGTATAACTGCTTTTAAAATTACTGCTGACTTATTGAACCAAGTCATAAAAGTAGGAGAATTCCAGATTCTCCTAATTGTGCTAATAACTGACCGCATCTTCGGCATCAATGATTCCAAGACTTTCATGAAGGTAACGAAATTCTGGTTCCATCAAGAATCCTGTTTCTTCATGAACCTTCTTGCGAATCATAGAGACAATGTTAAGTACGTCCTTGGAAGAACCCCCTCCTAGATTGAGAATGAAATTCGCATGCTGTCTAGAGACCTCAATATTCCCTTTTCTGTAACCTTTAAAGCCTAGGTCTTCTATTATTTGTCCCGGAGGCCCATAAGCCTCAAAAAGTGTAGGCGAACTTTTAAAGGTAGAACCGCAAGTAGGTAGTTTTCTTGGAAATTTGCCTCGGCGAGAGGCAAGAATATTAATTAATTCGGGCCTCTGTTTTGCATAAGGCTTCTTTTTTTCAAAACTAAGAATTGTAGATAAAATCAATGCATTCGTATTTTGAAACAAGCTTGTTCTGTAAGAAAACCCGCAATCTTCTTTTTTGAGGACCTTTATTTCACCATTCTCTGCTAAAATTTTTACTGCAGATATTAAAGAACTGATGCTTTTTCTTTGGCTCCCGCCATTCATATAAGTAAGCCCTCCAAATGAAGCTGGAATTCCAATCGTGTGCTCCATTCCAGAAAGACCTATTTTAGCAGCTTTGTATGCAACGGCAGGCACCCATGCACCACATAAAACCTCCATCTCCATATCTTTAATAATACATGATGAAAAACTTTTTCCAAAATAAATAACACAGCCACGAAACCCATAATCACTTATTAAAAGATTTGTTCCTTGCCCTAATACAGAAAAAGGCACGCCTGTTTCTTTTAAAATAGATAAAAGTTCACTGAGTTGAGCTATATTGCGAATCTCACAAAACAGTTCTGCCTTACCTCCAATTTTCCACCAAGAGTGTTGATCTAAGCCGACTTGTTTGCGGACTCCAAGGTGTGCAACTTTATGAAAAATTTGGCTTCCATTCATTTCTTTTATTTCAAACTTTTTGCGGGGATACCAGCAACTAATTCACAGGATGCCACGTCTTTTGTGACTAAAGAATGTGCTCCTATAATTGCCTTACTTCCAATAGTTATATTTCCAATGATAGTTGCTTTTGCATAAATTTTAACGTCACTACAAATGACAGGATAACTTCTAGAGCTAGAATCATCGCCTTTACTGCCAATAGTAACTTGCTGGAATATTATTACTCCCGAACCAATATTCACTCCTTCTCCAATTACGATTCCATTAGGGTGTGGAAATTTTACATTATGAAAAATCTTTGCTTTTGGAGAAATTTCACATCCTGTGTAGATTTGCGTAAAATGCTTAATAATTAAACTAAAAAATCCTCCAACGAGGGGAAGTTTATTGTAAGAAAGGTGCGCAAGCTGATGTAAAAGCATCAGATGAAATCCCATAGAAAGAGTATTTCTAAGAATATTTTTCAAGAACGTCATTATTTGACAAAGGAATGAGATACTCCCAACTGGCTTAACTTCTTTTCTAAATCACAGTACCCTCTGCGAATTTGCCAAGCATCAGAAATAACAGTCTCTCCTTTAGAAACAAAACCAGCCAACATAAGTGCTGCTCCCGCTCTTAAATCCAACGCCTTAACTTTAGAGCCAACGAGAGCATTGCCGCCTTCAATCTGAAGTAAATTACCTTCTACACAAAATTGAACACCTAACTTATTTAATTCTTCTGTGTATCCGTACCTACCTGGAAAGCGCAAATCAATTATGTGTGATTTACCTCTAGCGATAGCTGCTAAAACTGCGAATAGAGGCTGCATATCCGAGTTGATGCCTGGGTAAGGTCCTGTGCTTATTTCTACTGGGTAAACTTTAGAATCTCTAACTATTGCAGTATCTCCATCTTGCTCAACTCTAATACCACTTTCTCTTAAATGTATAAGAGGAATTTCAAGGTGCTCGAAAGGAAACTTTCTTATAGTTACAGCTCCATTGGTTACAACTGAGCCAATAAGCCAAGTAAGCGCTTCAATATTATCAGGCATCACCGTATGAGACGCTGTGGTCAACTGATCAACTCCATCTATAATTATAGATTCCTGACCTCTTACAATAATCTTAGCGCCCATTTTACGAAGCATGCAAATTAAATCAATGACTTCAGGCCTAATGTGTGGATTCCAAATCCGAGTCCTTCCTTTAGCTAAGGTCCCAGATAAAATCGCATTCTCTGTCGCACCGGTTGATCGAATAGGAAGATGTATTTCTTCGCCTACTAATCTTCCCTCGATTGCTTCGGCATACAACATGCCGCCTTCTTGCCAAACTTTTGACCCCAGGCGTTCCAGAAGCATACAATGCAAATCGAATTTTCTGTCTCCCAAGTCGCAACCCCCAGGAAGAGGCACTGAAGCATGCCCAAACCTAGTCACTAGGGCGCCTAAAATTAAAAGCGTATTTCTAATTGAGCGACCAGCGTATGAAAGATTCTGTATTAATTTATTAGGCTCTAATATTTCTATTTTTGTCCCAGACACGCAGCATTCTTTGCCAAGAAATTGAAGCATCTCGACCTGTACCTCTGCATCTAAAAGTGCTCCAGGATAGTTATTTAATATAACTTTTTCTTTTGTTAATATGGAAGCAACTAAAAGCCTTAATGCGCTATTTTTAGCTCCGCTTATAGTTATCTCACCAAGTAATTTAGACGGCTTGATTATTAACTCTTCGTTATAACTCATTGTATTTTTGAGTAGGTGGCATTGTGATTTGAAACTTTTTTAAAAGAGGTAAACCAAGTTTGGTTAATTCCTCTTTCATAAACGGGTTTCTAGGGATCCATTTAAGCTCTTTGCAAATTTTACTGGGGTCAATTACATAACGTCGATCATGCCCAAGGCGATCGGGAACAAATTCTATTAAGGATCGATAGCTTTGCCTAGCGTGTGTGATCTTGTCTATTTGGTCGCAAAGCATCTGTACCAGTTCAATATTCTGAAGTTCGTTTTGGGCTCCAATATTATAAGTCTCTCCAATCTGTCCCTTTTTTAAAACGGTATACAGCGCCTCTACATGATCCTCTACATGAATCCAGTCGCGGATATTTGTGCCGTCACCGTAAACGGGGATAGGTTCTTGATTACGACAACATGCAATCACTTTAGGAATTAATTTTTCGGGATGCTGGTTTGGGCCATAATTATTTCCGCAGCAAGTTATAATTGTGGGCAACCCGTAGGTTGCGTGCCAAGCACGCACAAGATGATCCGCCGCCGCTTTACTTGCAGCATAGGGGGAGTTCGGTCGATAGGGAGAATTTTCGGTAAAAGGAGGCGCGTCTATATCTAGCGAGCCGTACACTTCATCGGTTGAAATCTGAATGAAACGGAAGTGCTCTTTTCTTTCTTTTTGAAAATATGCCAATGCTGCTTGAAGCAAATTATACGTGCCGTTGACATTTGTTTGAACAAAAACATCTGGGTTTTGAATGGAGCGATCCACATGGCTTTCAGCCGCAAGATGTAAAAGCGCATCGGGCTTGTAGGTATCAAATAATTCCTGGAGTACATCAAAATCACAGATGTTACCTTTTACAAAACTATAATTGGGGTGATCCTCAAGGTTCGCGAGTACCTCTGGATTAGCTGCATAGGTCAATGCGTCCAAATTTATGACGTACTCCCCTTTTTCTTGGATTAAAAAACGAATTAGGTTGGAACCTATAAAACCGCATCCACCTGTTACTAAAATACGCATTCTGTAAATAAATTATTGCGAATCTGAATCCGCATATCCCTCAGGATGCGAATGATGCCATTTCCACGCAGATGCAATAATGTCTTCGATTTGTGTGTATTGAATTTCCCATCCGAGCTCATCTTGGGCTTTGCTCGAGTCCGCGTACAAAGCAGGTGGGTCGCCTGCACGGCGCTCGGACTCCACAACGGGAACCTTCAGGCCTGAAACCTTTTCAACCGCATCAATAATTTCACGAACTGAATTGGGCTTACCCGTCCCGAGATTATAAAAGTAGGACGCACCTGATTCATTCAGTTTATCAAAGACCGCAATGTGCGCACGTGAAAGATCGTCGACATGTACGTAGTCGCGCAGGCACGTACCATCAGGTGTTGGATAATCGGTACCAAATATTTTAATGTTTTCACGACGACCCGTCGCAGCATCAATAACAAGCGGGATCAAATGCGTCTCAGGGTTGTGATCTTCGCCAATAGAACCATCTGCAGCCGCACCCGCAGCATTGAAATAACGGAAAGCTGCGAAACTGAGCCCGTAGGCATGCGCGAAAGACTTCAGGCAATTCTCCACATCCAATTTAGTCTGCCCATACGGATTAATAGGTACTTGCGGAAGCGTCTCCACCATAGGAAGCGTCTCAGGCTCACCATAAGTCGCGCATGTTGAAGAAAAAACAAATTTTTTCACGTCATTATCAAGCATGGTCTCAAGGAGACGTAAGGTCGCAACGAAGTTGTTCTCGTAATATTTACGTGGTTCAGTAACCGATTCGCCCACATACGCAAATGCCGCAAAATGCATCACGAGTTCAATTTGCTCGTCGCGAAGGATTCTGCCCACCGCTTCGCAATCGCCCAGATCGCAATCATAAAAAGGGATGGAGTGATCCACGGCCTTGCGATGCCCAAAAACAAGGTTATCTAAAACAACAGGTTCGTGACCTGCTGCTATCAATTGGCGTACACAGTGGCTACCAATATATCCTGCTCCTCCTACGACTAGTACATTCATTCCGTTTAATATAAATAGGCTGAAGCGATAATCAAAGCTGAATTAACTCAGTTGATTTTCGAAATAGGCAATGGTGTGTTTTAAACCCTCCTCAAGCCCTACCTTTGGCTCCCATTCGAGCACCGCTCGCGCGTGCGTGATATCAGGCTTTCGTTGCTTAGGATCATCTTCGGGCATAGGCTCATAAATAATCTTTGAAGCACTTCCTGTGATTTCGAGCACCTTTTCCGCGAGCTGAAGAATCGTAAATTCTCCAGGGTTTCCAATATTCATAGGGCCGACAACTTGATCTTGATTCATTAGACGCACGAAGCCTTCTATCAAATCATCCACATAACAGAAAGAGCGTGTTTGTTGCCCTTCTCCGTAAACTGTAATGTCATTACCCTTGAGTGCTTGGACAATAAAATTAGAAACTACGCGCCCATCATCCGCTAGCATGCGCGGTCCGTAGGTGTTAAAAATACGAACCACGCGTATATCTACAGCATTCTGTCTATAATAATCGAAGAAGAGTGTTTCAGCGCAGCGTTTTCCTTCGTCGTAACACGAACGAATCCCGATTGGATTTACATTCCCCCAATAGGCTTCGGGTTGCGGGTGAACCGAGGGGTCTCCATACACTTCCGAGGTTGACGCTTGAAACACTCGTGCACCGACTCTCTTTGCAAGACCCAAGCAATTGATCGCTCCCATGACAGAAGTCTTCGTAGTTTTAATGGGGTTGTGCTGGTAATGCACTGGCGAGGCTGGGCATGCGAGATTGTAAATTTGATCCACTTCCAGCTTAAAGGGATCGACTACGTCATGACGCAGTAACTCAAAATAGGGATTTTTGAGAAGATGCGCGACGTTCACTCTTCGCCCCGTAAAGAAATTATCCATACAGACCACTTCGTGTCCTTCATTTAAAAGTCGCTCAGAAAGATGACTTCCAAGAAAGCCTGCTCCACCAGTAATGAGAATTCGCATATTAGTTATGTGAGATTAAATTATAATAAAGGGATAAAGATAAAAGGCTTTAATGTTTCTTTAATTGAACCCTCTGAAATGAATACGCTCCCGCCCTTGGTCCTGAGGACCGGAGCAGCTATAATGTTCCTTCGTTTGAGGCATGCGTCCCATCTGAACATACAAAGTAAAAAAGTATTCCAGCTTTTGTTCAAGAAAAAATGAACAAATTGACCTAAGTAACTAAATCCCTGATTCATTTGTTTTTAAAATGTTGGTTTTGTTGCACGCAGCCACGAATAGAATGCTTCCACACCCTTCTTAAAGGAAGTTTTAGGGGCGTAATTCAATAATTTCTGACTTTTCGAGATCTCTGCCCAGGTCTGACTCACATCCCCAGGTTGCTCGGGTTGCCGCTCTATTATAGCCTTCTTGCCTACTACAGATTCGATTGTTTCGATCATTTCCGATAGGGTAACCGTTCGATCATTTCCTAAATTGAAAATCTCAAAATTTGAATCGGCATAGTGCAAAGCGCCAACAATCCCCTCAACCGTGTCCTTTACAAAAGTATAATCTCTGCGCGTAGAGCCATCACCAAATACTGGAATCGGCTGACCTGACTCTATAAGCCGCGTAAACTTATTAATTGCCAAGTCTGGGCGCTGACGCGGGCCGTAGACCGTGAAAAAGCGTAATGCCAAAAACCGAATCCCAAAAAGTTTGCTGTAGACATGCCCCATGAGCTCTCCGCTCACTTTCGTACTCGCATACGGACTGATGGGTTCAAGAACCGCGTCGTCCTCTCGCCAAGGAACACGGGGATTCACGCCATAAACAGAAGAAGACGAAGCAAACACAAACTGTTTTATCTGAGCTTCACGCGCAAATTCCAAGAGCGCTTGAGTCGCAACCACATTGGCTTGCTGGTAGCCAAGCGGATCCTCAATGGATGGCCTTACCCCCGCTTTAGCCGCTAAGTGGATAATTGCATCTACCGTGTTGGCTTCCACCAAAAACTGAATCTTTTGGTAGGTTTCTTTGTCCGCTAAATCAGCTTCTAGAAAATCAAAACCTTCATTCGCTAGATGTGGCTCGAGGTTCTTTACTTTCTGCGCTCGATCATAGAATGCATCCATGTTGTCGACCCCTAGCACGGTGTGCCCGTCAGTCAAAAGACGCTCCAAAACGTGTGAGCCAATAAACCCTGCGCAACCCGTAAGTAAAATTTTCATTTTGTAGACCGATTAATAGGTGGGACGATATAAATTTCGCGCTCGCTGCGCCTTATAGTTACTGGGTTCAATAGCCATTGCATCAAAGGCTAATTCGCTGCCATTCAACTCTTTCCACCGTGCCGAAACACGCGACCAAGATTCCGCAGCAATATCGCAAAGCAAGTCAAATTGCGCCTCCGAGAAATTGTCCCGTTCACCGTAGAGCGATAAACGAACATTATTATCAGCATCAAGTACAAGCTCTTTGGTCCATAACAACTCGGGATCCTCCGTTGAAATATTTGGTATATAAAAAGAACGTTTCTCCCCGTTTATCTCTAACTCCCCCCTACAGAATCCCATTTTTTTAAGTAAGAAATGATAATCTGACCAGACCCCGTTGCCAGAGTCGGCTCGATCAACCTCAGTAATAAACCACTGCTGTAGGCTTATCGTATTTCGAACCCCTTGCCGCACTTCTAAAGATTGTCCTATCGCCGTACGCATACTCTCGTAAGAAATTTTTTGTCCACGTAAAATGAGGAGCAAGAGCGCAAACGCAAAACCAAGAAATAAAGGCAAATAGCGCCCCTGCCAGGAAAACACCATAATTCCTCCCAAAAGGGCAAGCAGAGAAAAGCTATAAAGCACTAGCACCGCATTGCGATGTGAAAGGCCAGTCCTTAAAAGTCGATGGTGAATGTGTCCTTTATCGGGTCGGAATATAGGCAAGCCCTGAAGCGCACGCCTAAGCATTGCAAATCCAACATCTGCAATCGGTAATGCCAACGCAAACATAGGCGCAATTAGAGCCGCCAAAACCGTGCCCTTTTCTGCATTCATCAAAGAGAGCGCCGCAATAACGTAACCTAGAAGATACGCCCCCGAATCTCCCATATAGACCTTTGCTGGCGGGAAATTATGAAAGAGAAATCCAATACAAGCACCAGTCATCCCTAAAGACAATATCGCAGGGATTAACATATCTTTTTGAATGCTTAAATACACCAATAAGAGCATCAGCATGAGCCCAATCCCGCCTGCCAAACCGTCTAATCCATCAATTAGATTCATTAGGTTCATAATCGCTACAAACCAAACAACCGTGATCAATAAACCGAAAATATTCAGCTCTATGAAAATTGAAGTAAACGGAAGCCCCACCCGTTCAATTGATAAGCCACTTGCATACGCAAGTAAGGCTAACAGCACCTGAATAAAAAATTTTAATTTCGCACTCAGCGGATAGTAATCATCAATAAAACCTAAAAAAAACGCCCCGATTCCGCCTACCACAATCGCATAGTGTATCAGCGAAGAATTATCTAAATGATCCAAAAAAGCGAAACACAGTAAATAAACTAAGCCAAAAGCCGTTGCCATTCCCACCCCACCGATTCGCGGAATGACACCCGAGTGAGTATGGTGGTATTGTGACTCTCGGTTGTTTCCATGCCAGACGCCAGTATTCAAAATGGCATAAGTGATCAACCAAGAGACTAAACACCCAAGCAAAATAAAAAATATAAGAACTCCTAGCATACCGATACCATCGCGTTTAAATTATTTCCTCCGATTTGTTCTCTCCCCGACTCAAAAAGTCCATTCCGCTCATCGCAGAAACAACCAAAGGGAGCACTTTTACTAATCGTGCCTGCCAATTTTTAAGAACTTGAATGCGCTCTTTCGCGTGTCTCTGGGTCGCGTCCTCGTCAATTTGATCAATCAAAATTTCCACCTCAGCAAGTCGACCCGTACCCGACTCGAGGTGCGGCTTAAGTTGATCTCTAATAAACCCATGCACTAATTGCTTCATTGAAAATTCAGCAACATAATGATCCTTCCGACTTCCGGGAATGTAAAGCACCTTTACTGCTCCAAGCTGACGTAAAACTTTAAGTCCTTGACTGACCGAACCCTTGCTTATCTTGAGTCGGGACATAAGCGTGTCAAAAGAAGTCGGCTTTTGAGCGCAGAACAAACATCCGTAGATTTCTCCAACCGAACGAGGCAATCCAATTAAGTTGGCGGCCCTAACAAATAACTCAAGAACTCTAAGCTCCCATGGGAGCAAATTTTGGACCTTTGATTTACCCTCCTCTTCCAAATTCACCATCTCCTGATATTCTTAGATTAAAGAAAAATTCACAATAATTAAGTAAAGCGTCAGAGCACGTAAGGCCGCAGAATCAAAAACCATGTTGAAAATGCCCCAAATAAAATACTCGAAGTTGCTATCCATACCACCACACATTTGAATTTCTTAGAAGGAATCGCATTTTGTACTTTAAAAATTGCCTTACAGAAACTGTTTCGAATCTCGCGAATTCGTTCCTCGTTACATTTCAACAAGTAAAAGCCAAATAGTATCGGGAAAAAACAAAAGGCTAATTTTACTATTAGCAGCACGAATCCTATATTTAAGAGTTCCATGGCGCTACTATATCTAGCTTAATCTCTTTTTATGCAAGCCATAAGGAAGGCGCATTGGCGACGCAAATGCCCTTATCCTTGGACCTTGTTCCACGCCACGCAGTCCGTGTAACTAGCACCCGTTCCTCCAAAAATGTCTAAAGCGCTTCCGATCGTGAGATCGACCTTGCCCTCACTCAATCGTTCCACCTCCGCCAAATCCAAAACGCTCTGCGCCCCCCCAGCATACGAAGTTGGAATAGTCACACAGTCCCCAAGATATCTAACGAGCTCTCGGTCAATCCCTTCGCAACGACCCTCAACATCCGCCGCGTGAATCAAAAATTCCGCACAAAACTTCGAAAGCTCCAAAAATAGGGATTTACTTAGTTTGAGGTTTGTTGGCGTCTGCCAGCGATTCATCGCCACTACCCAATCACCGTTGCTACCACGACAACTCAAATCCAGAACAAGCCGCTCGCGACCCACCTCATTTACTAGACTCTGCAAACGATCCTCTAAAAATTCCCCTCTTTCCGAGAAAATATAACTCGTTACGATTACATGGCTCGCACCCGCTTCGAGCCAGTCAGCCGCATTTTCAAGTTGTACCCCACCTCCAATCTGTAACCCCTCTGGATACGCACGAAGCGCCGCTCGCGCCTGCGATTGATTGCCCGTACCCAACTGAATCACATGACCTCCAGTCAAACCATCCTTAGCGTAACGCTCCGCAAACCACTCCGCACCCTTCGAGGATTCATAATTCACCTGAACCTCAGTGCCCTCATCACAGTAGCTCCCGCCTACAATCTGCTTAACTTTTCCCTGGTGTAGGTCGATACAAGGACGAAATAGAGTCATGCCCCACCTTATCTTTAGAAACGTCGAATCCTGCAACTATTTTTTGGGCTAAACACTCTAATTTGAAGTTTTTGTTAAAAACCTTCTTTTAATTAAATTACGTAAAAATCTAATAATTTAACTTTATAATACCTTGCATCCCGTTGCGTAATATTACAATGTATATACGTATAAACCCTTTTCAGTGCGTGTTGCCTTCAATTAGCCACCACAACAAACATCCAACTCATATCCGTATGCTAAAACTAATTAACTCAAAATTTAAGGCATTAAGCCTTACATTTATCACCGGATTCGCATTAATTTCTGGACCATCGCTTCTCGCGCAAAACGAAGATCAAACCGCCGACACCAAAGAAGAAATTCTTGAAAAGAGAAAAGAAGCACTGATCTTGCTCATCGCCAAAGGGAATGCCACTACTGAAGATGCTAAAGAACTACTCAATGAGCTTAACATTGATGTTAGGGATCCAGAAAATGTTAGTATTATTTCTAGAGAGGTTGTAACGGCCGCCCTTAGAATTGAAGGCGTCACCGCTACGAATATCAACACTGTTGTACAAGCTGTAGCTGCCACTCTTGCAGCCGCCGTCACCGATCTTTCATTTTCAGAGCAACTCAATGTAGAGCAAACCACTGATGCCGTTGAAGCAACCGCGCAGGCAGTTGTCACGACTGCTGTCAACCAAGCTGAATCACTTGGAGTAGACACTCTATCTACTATTAGCGCATCAGCCACTGGTTCAACTACAGGTGCAGGTGAAGCTGCCTCTAAATCTACTGACGTGAGCATTACTACCTCTGCAGTTGTCGACGCTGCCACTAAGGGTTCCGTAATTGCTGCTGCTGCCATTGCAACTAAAGAGGACGCTCAAGTGTCTCTGCCTGATGCCGTTGAGGCCGCCACGCAAGCAGTTATCACGGTCGCTACTAAATTTGATTCCGAGGCCGCCGATAGCGATTCTCCTTCCGTCGTCGAATCCGTTGCTAATGCTACGATTTCTACCGTCACCGCTTTGGTTCAAGAAGCTGCTGCAGACGATGTCAGCGTCGACCTCGTAGCAGTTATTGCAGATGTTTCAACAGTTGTCACAGAGACCGCAATTTCAGCAGCAAATGATATCGGCATTGATGTTGAAAACGTCGCAACCAACGCCGCGAAAGGTGCTGCAACTGCAGGTCGCGATGAAACCTTAAGCCTTACTCAAGTCGATCAAGACAATTTAGAGGCTGCTATTATTAGTGCACAGCAGGATGTCCTCGCTGAAAATGACATTTCTGAAGAGATCATCGAAGCAGTCACTGAAGCGGTCGATGCTGTCTTCCTCTCAATTGAAGACGATGACACTGAAACTTCAGAAGGTGAGGAAACCGAATCTGAAGAAACAACCACGGACGAAGAATCCGAGGAAACCGAATCTGAAGAAACAACCACGGACGAAGAATCCGAGGAAACCGAATCTGAAGAAACAACAGAGGAAGAATCGGACGATACCACCTCTGACGAAACCACTGACGACACTACGGACGACACTACGGACGACACTACGGACGACACTACGGACGACACAACGGACGACACCACAGACGACACTACCACAGACGACACTACGGACGATACTACCACAGACGATACTTCTGACGACACCTCAACAGATGACGGAGATCCAGTAGTTACAAATCCACAAGGTGACCAAACTGAGATTAACAGTGCCTCTGGTGCTGCTTCTCCGCAGTAAAAAGAAACATCTTTAATAGACCGCTAAATGAGTTAGCGAGCTCTAGAAATTACCTTTAACAAACCCCTGACCATTTCAGTCAGGGGTTTTTTGTGAATACATAACAAACTAAAATAAAAACCTGAAGCCAATTAGGCGTAAGGTCCGAAGATGAGTCAGGTAAACCCTCTTAAGATGAATGGGCATACCGCAAGCGGTTAATGGATCATTCTAACGAGCTTAACTGATAAAGCTCCCAAGGCACCACACTTCATAAAGCTTAGCGAGGCATCGATTAGAAGGATTCTATTACAGAAGCTTTCAAGCCTCCTTTTTACATTTAGGTTATTTATGATTTTTATGTTGATTTTAGTCTAATTTTTAAATTTTATAGAGGATAGAATTAAATCAACCAACCTAAACACAAATGAAAATAATCTCATTTATTCACGTTTTAACGGGGATCATCACACTATTAGCAACGATCGCGCACGCCGCGCCATTATCAAACGCTAAGATTGTTGAAATTAATGGCTCCATAATACATTCTAATAAAAAATTATCAGGTAAAGCGGCTTCTCAGCCCGTACGCGTCGGTAATCTCATCTATGAAGGTGCGACCTTAACCGCAGGCGAAAACAGTTCTGCAAAATTCATTTTCAGTAATGGATCAGAAGTTACGCTCGAGCAGAATTCTGAAATTGTCTTCACCAAGCTCAAGCAAAAGCCTTTTAGCGGAAGCAAGACCTATGAGCAACTCAGCCGAGATCCTAGCCAATCCAATACTTTGATTAATATTAATTATGGCTCACTCTATGCCTACGTTAAAAAACTCGCAAATGGCTCCTCCTTCGATGTTCAAACCCCCCTTGGTGTTACCATAGTAAAAGGCACTCGGTTTCATGCAAAGTTCACTTTTGATACCAATGCCAACTCTTTCCGCTTCGAAACAAGTAATGTCGAGGGTCTTGTCCGAGTCCGAAGTTACATTACTGGGAAGGAAATCGAGTTTAAAAATGTTAGCCAATCACAAGAGGCGATTCCAGTAAAACTTCCCGCATCTCAAACAGATATTGCAGTCCCACCATCCAAAATACTCGTCGTCACACTTAAAACGGATAACCCGAACTATGACTCCTTAGTCGGCGATGAAAATATCTCTCCAAAGGTACGAGCCTTAGTACCCTCTCTGAATCCTGATAAAGCAGATTCCAAAGGCTCTGGTGAAGGCGACGGCACTGGCGATGATTCTAGCGACAGTGAAAGCGATAGCGAAGGTGACAAAACTGGTGATGACACTAGTTCAGGTGGCACTGGTTCTGGCGGTACTAGCGGTGGCACTGGTGATGACACTAGTTCAGGTGGCACTGGTTCTGGCGGTACTAGCGGTGGCACTGGTGATGACACTAGTTCAGGTGGCACTGGTTCTGGCGGTACTAGCGGTGGCACTGGTGATGACACTAGTTCAGGTGGCACTGGTTCTGGCGGTACTAGCGGTGGCACTGGTGATGACACTAGTTCAGG